>NZ_JBLUQC010000002.1:0-750075 GCF_048068435.1 Pseudomonas sp. NY15437
AGGAAGCCCCGCGGGCGTAGAATGGCTGCCGCGGGATGGAGCAGTCTGGTAGCTCGTCGGGCTCATAACCCGAAGGTCGTAGGTTCAAATCCTGCTCCCGCAACCAGACACAGAAAAAGGCCACTCTTCGGAGTGGCCTTTTTCGTTTGCGCGCGATTTAAATTATTGATCGAACGGCAAATATCGATTGACAAGACCTTTCATCCGCGTAGAATGGCTGACGCGGGATGGAGCAGTCTGGTAGCTCGTCGGGCTCATAACCCGAAGGTCGTAGGTTCAAATCCTGCTCCCGCAACCAGACACCGTGAAAAGGCCACTCTTCGGAGTGGCCTTTTTCGTTTGCGCGCGAGTTAAATTGTTGATCGAAAACGAAAATACCGTTTGACACAGGCCATCATCTGCGTAGAATTGCCGCCGCGGGATGGAGCAGTCTGGTAGCTCGTCGGGCTCATAACCCGAAGGTCGTAGGTTCAAATCCTGCTCCCGCAACCAGACACCAAGAAAAAAGCCACTCTTAGGAGTGGCTTTTTTCGTTGCGGCCAAAAAATCTCGCCCACGGGTGGCGTCTCACGGATCAGGAAAATACTCTTCCGGGGACTTGGGAATTCGCGTCAGTGCCCCTACTCTGTCGCGCTAAATCGTTTGAGGTGCCCGATGAGCGCCAACCCTGCCACACCCGATACCCCTGCCCTAGACGACGCGCAGCCCCGAGCGGCCTGGCTCGAATGGGTCCATGCCAACCGCCAGGCACTCGGCCTGGGCGTGACCCTGGTCCTGTTCAGCCTGGCGCTGATCGCCTGCTATCACCTGCTGCGCGACATCGACGCCTACTCCCTGCACGACGCCCTGCTCGACGTACCCAGTAGTTCGTTGTTCGGCGCCTTCGCCGCCACGGTGGTGGGTTTCCTGTTCCTGCTGGGCTATGAATGGTCGGCCAGCCGCTTCGCCGGAGTGAAGCTGCCCACCCCGGCGCTGCTGACCGGTGGTTTCTCCGCCTTCGCCATCGGCAATGCCGTCGGCCTGTCGATGCTGTCCGGCGGTTCAGTGCGCTATCGCCTGTATGCCCGCCAGGGGCTGGGCGCCGGCGACGTCGCCCTGATGACATTGTTCGCCAGCCTTTCGCTGGGCTGCGCCCTGCCGGTGCTGGCAGCGCTCGCGGCGCTGAGCGATCTGTCCGACGCTTCCCTGGCCCTGCACCTGCCCGAATGGCTGGTGGCCGTGCTGGCGTTGGGGATCATCGCCTTCTGCCTGCTGCTGGTGGTCGCCGTCGAACGCCGCCGGCTTCCGGAACAACCCTCCCCCGACAGCCACCTGGTCCGCTTCGGCAAACGCACGCTGCGCCTGCCGGGCCTGCGCCTGTCGCTGCTGCAACTGCTGATCACCGCGCTGGACGTGGCCGCTGCCGCCACCGTGCTCTACCTGTTGCTGCCCGAAGCGCCGCCCTTTGGCGCCTTCCTGCTGGTCTACCTGATCGCCCTGGCTGCCGGCGTGCTCAGCCATGTGCCGGGCGGCGTCGGCGTGTTCGAAGCCGTACTGCTGGCGGCCTTCGCCGGCCAACTGGGCGCCGCGCCGCTGGCCGCCGCGCTGCTGCTGTACCGCCTGATCTACGTGGTGCTGCCGCTGATCGTCGCGTGCCTGTTGCTGCTGTTCCTGGAGGCGCGCCGCATCCTGGTGGCCAAGCAGGCCGTGCGCATCACCTCCGGCTTCGCCGCGCAAATCCTCTCGCTGCTGGTGTTCATCTCCGGCATCGTCCTGCTGTTCTCCGGCGCCACGCCGTCCATCGATACCCGCCTGGACGAGGTCGGCTTCCTGGTGCCGCACCGCCTGATCGATGCCTCGCACCTGGCCGCCAGCCTGATCGGCGTGCTCTGCCTGCTGCTCGCCTACGGCCTGCGGCGCCGTCTTTCCGCCGCGTGGGCGCTGACCCTCGGCCTGTTGATCGCCGGCGCCGGGCTGTCGCTGCTTAAGGGCTTCGACTGGGAAGAAGCACTGATCCTGAGCTTCACCGCCGCCCTGCTGGTGATCTTCCGCAGCGCCTTCTACCGCCGCAGCCGCCTGATGGACCTGCCCTTCTCGCCGCTCTACCTGGGCGCCGCCGCCTGCGTCATCGCCGCGTCCATCTGGCTGCTGCTGTTCGCCTACCAGGACGTGCCCTACAGCCAGGAGCTCTGGTGGCAGTTCGCCCTCGACGCCGACGCCCCGCGCGGCCTGCGCGCCGCCCTGGGCAGTTGCCTATTGCTGGCCGCGCTGGCGCTGTACTGGCTGCTGCGCACCGCGCCGCCGGCGATCCATGCGCCGACCCGCGAGGAGCTGGATATCGCCGCCGGCATCCTGGCCAATTCCGCGCAGCCTGACGGCGGCCTGGCCCTGTCCGGCGACAAGGCCCTGCTGTTCCACGAAGGCAACGACGCCTTCCTGATGTATGCGCGCCGCGGCCGCAGCCTGGTGGCGCTGTTCGACCCGGTCGGCCCGGCCCAGGCGCGCGCCGAGCTGATCTGGCAGTTCCGCGACCTCTGCGACCTGCACCACGCGCGCCCGGTGTTCTACCAGGTGCGCGCGGAGAACCTGCCGCTGTACATGGACATCGGCCTGACCGCGCTCAAGCTCGGCGAGGAGGCGCGGGTCGACCTCCGCCGCTTCGACCTGGAGAGCAAGGGCAAGGAGATGAAGGACCTGCGCTACACCTGGAACCGGGGCCAGCGCGACGGCCTGAGCCTGGAGTTCCACGATGCCGGCCAGGCGCCGATGGACGAGTTGCGCGCCATCTCCGATGCCTGGCTGGGCGGCAAGAACGTCCGCGAAAAGGGCTTCTCCCTCGGCCGCTTCACCCCCGAGTACCTGCACTATTTCCGCGTCGTCGTGGTCCGCTTCCAGGGCCGCGCCGTGGCCTTCGCCAACCTGCTGGAAACCTCCGGCAAGGAGCTGGCGAGCATCGACCTGATGCGCGTGGCCCCCGACGCACCCAAGCTGACCATGGAGTTCCTCATGCTCGGCCTGATCCTGCATTACAAGGAGAGCGGGCACACCCGCTTCAGCCTCGGCATGGTGCCCCTGGCCGGCTTGCAGCCGCGCCGCGGCGCCCCGCTGACCCAACGTCTCGGCGCGCTGGTTTTTCGCCGGGGTGAGCAGTTCTACAATTTCCAGGGGCTGCGACGCTTCAAGGACAAGTTCCAGCCCGACTGGGAACCCCGTTACCTGGCCGTGCCCGCCGGACTGGATCCGCTGGTGGCCCTGGCCGATACGGCCGCCCTC
Source organism: Pseudomonas sp. NY15437 (assembly GCF_048068435.1). Taxonomy (NCBI): domain Bacteria; kingdom Pseudomonadati; phylum Pseudomonadota; class Gammaproteobacteria; order Pseudomonadales; family Pseudomonadaceae; genus Pseudomonas; species Pseudomonas sp. NY15437. Next base: position 3,253 of record NZ_JBLUQC010000002.1, read on the forward strand.
ATCGCAGGCGGCCTGAGTGGATTGGTAAAACGCTGATATGTTGAAACGACGCTGGCGACACCTGCTCGCCCTCCTCCTGCTGATCATCCTCGCCGTCGGCCTGCTGCTGTGGAGCCGCCCGGCGTCCCAGGCCTCGCTGGAACACCGCCAGCTCGCCGATGGCAGCGCCGTCGCCCTGGCCATCCCCGGCAAGCAGCCGAACGCCCGTGTTCTGCTCGCGGTAAAGGCTGACCAGAAACTCGACGACGGCCAACTGCTGGCCCTGGCCCACGACAGCGGCGCCCGCGTGGTGCAGTTCGTCTTCCCGGAAAACGACTGCGCCGCCCAGCAGGCGCGCATCAAGGCTGCCAGCGAACTGCTCGACGGCCAGCCGACCCTGGTCGCCGGCATCGGCCCGGGCAGCGCCTGGGCGCTGCGCTGGCTCGCCGGGCAGACCGACGACAAGGCCAAGGCGCTGTCGGTCGATTTCTCCCTGGAAAAACCCGACTGCGCTGCCACGCCGCTGCCAACCGCCACGCCCCATGGCCATTGGCTGGCCGCCTGGAACGACAACCCGGACGACGCCAGCGCGCGCTTCGCCCGTGGTCTGAAGAACGCCGAGACGGTGATCACCGACTACGACACGCCGCTGCCCAAGGTGCTCGCCGACCAGCTGCGCCAGCTGCTGCAAGGCGGCGGCGACAGCGTGCCGGTGGTGGAAGTCCCGGCCGCCAAGCCGTCGGAAACCGTCACCCTGTTCTACTCCGGCGATGGCGGCTGGCGTGACCTGGACCGCGACGTCGCCGCGCAGATGGCCGAGCTCGGCTATCCGGTGGTGGGCGTCGATGCGCTGCGCTACTTCTGGGAGCACAAGACCCCGGAACAGAGCGCCGCCGACCTTGCCCTGCTGATGCAGCACTACCGCGAGAAATGGGGCGCCAAGCACTTCGTGCTGGCCGGCTACTCCTTCGGCGCCGACGTGCTGCCGGCGATCTACAACCGCCTGCCGGCGGACGCCAAGAAGGACGTCAGCTCGGTGATCCTGCTGGCCTTCGCCCGCAGCGGCAGCTTCGAGATCGAGGTGCAGGGCTGGCTCGGCAAGGCCGGTCAGGAAGCCGCCACCGGCCCGGAAATGGCCCGTCTGCCGGCGCCGAAAGTGCTCTGCGTGTACGGCATCGACGAGAAGGACGAAAGCGGTTGCACCCAGCCGCAGGCCGTGGGCGAGAACCTGCAACTGCCCGGCGGCCACCATTTCGACGAGGACTACCCGGCCCTGGCCAAGCGCCTGGTGAATGCCATCCGCTCACGGCAGCCCACCGCCGACGAGGGTTGACCGACATCAAAAGGGCCGCACATCGCGGCCCTTTCACTTTGCCTTCACGGTGCCTGAGGCAGGCTGAAGGCTCTATGCTGACACCGATAGCTCCGTCGCCAGAACGGGGCGTCACGCTCCCCGAGTCACACAAGGAACCGTCATGAGCCTGTCCAAGACCCCGTCCCGTTATGGCAGCCTGTCCATCGCCATGCACTGGATCATGCTAGTGCTGATCGCCGCCACGTACTTCTGCATGGAGTACCGCACCAACTTCCCCAAAGGCAGCGACACCCGCGCGCTGTTCTCCCAATGGCACTTCATGCTGGGCCTCTCCGTGTTCGTGCTGGTCTGGCTGCGCATCATCGGCCGCTTCATCTACCCCGCCCCGCCGATCGTTCCGGCGCCGCCGGCCTGGCAGATGGCCCTGGCGCACCTGGCGCACCTGGCGCTCTATGGCCTGATGATCGGCCTGCCGCTGGCCGGCTGGATCATCCTCAGCGCCGCCGACAAGCCCGTGCCGTTCTGGGGCCTGGAGCTGCCGCACCTGGTGGGCAAGAACCCGGACCTGGCCAAGCAGGTGAAGTACTGGCACGAGACCATCGCCGTGCTCGGCTACTGGCTGATCGGCATCCACGCCCTGGCGGCGCTGTTCCACCACTACATCAGCCGCGACAACACCCTGGTGCGCATGCTGCCGGGCAAGGGCGAGGCAAAGCCGGAGTAACCCCTTCGCCCGCAAGGCGGGAATCTGTAGGAGCGAGCTTGCTCGCGAACAGCCTGACCGAAGGCTCCTGTGCTGCGCGAGTTCGCGAGCAAGCTCGCTCCTACGAAATGCATTACTCCTGGCGATACGGCAGCGCCGCGCGGGCCTCTTCGGCGTAGGCCAGGATGCCCGCCCGTTCCCCCACCAGGAATTCTTCCACCGCCTCCCGCAGGCCCGGATGCCCCAGGCGATGCCAGGAGCGCGTGATCACCGGCTCGAAGCCGCGGATCAGCTTGTGCTCCCCCTGCGCGCCGGCGTCGAAGCGCTTGAGGCCGTGGCCGATGGCGAAGTCCAGGCCCTGGTAGAAACAGGTTTCGAAGTGCAGCCGGTCGAACTCCGCCAGGCAGCCCCAGTAGCGGCCATACAGCGTGTCGCCGCCCAGCAGGCTGAAGGCCATGGCAACGGGCCGGCCGCGCTGGTGGGCGAAGACCACGCGGATCGCCTCCGGCATGCGTTCGCCGATCAGGCTGAAGAATGCGCGGCTCAGGTAGGGCGCCTGCCCGCGCACCTCGTAGGTGCTGCTGTAGCAGGCATAGACGAAGTCCCAGTGCGTCTCTGACAGCTCACGCCCTTCCATCCAGACGAAATCCAGCCCGAGCCCGGCGACCTGCTCGCGCTCCTTGCGCAGTTGCTTGCGCTTGCGCGAACTGAGCGCGTCGAGGAAATCCTGGAAGTCACGGTAGCCCCGGTTGTTCCAGTGGTACTGGCAGCCCAGGCGCGGCAGCCAACCTTCCGCGCAGCCGAGCAGCGCATCGGCGGCCGCATCGGTGAAGTTCACGTGCACGCTTGAGCAATGCCCCTCGTCCACCTCCGCCGCCAGCGCGCCGACCAGGCTCAGCGCCGCCTCCGAGCTGCCCAGCAGGCGCGCGCCGCCCACCGGCGTAAAGGGAATGCCCACCAGCAGCTTGGGGTAGTAGGGGATACCCGCACGCAGGCAGGCATCGGCCCAGCTCCAGTCGAACACGTACTCGCCGTAGGAGTGGCTCTTCAGGTAGGCCGGCGCGGCGGCGAGCAGGCGCCCGTCGTCGTTCAGCAATACGCGATGAGACGGCTGCCAGCCGGTGCGACCGCCGACGCTGCCGCTGTCCTCCAGGGCGCAGAGGAAGGCATGGCGCAGGAACGGCTGATCGTCCGACAGCAGGGCGTCCCACTGGCGGGCGTCGAGGTCGGCAAGGCGGGAAAGTGTCTGGATTGGCATGGCAGACAGTCTGGCGCGCGGCGTCGGCATTGGGAAGATCGCGAACGAAATCTGCAGCGCAGGCGGGATTCGCGTTCGTCGGTATCCGGCAAAAAAGCCTGTCGGGTGTTCTATGTTGGGACGTGAGAAGGCTTGCCGGCGCGCGACGCCGACATCGTTCCGCCCGCCACCGCCCTTCCGGGGCCGTTGGCGAACCGCCAGGAGGACGCCCCATGAGCCTGATGCAATGCCAATACCGCCGCTACACCATCACCGCCGATGTGGTCGAACACCCCGGCCTGCCGACCCCGTGGGCCGCCGGTTGCCACATCACCAGCCCGGACGGGCACACCACCCGACGCAAGACGCTGCCGCTGGAATTTGCCTTCCTGTCGGATCTGCAGAAGGCCCAGCATGCGTCCATCGCCCACGGCAAGTGGCTGGTGGACCAGAGCCTGGACCACGATCGCCAGCTGTTCTGATCAGCCGCCCAGGTAGCCCGGCTCCTCGCTGACCGGCACCTCCGTCAGGCGCACCTGACGGCTCAGGAACTCCTGCGCCGACGCATGCCAGGTCTGCGTGCTCGCCCAGTCCGCACAGGCCCGCCGGTCCAGTGCCAACGCCCGCAGACAGGCGCTGCGCAGGTTCACGTCCATGGCCCCGGTGACGCCTTCCTTTAGCACGTCGAGCGGCCCGGCCACCGGGAAGGCCGCCACCGGCGTGCCGCACGCGAGTGCCTCGACCATGACCAGGCCAAGGGTGTCGGTCAGCGAAGGAAAGACCAGCACGCTGGCAGTGCGATAGACCTCGGCCAATGCATCGCCGTGGCGATAGCCGAGGAACTCCACCTGTGGATAAATCGCCTGCAGCTCGGCGCGCTGCGGGCCGTCGCCCACGACGCGCTTGCGCCCCGGCAGGTCGAGGCAGAGGAAGGCTTCGAGGTTCTTTTCCCGCGCCAGGCGGCCGACATACAGGAACACCGGCTCATCCGGCGGTGTGCCCGCGCCAGGCTGGAAGCGTTGGATATCCACACCCTTGCGCCACAGCGCCAGACGGGCGAAGCCCTGCGCGGCGAAGGTGGCGCGCATGCGTTCGCTGCTCACCAGCACGGCCGCGCTGGGCCGATGAAAGCGGCGCAGGAAGGCATATCCCCACGCCAGCGGCAACCAGGGCCAGCGGGTGTTCACGTATTCGGGAAAGCGGGTGTGAATGGCGCTGCTGAACCTCACTCCCCGGCGTACCAGCCAACGCCGGGCGGCCCAGCCCAGCGGGCCTTCGGTGGCGAGGTGGACGCAGTCGGGGGCGAAGGCGCGGATCTTTTCGCCCACCTTCCAGACGTCCCAGGCCAGGGGAATCTCCGGGTAGCTGGGGCACGGACGATGACGGAAATCCTGCGGGGTGATCAGGCCGACCGCATGGCCCTGCCCTTCCAATTCGGCCACCAGCGCCCGCAGGCTGGTGACCACGCCGTTGACCTGCGGCAGCCAGGCATCGGTGACGATCAGCAGCCTCATGCCGCCGACTCGACCACCGCCGGCGCGGCACTGCGTGCCTGCTCCTCGGCCAGTCGATAGAGCTGGATGCTGCCGTCCCAGTGTTCGATGAGCGCCGAACAGGACTCCACCCAGTCACCGCAGTTGAGGTATTCCACCTCGCCGATCCGGCGGATCTCCGCGTGGTGAATGTGCCCGCAGACCACGCCGTTGAGGCCGCGCTTGTGCACCTCGTGGGCGATGGCTTCCTCGAAGTCGCTGATGAAGTTCACCGCTGTCTTCACCTTGTGCTTGAGGTACGCCGACAGCGACCAGTAACCGTAGCCATAGCGGCTGCGCCAGTGGTTGAGCCAGCGATTGAGGGTCAGGGTGAATTCGTAGGCCGAATCGCCGAGGAACGCCAGCCACTTGTGATAGCGGGTGATCACGTCGAACTGGTCGCCGTGGATGACCAGCAAGCGGCGGCCGTCGGCGGTGGTGTGGACGATCTCGTCCACCAGGCGGATGTTGCCCAGCAGCAGCGAGGAGTAGCGGCGCAGGAACTCGTCGTGGTTGCCGGTGACGTAGATCACCTCGGTGCCGCGCTTGCTCATTGTCAGCAGGCGGCGGATCACGTTGGTGTGCGCCTGCGGCCAGTAGATGCCGCCGCGCAGCTTCCAGCCGTCGATGATGTCGCCCACCAGGTAGATGCGGTCGGCGTGGTAGCGCTTGAGGAAACCGGCCAGGTGCTCGGCCTGGCAGTCGCGGGTGCCCAGGTGGACATCGGATATCCACAGGGTACGTACCCGTTGTTTCTTCGTCGGCGTCATGCGTTGCGCGCTGCTCATCGTCGGCGGCCTCCGGTAGGTTTCCGCGAGTGTCGGCGAGCGCGGTGAAGTGCACATGACCGACTGGCGACAGTCCCGTTACAGCCGCCGGCGCGCTAGACTGACGGCCAGCCCGCCAGCCCGGAACACGCTTGCATGAGCCAGATCCTCTCCCTGCGCCACTACAGCCACGACCACCTCGCCCATAGCCACAGCCATGCGCAGCTGGTACTGGGGCTGTCCGGCAGCCTGGATTTCGAGGTGGGCGGACGCGGCAGCCTGGTGACCCGGCAGACCTTCGCCGTGGTGCCGCGTGACGAACACCACGCCTGCGCCAGCCCCGACGGCAGCCGCTGCCTGGTGGTGGACCTGGAGGACGAAGAGGGCCTGCTCGAAGGCCTGGGCCAGCATAGCGACGCCGGCCGACGTCTGCTGGAAACCCCCGGCCAGCGCCTGCTCAGCAACGACCAGGCGCAGCTGGTGCAGTGGCTGGCCGGCAGCTCGCTGCATGACCCGGTGCTGGCACGCCAGGGCGCGATCCTCCTGCTCGCCAGCCTCGCCGCCGGGCAGCAGCGCATCGAAGAGCCGGCGCAACTGCCGCTGGCCAGCCTCGACAGCTACATCGACCGCCACGCCGCGCACCCGCTGCAGGTGGCCGACCTGGCGCGGCTCGCCGGGCTGTCCGCCGCACGCTTTCATGCCCGCTTCCTCGCCGAAACCGGGCAGACGCCCATGGACTACGTGCGCCAGCGGCGCCTGCAACTGGGGCGGGACCTGCTGCGCGGCTCGCACCAGTCGGTGGGCGAGATCGCCGCGCAGGTCGGCTACGCCTCGCAGAGCGCCTTCACCGCTGCCCTGGTGCGCCAGTTCGGCACCACGCCGCGTCAACTGCGCCAGCAGGCGCGCGACAATTCCCGCTAGCCGCGCGACAGACAGCCGCGCGCCCAGGGCCTAGACTGCCGGCCATCGAACCGAGCAATGACCAGGGAACAGCGATGTCGGCAGACACCATCGAGTGGCAGGATTTCGAACGCGTCGAACTGCGCGTGGGCACCATCGTCCAGGCCGAACCCAACGTGAAGGCACGCAAGCCCGCCTACATCCTGCAGGTGGACCTCGGCCCGCTGGGGATCAAGACCTCCAGCGCGCAGATCACCGCGCACTATGACGCAAGCGAGCTGATCGGCCGCCAGGTCCTGTGCGTGTGCAACTTCGCGCCCAAATCCATCGCCGGCGTGCGCTCGGAAGTGCTGGTCACCGGTGCCTACGACAGCGACGACAAGGTGGTGCTGGCCGGCTTCGACAAGCCGCTGCCCAATGGCGCGCGTCTCGCCTGATTTCCCTTCCAGTGCGCGCCGGCCGGGCCGGTGCGCGTCCCTCTTTCCAGACAAGGCCCCGCCACAGCCGTCGGCGGGGGCTACGGCATGAAGCGCGTTACCCAGCTCACTCCCCGCGGCGCCCTGATCGGCCTGCACATCGGCGCCCTGATGTTCGGGCTGTCCGGCATCTTCGGCAAACTCATCCTCGCCGGCCCGTTGATCATCGTCTTCGGCCGCGCCCTGTTCGGCTCGCTGTCGCTGGCGGCGGTGTTCGCCGGGCATCTGCGCGCGCAGAAGCGCCCCACGCCGAAACAGGCCGCCATGCTGGTAGGCGGCGGCGTGCTGCTGTGTACGCACTGGCTGACCTTCTTCCTCGCGGTGAAGGTCGGCAACGTCGCCGTCGCCACCCTCGGCTTCGCCAGCTTCCCGGCCTTCACGGTGCTGCTGGAGGGGCTGCTGTTCCGCGAGCGCATCCGCAAGGGCGAGTACCTGGTGGTGGCGCTGGTGTGCATCGGCCTGGTGATGGTCACACCCACCTTGGACCTGCGCGACGGCGCCACCGCGGGGCTGCTCTGGGGCACACTCTCCGGCCTGCTGTTCGCCCTGCTGTCGCTGGCCAACCGGGTGAGCGTGCGCGGCATCGATCCGATCCAGGCGGCGCTGTGTCAGAACCTGACGATCATCGCCTGCCTGCTGCCGCTGGTGCTGCTCGACCTGCCTTCGGTGAGTGGAATGGACTGGTTGTGGCTGGTGGCCCTGGGCGTGCTCTGCACCGGCGTCGCCCACAGCCTGTTCGTCGCCAGCCTGCGGCTGATCAAGGCGCGCACGGCGGCGGTGATCTTCGCCCTGGAACCGGTCTACGGCATCGCCTTCGCCGCCGTGCTGTTCGGCGAACAGCCGAGCCTGCGGATGCTGGCGGGCGGCGTGCTGATCATCGTCGCCACCTTCCTCAGCGCGCGCGGGTCGCACTAGCCGCGGCCTGCGGGGCCGGCTCTTGCTGGAGGAGAGCTTGGCGATCCGGCCGGGGCCGCCGCGTTGCCGACACCCAGGGTCCCGGCTGCGCCGGGATATCGCGGAGAAGCTCCGCTCCTACCGTGATACTCCAGCGCTCGGGTCTGCCCTCACCCTGACCCTCTCCCCGCGGGAGAGGGGACCGTTCGGAGCAGGATGAAACCACAGCGTCAGTCGGCACAATCTGCCCCCTCTCCCTCTGGGAGAGGGTTGGGGTGAGGGGAAGCCCGCGCTCGCGCCCCCTCCGGCAGCGGAGCGAGATCGGTTCGCGAGCAAGCTCGCTCCTACAGGCGCGGTGCATAGAAAAAAGAAGGCCGCCCCGCAGCGCGCGAAACTCGAACCTTGCCCGGGGGAGGGAATACCAAGGGTTCATCGCACGACAGCCTGCGTGGCGGCCTGGGGTGATTGTCTCGCGCGCTGCCCCTGCGCAGTGTCAGCACGGGGTAAAGACTGGGTAAAAAACCCGTTACAGGCGGTATCAGCCCTGTTGCAGCAACCCGTGGCAGTAGCGCCGTACGCCCTCCTCCACCCCCATCATCGGCGCGCGGTAGCCCGCTTCGCGGAGGAAGGCGATGTCGGCGCAGGTGTAGCACTGATACCTGCCGCGCAGCTCATCGGGGAACTCGGTGTATTCCAGCAACCCGGCGCGGATCGCCGCGTCCAGGGTCAGCGGTTGCAGGTCCTGCTGTTCGCGCAAAGTGTTGATCACCGCCAGGGCCACGTCATTGAACGGCTGGGCACGGCCGCTGCCGAGGTTGAAGATGCCACTGCGCTCGGGGTGGTCGAGGAAATACAGATTGACCCTGGCCACGTCCTCCACCGAGACGAAATCGCGCAGGTGGCCGCCGGCCGGGTAGTCGCCGTATTCGCCGAACAGCCTGACCTTGCCGGTTTCGCGGAACTGGTTGAAGCAATGGAAGGCCACCGAGGCCATGCGCCCCTTGTGCTGCTCGCGCGGGCCGTAGACGTTGAAGTAGCGGAAGCCCGCCACCTGGGTGCGCGCGGTGGGCAACAGCTTGCGCACGCGCTGGTCGAAGAGGAACTTCGAATAACCGTAGACGTTCAGCGGCCGTTCGCAGGCGCGCAACTCGCGGAATTCATGGCCGCCGCCATACACCGCTGCCGACGAGGCGTAGAGGAACGGCACGCCCAGGGACAGGCTGGCGTCCAGCAACTCGCAGCTGTAGCGATAGTTGTTGTCCATCATGTAGCGCCCGTCGCGCTCCATCGTGCTGGAGCAGGCGCCCTGGTGCAGCAGCGCGCGCACCACGCCGAAATCGCCACGGGCGTAGCGCTCGATGAAATCGCGCTTGTCGAGGTAGTCGCTGATGTCGCAGTCGGCGAGGTTGACGAACTTGTCGCCCTCGGTCAGATCATCGACCGCGATGATGTCGGTCTCGCCGCGCTGGTTCAGCGCCTTGACGAGGTTGCTGCCGATGAAGCCGGCGGCGCCTGTAACGATGATGCTCATGGCGGGCATCCTGTGCGGAGAATGGATGCCACCAGACTAAAAGTGTGACCGACATCTCCCTTTGACATACAGCAAGGAAGTTAGCCAGCTATCGAATTGTTCCATCCGAGGGGACAGCCCGATTCAGGAACGGTCGTTGTGGCCCAGGTCGCGCTGCGGATCGATGCGGTCGCGGACCCGCTGCTTGAGGACCTTGGCTTCCGGAAAGCCGCCGTCGGCCTTGCGTTCCCAGATCTGCTCGCCGTCGCAACTGATGTGGAACACGCCGCCGGTGCCGGGCACCAGGCTGACCTTGCCCAGGTCGTCGCCAAAGGTGCTCAGCAATTCCTGGGCAAGCCAGGCGGCGCGCAGCAGCCACTGGCACTGGGTGCAATAGGTGATGACGATTTCGGCTTTGGCTTCGGACATGAATCAGACTCTGCTGTAGGACGCGAACCTATAATACCGGTCCGAAACGCCCTACCGGATTCTTCTCTTCATGCGCCGACTGCTCTTCGCCCTCCTCCTGCTTCTCCCCCTCGGCACCCTGGCGGCGAACACGGCGCCGAAGATCGGCCTGGTCCTGTCCGGTGGTGCGGCGCGTGGGCTGGCGCATATCGGTGTGCTCAAGGCGCTGGACGAACAGGGCATCCATGTCGACGCCATCGCCGGCACCAGCATGGGCGCGGTGATCGGCGGCCTCTACGCGGCCGGCTATACCCCCAAGGAGCTGGAAAAACTGGCCCTGGGGCTGGACTGGAAGCAGGCGCTGTCCGACTCGCCGCCGCGGGTCGACGTGCCCTTCCGCCGCAAGCAGGACGACCGCGACTTCCTGGTGAAGCAGAAGCTCAGCTTCCGTGACGACGGCACCCTCGGCCTGCCGCTGGGCGCGATCCAGGGGCAGAACCTGTCGATGCTGCTGGAAAGCCTGCTGGTGCACACCAGCGACACCCGCGACTTCGATCAGTTGGCGATCCCCTTCCGGGCGGTAGCCACCGATATTTCCACCGGCGAGAAAGTGGTGTTCAGCAAGGGCCACCTGCCCCAGGCGATCCGCGCCAGCATGTCGATCCCGGCGGTCTTCGCGCCGGTGGAGGTCAACGGCAAGCTGTTGGTGGACGGCGGCATGGTCGACAACATCCCGGTGGACGTGGCGCGGCAGATGGGCGTCGACGTGGTCATCGTGGTCGACATCGGCAACCCGCTGGCGGACCGCAAGCAACTGCTGACCGTGGTGGACATGCTCAACCAGTCCGTCACCCTGATGACCCGCAAGAACTCCGAGGCGCAGCTGGCCACGCTGAAATCCAGCGACATCCTCGTGCAACCGCCCCTGAGCGGCTACAGCTCCACCGACTTCGGCCGCGTGCCGCAGCTGATCGACGCCGGCTACCGCGCCACCCGCATCCTCGCCCCGCGCCTGGCCGCGCTGCGCAAGCCCGCCGATGCCGAGGCGGTGGCGCTCAACGAGGCCCGCGAGCCCGGCGAACGGCAGCCGGTGATCGACCGCATCGAGGTAGAGAACAACTCCAAGGTCAGCGACGACGTCATCCGCCACTATATCCGTCAGCCCCTGGGCGCCCACCTGGACCTGGAGCGCCTGCAGCGCGACATGAGCACCCTCTACGGGCTGGACTACTTCGACCAGGTGCAATACCGCGTCGTGCGCAACAAACCGGACAAGGACGGCAAGGCGGGCAACGTGCTGGTGATCCATGCCTACGGCAAGCGCAGCGGCACGGACTACCTGCGCCTGGGCCTGAGCCTGTCCGACGACCTGCGCGGCGACAGCACCTTCAACGTCGGCGGCAGCTACCGCATGAACGGCATCAACCGCCTCGGCGCGGAATGGCTGACCCGCCTGCAGATCGGCGACCGCCAGGAGCTCTACAGCGAGTTCTACCAGCCGCTGGACGTGGGTTCTCGCTACTTCGTCGCGCCCTACCTGTTCAACGAGGCGCAGAACGTGGAGGCCACCGACGACGATGACCCGATTGCCGAGTACCGCCTGGAGCGCTACGGCTACGGCCTCAACCTCGGCCGGCAGATCGCCAACAACGGCGAGTTCCGCTTCGGCGTCGCCCAGGCCTTCGGCAAGGCCGATGTGCGGGTGGGCGAGCAGGACCTGCCCAACTACCACTTCAACGAAGGTTATGCCCAGTTGCAGTATTCCTTCGACACCGTGGACAACGTCGACTTCCCCCGCGAAGGCGAGAACATCCAGACCTCGTTCCGCGAACACACGCCCTCGCTGGGCGACGACGACCGCTACCGCCAGTGGGAATTCCGCCTGGACAAGGCGCTGAGCAGCGGCCCGAACACCTGGGTGCTGGGCGGCGGCTACGGGCGCACCCTCGACGATGCCAATGTGGTGGTATCGAGCTTCCTGCTCGGCGGCGCGCGGCAGCTCTCCGGCTTCCGCCAGGACGCCATCGCCGGGCAGAACTACAGCCTGGGCCGGGTCATCTACTACCGGCGCATGACCGAGCGCTCCTTCCTGCCGCTGGACTTCCCCTTCTACCTGGGCGGCAGCCTGGAGCGCGGGCGGGTGTGGAACAACGACAACAGCTACGACACCGGCTACATCAACGCCGGCAGCATCCTCATGGGCTTCGAGACGCCGCTGGGGCCGCTGTCGTTCAGCTACGGGCTGAACGATGCCAGCGAGCAGGCCGTGTACATCAACCTGGGGCGCAATTTCTAAGGCACTGCCACGCCCGGACACAGCGCACAACGGTGGGTACTTGAATGCCTACAGCTGGTATCCCTGTAGGAGCGGGCCATGCCCGCGACCGCGGACAACGTCCGCGCTTGCGCCGCACCGGGAAGCCCGTGCGCGTCGATCGAGGTGCCTTACAGGCGCCGTTCGCGGGCGTGGCCCGCTCCTACAGGAGATATCGTGCCGGCCAGCCCTCTTCAGCCGCCCTGGCTGCGCGCCCCGCTTCGAAGGGAGAGGGAGCCATCCGAGCCGGTTGACGCCGCAGTTCCAGACGGCACTGATCCAGTCCCCTCTCCCTTCAGGGAGAGGGTTAGGGAGAGGGAGAGCCCAGGCACGAACTTTCAGAGAAGGACAGTTCTCTTGCCACGTGCAGTGAAGATCGCCTTGCTGCGCCCAAGAAAAAGCCCGGCAGGCGCCGGGCTTTTTCATTCAAGCGCGGGATCAGGCGATCAGCGCCAGCAGCTCGCGCGCTTCGGCCTTGGCCTTGGAGTCGCCGCTGGCGATCACTTGCTTGAGGATGCCGTAGGCTTCTTCCAGGTTGCCCTGGTCGATGCAGGTGCGGGCGCGGTCGAGGCTGGCCAGCAGCTCGTCGTGCTCATGGCTGACATCGTCCGGCAGGTCGAAGATCAGGTCGTCTTCCACGCCCTTGGCCTTGCTGCCATGGCCGAACATCTCGCCATGTTCGCCCAGGTCCAGCTCGGTGATTTCCGGCAGTTCATGGAGGTTGCTGCGGAAGTCCGACGGAACGTCCTGGCTGACCTTGGCGGCCGGCTTGCCTGGCTTGGGCGAGTCGAAGGGGTTGTCGAGCTTGTCCCAGTCCAGGTCCAGCGACAGGTCGCTGAGGTTCATGGCGAAGTCCGGCTGGTCGTGCTCGGCCTTGGGCTGCTCCACCGGGCTCTCCGTCGACTCGCCCAACTCCAGGTCGTCCCAGTCGGTCAGCGTCTCGCCAGTGGGCGGCTGCAGAGTGTCTTCGGGGCGGATCAGCATCGCCGGATAGCGCGATTTGAGCTGGTCGATCTGCTTCTGGTCGCCGCCGACGGCCACCAGGGCATGCTCCTCCTCATGGAAGCCAGCCACATCGCCCAGCTCAGCCAGTACCAGCAGCAGCTTCATGCGCAGCTCGCGGCGGTTCGGCTCGGCGTTGACGGCCTTGCGCAGCATGTCGCGGGCCTGGGTGAAGCGGCCGTAGGCGATGTAGATGTCCGCGCCTTCCAGGCTGTCCGCGCTGGCGGCGGGCAGACGAACCACGCCGGCCTCCGGCGTGGCGATGACCACCGGGTGCGGCACCGGAACCGGCGCCACCACCGCCGCAGCCAGCGGGGTGGCGGCCGGAAGCGGTTTGATCGGTTCGGCGGCCGCGCGCACGGGCGGTAGTTCGACCGGCTTGTCCTCGCGCTTGCGGCGGGCAAACAGCAGGCCGACCAGCAGCGCGCCCAGGGCGCCTGCGCCCAGCCACGGCCAGAAATTGAAGCCGGAGCCCTGCGCGTCCTGCGCCGGGGTTGCCGGCTGGGCGACGCTTGGCGCGGGAGCGCTCTGTGGCGCCGGCACCACCGCATCGGGCGCAGCGGCCACGGCATTGGTCGGCGCGTTGGCCGTCGGAGCGCTGGCTGCCGCGGCGTCGCCGGAGGCGTTCGCGCCCTGCCGGCGATCCAGTTCGGCCTGCAGCGCCTGCACCTGCTGGTCGCGGCTCTGCAACGCCTGCTGGAGGGCCTGCAGCTGCTTCTGCAGGTCGTCCATGCGCTGGTTCATCTGGTCACGCTGGGCGTTGGCCAATAACAGGTCGGCTTCGGCCTTGGCCACGTTGGCGTCCGCGGCCGTCGCCGGCGAAGCGGCAGCCGCGCCCTGCGTGGACGTCCCGGCATTGGCCGCCGTCGCGGGCGGAGTCAGCATCGCCCCGGCGGGCAGTTCGGCGCTGGGCGAGGACAGAGCCGCTGCCGGTTGCGTCGCCACTGCCACGTTGGCGGCACCTGCATGCTGCTGCCCCTGCGGCAGGATCAGCGTCTGGCCGACCTTCAGCCGATGCGGATCACCGTTGACGAAGGCCTGCGGGTTCAGCGCGACGATGCTGTCCATCAGCTGCGCGCGCGAAGCGCCAGTACCGCTGAGTTGCGAGGTGATTTTCCACAGGGTGTCGTTGCGCACCGTGGTGTAACGCCCCTCACCCGCCGGCAGCGGCGGCTGCGCCGGCGCGTGGCGCACGGGCTCCGGGCGATAGCCGTTGGCGCGATACTCGGACGAGCGCGAAGGCGCCGCTGTGCGGGTGCCCAGATTGGCGGCGACGCTGCGATTGGCGCTGTTGTAGTCCGGCGGATCGATCAGCAGCGTGTACTCGCGCAGCATGCGGCCGTTGGGTCGCTCCACGGCGATGAGGAAGTTCAGGTAGGGCTCGTGCACCGGCTGCGTGGACACCACCTTGATGTAGCCACGCCCGTTGCGGATCACCGGGGTGAACCGCAGATTCTGTAGGAACACGAAACGATCGACGCCGGCGCTCTCGTAGTCCGCAGGACTGGCGAGCTTGGCGATCAGTTCGTCGGAGGTCATGTCGCCGGTTTCGAGCAGGGCGATCTCGGCATCCAGCGGCTGGTTCAGCGCCGAGTGCAACGTGATATCCCCAAGACCGAGGGCGTTCGCGTGAGCGGAGACAAAAACCGAAAGTGCGGCCAGCGTCAGCGGAATTCTATTTATTCGAGCCATAACCCCATCCCATTGTCCGGGTCTGCACGCCATCCCCTGACCACTCGAAAGCGGCAGGCTGAACCTGTCCACACGTGAACCACGCCGGGCTACAGACCGTCTCGCACCACTCCTCTGTACCTTGCAGGGTACAGGCCGTCTGATATCACGGATTAGGTGGTGCGCAGGGTTTGGTCAAGGAGAATCGTCGAAAAACCGGCGAATGGTTCAGGGGTGGATAGCGAATGGCCAGCGATCCCGCGAGGAACCGCCAGAAAAATGGCTACTTTAACCGAATAACGTGATGAATTGCTCAGTTTCGCTCAAGGTTGCCGAGAATCCGGCTAAGCGTTTTCTGACACAGAGCGATTTCCTCTTCGGAAATGCCCGTCAGCACTTCGTTGCGCACGGCGGCGGCGATGTTCTCGATGTCGGCAATCAGGACGTCTGCCTTGGGCGTCAGGGCAATGCGCTTGGCGCGACGATCCTCGGCAACCGCCTGGCGGCGAACCAAGCCCTGGGCTTCGAGGCCGTCGAGCAGACGGGCCAGCGTCGGGCCCTCGACGCCCACCGACTGCGCCAGCTCGCGCTGGGTAGGGGTGGCAGCGTGACGCGCCAGATGCAGAAGTACCAGCCAGCGTGCCTGGGACAGGCCGAGATGGCTGAGACGGCGGTCGAGTTCGGCACGCCATGCACGCGACGCCTGGGCCAGTTGGGTACCGAAATAGTGCTTATCGTTGTCTGACATTCTGCTGCGTACGGTAGGAAATGGGACGGCTAATTGATTTGACTAATTATTAGCCAGCTAATCAAGCCCGTACAATGACAGATTGTCGCAGGGTGTAAATCCCGATCTCACCATTTCGCATACTGGTCTTCGACAAATCCCCACAGGTTCTCGATCCGCACCTCGGCCTGCCCCGCCGGCCGCAACACGCCACTGAAGCGGCCGAAGATCTGCTTGAAGTTGCTCGCCAGCACGCCCAGGTTGAGGCGCTCCTGGTGCAGGCCGTGGGCCTCGAAGCGCAGTTCGACCTGGCCGTCGTAGGAGCGGATGGTCCAGGGCTTGAGCGGATGGTCGCGGTCGAACTCGAAGCGCACGCTGTCCACCTTCACCAATTGGCCTTCGAGCCAGTAGCAGTTCTCGGTGAAGCTGGTCTCGTTGACCCCGCACGACAGGTTCAGCCCGACGCGCCGACCCTGCGCCTCGCCGGACAGGCACGCCCAGTTCCAGAAGGTTTCGCGGCGCATGTAGCCGGCGGACCAGTCGTGGTGCGCGTAGGCATCCAGCTCGCGCAGGTCGTAGTGGCCCAGCGCACTGCGCACCTCGCCCTGGCAGTGCACGCCGGCCACCTTGCGCGCATAGACCCAGCCGTTCACTGCCGTCGGCGTGCACAGGCTCATGGGCTCGAAGGCTGGCTGCTGTTCACTGAAGCGCGCGTCGATGCGGGTGCCGTCGTCCAGTTCCACCAGCAGGCGTTTTTCCAGCGGCGTGGCGCTGTTCTCCAGGCGCAGCAGGTTGCGCCCCTGGCGCAGTTCGCAAACGCCGTCGTTGGGGTTCTGCGAGAAGTTCGCGCCCCTGCCCAGCGGGCACTTGAACTGGCGCTCGATCATCCGCCCGCTGGCGGGGTGGTAGAGGTAGACGAAGCCGACGGTGAGCAGGCTGACGTCGGCCAGTGCGCAGCCGCCGATCAGGGTCGGGCTGATCAGGCCGAAATACTGGAACTGGTGGAAGCGGCGCCACTTGCTCAGGGCGCCGAGACGACGGCCCATGGGCGAGCGGAAGTCGAAGTCGCGGTAGTTGATGGTCGCCGGGGTGCCGGGAAAGATGCCGTAGTGCGGTTGGCCATTGGGCTGGATCAGCTGCTGCATGGGCGCGGGCTCGGTGACAAGGTCCGACGCATGCTAGCACCGGGGCTGCGCGCGCCGCAGTCACGCACGGCGCCAGCGTGGGGGACGGAATGGGCCATGTGGACAGATGCCAATGCGCTGTAGGAGCGCGCCCTGCACGCGATCGCGGGCGGGGCCCCCTCCTACAGATCTACCCCGGCGCAACCAGCCTGCGTAGGAGCGGACTCGGTCCGCGAACGATGTCCGGCTGATCCGGGCTGGCCGGTTGCACATCGCGGACGAAGTCCGCTCCTACGAGGTATATCAGCGCTCGGGTTGGCCCTCAGCCTAACCCTCTGGACCGTTCGATGCAGGATGAAACTACAGCGCCAGCCGGCACAATCTGCTCCCTCTCCCTCCGGAGCGGGGCGTGCAGCCAGGGCTGGGGTGAGGGGGAAACGTCGGCACAAACTTGCAGAAAGAAGACAGTTGCTCCCACAGGGGCAGCGCCACTCAGGCCACCACCTGGTTGCGCCCGAACGCCTTGGCCTCGTAGAGCGCGCGGTCGGCGTGTTCGTAGATGCTGCGCAGCGGGTGCCCGGTTTCCGGCCACAGGCAGGAGACGCCAATGGACAGGGTCACTTCGTCCGCCGTCAGCGATCCCTCGTGGGCGATGCCCAGGGCCTGCACCGATTCGCGCAGCACTTCGGCGCGCTCCTTGGCCTCGCGCTCGCTGGCACCATAGAGCAGCACGGCGAATTCCTCGCCGCCCAGGCGCACGGCCATGTCCAGCGGGCGCCGCGCGCTGGCCGCCAGGACCTCGCCGATGCGCTGCAGCACACCGTCGCCGGCCTGATGGCCGTAGCGGTCGTTGTAGGCCTTGAAGTGGTCGACGTCGCAGAGCAGCAACGCCAGGCCGACGCTCTCGCGCTGGGCCTGGCGCCACAGGCGCTCCAGCTGGCGATTGAAGCTGCGACGATTGTGCAGGCCGGTCAGCGCGTCGTGCTCGGCCATCACTTTCAGCAGTCGGCTGATGAGGAAGTGCTGGCGGGATTTGTAGTCCAGCAGGTAGCAGCCCACCGCGCCCACCAAGTTGCCGAAGAGGAGGAACACCACGTTGCTGACCAGCTTGGGCAGCGGCAACGCTGCGTACAGTTCGAAGCCCACGTAGGCCAGCAGGATCACCAACGCGCTGCCCACTGCCTCGGCAAAGCGCAGGCCGATCAGGAAGTAGGCCGCCATGCTGACCAGCAACAGGCCCTCGTAGGGATAGCTCGGGTCGACGGTATGGGCGATGCCGGCCACCGCCGCCGCGCCAATGCCGACACTGAGGATGCAGGCCAGGCTCAGCGGCACCAGCAAGTGGATATGACGGCGCTGCAGGATCAGCCCGCCGCACACGGTGAGCAGCACCAGCACGCCGATGCGCACGGCGAGCATGTCCCAGTGTTCGGGGGTCCGGATCAGCAGGAAATCGATGGCTGCCAGCGCCAGCCAGATCAGCACGCCGATGGTCAGGGCGGTGCGCTTGAGATCGAAGCTGTCTTCGAGCAGGTACTGGCGATACTGGGTTTCGAGGTCGGGTTCGAAACGCAGGCGGCGAAAGCCCCGGGAGAGCTGTTCGGCATAGGCATTGGAACGGACGTCGTCCAGCCAGCTTTGTTGTTGTGGCACGCTCACCTCTTCTCGTGGAGGTCTAAGTGCCACCATAGCCGTTCGGGACGGGCGTCACAAGTTTGTCGTTTTGCCCCGTCACGAATATGACGGTGCAGCTGGGCGCGGGTCGCGCCTGCGTCGTAGGAGCGGACCTTGTCCGCGAAGTCCCGCCGACGCTCCAGCACTGAAGGATGAACTCGTGTAGGAGCGAGCTTGCTCGCGAACGGGGTCGCGCGGGGGCGTCAGCAAGAACAGGGGACCCGGATTTGACGCCTGCCCCGAGGGATCTCGCGAACGAAGTCCGCTGCTACGCCACTCCCTGCAAGCTCAGACTTCCAGCTCGGCCTGCAGGGCGGCGCGCACGCAGTGCAGCACACCCAGCGGCACGCGGCCCTCGAACAGCTCGGCGATGGCGCTCACCGGCGGCAGTTCGCCGTCTTCGTCGAGGAAGGCGTCCTGGACTTCGCCGAGCAGTTCCTCGGGCAGGTCCAGCGCCTGTTCCAGCGTCAGTTGCTGGCGGCCGATGGCCTCGGCCAGCAGGCTGTAGACGTTCTTCTCGCTGCAATCGAGCTGGCGGGCGATCTGTGCGGGGGTCATGCCGGCGCGGGCCAGGGTCACCAGTTCGTGGCGCAGGTCGGTGACCGGGGCCGGGGTGTCCGGGGCCTTGTCCGACTCGGTCAGCACATCGAGGAAGGCCTGGCCGTAGCGCTCCAGCTTGCGCGCGCCAACGCCGCTGACCTGGGCCATGGCGGACAGCGTGGTGGGCTGGCTGCGCAGCATTTCCAGCAGGGTGGCATCGGGGAAGATGACGTAGGGCGGCACTGAGTGTTCTTCGGCCAGCTTGCGCCGCAGGGTGCGCAGGGCTTCCCACATCTCGCGCTCTTCCTGGCGCACCAGTTGGCTGGCCGGGCTGGCGCCGCCGGAGGACGACGACTTGCTGCGCTGCGGCTTGGGATCACGGCGCAGGGCCAGGGTCTCTTCGCCGCGCAGCAGCGGACGGCAGGCCTCGGTCAGGCGCAGGCCGTTGAAGCCGTCGACGTCCACATCGGCGAAGCCACGGGCAACCAGCTGGCGGAACAACGTGCGCCATTCGTCCTCGCCCCGGGCCTTGCCGATGCCGAATACGGCCAGGTGCTGGTGGCCGACGCTGCGCACCTTTTCCGTGTCCTTGCCCAGCAGCACGTCCACCAGGTGGCCGACGCCATAGCGCTGGCCACTGCGGTAGATGGCCGACAGCGCCTGGCGCGCGGGCTCGGTGGCATCCCAGGTTTCCACGCCGTCGACGCAGATGTCGCAGTGGCCGCAGGGGTTGGGCATCACTTCGTCGAAGTAGGCCAGCAGCGCCTGACGGCGGCAGCGGGTCTCCTCGCACAGCGCCAGCATGGCTTCGAGCTTGTGCCGCTCGACGCGCTTGTGGCGTTCGTCGCCCTCGGAGTTCTGCATCATCTGCCGCAACAGCAGCACATCCTGCAGGCCATAGGCCATCCAGGCATCGGCGGGCAGGCCGTCACGGCCGGCGCGGCCGGTTTCCTGGTAGTACGCCTCCAGGCTCTTGGGCAGGTCCAGGTGGGCAACGAAGCGCACGTTGGGCTTGTCGATGCCCATGCCGAAGGCGATGGTGGCGACCATGATCAGCCCTTCCTCGTTGAGGAAGCGCTTCTGGTGGTAGGCGCGCAGGTCGTTGGACAGCCCGGCGTGGTACGGCAGCGCCGGGAAGCCCTGGGCGGAGAGGAACTCGGCGACCTCCTCGACCTTCTTGCGCGACATGCAGTAGACGATGCCGGCATCGCCGCGCCGCTCGGCGAGGAAGCCCAGCAGCTGCTTGCGCGGCTGCTCCTTGGGCACGATGCGGTAGAAGATGTTCGGCCGGTCAAAGCTGGAGAGGAACTGCTCGGCGTTCTGCAGGTGCAGGCGCTGGATCATCTCCTCGCGGGTGCGCATGTCCGCCGTGGCGGTCAGGGCGATGCGCGGCACGTCGGGGAACAGCTCGGCGAGCTGGCCCAACTGCAGGTATTCGGGACGAAAATCATGGCCCCACTGCGACACGCAGTGCGCTTCGTCGATGGCGAACAGGCCGATCTGCAGACGCTGCAGGAAGGCCAGCATGCGCGGCTGCACCAGGCGCTCCGGGGCAAGATAGAGCAGCTTGATCTCGCCGCGCTGCAGGCGGTCGGCGATCTCGCGCTGGGCCTCGGGGCTCAGCGAGGAGTTCAGCGCCGCCACCGGCACGCCCAGTTCGTCCAGCGTGGCGACCTGGTCTTCCATCAGCGCGATCAGCGGCGAGACCACCACCGTCAGGCCGTCGCGCAGCAGCGCGGGGACCTGGAAGCACAGCGACTTGCCGCCGCCGGTGGGCATCAGCACCAGCGCATCGCCGCCGTTGGCCACGCGCTCGATGATCCGCGCCTGATTGCCGCGGAAGGCGTCGTAACCGAAAACGTCTTTGAGAATGCGCAGGGCCTGATCGAGCATGGGGGACTCCGAATTAAGCCGCGCATTATACGCAAGCGATCCGCTCGCGGCCGGCACCTTGTCCGGGAAACTGCGGAAAAATCCGTCACATGCATCCGAGCTCTGCGTCGGAGCCCTGCGTCGGCGCGGGTTGCGCGGGCATTTGGCTTTTGCCGCGAGCCGGCGGAAAGACTACAATTCGGGACCGATCACCTCCGAGGTAGTACCCGATGTCCTTCGCCGACCAATTGTCCCGCCTGCAAGCCTTTCTCGATGCCGATGACCTGCATGAGGAAGCCTTGGACTACGTGGCGGCACACGGCTACCTGACCGCCCTGGCGATCTGCCCGGAGGAAGTGCCCGAGCGCGAGTGGATCGACGCCCTGTTCGCCGAGCCGCCGCACTACCGCAGCGAGGACGAGCGCACCCAGATCGAATCCACCCTGGTCCAGCTCAAGGCGCACATCACCCGCCAGATGGCCGGCGACGAGGAGCTGGAGCTGCCCTGCGAGCCCTACCTGGGCGACGAGCCGGACGACTCCGATATCCGCGGCTGGTGCATCGGCTTCATGGAAGGCGTGTTCCTGCGTGAAGCGGTGTGGTTCGAGCAGGCCGAGGAAGAGGTCAGCGAGCTGCTGCTGCCGATCATGGTCGGTTCCGGCCTGTTCGACGAACAGCCCGAGTTCGACGAAATCGCCCGCGACCGCCAACTGGTGGACGACATGGTCGCGCAGATTCCCGAGCTGCTGACCAACCTGTTCCTGCTCTGCCAGGCGCCGGAAGAAAAGCCGGCCCTGCTCAAGCCCCGCAGCCATTGATCCGCCGCCGGAGCCGCGGCATGCGGCTCCGGCTTCGCTTCGCGCCCGTCGATGCCACCGGAAATCCGCCAAAGCCGTCACGCCTGGGTTCGCTACTGCCTGCTTGGCGTGGGCTGGCTCAGCGTGGCGCTGGGCGTGATCGGCATCTTCCTGCCGGTACTGCCCACCACCCCGTTCCTCCTGCTGGCCGCCGCCTGCTTCATGCGCAGCTCCCGGCGCTTCTATGACTGGCTGTTGAACCACCCGAAACTCGGCCCGTGGATCCGCGACTACCTCGACGGCGAGGGCATCCCGCTCAAGGGCAAGGTCTACGCCATTGGCCTGATGTGGTGCAGCATCCTCATCTCCGGCTTCCTGGTGCAGCGGCCCTGGGCCTGGGCGTTCATGCTGACGAGTGCGACGCTGGTGAGCCTCTATCTGATCCGGATGAAGACCCGGCGGTTGGATTGAATGCTCAGCCGGGACGAGCCCCCTCTCCCCAGCCCTCTCCCTTCAGGGAGAGGGTTAGGGAGAGGGAAAACTTCCGAACGCCGAAGCCGTGCCTCACACGCGCGGCCCTCAGCCCCGACCCCCGCTGCCTCGCGCCACGTGGCGATGCGCCAGCGCAAGTTTGTGAAGAGCGCCTAGACTCCACACATCCCACATGGAGCGCTGGCGATGCAGCCACCCCGAGGAGCCCTTAGGCTGTTCGCCAGCCCGCTGCGTCTGCGGGCCGGTGCGCTGCTGCTCGGGCTCCTTGCGCTGACGGCCGGCGCCGCGTGGAATTTCGACGCCATCCTGAAGAACGCCGAGCAGAAATACGGCAATCTCGGCACCGCCAAGAGCCGCATCGAATCCTGGGGCCGGCTGATCGACGACAGCGAAAACCTCGACGAAATGGCCAAGCTCAAGGCGGTCAACGCCTTCTTCAATGGCGCCCTGGTGTTCACCGACGACCGCACCGTGTGGCACCAGGAGGACTACTGGGCGACGCCGGTGGAGTCGCTCTACAAGGGCGCCGGCGACTGCGAGGACTATTCCATCGCCAAGTTCGTCACCCTGCGCCGCCTGGGCGTGGCCAGCGACAAGCTGCGCATCACCTACGTCAAGGCATTGCAGCAGAACCAGGCGCACATGGTGCTCACCTACTACGCCTCCCCCACTGCCGAGCCGCTGGTGCTGGACAACCTGATCCCGCAGATCAAGCCCGCCTCCCAGCGCAAGGACCTCCTGCCCGTCTACGCCTTCAATGCCGAGGGCCTGTGGCTGCCCGGCCCGGGCGGCGGCAAGCGCACCGGCGACAGCAAGAAACTGTCGCGCTGGCAGGACCTGTTGACCAAGATGCGCGCCGAGGGCCTGGACCTCGACGAGACGCGATAGGAGAAACCCGGCATGTCATTGCTCAAGCAACTGTTCCTGGCGATCTGCCTGTTCCTCGTGGTGGCCTTCGCCGGCAGCTTCGCCGCCAGCCTGGAAAGCTCCCGCGAGCAGATGATCAGCCAGTTGCGCTCCCACGCCCAGGACGCCGCGACCGCGCTGGGGCTGTCGCTCACCCCGCACGTGGACGACCCGGCGATGATCGAGCTGATGGTCAGCTCCATCTTCGACTCCGGCTACTTCGCCACCATCCGCGTGGTGAGCATTCCCGAGGGCAAGGTCATCGTCGAGCGGGAGAGCGACACGCAGAACCAGCAGGTGCCGGCCTGGTTCGCCAAGCTGGTCAACCTCAAGGCACAGGGCGGCGACGCACTGATCATGCGCGGCTGGGAGCAGGCCGCGCGGGTCGAGGTGGTCAGCCACCCGCAATTCGCCCTGGCCAAGCTGTGGGACGGCGCCCTGGGCAGCCTCGCCTGGCTGCTCGCCTGCGGCCTGGTCAGCGCCGTGCTCGGGGGCTGGCTGCTGCGCACCCAGCTCAAGCCGCTGGACCAGATGGTGCAACAGGCCCACGCCATCACCCGCCGCGAATTCCTCACCCTGCCCAAGGAGCCGCGCACCCCGGAGCTCAAGCGCGTGGTGCAGGCGATGAACCAGATGGTCGACAAGCTCAAGGCCCTGTTCGCCGAGGAAGCCACCCGCAGCGAGAAACTGCGCGAGGAAGCCTACCAGGACAGCCTCTCGGGCCTGGCCAACCGCCGCCTGTTCGACGCGCGGCTGGACGCGCAGCTCTCCCCCAGCGAACAGAATGCCGCCGGCTACCTGCTGCTGTTGCGCCTGAATGACCTGGCCGGTCTCAACCAGCGCCTGGGTGGCCAGCGCACCGACGCACTGATCCGCGACGTCGCCGAGCTGCTGGAGCGCGAACGCCAGCAGCACGGCACCCCCGACTGGCTAGCCGCGCGCAGCCGTGGTGGCGAGTTCACCCTGCTCGCGCCGGGCGTCGACAGTGCCAGCGCCGAACTGTTGGCCGACCAGCTCAGCGCCGCCCTGGAAAACCTGCGCAACACCGGCGCCAGCGACTGCACGCCGGTGGCGCACCTCGGCCTGGCGGCGTTCCGCCCCGGCGAGGCGGCGGCCAGCGTCCTGTCGCGTGCGGACCAGGCGCTGGCGCAGTCGCAATCCTCGCCGGACCGCCCCTGGCAGCGCCTGGACAGCTCCGGCAGCCAGCCCGTGCAGGACTCCCGCAGCTGGCGCGAGTGGCTCGACGACGCCCTGCACAAAGGCAAGCTGCAGCTGTGGTTCCAGCCAGTGCGCGCCTGCGCCGAGAACGGTCAACTGCTGCACCAGAAGGTCCTCGCACGGTTGCTCGACCCCAAGGGCGAGGCCGTCGCCGCCGGGCAGTTCCTGCCGTGGATCGAGCGCTTCGGCTGGTCCGCGCGCTTCGACCTGGCGATGCTCGAACACGCCCTCGCCCACCTCGCCCAGCAACCGGCGCCGCTGGCCCTGTCGCTCTCCGCGGAAACCGTGCGCAGCACCGAGCCGCTGCGGCAACTGTTCGAGGCCCTGCGTGCCCACCCGCAGGAGGCGCAGCTGATGACCCTGGAAGTGGACGAGCGCTACCTGCCGCCGCCTGCCGAGCTGGAGCGGCTCGCCCAGTCCGTGCAGGAAGTCGGCGCCAAGCTCGGCCTGCAGCACTTCGGCGGACGCTTCAGCCTGATCGGCAACCTGACCCGGCTTGGCCTTGCCTACCTGAAGATCGACGGCAGCTACATCCGCGCCATCGACCAGGACAACGACAAGCGTCTGTTCATCGAGGCCATGTACCGCGCCTCCAACAGCATCGACCTGCCGCTGATCGCGGAGATGGTCGAGACCGAGGGCGAGTTGCAGGTGCTGCGGGAGATGGGTATCGCCGGCGCGATGGGACGGCTGGTCGGGGCGCCGAAGCCTTCGCAGAGGAATGGGGAGTAGAGGATCGCCGCGCGGTCGGCTCCCACAGGTGGATGCCGTGCCGTGCGGTTCGCGAGCAAGCTCGCTCCTACGAAGACCCAGTTCGCTCTGGCTCTGGCTCTGAAGATTTCCAGAGAAACAACCGCGCACTCCGAATGCCCCGTTCAGGAGGCCTCGTTGAAGCGGAGTTTCAGGGGTTGAGCGACATGGATGTCGCGAGAGCTGCGATGGGCCAGGGAAGGCCCTTCGCAGCGTGCCCCTGAAACTTCGCTTCAACGAGGGAATTTTTCGCCTAAGCGAAAAACCGAATGTCCGGGGCAAGACTTTTTGGTTCCTTTTGTGGCGTTTGACAAAAGGAACTCGCCGAGAGGCGAAACCAAATGTCCCAGCGTACACCGAAGCGGCGCTGGAACACCCTGGTCAACGCAGCAAGCCGGCGAAACCGAAGCGAAGGCCAACGTCGGCCCTGCCGACGGATCGCGGGCATGGCCCGCTCCTACAGGGAAGCGCCGAGCGGGCCTGGTTCGCGAGCAAGCTCGCTCCTGCGAAAAACCGAACGCCTCAGTCCTTCTTGCCCTTCTTCGCACTGGCATACGCCGCCTCCAGCGCGTCGTTGATGGTCTTGAGCACCTTCACCCGCGCATAGCGCTTGTCGTTGGCCTCCACCAGCGTCCAGGGGGCGATCTCGGTGCTGGTGCGGTCGACCATGTCGCCCACCGCGTCCACGTACTGGTCCCACTTGTCGCGGTTGCGCCAGTCCTCCTCGGTGATCTTGTAGCGCTTGAAGGCAATCGACTCGCGCTCCTTGAAACGCTCCAGCTGGGTTTCCTGGTCGATGGACAACCAGAACTTCACCAGCACGATGCCGTAGTCCGACAACTGCTCCTCGAAGTCGTTGATCTCCGCGTAGGCGCGCAGCCAGTCGGCGTCGCTGGCAAAGCCCTCGACCCGCTCCACCAGCACCCGGCCATACCAGGAGCGGTCGAAGATGGTGAACTGCCGGCGCGCCGGAATGTGCCGCCAGAAGCGCCACAGGTAAGGCTGCGCACGCTCCTCTTCGGTGGGCGCGGCGATCGGCACGATGCGGTACTGCCGCGGGTCCAGCGCGTCGGTGACACGGCGGATGGCGCCGCCCTTGCCGGCGGCGTCGTTGCCTTCGAACACGGCGATCAGCGAGTGGCTGCGGAAACGCTTGTCGCGCATCAGCGTCGCCAGGCGCGCCTGTTCCTTGGCCAGCTGCTCCTTGTACTGGTCCTTGTCCAGCTTCAGGCTCAGGTCCAGCGCGTCCAGCAGCCCCTTGTTGTCCAGGCTGGACACCAGCGGCGCCGCATGGGGTTGCGGAGTCGGGCGGTCGGTGCGCTTGAGCGCGGCCTGGAGGCTTTCGAGAATCGTGCGGCCGACCGTCAGGCTGCGGTAGCGCTCGTCGGAACCCTCCACCACGTACCAGGGCGCGTAGTCGCGGCTCGTGCGGCGCAACACGCGCTCGCCGTAGCGCACGAACTTGTCGTAGACCTCGTTCTGCTTCCAGTCGATCTCGCTCAGTTGCCAGCTGCGGGTGGGGTCGTTCTCCAGCGCCTTGAGGCGTTCCTTGAGCTGCTTCTTGGAGAGATGGAACCAGAACTTGAAGATCAGCGCGCCTTCGTCGGAATACATGCGCTCGAAGCGCTCGGCGTCACCAATCAGGCCATCGAGCTGGCTGTCCTTGATCTCCCCGGTGACCCGCGCGTAGAGCATCTGGCTGTACCAGTTGCCGAAGAAGATGCCGGTGGTGCCCTTGGGCGGCAGGCGGCGCCAGAAGCGCCACTGCGGCGGCCGCGAGAGCTCCTCGTCGGTGGGCAACATGAAGCTCTCGACGCGGATCAGGCGCGGGTCCATCCACTCGTTGAGCAGCTTCACCGTCTCGCCCTTGCCGGCGCCCTCGATGCCGTTGATCAGGATGATCACCGGGAAGCGCGCCTGCTGCTTGAGCTCGTACTGCGCCTCGAGCAGGGCCTCGCGCAATACCGCGACTTCCTTCTCGTAGGTTTCCTTGTCGATGGAATGGCCGATCTCGGCGGACTCGAACATGCACCTCTCCTTGTTTCGAAGTGTCTAAAAGGTAGCGGATGTCGGTCGGGGTCTGCTGAGATTTTCCATTGCGCGTCCTACGCCACTTTCCTCGTGCGGCGCTCGGCAGAAAAACGCAACGTATCCCGCCGATGACCGCCCTGCCGCTTGATCTGGCGCGGCAACCGGGCGCATGCCGCGGGCGCTGAGGTGGGGCCCGGGAATCGGCTAAACTGCGGCCTTCGTTTACCTGCCCTGCCCTTTTCCATGCCAGACATCAGCAGCGCCCAGATCGACTGGGACGAGAACGGCCAGCCGACCTCCCGCGTCTATGGCGACGTGTACTTTTCCCGCGACTCGGGCATCGCCGAGACGCACCACGTGTTCATCGACGGCAACCGCCTGCCGGAGCGCTTTGCCGCGCTACCCGCCGGCGGGCGCCTGTGCATCGGCGAAACCGGCTTCGGCACCGGGCTGAACTTCCTCTGCGCCTGGAAGCTGTTCGAGGAACGCGCGCCTAGCGATGCGCGACTGCACTTCGTCACCACCGAGAAGTACCCGGTGGCGCCGGACGACCTGCGCCGCGCATTCGCCCTCTGGCCGGAGCTGGCGCCGCTGTCCGAACAGTTGCTGGAGCAGTATGTGGCGATCAACCCCGGCTTCCAGCGCCTGGTCTTCGCCGGCGGCCGCGTGGTGCTGACCCTGCTGGTGGGCGACGTGCTCCAGACCCTGCCGGAGCTCGACGCACGCATCGACGCCTGGTTCCTCGACGGCTTCTCCCCGGCGAAGAACCCGGAGATGTGGAATGACGCGCTCTACGCCCAGCTCGCCCGCCTGTCCGGGCCGGGCACGACCCTGGCCACCTTCACCAGCGCCGGCTTCGTGCGGCGCGGGCTCGGCGCTGCTGGCTTCAAGATCCGCCGCACCCTGGGCTTCGGCAAGAAATGGGAGATGTCCCAGGGCGACTTCATCGGTGACGCGGCAACGGCCGGCAAACCCTGGTACGCCAGACCGTCCGGGGCGAAGTCGGTGCGCGAAGCGCTGGTGATCGGCGGCGGCATGGCCGGTTGCGCCAGCGCCGCCAGCCTCGCCGCGCGGGGTTGGCAGGTGACGCTGATCGAGCGCCACGCGGGCCTTGCCGAAGAGGCCTCGGGCAACCCGCAGGGCGTGCTGTACCTCAAGCTGTCCGCCCACCACACGGCGCTCTCGCGGCTCATCGTCAGCGGCTTCGGCCATACGCGGCGGCTGATCCAGCGGCTGCGCCAGGGCGAGGAATGGTCCGATTGCGGCGTGCTGCAACTGGGCTTCGATGACGCCGAAACCCAGCGCCAGGGCAAACTGGCCGACGCCTTCCCGCCCACGCTGCTGCGCCAGTTGGACAAGGTCGAGGCGGAAAGTATCGCCGGCATCGGCCTGCCCGCCGGCGGGCTGTTCTACCCCGAAGGCGGCTGGGTGCATCCGCCCGCGTTGTGCCGGCACCTGGCGCACCATCCAAACATTCGCGTGCTGACCGGCGGGGAAGTCCGCCTGGAACGCGACGCCGATGGCTGGAGCGCCTGGAATGACGAGCAGAAGCTTGCCAGCGCGCCCATCGCCATCCTCGCCACCGCCGCCGAGGTGCGCCGCTTCGCCGGTGCCCAGGGCCTGCCGATGAAGCGCATCCGTGGGCAAATCACCCGCCTGCCCGCCACCGCCGAGAGCGCCGCGCTGCGCACCGTGGTCTGCGCCGAGGGCTACGTCGCCCCGCCGCGCCTGGGCGAGCACACCCTGGGGGCCAGTTTCGAATTCAAACGAGACGACACTGAGCCATCATTGGAAGAACACCTGGGCAACCTCGACCTGCTGGCGGAGATATCCATGGACCTGCGCGAACGCCTGCACGTCGCCCAGCTCGACCCGGCCACGCTGCAAGGCCGCGCCGCCTTCCGCTGCACCACGCCGGACTACCTGCCGCTGGTGGGCCCGCTGGCGGACCGCGAGGCCTTCACCCAGGCCTACGCGGTGCTCGGCAAGGACGCGCGCCAGGTGCCGGAGACGCCCTGCCCCTGGCTCGACGGGCTGTACCTGAACAGCGCCCATGGCTCGCGCGGGCTGGTCACCGCGCCGCTGGCCGGCGAACTGCTGGCGGCCTGGATCGACGACGAGCCGCTGCCCGTGCCGCGCGCCGTGGCGGAGGCCTGCCACCCGAACCGTTTCTTCCTGCGCGACGTCGTGCGCGGCCAGAAGAATTCCTGATCACCGCACGGCCCGCCAGCGGGCCGTGCCAGCTTCCAGAGCGGACCACCGACATGGATGCACTGCTGTTCGAATCCTCCGCCATCGGCCTGATCCTCGGGCTGCTGCTGGGGCTTACCGGCGCCGGCGGCTCGCTGGTGGCCCTGCCCCTGCTGCTCAGCCTGCACCTGCCGCTGCACGACGCCATCGGCGTCAGCCTCGGTGCCGTGGCGCTGTCGGCAGCCATCGGCGCCGTGCCGCGTGCACGCCAGGGGCAGGTGGCGTGGAAGCCGCTGTTCTGGCTGGTGATCACCGGCTGGCCGGGCAACGCCGTGGGTCAGTGGCTGGGCAAGTTCGTGCCGGACGCCTGGCTGATCGTCGGCTTCTGCCTGCTGGTGCTGTGGTCGGCCTGGCGCATGTGGCAGGGCTCGGGCCAGCCACGCACGGGCGACAAGCCGATGCGCAACGCGCCGCTGCTGGGGGTGGGGTTGGCGGTGGGGTTGCTGTCCGGCCTGATGGGCGTAGGCGGCGGCTTCCTCATCGTGCCGGGGCTGCTGTGGTTCACGCCGCTGTCGATGCTGGCGGCGACGGCGACGTCCATGGCGGTCATCGCGCTGGTATCCGGTGGCGGCTTCCTGCTGTACCTCACCCATGCGCAGCCGCCGCTGCCCTTGCTGGCGTGCCTGGCGGCCGGCGGCGCCCTCGGCGTGCTGTTCGGCAATCGCCTGGCGGTACGCCTGGGCGGGGCAACGCTGCAGCGCCTGTTCGCCCTGATGCTGGTGGCGGTGAGCCTGTCGCTGGCCGCGCAGAAACTGGTAAGCGCCTAGCGCCCTAGCACTCTTCCTCCTCGGCGCCGGCGCCGGGGGTTTCGAACAGCTCGGCCGCGCGCAGCAGGCCGGCGAGAATGGCGTGCTGCTCCCACTCCGGCAGCCCGGCGAAACGCTCCAGCGCATGCTCGGGCAGTAACGCCGGACCGTACTTGAGCGCCCGTTGGCCGGCGGCGGCCAGGCTCAGCCACTGCTTGCGGCGGTCGTCCTCGTCGCGCCGCCGACTGAGCAGGCCCTTGCTTTCCAGGCGGGTCAGCGCGCTGGAAATCGAGGACTGCGACAGCGCCACCTGCCGCGCCAACTGACCAGCGGTAATTTCCCCTTCGAGATCGACCACCTGCAGGATCAGCAGCTGCAGCGGCGTCAGCTCGCCGTCACGGCCCAGGCTCTTGGAGTGCACTTCCGCCGCCTGCTGCAGCCGTCTCAAGGCCTGCAACATCGCGAGTGCATGGGCGTTGCGCGTCGAAGTCTTGCTCTCGGCCATCTCAGTCCACCTGCTGCTTCGTCACTTTTCCTCAATGAAATCAAATAGAACTCTCGCCAGATCGCCGGGTCATCCCCTAAGGCGCCCGTGAGACGCCACCCACTTCATCCCCAACGGAGATCCGGTAAGGACATGTGCGGAATAGCAGGAGAACTACGTTTCGATAACCAGGCTGCGGACCTCGCCGCAGTCGAACGCATCACCCATCACCTCGCCCCCCGGGGCCCCGATGCCTGGGGCTTCCACAGCGAAGGGCCGGTGGCCCTGGGGCACCGGCGGCTGAAGATCATGGACCTGGCCAAAGCCTCGGGTCAGCCGATGATCGACACCGCGCTGGGCCTGTCGCTGGTGTTCAATGGGGCAATCTACAACTACCCCGAGCTACGCAGCGAGCTGGAAGCCCTGGGCTACCGCTTCTTTTCCGGAGGCGATACCGAAGTCCTGCTCAAGGGATACCACGCCTGGGGCGAACAACTATTGCCACGCCTCAATGGCATGTTCGCCTTCGCCATCTGGGAACGCGACAAACGGCGCCTGTTCATCGCCCGCGACCGTCTCGGCATCAAGCCGCTGTACCTGTCGCAGACCGGCAAGCGCCTGCGCTTCGCCTCCAGCCTGCCGGCGCTGCTCAAGGGCGGTGACATCGACCCGACCCTGGACCCGGTGGCGCTCAACCACTACCTCAACTTCCACGCCGTGGTCCCAGCGCCGCGCACCCTGCTGGCCGGCGTGCAGAAACTGCCGCCGGCCACCTGGATGAGCATCGACGCCAATGGCCACACCGAGCGCCGGCGCTGGTGGAACCTGGACTACGGCCCGCTGCCCGATGAGCGCGAGCTGACCCTGGACGACTGGGAAGACCGCCTGCTCGCCAGCCTGCGCGACGCCGTGAGCGTGCGCCAGCGCGCCGCCCGCGAAGTCGGCGTGCTGCTCTCCGGCGGGGTGGACTCCAGCCTGCTGGTGGGCCTGCTGCACGAGGCCGGCGTCGAGGACCTGCTGACCTTCTCCATCGGCTTCGAGGATGCCGGCGGCGAGCGCGGCGACGAATTCCAGTACTCCGACCTGATCGCCCGGCGCTATGGCACCCGCCATCACCAGCTGCGCATCGACGAAAACGAAGTGATCGCGCAACTGCCCGCGGCCTTCCGCGCCATGAGCGAGCCGATGGTCAGCCACGACTGCATCGCCTTCTACCTGCTCTCGCGGGAGGTTTCCAAACACTGCAAGGTGGTGCAGAGCGGCCAGGGCGCCGACGAGCTGTTCGCCGGCTACCACTGGTACCCGAAAGTCGCCGGCGCCAAGGACCCGCTGCAGGCCTACCGCGCCGCATTCTTCGACCGAAGCCACGGCGAATACCTCGCCACCGTGCGCGAAGCGATGCGGGTGGAGGACGTGGCCAGCGAGTTCGTCCGCGAGCACTTCGCCCAGCCCGGCGCGCAGGACCCGGTGGACAAGGCCCTGCGCCTGGACAGCACCATCATGCTGGTGGACGACCCGGTCAAGCGCGTGGACAACATGACCATGGCCTGGGGCCTGGAGGCCCGCGTGCCGTTCCTGGACTACCGCGTAGCCGAGCTGTCGGCGCGCATTCCGTCGCGCTTCAAGCTCGGCGATGGCGGCAAGCAGGTGCTCAAGGCCGCCGCGCGCAAGGTCATCCCCAGCGAAGTGATCGACCGGCCCAAGGGCTACTTCCCGGTGCCCGGCCTCAAGCACCTGCAAGGCAATACCCGCGCCTGGGTCAGCGAGCTGTTGCTGGACCCGAGCCAGGACCGTGGACTGTTCGAGACGGCGATGTTCGACCGCCTGCTCAGCGACCCGGCAAGCGACCTCACCCCGCTGCGTGGCTCCAAGTTGTGGCAGTTGGCGGCCCTCAACCTCTGGCTGACGGAACAAGGCCTCTAGAGCCCGGGGGCGTCGGGTACGACGCCGCCTTTCCCAACCGCCCAGGACAGATGCCTTATCAGGGAGCGCACGATGAAACCCCATTCCAACCTGCCCCACCCCCACAACCAGCGCCTGCTGCGCGGCCAGGCACCGACCTACGAGCGGCTGCAGGCGCGCCTGGCCGGCGAGCATGCGCAAAGCCACGGCCCGCTGATCCTGCAATGCGGCTGGGGGCGCCTGCTGATCGGCCACACCTTCCCCAATGCGGAAACACTCGCCGCCGAGTTGCTCAACGAGCAGCCGGGCGAGCGCGACATTGCGCTCTACGTCGCCGCGCCGCAGCAGGTGCTGGCCCATGCGCCGCAGCAACTGTTCCTCGACCCCTCCGACGCGCTGCGTCTGTGGTTCACCGATTACCGCCCCGCGCGCCGGCCCTTCCGTGGCTTCCGCATCCGCCGCGTGCACAGCGACGACGACTGGGCGGCGATCAACCGCCTGTACCTGTCGCGCGGCATGCTGCCGGTCGACCCGGCCAAGGTCACCCCGCGCCACCAGGGCGGCCCGGCCTACTGGCTGGCCGAAGACGCCGAGACCGGCACGGTGATCGGCACCGTCATGGGCATCAACCACGCCAAGGCGTTCCGCGATCCGGAGGGCGGCTCCAGCCTCTGGTGCCTGGCGGTGGACCCGCAATCCAGCCGGCCGGGAGTGGGCGAAGCGCTGGTGCGCCACCTCATCGAGCACTTCATGAGCCGCGGCCTGGCCTACCTCGACCTGTCGGTGCTGCATGGCAACCAGCAGGCCAAGTCCCTCTATCGCAAGCTGCGCTTCCGCGAGCTGCCGACCTTCGCGGTGAAGTGCAAGAACGGCATCAACCAGTCGCTGTTCCTCGGCCCCGGCCCGGAAGAAGGGCTCAATCCCTACGCCCGGATCATCGTCGACGAGGCCCATCGGCGCGGCATCGAGGTGCAGGTACAGGACGCCGACGCCGGCCTCTTCACCCTCACCCAGGGCGGCCGGCGCATCCGCTGCCGCGAGTCCCTGAGCGACCTCACCAGCGCCGTGAGCATGAGCCTGTGCCAGGACAAGACCCTCACCCACCGCGCCCTCGACCGCGCCGGCCTGCGCCAGCCACAGCAGCGCCTGGCCGGCAGCGCGCAGGAGAACGCCGCGTTTCTCGCGGAGCACGGCGCGCTGGTGGTCAAGCCGGTGGATGGTGAACAGGGCCAGGGCGTGGCCGTGGACCTGCGCACCGCGGAGGAAGTGGAAAACGCCATCGCCCATGCCCGGCAGTTCGACAGCCGGGTCATCCTCGAGAGCTATCACGACGGCCAGGACCTGCGCATCGTGGTGATCGGCTATGAAGTGGTGGCCGCCGCGATCCGCCGCCCCGCCGAGGTGATCGGCGATGGCCGGCACAGCATCCGCAAGCTGATCGAGGCGCAGAGCCGCCGTCGCCAGGCCGCCACCGGCGGTGAAAGCCGCATCCCGCTGGACGGCGAAACCGAGCGCACCCTGGCCGCTGCCGGCTTCGGCTACGACGACGTGCTGCCCAGCGGCCAGCGCCTGGCCGTGCGGCGAACCGCCAACCTGCACACCGGCGGCGTGCTGGAGGACGTCACCGAGCGCCTGCACCCGACGCTGGCGGACGCCGCCATCCGCGCCGCGCGGGCGCTGGAGATTCCGGTCACCGGCCTCGATCTGCTGGTCACCGAGGCCGACCAGCCGGACTACGTGATCATCGAAGCCAACGAGCGGCCCGGGCTGGCCAACCACGAGCCGCAGCCCACCGCCGAACGCTTCGTCGACCTGCTCTTCCCGCTCAGCCGGGAATTGCTGCACCGCGACAACCGTGACCAGCCACACCCCAACGTGGAGGCCCCGGCATGAGCCAACTGCCCCAACCGGACCTGAACTACCTGCAGCGCGTGCTGCTGGAAATGCTCGCCATCCCCAGCCCCACCGGCTTCACCGACACCATCGTGCGCTACGTCGCCGAGCGCCTGGAAGAGATCGGCGTGCCCTTCGAGATGACCCGCCGCGGGACCATCCGCGCGACCCTGCTGGGACGGCGCAAGAGCCCGGACCGCGCGGTCTCGGCGCACCTGGACACCATCGGCGCCATCGTCCGCGAGATCAAGCCCAACGGCCGCCTGGCCCTGGCGCCGGTGGGTTGCTGGTCGAGCCGCTTCGCCGAGGGCAGCCGGGTCACGGTGTTCTGCGAGAACGGCGTATTCCGCGGCAGCGTGCTGCCGCTGATGGCCTCCGGGCATGCCTTCAATACCGCCGTGGACACCTTGCCGATCAGCTGGGACCACGTCGAACTGCGCCTGGACACCTACACCGCCAGCCGCGCCGACAGCGAATCCCTGGGCGTGGCCATCGGCGATTTCGTCGCCTTCGACCCGCTGCCGGAATTCACCGAGAGCGGCCACATCAGCGCCCGTCACCTCGACGACAAGGCCGGCGTCGCCGCGCTGCTGGCCTCGTTGAAGGCCATCGTGGAGAGCGGCCAGGTGCCGCCCATCGACTGCCATCCACTGTTCACCATCACCGAGGAAATCGGCTCCGGCGCAGCTGGCGCACTGCCCTGGGACGTCAGCGAGTTCGTCGGCATCGACATCGCCCCGGTGGCCGAGGGGCAGAACTCCAGCGAGCACGCGGTCAGCGTGGCCCTGCAGGACTCCGGCGGGCCGTATGACTTCCATCTCTCCCGCCATCTGCTGCGCCTGGGCGAACGCCACGAGGTGGCGGTGCGGCGCGACCTGTTCCGCTACTACCACAGCGACGCGCAGTCGGCGATCACCGCCGGCCACGACATCCGCACCGCCCTGCTGGCCTTCGGCTGCGACGCCACCCACGGCTACGAGCGCACCCACATCGACAGCCTCGCCGCCCTGGCGAAACTGCTGACCGCCTACATGCTCAGCCCGCCAGTATTCGACAGCGACGCGGAACCCAGCGAGGGCACGCTGGAGCGCTTCAGCAAGCAACTGGAGCATCCGGTCCACATGGAAAGCACTACCCACGTACCGCCGGTGGACGAGCTGATCGACAGCAGCGATGGGGCGTCCGACAAGGGCAAGGATGCGGACAAGGGCAAGAAGTGAAGCTGCGCGCAGCGCAGCGCGGGACTACAATCCTGCGCTGCGATTTGCGAGTACCCGCCATGCTGATTCCCTTTGAGCTCATCGAAGCCGACACCCTCAACAACCTGCTGGAAGACTTCGTCACCCGCGAAGGCACCGACAACGGCGACGACACGCCGCTGGACGTGCGCGTGGAACGCGCCCGCCATGCGCTCAAGCGCGGCGAGGCGGTGATCGTCTTCGACCCGGAAAGCCAGCAGTGCCAGCTGATGCTCAAGCGCGAAGTGCCGAGGGAATGGCTGGAGGAGTGAGCCAGTGGGTGAGCCTGGGCCTGTTGTCGGAACGGTTTCAGCCGCGACTTCGGCGTGTGGGTCAACTCCTCCCCTCTCCCTAACCCTCTCCCTGAAGGGAGAGGGTTAGGGAGAGGGTGTTCACCACAAACGTCGAGGCATGCATAACCAGAACGTAGGGTACATAACGCCCGCGGCGTTATCCGCCGACTGCTGAACGGCGGATCAGAGCGCGAGAGGCTCACCGACCGCTCCGTCGCCGCCGGTCATTCCGTTCGCGAGCAAGCTCGCTCCTACAGGTTTGGCCGGAGCGCGGGCGACGTCGGGCGCTTAACGCGGAACGCTTTATACGGCCTTCGGAATCCCGCTCAAGGCGCGAGGCGCGGTCCGAGCAGCACGACGCTGGCGCCAATCACGCACAGCGCCACGCCCACCCAGTCGCTCCACAGCGGGCGGCTCTTTTCCACGAAGGCCAGCCAGAACAGCGAGGCGGCGACGTAGATGCCACCGTACGCGGCATAGGCGCGCCCGGCGTAGTTCGCCTCGACGCGGGTGAGCAGCAGCGCGAACAGCGTCAGGCTGAGCAGGCCGGGGATGATCCACAGGGCGCTCCTGTCCAGGCGCAGCCAAAGGTAGAAGGCATAGCAGCCGGCGATCTCGCAGAACGCGGCAAGGACGAACCAGAGGTAATTGATCACAGCGATCTTCTCTTGAAGGGCAGTCGCGAGAGTTCAGCCGCGCAGACCGCCCTCGCGTTCCCAGGCGCAGCGCACTTTCAACTCGCCTTCGCGCGGGCTGTGGAAGCCGTTCTCGGACTCCCAGCGGAAGGTGTGGCTGCCGTTCACTTCCGTTTCCAGGTGCACCACCGCGCTGGCCCAGTAGAGGCGGCGCAGCAACGCTTCGAACTGTTCGACCCAGAGCTTCCACTCGTACTCGATGGCCGGGTAGCTGGCGCCGAAATGGATCACCTGGGACTGGTAAAGGCCCGCGCCTTCGGTCTCGCAGCGGCTGAACATCTCGCGGCCGAGGAACGGCCAGGCTTCGCCCATGGGCAGGCTGTCGAGCACCTTGCGGTTGGCGGCGCGGCGCAGGCGGCGCTCCATCGAGTCGCCGGGCCAGTCGCGGATGCAGCCATAGACGATGGATTCGGAGTGCAAGCAGGTGATTCCTTCAATGACACCGGTGCCTTCTAACACAGGCCTGGCATCGCGCAAAGCGCGAATCCCCGACGCTGCGCAGTAGCCCGAAAAAGCAAAAGCCCCGCGACATTCGCGGGGCTTTCACCGGGGTCCAACGTACATCAGCCAGGCAGGCCGGTGACTAAAACTAACCCTTTGCACCGAGCTGGGCAAGCCCTCTCTTTCACTGCACCGAAAGGGGGCAAATTTCTACGTCAAAACCTGCCGAGCGAGCGTGCGAGCCGGAGCGGAACAAGGCACCGCCGTGCCGACGCGCAGCAGATCGTCATCCGCTTCTCAGCCCAGGCTGCGGCGCTTGGCCTGCATCTTCTCCGCCATCTTCGCCATCTCGTCGTACAGCGCCTGGGGGTTCTGCTGCTTGATCTGCCAGGCCAGACGGCCCTGCTCGTGGGGCAGGATCATGAACACGTCGCGGGCGACTTCCTGGTGGATGTAGTCGGCGATGTCGGCGGCGCTGATCGGCGAGCTTTCCAGCAGCTTGCCCACCTGGGTCTTCATTTCCGGGCTGGGGCCGCGGAAGGAGTCCAGCAGGTTGGTCTGGAAGAACGACGGGCAGACCACGTGCACCTTCACGTCCACCAGGCTGAGGTCGGCCAGCAGGCTTTCCGAGAGCGCCACCACGCCGGCCTTGGCGACGTTGTAGTTGCTCATCGCCGGGCCCTGCATCAGCGCGGCCATGGAGGCGATGTTGATGATGCGCCCCTTGCTCTTTTCCAGCAGCGGCAGGAAGGCCTTGCAGCCCTTGACCACGCCCATCAGGTTGATCGAGATCTGCCAGTCCCAGTCCTCCAGCGACAATTCGCTGAAGAAGCCGCCGGAGGCGACGCCGGCATTGTTGACGATGATGTCGATGCCGCCGAATTTCTCTTCGCAGGACTGCGCCAACTGGGTCAGCTGGCTGTAGTCGCGCACGTCGCAGCGCTGGGTGAAGCCGTCGCCGCCGGCCTCGCGCACCAGCTTGAGGGTTTCCTGCAGGCCTGCCTCGTTGACGTCGGCCAGCGCCAGCTTCCAGCCCTCGCGGGCCCAGCGCAGGGCGATTTCGCGTCCGAGGCCGGAACCGGCGCCGGTGATCATGATGCGATTTTGCATAGGGGAGGTCTGCCTTTTCTTGTCGTGTTCGGGACGGAGGGTCGACAAGGACATGTCGACCACTGTGGCCCGAAGTGTAACCAAGGCTTTCAGCCTCCAGCGGCGAAATCAGGGCGCTGAATGCCCCCGGCAAACCGCCGGCGCACCAGCGCGGATCAGGCCTGGAGCAGCACGCAGAGTTTTCCCAGCACCAGGGCGATGCCGGCACAGACGAGCAGGTGGGCGGCGCAGTTGAAGCGCTCGCGCTTGAGCTGGGCGAAGCCGCTGATGCGGTAGCGCAGCAGGAACACGCCCAGCGCCAGGGGAATGGCCGGGCCAAGGAAGGCGAACTGCCAATAGCGATGCGGGTTGGCAACCGGGTCCAGGGTCATGGCTTCGGCCAGCGGCGGCAGGCCCAACCCGCACTGGACGAGCAACCACACCACGCCCAGTACAAGCAGTACAACACCGAGCATCCCTACGACTCCCTGATGGCAAAGGCCCAGTATGGTAGTGCAGGTCTTGGCGATGGGATGTGCGACGAATCACCCTGTGGCGTATCGGCGCGGTGACAAAGGCGGGGAACGTTTAAAGCTGCGGCGAGGGTCGAGCGATCGCGGACGGAGTCCGCTCCTACGCACGACTCAGTGCTTTTCGTAGGAGCGGATTCATCCGCGATGCTCTCAGCGAAGCTCGGTCAGATCCTCCCGAGCAACAGCAACACCAGCAGCACGACCAGCACCACGCCGATCACGCCCGAGGGGCCGTAACCCCAGTTGCGCGAGTGGGGGAAGACCGGCAGGCCGCCGATCAGCATCAAGATCAGGATGATCAACAGGATAGTCCCGAGTCCCATATCGTCTCTCCTCTTTCAGTCGACGAGGGGCGATGGCTCGCGGGATGCGATTGGCCAGCGCTTGTAGATACCGACCGGGACGGCGACAGGAAGATTCAAAGAATCTGCGCAGGGTCGGCCTCAGCTCAGGTCGCGCGGCAGCGAGCCCTTGCGCAGGCGCAGGAACATCAGCGCGGCGGTGCGCGCGTCGCCGATGGCGGTGTGGCGGCCTTCGATGGGGATATCCAGATTCCGCGCCAGGGTGTCGAAGCGCAGGTCCAGGTGCAGGTCGGGGAAGCGCCGGCTCATCTTGCGGTGGTAGATCTCCGAGACCTCCACCCGCGGGTTGTCCAGCCGCGCGCCGAGCTGCTCGCGCAGGTGGCGACGCAGTACGGCGACGTCGAAGGACAGGTAATACCCCAGCAGCGGCCGCTCGCCGACGAAGGCCTGCACCCGACGCAGCGCCTCCACCAGCGGCAGCTGGCCTTCGAGGTCGGCGCGGCGAAGCTTGTGGATGCGGATCGACTCCCCGTCCAGCGACGGCGGCGGCTCCACCAGCAGCTCCAGGCGCTCGCCGAGGATCAGCTTGCCATGGCGGATCACCACCGCGCCGATGCTGAGGATGTCGGCCTTGCGCGGGTCGAGGCTGGTGGTTTCCAGGTCCAGCGACACCAGCTCTTGCGCCTGCGCCGGGTCGTGCCGCCACCAGTACAGGCGGCGGCGCCAGGCGGACCAGTGCGGATCGGGTGCAGCAACGCAGGCGTTCATCGGGTCTCCAGGTGGAATTGGCGGGTCAGGCTCTGCTTGAACTTCTTCACCGTGTGCAGCCCGAAGCGCAGCAGGTCGCGCTCGTGACGACTCAGGCGCGATACATCCAGGCCCTGCACGCGGCCGTCGCGCTGGCCATCCAGTTGCTGGCGCAGGCGCAGCTGGAGCAACAGCTCGAAGGTTTCGGCCAGGTTATCGGCCAGCGATTCGTCCAGCACCCCGAGCGCTTTCAGGGCAGCCAGGCGGCCGAGGGTGCCGCGCTCCTCCAGCCCATGCCGCACCGCCAGCACGCGGGCGCCGTGGACGATGGGGAAGAGGCCGCCACGCTTGACGTCCAAATGCGCGTCCTGGGTCTTGAGCTGACCGAGGAAGGTCAACGGCGTGTCGAACTGCAGCGCCGGCATGGCCAGGTCGCTCATCCAGCGGCCCGTGTCGCCGGCCAGCGCGTTCAGGCACTCGCGCAGGCCGTCGAAAAGCTGCCGGTTGCCCGCCACCGGCCAGGCATCGGCGAGGATCGACAGGCGCATCAGTTGCTCGGGGCGCCCCTGCAATGGCAGCTCGCGCAACTCGCGCTGCCACTGGGCCAGTGGTTTGCACCACTCCGGCCGGCTGGCCATGACCCCGCCGGGGCACGGCGGATAGCCGAATTCCAGCAGCGCCGCGGAGAAGCGCTGCATCAGCAGCAGCCCCTGCTCCACCGGCAGGCCGTCATCGAGGATCAGCGCGTTGTCCTGGTCGGTCTTGAGCAGCTGTTCCGCACGCCCTTCGCTGCCCATCACCAGCAGGCAGCAACGGCCGCGCAGTACCGGCGGAACCTGCAGTTCGAACAGACGCTCGAGCAGCTGTTCGTTGAGCGCGCTGACCAGTTGCATGATGAAACGCAGGCGAATGCCGTTGCCCGCCAGGGTCGCGATCAGCGTGTGCAGGGTCTCGGCGGCGGCGCGCAGCTCGGCCTCGCTTTCGGCGCGGGCGATACGCAGCGCCAGCACATGGGAGTGGGTGGAAAACAGGCTGAGTACCTGGGTCAGGTGCAGCAGGCCGACCACCCTACCCTCCTCGCACACCGCCACCCGTTCGATGCGCTGGCGGGTCATGAGGATCATCGCGTCGAAGAGGAAGTCGCCCAGCTCCACGTGGCTCAACGGGCGGTGCGCCAGCGGGCCGATGGGTTGCGCCTCGCTGAAGCCGTCGCGAAAGTGCGCGGTCATCAGGTCGGTGCGGGTGACGATGCCCAGCGCGCCGTCCTCGCGCACCAGCAAGGCGTCCGCGCCACGGCTCAGTTGCAGGCGCGCGGCGTCGCCCAGAGGCAGCGAAGGCTCCACTTCAAGGGCCGGCAACAGGTGTTCGCGGGCGATGCGGGTGAGGATGAATTCGGCGAGGTTCTGCCCGTCGCGGCGCTCCAGCTGCCGCTTGCTGGCCAGGTCCGCGCGGAAGAAGCGGGCGAACTGCGGGTTGTCCGCGCACAGCTGGTGGAACACCGTCGCCGGCAGTTCGTAGACGATGCTTTCTTCCACCGCCTGGTAGCGGTGCTTGCTGCTGCCGGAGAACAGCCCGCGCACGTCGAACAGGTCCTCGGCGCCGTACTGGGCGAACAGCTTGCCGTCCTCGCCGCGCTCCTCGATCACGCCCTTGAGCACGACGAACAGGCACGGCACCGGCGCGCCGGCGTCCAGCAGTACTTCATCGACCGTGTAGTAGCCCACGCTCAGCGCGTCGCGCAGCTGCTCGCGCTCCAGCGGGCGGAGCTGGTCGAAGGGTGGCGAGGCGAAGTTGAAATCGTCGGACATCCGTCATCCGTCCCTGTCAAAAAAGCGGGGCCGGAGGTGTCGCCACCTCCGGCCCCGGCAGGTTAGCTCAGGCTGTCAGTGGGCGACGGCGCCCGTGGCACCCAGGCCGGTCTGCGAGCGGATGAACTGCGGGAAGAAGCGCGCGCGCTCTTCGTCGGCCGCAGTGGACTTGTCGGTGATGGAGAAGAACCAGATACCGATGAAGGCCACGGCCATGGAGAACAGTGCCGGGTATTCGAACGGGTAGATGGGCTTCTCGTGGCCGAGGATCTGCACCCAGATGGTCGGGCCGAGGATCATCAGCACCACGGCGGTGATCAGGCCCATCCAGCCGCCGATCTTGGCGCCGCGGGTGGTCAGCTTCTTCCAGTACATGGAGAGCAGCAGCACCGGGAAGTTGCAGCTGGCGGCGATGGAGAAGGCCAGGCCGACCATGAAGGCGATGTTCTGCTTCTCGAACAGGATGCCGAGGATGATCGCGACCACGCCGAGGCACACGGTGGTGATCTTCGACACGCGCAGCTCGTCCTTCTCGTTGGCCTTGCCGCCCTTCAGCACGCTGGCGTACAGGTCATGGGACACGGCCGAGGCGCCGGCCAGGGTCAGGCCGGCCACCACCGCGAGGATGGTGGCGAAGGCCACGGCGGAGATGAAGCCCAGGAACAGGCTGCCGCCCACGGCATCGGCCAGGTGCACCGCCGCCATGTTATTGCCGCCCAGCAGGGCGCCGGTGGCGTCCTTGAAGTCCGGGTTGGTGCTGACCAGCAGGATCGCGCCGAAGCCGATGATGAAGGTCAGGATGTAGAAGTAGCCGATGAAGCCGGTGGCGAAGAACACGCTCTTGCGTGCTTCCTTGGCGTCACTGACGGTGAAGAAGCGCATCAGGATGTGCGGCAGGCCGGCGGTGCCGAACATCAGCGCGAAGCCCAGGGAGAACGCGGAGATCGGGTCCTTCACCAGGCCGCCGGGGCTCATGATCGACTCACCCTTGGGGTGAACCTTGATGGCTTCGGAGAACAGGGTGCTGATGTCGAAGTTGACGTGCTTGAGCACCATGATCGCCATGAAGGTGGCGCCCGAGAGCAGCAGCACGGCCTTGATGATCTGCACCCAGGTGGTGGCGAGCATGCCGCCGAACAGCACGTAGAGCACCATCAGGATGCCGACCAGCACTACCGCGACGTGGTAGTTCAGGCCGAACAGCAGCTCGATCAGCTTGCCGGCGCCGACCATCTGCGCGATCAGGTAGAAGGCCACCACCACCAGCGAACCGCAGGCGGACAGGGTACGGATGTCCTTCTGCTTCAAGCGGTAGGAGGCCACGTCGGCGAAGGTGTACTTGCCCAGGTTGCGCAGGCGTTCGGCGATCAGGAAGAGGATGATCGGCCAGCCGACGAGGAAGCCGATGGAGTAGATCAGGCCATCGTAGCCGGAGGTGAACACCAGCGCGGAGATGCCCAGGAAGGACGCGGCGGACATGTAGTCGCCGGCGATCGCCAGGCCGTTCTGGAAGCCGGTGATGCTGCCGCCGGCGGTGTAGAAGTCGGCAGCGGACTTGCTGCGCTTGGAGGCCCAGTAGGTGATGCACAGGGTCAGGCCGACGAAAGCGACGAACATGACGATGGCGGAGACGTTCAGCGGCTGGCGCTGCACCTCGCCAGTGAGGGCGTCAGCCCAGAGTGCGGGGGCAAATGCGGCCAAAGCGAGGGCCGCTGAGATTCGACCTTTCATTGCTGGGCCTCCTTGAGGATTTCCTGGTTCAGGCGGTCGAATTCACCGTTCGCGCGGCGCACGTAGATGCCGGTGAGCACGAAGGCAGAGAGGATCAGCCCGACGCCCATGGGGATGCCCCAGGTGACGGACGAATCGGCACTGATCTTCGCGCCGAGCAGCTGCGGCTGGAAGGCGATGAGCAGGATGAAGACCACGTACAGGCCCAACATGATCAGGGAGAGCAGCCAGGCGAATCGCTCGCGCTTGGCCACCAACTCTTTGAAGCGCGGATTGGTATCAATCCGCTGGTAGATGCTGTCGTTCATTTTGTTCTTGTCCTCACAGCGGGGATGACGCGGATGTCGTCGATCCCTAATTTATGTCGCCGCTGCAAGCGCTCCAGACGACTTTAGTCGTAGCGGGAGGCGGACCGGTTTCGCGTTTTTTGCGAACAAGCCCGGAATAGACGCTGTCGCATGAAAAAATCCCCCGCGAACCTTCCGGTTCGCGGGGGATTTTTCTGTGTCGAAGGCGGGTTGGCGCTAACGGCTTACAGCCATTGCTTCACCCGATCCGGGTGCGCCTCGACCCACTTCTTGGCAGCCACTTCCGGCTTCTCGCCGTTCTGCACGGCGAGCATGACTTCGCCGATTTCCTGGCCGTCCTTCCACTGGAATTTCTTCAGGAAGGCCCAGACTTCCGGTGCCTTCTTCTCCAGCGCCGGGTTGGCGACGCTGTCGACGTGCTCCTCTTCGCCGTAGACCTTTTTCGGGTCTTCGAGGAACTTCAGCTTCCACTTGGCGAACATCCAGTGCGGAATCCAGCCGGTGACGGCGATGGCCTTCTTGTCGTTCTCCGCGCGGGTCAGCTCGGCGATCATGCCGCTGCCGGAACTGGCCACCAGTTTGTAGTCCAGGCCGTAGTCCTTGATGGCCTGGTCGGTCTTGAGCATCACCCCGGCACCGGCGTCGATGCCGACGATGCGGCCGTCGAAGTCGGCCTTCTGCGCCTGCAGGTCGGCGATGCTGTTGGCTTTCACGTACTCGGGCACGATCAGGCCGATCTTCGCGCCCGGGTAGTTCACGCCCAGGTTGACCACCTTGTCCTTCATCTTGTCGTAGTAGGCGCCGTGGGTGACCGGCAGCCACGCCGAGAGCATGGCGTCGAGCTTGCCGCGCGCCACGCCCTGCCACATGATCCCGGCCGCCACCGGCATCAGCTTGACCTGGTAGCCGAGCTTCTCGCGCATGATCTCGGCGGCGACGTGCGTGGTCGCCACGCTGTCCGACCAGCCGTCCACGTAACCGATGGTGATTTCCGGCTTGGCCGCCGCAGTGGCCAGCCCGGCTGCCGCCGACAGCACCAGCCCTGCGCCCAGGCCCAACAGGCGTCGCATCATTCGCATGGTTTTCTCCCCGTGATTTTATCGGCGCGCCTGGGCGAACCCGGCGCATTTCGCGGTCTTGGCCGCCCCTTCATGATCGGCGCACGCTGCTGGCGAACTGCTCTGAGAGCGACGCCAAGCCGTCCGATCCGCGACAGAACCCGTCCATCCACGACCGCGCCTTTCCATCCACGACGAGGGTGCCGGCCTATCGTC
The DNA here is from genome assembly GCF_048068435.1 of Pseudomonas sp. NY15437. Taxonomy (NCBI): domain Bacteria; kingdom Pseudomonadati; phylum Pseudomonadota; class Gammaproteobacteria; order Pseudomonadales; family Pseudomonadaceae; genus Pseudomonas; species Pseudomonas sp. NY15437. The sequence continues at coordinate 47,826 of NZ_JBLUQC010000002.1, forward strand.
TCCATGCAGAGGCTCGATTACCGGAATGGGCACGGGCGCAGTAGTCTTTCAGCAACGGAGAATCATTCTCACCTGAGGATCGCCACCATGCTCAAGACCGTCACCTTCACCCTGATGCACTTCACCATCGCCTTCAGCGTCGCCTACGCGCTGACCGGCAGCATCACCGTGGGCGGCCTGGTGGCGGTGGTCGAGCCGCTGTGCAACGCCGTGGGCTTCCACTTCCACGAGAAGTTCTGGAAGCGTATCGAAGGCGCTGGCGCGGGCGACGCCGCACCGGTGCACAACTGGATTCACCGCCACGCCTGAGCGGCGGTGCAGGTGGGCACTGACGGCGGCCGAAGGCGTTGCTAAGATGCGCGCCTCGTCACGGTTCGCGTGCCCCCATGCCCCAGTCCTCGCGCTTTCCGCTCCTCCCCTATTGCCTCGCCCTGCTGCTTGCCGTGACCGCCCTCTGCGGCCTCTGGTACGGCCTGGGCAAGCCGGTGATCCTGCCGGACGCGGCGACGCCCACGCACAAGCTGCAGTGCGCGTCCTACAGCCCGTTCGCCAAGGACCAATCGCCCTTCGACCAGCCCTTCGTCCTGCGCCCGGAGCAGATGGACGCGGACCTGGCCCTGCTGGCGACGCGCTTCGAATGCGTGCGCACCTATTCGATGACCGGCCTGGAAGGCATTCCGGCGCTGGCCCGCAAGCATGGGCTCAAGCTCATGCTCGGCGCCTGGGTCAACGCCAACCCGGTGGACACCGAACGTGAGGTCGAGGCGCTGATCAAGGCCGCCAACCAGTACCCCGACGTGGTCCAGGCGGTGATCGTCGGCAACGAGACCCTGCTGCGCAAGGAAGTCACCGGACGCTACCTGGCCGGACTTATCCACAAGGTGAAGGCCCAGGTGCGCCAGCCGGTGACCTATGCCGACGTCTGGGAGTTCTGGCACCAGCACCCGGAAATCGCCCCGGCGGTGGACTTCCTCACCATCCACCTGCTGCCCTACTGGGAAGACAACCCCACCCGCATCGACGACGCCCTCGCCCACGTGGCGAAGATCCGCGAGGACTTCGGCCGCGAGTTCGCGCCCAAGGACATCCTCATCGGCGAGACCGGCTGGCCGAGCGAAGGCCGCCAGCGCGAAACCGCCCTGCCCAGCCGGGTCAACGAGGCGCGCTTCATCCGTGGCTTCGTGCACATGGCCGAGGAAAAGGGCTGGCACTACAACCTGATCGAAGCCTTCGACCAACCGTGGAAGCGCCAGAGCGAAGGCGCCGTGGGCGGCTACTGGGGCCTGTTCAGCGCCGACCGCGAGGAAAAGGGCGTGCTTGCCGGGCCGGTCAGCAACCTGCCGGGCTGGCCGCTGTGGCTGGGGCTTTCCGGCGTGATCCTGCTCGCCGGGCTGCTGGCGGGCGGCCGTCCGGGTTCTGCGCGCAATGCCGTGCTGCTGCCGCTGGCCAGCGCGCTGGGCGGCGGCTGCATCGGCCTGTGGCTGGAGCAATCGGCGATCACCAGCCGCTTCTGGGGCGAATGGCTATGGGCCGCGGCGCTGACGGGCCTGAACCTGCTGGTGCTGCTGCATGTCAGCCTGGCCCTGTCGGCTCGGGCAGGCTGGCGCTCGTCGGCGTTCGCCTGGCTGCAACGCCGCGCCGGCCTGTGGCTGGGGGCCGCCGGTTTCGCCGGCGCGGTGCTGATGCTGGGGATGGTCTTCGATGCGCGCTACCGCAGCTTCCCCAGCGCCGCCCTGCTGTTCCCCGCGCTGGTCTACCTGTGCCGGTCGGTCGCCGCGCCGCGCCGCGAAGCGCTGCTGCTGGCGCTGATCATCGCCCTGGGGATTCCGGCGCAACTGGCGCTGGAAGGGCTGAGCAACCTGCAGGCGCTGGGTTGGGCGGCGGTAAGCCTGCTTTTGCTCGGCGCCCTGCTGCGTGGGCTGCGCGCCGAACGCTGCGCATGAGTCAGTGCGGTTGCGCGCGGACCAGGCGCAACCCCGCCAGCACCACGGCGAACACCGCAAACCCGGCGTTGTAGAGCACCAGCGCCGGCAGGCCGAACAGCATCGCCAGCACCGCCAGCCACCAGCCCGCCTGGCGCGGCGCAAAGAACGCCAGCAGCGAAAGGCCCAGCGCCAGCTTGCCGAACACGGCGAAATGAATCGCCCAGCCCAAGCGCTCGCGCACACCGCACTGCCAGCGCGCGGCCTCGTCGGCGCAGATGCCGACCCAGCGGCCATCCTCCATCAGCCCGTAACGCAGGCCATAGCTGGCAGCCAGCCAGAGCGCCAGGGCGAGCAGCAGGAGGATCACGGGGAAACGACGGGACATGGCGCCACGACTCCGGGCAGGCGGGGAAATCGGCGCCCAGCATAGCGAGCATGGGGGCCGATGCAAGGGGCGCCGATTCGCGCCTAGACTTCGTCCATCCACGGAGCCTTCGATGAAGCGATCGTCCCTGTTCCTGCTGGTCTGCCTGGCGACCAGCTTCTGGTGGCTGTGGCCGACCGAGCGGCCCGCGGCGCCGCAGCCGCGCAGCCAGGCCTTGGCCGACGGCGGGTGGCGTATCGAGCGCTATGCCATCTACCCGTTGCAGGACTTCAGCATCGAGGCGCGCGTATTGGGCCGCGAGGATTACCACCTGGGCCGCGAGGCCGAGCTGTCGCCCACCGACCTCGCCCTGGGCTGGGGCCCGATGGATGACCCGAAGGTGCTCGCCGATATCCGCATCACCCAGGGCAACCGCTGGTTCTACTGGCATGCCGACACGCTGCCGATACCGCGCCGCGAGCTGGAAACCCACGCCGCCAACATGCACATGATCCCGGCCGACGACGCCGTGGCGCGCGCCCTGGCCCAGGTCCGTGCCGGCGAGCACGTTCGCCTGGCGGGCAAGCTGGTGCGCGTCGAGGGCGACGACGGCTGGCGCTGGGTCAGTTCGCTGACCCGCGAGGACACCGGCGCCGGCGCCTGCGAACTGGTCTGGCTGGAGCGCCTGGAGCACTATTGAAAAGCCCTGTTGCCAGCGGCGCGGGGCTTTGGGCATGCTCGGCGGGTTTCGCTTTCCAAGGAATTGCCCATGCCTCGCGTCACCCTGCGCCCCGCCACTCCCGACGACATCCCGCTGATCCTCGAACTGATCCGCGAACTGGCCGACTACGAAAAACTGGTCCACGAAGTGAAGGCCGACGCCCAGCGCATGCGGGATCATCTGTTCGGCCCGCGCCCCTATGCCGAGGTGCTGATCGGCGAGGTGGACGGCACGCCGCAGGGTTTCGCGCTGTTCTTCCACAACTACTCCACCTGGCTCAGCCAGCCCGGCATCTACCTCGAAGACCTCTACGTGCGCCCCGCCGCCCGTGGCGCCGGCCTGGGCAAGGCGCTGCTGACGGAACTGGCGCGGCTGGCGGTGGAGCGTGGCTGCGGGCGCCTGGAATGGTCGGTGCTGGACTGGAACGAGCCGGCCATCGGCTTTTATCGCAGCCTGGGCGCCCGCCCGCAGGACGAATGGACCGTCTATCGTCTAACCGGCGACGCGCTGAAAGACCTCGCGCGCAAAGGCTGACAAGCGAGTCGCACTTGTAGGAAATATGCTGGTCTTACTCGGCGGCCAGCCTAGAGTTGGCCCTCCTTTGAAAGGACTCCGAACCATGACACTTCTTCGCCGCGTGGCCGCCCTGATCGGCGGCCTCGCACTGGGACTCGCCGGGCCGGCTTTTGCCCGCGATGTGGATCAGGCCAACTATGGCTTCCCGCTGCTCAACCCGTTCGAGGCGACCATCGCCACCACCCCGCCGGAGCTGCGCCCGCAGCTGCCGGAAGACGATGACATCCGCCAGTCCGACTACGCCCTGAAGCTGCGTCCGGAGCGCGAGTACGAGCTGCCGAGCAACTTCTGGCCGGTGAAGAAGCTGCATTACCGCCTGGCCCGCCAGGACCACGAGGCGCCGCTGGTGTTCATCATCGCCGGCACCGGGGCGAACTACGCCAGCAGCACGCCGGAGTACCTCAAGCGCCTGTTCTACGGCGCCGGCTACCACGTGGTGCAGCTGTCCTCGCCGACCAGCTGGGACTTCATGGTCGGCGCCTCCCGCGTCGCCACCCCCGGCTATACCCCCGACGACGCCGACGACCTGTACCGGGTGATGCAGGCCGTGCGCGCGCAGCATCCGGACCTGCCGGTCAGCGACTACTACCTGACCGGCTACAGCCTGGGCGCGCTGCATGCGGCGTTCGTCAGCAAGCTCGACGAGTCTCGCCACAGCTTCAACTTCAAGCGCGTGCTGCTGCTCAACCCGCCGGTGAACCTGTACACCTCGGTGAGCAACCTCGACAAGCTGGTGCAGACCCAGGTCAAGGGCATCAACGACACCAACACCTTCTACCAGGTGGTGCTGGCCAAGCTGACCCGCTACTTCAAGCAGAAGGGCTACGTCGACCTGAACGACGCCTTCCTGTTCGACCTGCAGCAGTCCAAGCAGCACCTCTCCAACGAAGAGATGGCCATGCTGATCGGCGCGGTGTTCCGCTTCTCCTCCGCCGACATCGCCTTCACCTCCGACCTGATCAACCGCCGCGGGCTGATCACCCCGCCCAAGTACCCGATCACCGAAGGCACCAGCCTGACGCCCTTCTTCAAGCGCGCCATGCAGTGCGACTTCGAGTGCTACATGACCGACCAGCTGATGCCGCTGTGGCGCGCCAAGTACGACGGCGGCAGCCTGCCGCAACTGGTCGACCAGGTCAGCCTGTACGGCGTCCAGGATTACCTGAAACAGAGCCCGAAGATCGCCGTCATGCACAACGCCGACGACGTCATTCTCGGCCCCGGCGACATCGGCTTCCTGCGCCGCACCTTCGGCGATCGCCTGACGCTCTACCCGCGCGGCGGCCATTGCGGCAACCTCAACTACCGCGTGAACGCCCAGGACATGCTGGATTTCTTCAAGGGACAGAATGCCGCTTCCGCAGGCATCGCCACCGCGCAGACAGGGAACTGACGCCATGCCATCACGCCACTCCTGGACCCTCGCCCTGCTGCTGGCCTGCGGCTTCGCCCAGGCCGAGACGCCGCAGCCGGTCAGCACGCCGACCACCACCGCCTTCGACATGGCGCCGGACGACGACGGCTTCAAGCACCCGCTGGACGCCCTGAAGTTCAACCCCGGCCTCGACCAGCGCGAGTTCGAGCGCGCCACCTTCGACGCGCTCAACGTCTACGACCCCTGGGAGTCGTGGAACCGCCGCATCTACCACTTCAACTACCGCTTCGACGAGTGGGTATTCCTGCCCGTGGTGCACGGCTACGAATACGTCACCCCGCGCTTCGTGCGTACCGGCGTGAGCAACTTCTTCAGCAACCTGGGCGAAGTGCCGACGCTGCTCAACAGCGTCGCCCAGCTCAAGCCCGCGCGCGCGGCCAACAGCACCGCGCGGCTGCTGTTCAACACCATCATCGGCATCGGCGGCCTGTGGGACCCGGCCACCGCCATGGGCCTGCCCAAGCTCAGCGAGGACTTCGGCCAGACCCTGGGCTACTGGGGCGTGCCCGAAGGCCCGTACGTGATGCTGCCGATCCTCGGCCCCTCCAACCTGCGCGACACCGGCGGCCTGGTCACCGACTTCATCGCCGCCCGCGAGGTCAATTACCTCAACTACTCCGAGCTGAGCCGCGAGTACTGGGAACTGCCGGTGCTGGAGATCATCGACAAGCGCTACAGCAACGGCTTCCGCTACGGCCAGATGAACACGCCCTTCGAGTACGAGAAGCTGCGCTACTTCTACACCGAAGCCCGGCGCCTGCAGATCCAGGAGTGACACGAAACCGCCGCCCTCGGGCGGCGGTTTTCATTGCGACCAACAATCGAATCCATCGATAGTTAAACTGAAAAACTCGCAACCATTTATCCATCCAATGGGACTAGGATGATCTCCATTCACAGATCAAGGAGGTCCCCATGACCCGCTTACGTACCGTGATCGACCAGCACATCGGCCACCCGGCCTCCGACGGCGCCGGTGTGCGCCTGACCCGCGTGATCGGCGGCCCGGGCATCGAACGCTTCGACCCGTTCCTGATGCTCGACCAGTTCGACACGCAGAACCCCGACGACTACATCGCCGGCTTCCCGGCGCACCCGCACCGCGGCTTCGAGACGGTGACCTACATGCTCGAGGGGCGCATGCGCCACGAGGACCACCTGGGCAACACCGGCCTGCTCAAACCCGGCGGCGTGCAGTGGATGACCGCAGCCCACGGCATCATCCACAGCGAGATGCCCGAGCAGGTGGAAGGCGCCATGCGCGGTTTCCAGCTGTGGCTGAACCTCCCGGCCAAGGACAAGCTGGCCCCGGCCGGCTACCGCGACATCGAGCCCGAAGACGTGCCGCGGGTGACCACCGCGCAGGGCGTCGGCGTGACCGTGATCGCCGGGCGCTTCGACGACGGCGAGACCGCCATCGATGGCGCCGTGCAGCGCCCGGGCACCGAGCCGCACTACTACGACCTGGTGCTGCCGGCAGGCGCCGCCGTGGCGCCGCGCATTCCGGCGGGCCATCGGGTCATGCTGTACGTCTACGAAGGCTCGCTGCAGGTGCCGGGCGAGCGTGGCGACGACACCGTGGCCACCAACCGCCTGGTGCGCCTGGGCCAGGGCGATGAGATCCGCCTGTCCAGCGACCAGGGCGCGCGCGTCCTGCTGCTGGCCGGCAAGCCGCTGAACGAACCGATCGTGCAGTACGGCCCGTTCGTGATGAACAGCCGCGAGGAAATCGAACAGGCCCTGCGCGATTACCGCGACGGTGTATTCGCCGTCTGAAGCCTCGCCGGCCCCCTGTAGGAGCGGGCCATGCCCGCGATCAGCGGACAAGGTCCGCTGTTACAGACCTCTGCGGTTTACAGCGACCAATCCTCCATCCCCAGGAAGCGCGCGATCTCCGCGCGCTTTTCCATGGCATCGCGGTAGCCCAGCTCGATCAGCGCATTGCAGTACCCCGGTTCGAACAACAGGTAGCTGAGCACCCCTGCCCCGCTCGCCTTGGTCGCGCCCGGCCCGCGCAGGAACAGGCGCAGCGCGCGCGGCAGCTCGTGGCGATACTGCGCGGCGATCTCGTCCAGCGGCCGGCTCGGCGAAATCAGCAGGACCTCCACCGGCGCCAGTCCCAGCGTCGCGCGGCGCGCCTCTTCGGGCACCAGCGAGCTGAGGAAATTGATGCGGTGCAAGAGTTCGATATCACCCTCGAGGCTGTCGATGAAGGTGCTGTTGAGCAGGTGGATGCCCACCTGCGCCAGGCTCGGCGGCTGCCCCGTACGGTAGTTGGCCACCTGCTCGTTGGCGCTGCCCACCGTGGGGTTGCCGCTGACGCCGATCACCAGCACGCGGTTGGCCCCCAGGTGCAGCGCCGGGCTGATCGGCGCCTGCTGGCGCACCGCCCCGTCGCCGAAATACTCGCGGAGAATCTTCACCGGGCGGAACAGCAACGGGATCGCCGAACTGGCCAGCAGGTGCTCGATCTGCAGCCGCGTCGGCACGCCGATGCGCCGATGACGCAGCCAGGGATCGATGGTCGCGCGGCCCTGGTAGAAGGTCACCGCCTGTCCGGATTCGTAGCCGAACGCGGTGACCGCCACCGCGCGCAGATTGCGCCGGCGCACGGCCGCGGCGATGCCGGAGAGGTCCAGTTCCCGCTCGAGGAGGTAGCGCAGCGGCGTGCTGTCGAGCAGCGCCACCGGCTCGCGCTTGCCCAGCCCCAGCAGGCTGTGGCCAAGAAACCTGAAGGCCTGGCTGAACACGCCGGGCCAGTCGGCGCGGTACACCTGGCCGGTGCGAAAGCCCTTCCAGACCTTGGTCAGACGCTCCACCGCGGCGGTGAAGGACAGCGCCCCGCAGGCCAGACCGACGGCGTTGATGGCGCCGGCGGAGGTGCCGACGATCACCGGGAAGGGATTCTCCGCGCCCTCCGGCAACAGCTCGGCAATGGCGGCCAGTACGCCGACCTGGTAGGCCGCCCGCGCGCCGCCACCGGAGAGGATCAGGCCGGTGACGGCCGGCGATTCGTGGGGAGTGGCAGGGGCAATGGCGGAGTCGGTCACGGCACAGATCCTTGTCGCGTCGTTTCCAGCGTAGCCCGCCGGAGCGTCACTTCTTCTTGGCGTAGAGCTTCGGCTCGCCCTCGGGGCGGCTCTTGAAGCGCCGGTGCGCCCAGAGGTATTGCTCGGGCTGGCGGCGAATCTCGCTTTCCACCCACTGGTTGATGCGAATGCAGTCGGCCTCCTCGCTCTCGCCGGGGAAGTCTTCCAGCGGCGGATGGATGGTCAGGCGATAGCCCGAGCCATCGGCCAGGCGCGACTGGGTGAACGGCAGCACCAGCGCGCGGCCCAGGCGGGCGAACTTGGTGGTGGCGGTGACGGTGGCGGCCTGGATGCCGAACAGCGGTACGAACAGGCTCTGCTTGGCGCCGTAGTCCTGGTCCGGCGCGTACCAGATGGCGCGGCCGGCGCGCAGCACCTTGAGCATCGCGCGCACATCTTCGCGCTCGATGGCGGTGGCGTCGGCATTGTGCCGCTCGCGGCCGGTGCGCTGGACGAAATCGAACAGCGGGTTGTCGTGCTCGCGGTACATGCCGTCGATGGTCTGCACCTGGCCCAGCAGCGCCGCGCCGATTTCCAGCGTGGTGAAGTGCGCGGCCATGAGAATCACGCCCTTGCCCTCGGCCTCGGCCTTCTTCAAATGCTCCAGGCCCTCGATGTGGGCGAGCCTGGCCAGCCGCGCCCTGGGCCACCACCAGCTCATGGCCATCTCGAAGAAGGCGATACCGGTGGAGGCGAAGTTTTCCTTGAGCAGGCGCTTGCGCTCGCCGGCAGACAGCTCCGGGAAGCACAGCTCCAGGTTGCGCGCGGCAATCGCCCGGCGGCTGCCGACTACGCGGTACATCACCGCTCCCAGCGCGCGGCCCAGGCCCAGCAACGCCGGGTACGGCAGCTGCACCACCAGCCAGAGCACGCCAAGGCCGAGCCAGAGCGGCCAGTGGCGGGGATGGAGGAATTCTCGGCGAAAGGTGGGGCGGTCCATGGAACTTTCCGGTGACGATCAAAGCCCGACATTCTACCTTGCCGACACGTCCTGCGCCGCAAGCGTTGCCTAGCACTCGGCCACGCTTGCGGCTGCCGGGGCGGTCCGCTATAAGTCCACCCATTTTGACGACGCAGTCCGACCATGAGCCAAGCTGACCTTCTCGACCACGATCCCGTATTCCAGCTCAAGGGCAGCATGCTGGCCGTCACCGTCCTGGAACTGGCCCACAATGACCTGCCGCGCCTGGATCGCCAGCTCGCCGACAAGGTCGCCCAGGCGCCAAACTTCTTCCGCGACACACCGCTGGTGCTGGCGCTGGACAAGCTCCCCGACGGCGAAGGCCAGCTCGACCTGCAGGGCGTGCTGGACATCTGCCGCCGTCACGGCCTGCGCACCCTGGCCATTCGCGCCAGCCGCGAGGAAGACATCCGCCTGGCGACCATGTTCGATATCCCGGTGCTGCCGCCGTCCGGCTCCTCCCGCGAGCGCGTGGTCGAGGCCAGGGATGCCGTGCCGCAGGTGACCGGCGCCGCGCCGGTTCGTCGCCCGCGGGGCGAGAAGCTCGCGGAAAAGGTGGTCGAGCAGGCCACCGACGCGGGCGCACAGGCCCAGGCGCCCGCCGCCAGGCCCTCCGACAACGCCCAGGAAGCCAAAGCCGAGAAACCGGCTGCATCGGTCGAGGAAAAGTCTGCCGACGCGGCGGAAACCGCGCCGGAGGCCGTGGCGGAAAAGCCGGCCGAGCCGCCGGCACCGGTGGTCCGACCGACCAAGCTGGTGACCAGCCCGGTGCGTGGCGGCGTGCAGATCTACGCCGCCGGCGGCGACCTGATCGTGCTCGCCCCTGTCAGCCCGGGTGCGGAACTTCTCGCCGACGGCAATATCCATGTGTACGGTCCGATGCGCGGCCGCGCCCTGGCAGGCGTCAAGGGCGATACCAGCGCACGTATTTTCTGCCAGCAACTGGCCGCCGAACTGGTGTCCATCGCTGGTAATTACAAGGTCGCCGAAGACCTTCGACGCAGTCCGCAATGGGGGCAGGCGGTGCACGTCAGCCTGTCGGGTGACGTGTTGAACATCACCCGCCTTTAACGGATACTGCCGCGACTTTCAGGGACCAGAATTCTTCGTTTTTTCTTTGGGGTGAATCACCTTGGCCAAGATCCTCGTAGTCACTTCCGGTAAGGGTGGCGTCGGTAAAACCACCACCAGCGCAGCCATCGGCACCGGCCTGGCCCTGCGCGGCCACAAGACCGTCATCGTCGACTTCGACGTGGGCCTGCGTAACCTCGACCTGATCATGGGCTGCGAACGCCGCGTGGTGTACGACTTCGTCAACGTCATCAACGGCGAAGCGACCCTGACCCAGGCCCTGATCAAGGACAAGCGCCTCGAAAACCTGTTCGTGCTGGCCGCCAGCCAGACCCGCGACAAGGACGCCCTCACCCAGGAAGGCGTCGGCAAGGTCATCGAAGAACTCAAGCAGTCCTTCGACTACGTGATCTGCGACTCCCCGGCCGGCATCGAGAAAGGTGCCCACCTGGCCATGTACTACGCCGACGAGGCGATTGTCGTGACCAACCCGGAAGTCTCCTCGGTTCGCGACTCCGACCGCATGCTCGGCCTGCTGGCGAGCAAATCCGCCCGCGCCGAGAAAGGCGAGGAAGCGATCAAGGAGCACCTGCTGCTGACCCGCTACAACCCCGAGCGCGTCACCAAGGGCGAAATGCTCGGCGTCGAGGACGTCGAGGAAATCCTGGCCATCCGTCTGCTCGGCGTGATCCCGGAATCCCAGGCGGTGCTCAAGGCATCCAACCAGGGCGTACCGGTCATCCTCGACGAAGAAAGCGATGCCGGCCAGGCGTACAGCGACGCCGTCGAGCGGCTGCTGGGCAAAGACATGCCCCACCGCTTCCTCGACGTGCAGAAGAAAGGATTCCTGCAACGACTGTTCGGAGGACGTGAATGAGCCTTTTAGATTTCTTCCGCAGCCGGAAGTCGCAATCCAGCGCCTCTATCGCGAAAGAAAGACTCCAGATCATCGTCGCCCATGAGCGCGGCAACCGTTCGCAACCGGACTACCTCCCGCAGCTGCAGAAAGACCTGCTGGAAGTGATCCGCAAATACGTGCCCATCGACCAGGAACAAGTCCAGGTCGAGCTGGCCAACCAGGGCAGCTGTTCGATCCTGGAACTCAACATCACCCTGCCGGAGCGTTGATCCGGCTTGGGTGAACCTGCGGCGGCCTCGGCCGCCGCAGTCATTTCTGTCCTTTTTATTCGCCTACGAGCTTCCATGCCGCTTTCCCAGATCGAATTCGTCCACGAGGACGCCGCCCTCTTGGTGGTGAACAAGCCCACCTTGCTGCTCTCGGTGCCCGGCCGCGCGGACGACAACAAGGACTGCCTGATCACCCGCCTGCAGGAAAACGGCTATCCGGAAGCGCGCATCGTCCACCGCCTGGACTGGGAAACCTCCGGCCTGATCGTGCTGGCCCGCGATGCCGACAGCCACCGCGAGCTGTCCCGCCAGTTCCACGACCGCGAGACCGAGAAGGCCTACACCGCGCTGTGCTGGGGCGAGCCTGCGCTGGACAGCGGCCGCATCGAGGCGCCGCTGCGCTATGACCCGCCGACCAAGCCGCGCCACGTGGTGGACTTCGAGCAGGGCCGCCATGCGCTGACCTTCTGGCGCGTCATGGAGCGCCACGGCAACTGGAGCCGCGTCGAACTCACGCCGATCACCGGCCGCTCCCACCAGTTGCGCGTGCACATGCTGAGCATCGGTCACCCGCTGCTGGGCGACCGCCTGTACGCCGAAGGCGAAGCCCTCACCCTGCGCGACCGCCTGTGCCTGCACGCCAGCATGCTGGCCCTGACCCACCCGCAGACCGGCGAGCGCCTGCGCTTCGAATCGCCCGCACCGTTCTGACGGCATCGGCTGTTGCAGGAACGTCTGTCTTCCTTCTGGCAAGTTTGTGCCGACGCATCCCCCTCACCCCAGCCCTCTCCCGGAGGGAGAGGGAGCTGTGCGTGCCGGCTGATGCTGAGGTTTCATCCTGCACCGAACAGTCCCCTCTCCCTGAAGGGAGAGGGTCAGGGAAAGGGAGCCATCCGAGCCGACTGACGCCGCAGTTTCAGCCGGCACCGATCCAGTCCCCTCTCCCTCCGGGAGAGGGTTAGGGTGAGGGCACGCCCGAGCGCTGGAGTATCCCTGTAGGAGCGGACTCTGTCCGCGATGTATAGCCGGCCAGCTCGAAGCTGCCAGAAACCGATCGCGGACGAAGTCCGCTCCTACAGGCGCCTCACTCTCCGGGGAGCCCTGTAGGAGCGAGCTTGCTCGCGAACCCACCCGAGCTCCGGCGTCAGTCACGTTCGCGAGCAAGCTCGCTCCTACGAAGAGCCCCAGGCCGCAGAATCGTGCATTTACGTTAAACTTCCGGCCATTCGCTGTCCGGAGTTACCCATGCGTACAGAACTCAACCAGGGCCTGATCGATTTCCTCGCGGCCTCCCCCACCCCGTTCCACGCCACCCAGGCCCTCGCCCGGCGCCTCGAAGAGGCCGGCTACCAGCGCCTGGACGAGCGCGACGCCTGGCGCACCGAGGCCGGCGGCCGCTACTACGTCACCCGCAACGACTCCTCGCTGATCGCCTTCAAGCTCGGCACCGCGCCGCTGCTGGAGAACGGCCTGCGCCTGGTGGGCGCGCACACCGACAGCCCCTGCCTGCGCGTCAAGCCGAACCCCGAGCTCGTGCGCAACGGCTACTGGCAGCTGGGTGTCGAGGTCTATGGCGGTGCGCTGTTCGCGCCCTGGTTCGACCGCGACCTGTCCCTGGCCGGCCGCGTCACCTTCCGCCTGGCCGGCAAGGTCGAGAGCAAGCTGATCGACTTCAGGACGCCCATCGCGGTGATCCCCAACTTGGCGATCCACCTCAACCGCGAAGCGAACATGGGCTGGTCGATCAACGCGCAGACCGAACTGCCGCCGATCCTCGCCCAGGTCGCCGCCGGCGAGACCCGCGACTTCCGCGACCTGCTCGGCGAACAGCTGCAGCTGGAACACGGCATCACCGCCGACGCCATCCTCGACTACGAGCTGAGCTTCTACGACACCCAGCGCGCCGCCGTGATCGGCCTCGACCAGGCCTTCATCGCCGGCGCCCGCCTGGACAACCTGCTGTCCTGCTTCGCCGGCCTGCAAGCGCTGCTGGGCAGCAATGACGAGCAGAGCGGTGTGCTGGTCTGCACCGACCACGAAGAAGTGGGTTCCTGCTCCGCCTGCGGCGCCGACGGCCCGTTCCTGGAGCAGGTGCTGCGCCGCCTGCTGCCCGAGGGCGACGCCTTTACCCGCGCCGTGCAGCGCTCGCTGCTGGTGTCCGCCGACAACGCCCATGGCGTGCACCCCAACTACGCCGACAAGCACGACGGCAACCACGGCCCGAAGCTCAACGGCGGCCCGGTGATCAAGATCAACAGCAACCAGCGCTACGCCACCAACAGCGAGACCGCCGGGTTCTTCCGCCACCTGTGCCTGGAGAACGAAGTGCCGGTGCAGAGTTTCGTGACCCGCAGCGACATGGGTTGCGGCTCCACCATCGGCCCGATTACCGCCAGCCAGATCGGCGTGCGCACCGTGGACATCGGCTTGCCGACCTTCGCCATGCACTCCATCCGCGAACTGGCCGGCAGCCAGGACCTGCACTACCTGGCCAAGGTCCTCAGCGCCTTCTACGACAGCGCCGACCTGCCCTGACCCGAACGCCCGGCACCCGCCGGGCGTTTTGTTTCTGGAGAGTCCACGAGGAGAGCCAGCCATGCCATTCACCGGAAGCTGCCTGTGCGGCGATATCGGCTATGAGATCGACGGCCTGGACATGCCCATCGGCCATTGCCACTGCCGCACCTGCCAGAAGGCCCACTCGGCAGCCTTCGCCAGCACCGCCGGGGTGATGCGCGAACACTTCCGCTGGACGCGCGGCGAGGACAAGGTGGCGGCGTACGAATCCTCGCCCGGCAAGCTGCGCAAGTTCTGCCCGCGCTGCGGGACGCAACTGATCGCCGAGCGCGCCGGCCAGCCCCACGTCATCGTCCGCGTGGCCAGCCTGGACGACGACCCGGGCGCGCGCCCGGCGCGGCATATCTGGGTGTCCCATGATCGGCCGTGGCTGGCGCAGGACGGGATTCCGGCTTATCTGGAGTGGAACCCGGATCGCTGACGGCAGTTGCCTTTCGTAGGAGCGAGCTTGCTCGCGAATCGTGAAGCGTCGGAGTTGACCTGATACACCCTCTCCCTGAAGGGAGAGGGGACTGGTTCGCGAGCAAGCTCGCTCCTACACGCTCAATCCGTCAACGTACCCGGGGGTCAATCCGGCACTTCCACGCTTACGTGAATGGCATCGTGCCGCCAGAACTCCAGGTCGCAGTCGATGATGCGCCCGTGCTGGTCGCCGTTGATGCGGGTGATGCGCAGCGCTGGGCTGCCCTCGGCGACGCGCAGCACGCTGGCCGCCTCGCCGTGCAGGGCGGTGGGCACCATGTCGAAGCGTACGCGGCCGTAACGGATGTCGTAGCGGCTGGCGTACAGCTCGGTCAGCGAACAGGTCAGGTCACTGTCGAGAATGCCCGGGAAGTACGCCGGGTTCAGGTAGTGCTCGACATAGAGCACCAACCGTCCATCCACCCGGCGCACGCGGCGGATCTGGTAGACGCTGGACAGCGCCGGCAACTCCAGCAGTTCGCAGATCGCCGCGCTGGCGGGCACCTGGCGGGCCGAGAGGACTTCGGTTGCCGGCAGCCGGCCCTGCCCTTCCACCATGGCGTGGAAGTGGCTGCGCACCAGCGGGTTGTACAACAGGCGCGGCGGCGAGACGAACCAGCCGCGGCGTTCCTCGCGATAGATCAGCCCCTGCGCCTCCAGCTGCCCCAGCGCCTCGCGCAGGGTGATCCGCGTGGTGTCGAACAGCTCGCTGAGCTTGCGTTCGGCCGGCAGCTTGCCGCCGGCGCTGAGCAGGCCGCTGTCGATCTGTTCGATCAGGGCGCGGCAGATCGCCGTCACCGTGGGTAGCGCCGTATCGCGCATTCGTTTCCCTCTTTTGGACTAGTCCAGCCCCAGAACAGGGCATTTCCTTCCCCAGCCGGGGCACGTTCATCCTAGGAAAGCCCGATGACCGTCCTGTGACAATGCCTTTTCAAGCAGCCGCCATGCCAGTTAACGACACCAGCGTAGCCCAGGCGAATCGCGGCATTGGCGATGGTCTACGCTTTTCCCCGACGACTCGCTGGCAGCGCGCGGCCGGCTCAGCGCGCCAGCGGCTTACATCAAACTGTCATCCGCCTTGCTTAGATTGGCCTGCGTCTTGCTGATCTAGACCACGTTTGAAAACACCAAAACCGAAGGAGCACCGAATGAAACGCTTGCTTGCTTCACTGCTGGGATCGGCCATTGCCCTGGGCAGTGGCCTCGCCATGGCGGCCAACGCCGATCTGCAATCGCTGGAAGCCGCCGCCCGCAAGGAGGGCCAGGTCAACAGCGTGGGCATGCCCGATAGCTGGGCGAACTGGAAAGACACCTGGAAGGACCTGGAAAGCAAGTACGGCCTGAAGCACATGGACACCGACATGAGCTCGGCCCAGGAACTGGCCAAGTTCAAGGCGGAGAAGGAAAACGCCAGCGCCGACATCGGCGACGTCGGCGCCGCCTTCGGCCCCATCGCCATCCAGATGGACGTCAGCCAGCCCTACAAGCCCAGCACCTGGGACCAGGTGCCGGATTGGGCCAAGGACAAGGACGGCCACTGGGCGCTGGCCTACACCGGCACCATCGCCTTCATCGTCAACAAACAGCTGGTGAAGGACGTGCCGCACAGTTGGGCCGACCTGCTCAAGGGCAAGTACAAGGTCACCATCGGTGACGTCAGCGCCGCGGCGCAGGCGGTCAACGGCGTGCTGGCCGCCAGCATCGCCAACGGCGGCGACGAGAAGAACATCAAGCCGGGCCTGGAGTTCTTCGCCCAGCTCGCCAAGCAGGGCCGCTTGTCGCTGACCAACCCGGTGATCAACACCCTGGAGAAGGGTGAAGTGGAAGTCGGCATCGTCTGGGACTTCAACGGCCTGAGCTACCGCGACCAGATCGACCCGTCGCGCTTCGAAGTGCTGATCCCCTCCGACGGTTCGGTGATCTCCGGCTACACCACCATCATCAACAAGTACGCGAAGAACCCGAACGCCGCGAAGCTGGCGCGCGAGTACATCTTCAGCGACGCCGGGCAGATCAACCTGGCCAAGGGCAACGCCCGGCCGATCCGCGCCGAGCACCTGACCCTGCCGGCGGACGTGAAGGCCAAGCTGCTGCCCAACGAGCAGTACGCCAAGGCCCAGCCGATCAAGGACGCCAAGGCCTGGGAAGAAACCTCCAAGCGTCTGCCGCGCCTGTGGCAGGAAAACGTCATCATCAACATGCAATGACGCCCAGCCGCCCCGGCTCGCGCCGGGGCGGCCGCGTTTCGACGAAGGCCCCGCCCCATGCGCCACGACGTCATCCTGGTTGTCCTCGACGGCCTCAACTACAGCGTCGCCCACGATTGCATGGGCCACCTGCAGGCCCTGTGCAACGCCGGCCGCGGCCAGCTGTACCGGCTCGAATGCGAGCTGCCCTCGCTGTCGCGCCCGCTGTATGAATGCATCCTCACCGGTGTGCGCCCCATCGACAGCGGCATCCTGCACAACGATGTGTCGCGCCTGTCCAACCAGCGCAGTCTGTTCCACTACGCCCGCGACGCCGGCCTGACCACTGCCGCCGCGGCCTACCACTGGGTCAGCGAGCTGTACAACCGCACGCCCTTCGACCCGGCGCGCGACCGGCATACCGACGACCAATCCCTGCCGATCCAGCACGGCCACTTCTACTGGACCGACCATTACCCCGACTCGCACCTGTTCACCGACGCCGAGTCGCTGCGCCGCCGGCATGCGCCCAACTGCCTGCTGGTGCACCCGATGAACATCGACGACGCCGGCCACAAGCACGGCCTGGGTACGCCGCAGTACCGCAACAGCGCGCGGCACGTGGACATCATCCTTTCCGAGTACCTGCATCAGTGGCTGGCTGCCGGCTATCAGGTGATGGTCACCGCCGACCACGGCATGAACGACGACCGCAGCCACGGCGGCATCCTTCCCGAGGAGCGCGAAGTGCCGCTGTTCGTCTTCGGCGAGGCGTTCAGCCTCGATGACCAGGCGCGCCCACGCCAGGTCGAACTCTGCGGCACGCTATGCGAGATCCTCGGCGCCGCCCACGACAAACCGGTCTGCCGGGAGTTGCTCAAGGCATGAGATCGAACACCGGAAAACTCTTCGCCCTGCTCTGCCTGCTGCCCTTCGCGCTGTTCTTCTTCGCCTTCCAGCTCGCACCGCTGCTGTGGGTGATGATCAACAGCGTGCGCACGGGCGACGGCTGGGGCCTGGCCAACTTCGGCGAGATCTTCGGCTCGCCGTTCTACCGGCAGGCGATCCGCTACAGCCTGGAAATCTCGGTGTGGTCGAGCCTGATCGGGCTGTTCGTCGCCATCCTCGGCAGCTACTCGCTGCGCCAGGTGGACAGCAAGCTGCGCGACTTCGTGATGGCCTTCGCCAACATGACCAGCAACTTCGCCGGGGTGCCGCTGGCCTTCGCCTTCATCATCATCCTGGGCTTCAACGGCGCGATCACGCTGCTGCTGAAACAGGCGGGGATCATCGAGGACTTCAACCTCTACTCGAAGACCGGCCTGATCATCCTCTACACCTACTTCCAGATTCCCCTGGGGGTGATGCTGCTCTACCCGGCCTTCGACGCCCTGCGCGAGGACTGGCGCGAATCCGCCGCTCTCCTGGGCGCCAGCCACTGGGCGTTCTGGCGGCACATCGGCATCCCGGTGCTGACGCCGGCCCTGCTGGGCACCTTCGTCATCCTGCTGGCCAACGCGCTGGGCGCCTACGCCACGGTCTACTCGCTGACCACCGGCAACTTCAACGTGGTGCCGATCCGCATCGCCGGGCTGGTCTCGGGCGACGTGTTCCTCGACCCGAACATGGCCAGTGCGCTGGCGATGGTGCTGGTCGGCCTGATGAGCATCATTACCCTGGCCCACCAGTGGCTGCTGCGCCGGAGCTACCATGTCGCGAAATAGGGTCTGCCATCAGTCATTTCCTCTGATTGCGTTGCCGCCAGAAAGTGGCCCAGGCAAGGCGCAGCCTGCCGCCAATGGCATTCCCTTGGCAAAGGCTGCAACGCGGCATGGGCCGCTTTCTGGCGCAACCCGAAGGGACGGGCCAGTTATTGCGCAGTGCAGCGTTGCTCATCGCTCATTTGGAATGACCAAACCACCCTCCTCGCGTCTCGCCCTGCGCAATAACTGGCTCCGTCGCAACAGAGGAAATGACTGATGGCAGACCCACGTTCGCTGTACCACCGCGTGGTGGTCTACGCGCTGTTCCTCATCCTGCTGGTGCCGCTGGCGGCCACCCTGCTCTACTCGCTGGCCACCTCGTGGAGCGCCAGCGTATTGCCGGACGGCCTGACCTTGAAGTGGTTCCTGACCCTGTGGAGCGACCCGCGCTTCCTCGTCGCCTTCGGCCAGTCGCTGCTGGTGTGCTTCGGCGCGCTGATTCTCAGCGTGGTGCTGGTGCTGCCGCTGATGTTCGTCATCCACTACTACTTCCCGCGCCTGGACGCGCTGATGAACGTGCTGATCCTGCTGCCCTTCGCGGTGCCGCCGGTGGTGTCGTCGGTGGGCCTGCTGCAGCTCTACGCCTCGGGCCCGGTGCCCATCGTGGGCACGCCGTGGATCCTGATCGGCTGCTACTTCACCATCGCCCTGCCGTTCATGTACCGGGCGATCAGCAACAACCTGCAGGCGATCAACCTGCACGACCTGATGGACGCCGCACACCTGCTCGGCGCCAGCACCTGGCAGGCCGCCCTGCTGGTAGTGCTGCCGAACCTGCGCAAGGGCCTGATGGTGGCGCTGTTCCTGTCCTTCAGCTTCCTCATTGGCGAGTTCGTCTTCGCCAACCTGCTGGTGGGCACCCGCTACGAAACGCTGCAGGTGTTCCTCAACAACATGCGCAACAGCAGCGGCCACTACACCAGCGCGGTGGTGGTTTCCTATTTCCTCTTCGTCCTGCTGCTCACCTGGGCGGCGAACCGTTTAAGCAAGGACAAGGCATGAGCTTCCTCAGCGTCGAGACACTGAACAAGAGCTACGGCACCACCACGGTGTTCCAGGACATCGATTTCGCCGCCGAGCGCGGCGAGTTCGTCACCCTGCTCGGCCCCAGCGGCTGCGGCAAGTCCACCCTGCTGCGCTGCATCGCCGGCCTCACCGCGGTGGACAGCGGGCGCATCCTGCTCGATGGCGAGGACATCGTGCCCAAGAGCCCGCAGAAGCGCGGCATCGCCATGGTGTTCCAGAGCTACGCGCTGTTCCCCAACATGACCGTGGAGCAGAACGTCGCCTTCGGCCTGCGCATGCAGAAGGTGCCGGCGGCGGAGTCGACCCAGCGCGTGCGCGAGGCCCTGGAGATGGTCGAGCTCGGCCCGTTAGCCTCGCGCTACCCGCACCAGCTTTCCGGCGGCCAGTGCCAGCGCGTCGCCCTGGCCCGTTCGCTGGTCACCCGCCCGCGCCTGCTGCTGCTCGACGAGCCGCTGTCGGCGCTGGACGCGCGCATCCGCAAGCACCTGCGCGAGCAGATCCGCCGCATCCAGCAGGAATTGAAACTGACCACGGTGTTCGTCACCCATGACCAGGAAGAAGCGTTGACGCTGTCCGACCGCATCGTGCTGATGAACGCCGGGCGCATCGTCCAGAGCGGCGACGCCGAAACCCTCTACACCGCGCCGGAGAACGCCTTCGCCGCCGGCTTCATCGGCAACTACAACCTGCTCGATGCCGCCCAGGCCACCAGGCTGCTGGACCGGCCGTTCCGCCAGCAGGTGGCGATCCGCCCCGAATCCCTGCGCCTGAGCGTGGAGCCAGGCGAAGGCATCCCGGTTCGGGTACTCTCCCACAGCCTGCTGGGCAACGTGATCCGCTACCGGGTCGACGCCAATGGCGTCGAGCTGACCGTGGACGTCCTCAACCGCAGCGCCGAGCGCCTCTACCCGGCCGGCACCCAGCTCGGCCTGCAAATCGATAGTGAAAGCATTCGGGAGGTGGCCTGATGGCCCTGGTGATATTCGACCTCGACGACACCCTGATCGACGGCGATTGCGCGAGCCTGTGGAGCCAGCGCATGGCCGATCTGGGCTGGGTGGACGCGGAGTCGTTCCTCAAGCGCGACGCCGAACTGATGGCGCTGTACGCGCAGGGCAAGCTGCCCATGGAGGATTACATGGCCTTCACCCTGGAGCCGATGGCCGGGCGCAGCGTGGAGGAAATCGAGCGCGAAGTGGGCACCTTCGTCGAGGACGTGATCGAACCGCTGATCCACACCGACGCCTGCGCCACCCTCGCCCGCCATCGCGAGGCCGGCGACCGCCCGCTGGTGATTTCCGCCTCCGGCGTGCACCTGGTGCAACCGATCGCCGAACGCATCGGCATCGACGAGGTACTGGCCATCGACCTGGAGGTGGTGAACGGCCACTACACCGGTCGCACCGTCGGCGTGCTCACCTACCGCGAAGGCAAGGTGCTGCGCCTGCTCGACCTGCTCGAAGGCGACGACAGCCAACTGGCCGAGGCGCACTTCTACTCCGACTCGCGCAACGACCTGCCGCTGCTCAAGCTGGTAGGCAAGCCGCACGTGGTGAACGCCGACCCGGTGCTGCTGGAACACGCGCAGAAGATGGGCTGGGACGTCCTCAACTGGAAGTGACGTCGCGCAATGGAAAAGGGCCGCCGGAAGCGGCCCTTTTCATCTGCGGTTCTGCAGGCGCGAGCTGGCGCGCCGAGCCTCAGCTCAGACTCTCGTCGATCAGCACCACCACCTTGCCCTGCACCTGGTTGCTCGCCAGGGCATCGAAGGCGCTCTGCGCATCCCGGATCGGGAAGGTGCGCTCCAGCTGCGGGCTGAGCTGGCCGGATTCGAACAGCGGCCAGACCTTCTGCCCCAGCTCGGCGATCAGCCGAGCCTTGTAGTCGGCATCGCGCGAGCGCAGGGTGGAGCCGATCAGCTGGATACGCTTGCCCAGCAGCAGGGCGAGGTCCAGCTCGGCCTTGCGACCACCCATCAGCCCGATAACCACCCATCGTCCGTCGCGGCCGAGGATTTCCAGGTCCAGCTGGGCGTAATTCGCGCCCACCGGATCGAGGATGACATCGAACGGGGCAAAATCCCGCAGCGATTCGAGACTTTCGCCGCGCAGCGCGCCGCCTTCGGCCCCCAGCGCTTCACAGTAGGCCAGGCGGTCGGCGGACCCGACGCTGACCCAGCACGGGCTGCCGAACGCCTTGCACAGCTGGATGCCGGCGGAACCCACACCGCTGGCGCCCGCGTGCAGCAACACCTTCTCGCCCGGTTGCAACGCGCCGAGCATGAACAGGTTCAGCCAGGCGGTGGCGTACACCTCCGGCAGCGCGGCGGCTTCGGCCAGGCTCAGGCCTGCGGGCACCGGCAGCGCATGGCGTTCGTCCACCACCACCTGCTCGGCCATGCCACCGCCGGCCAGCAGCGCACACACGCGGTCGCCCACCTGCCAGGTGCTGCCGGCGCCGACTTCGGTCACCACGCCGGCGCATTCCAGGCCGATGACGTCGCTCGCCCCCGGCGGCGGCGGATAATGGCCGGCCACCTGCAGCAGGTCGGCGCGGTTGAGCCCGGCCGCCGCGACCTGGATGCGGATCTGCCCCTGCGCACAAGTCGGATTGGCGCGCTCGGCCCATTCCACTCGCCCTTCGATACCTTGCAATGCGTTCACGCTGCCTCCATAGTGACTTCGCAGGGCCCGCTCCGTATGGTCGGGCCCTTTTTCTGCGCCGAATTCACCTGCGATTGAACCCGGCGCCGCCAATTACGGCCTAATATGCGTCATAACTCCGCGATCAGTCGAATCAGCATGAAGCGATTTTTGCCCCGTACCGCCCTGTTGTTCATCCTCGGCGCAACCGCCCTTTCCTCGTTCGCAGCGACCACCAGCCCGAACGTCTGGGACGGCCTGCAACCAGACCGGGATCAGGTGATCGCCAGCCTCAACATCGTTGAGCTGCTCAAGCGCCATCACTACAACAAGCCGCCGCTGAACGACGAGCGCTCGGCAAAAATCTACGACAGCTACCTCAAGACCCTCGATCCGGCGCGCATGTACTTCACCGCCGCCGACATCGACCAGTTCGCGCCCTGGCGCACTCAGTTCGACGACTTCCTCAAGAGCGGCGAGCTGGAGCCCGGCTTCACCATCTACAAGCGTCACCTCGACCGCCTGAAGGAGCGCCTGGACTTCGCCCTGGCAACCCTGAACAAGGGCGTCGACAAGATGGACTTCACCACCGACGAAACGCTGGAAATCGACCGCGAGAAGTCGCCCTGGGCGAAGGACAGCGCCGCGCTCGATGAGCTGTGGCGCAAGAAGGTGAAGGACGAGGTCCTGCGCCTGAAGATCGCCGGCAAGGACAACAAGGCCATCCAGGAACAGCTGACCAAGCGCTACAAGAACCAGCTGATGCGCCTGGAGCAGACCCGCAGCGAAGACATCTTCCAGGCCTACATCAACGCCTTCGCGCAGACCTACGACCCGCACACCCAGTACCTCTCGCCGGACAGCGCGGAAAACTTCGACATCAACATGAGCCTCTCGCTGGAAGGCATCGGCGCCGTACTGCAGAGCGACAACGACTACGTCAAGGTCGTGCGCCTGGTACCGGCCGGCCCCGCCGAGAAGAGCAAGCAGATCGCCACCTCCGACAAGATCATCGGCGTCGCCCAGGGCAAAGGCGAGATGGTCGACGTGGTCGGCTGGCGCCTGGATGAAGTGGTCAAGCTGATCCGCGGCCCGAAAGGCTCGCAGGTCCGCCTGGAGGTGATCCCCTCGACCAACGCGCCGAACGACCAGACCAGCAAGATCGTCACCATCACCCGCGAGGCGGTGAAGCTGGAAGACCAGGCGGCGAAGAAGTCGGAAATCACCATCGACCACGAAGGCAAGAACTACAAGCTGGGCATCATCGACGTGCCGGCGTTCTACCTCGACTTCAAGGCCTACCGCGCCGGCGATCCGGACTACAAGTCCACCACCCGCGACGTGAAGAAGCTGATCGGCGAATTGCAGAAGGACAAGGTCGACGGCATCGTCATCGACCTGCGCAACAACGGCGGCGGCTCGCTGCAGGAAGCCACCGAGCTGACCGGCCTGTTCATCGACCAGGGCCCGACCGTGCTGGTGCGCAACAGCGACGGCCGCGTCGACGTGCTCAACGATGACGAAGGCAAGGCCTACTACACCGGCCCGATGACCGTGCTGGTCAACCGCCTGTCCGCCTCGGCGTCGGAGATCTTCGCCGGTGCCATGCAGGACTACCATCGCGCGCTCATCGTCGGTGGCCAGACCTTCGGCAAGGGCACCGTGCAGACCATCCAGCCGCTGAACCATGGCGAGCTGAAGCTGACCCTGGCCAAGTTCTACCGCGTCTCCGGCCAGAGCACCCAGCACCAGGGCGTGATCCCGGACATCAGCTACCCGTCCATCGTCGACGACAAGGAAATCGGCGAAAGCGCCCTGCCCGACTCGATGCCGTGGGACACCATCAAGCCCGCGCTGAAGGCCCAGGCCGATCCGTTCAAGCCGTTCCTCGACCAGCTGCGCACCCGTCACGATGCGCGCACCGAGCACAACGCGGACTTCGTCTACGCCCGCGAGCGTCTCGCCCTGGCCCAGGAGCTGATGAAGGAGAAGACCGTCAGCCTCAACGAAGCCAAGCGTCGCGCCCAGCAGACCAGCATCGAGAACCGTCAACTGGCCATGGAAAATGCCCTGCGCAAATCCAAGGGCCAGGAACCGCTCAAGGAGCTGAAGAAGGAAGACGAGAACGCCCTGCCGGAAGAGGACAAGACCAAGCCGCAGGACGACGCCTACCTCACCGAGTCCGGGCATATCCTGATCGATTACCTGAATCTGGATTCCCAGGTGGCCAAACACTGATCGGGTGACATCAAACAGTCATGACACTGTCGTGAAATGCACAGGGCCGGGAAACCGGCCCTTTGCTTTTCCAGCCACCGAGAACCGTCATGACCGTCACCGAGCAGTTGAGCGCGCTGGACCAGATCCTCGCTCACGGCGACCTGCACTGCCTGTTCCAGCCCATCCTGTCGCTGTCGGAACGGCGCCTGGTGGGCTACGAAGCCCTTACACGCGGCCCGTCCAACGGCCCGCTGCACTCTCCGCTCACGCTGTTCAGCATCGCCCGCAGCAGCGGTCGCCTGAGCCAGCTGGAGCTGCTTTGCCGACGCAAGGCCTGCGCGCGTTTCCGCGACCTGAAGCTGGCGGGCAAGCTGTTCCTCAACGTCTCGCCGGAATCCCTGCTGGAACCGACCCACCAGCCCGGCCGCACGCTGCAGCTGCTGCAGACCTTCGGCATCTCCCCCAGCGACGTGGTAATCGAGCTGACCGAGCAGACGCCCATCGAGGATTTCACCCTGCTCGACACCGCGCTGCACCACTACCGCGCCATGGGCTTCTCCATCGCCCTCGATGACCTGGGCGCCGGATATTCCAGCCTGCGCCTGTGGTCCGAACTGCGCCCGGACTATGTGAAGATCGACCGCCATTTCATCGAAGGCATCCACCTGGATGCGGTGAAGCGCGAGTTCGTCGGCTCGATCCTGAAGATGGCCCACGCCTCCCGCGCCCAGGTGATCGCCGAAGGCATCGAGATTGCCGAAGAACTGGCGGTGCTCTCGGAAATGGGGGTGGACCTGGTGCAGGGCTACCTGCTCGGCCGCCCCAACGAATCCCCTCCGCGCGATGCCCGCGCCCTGCTCCCGGAAGTCGACAGCGCCGGCGCCCTGCTCGCCGAAGACCAGTCAGACCTCGAACCCCTGCTGCTGGAGCAGCCGGCGGTGCGCGACAGCACGCCCATCGGCGACGTGCTGGAAGCCTTCCGCGCCCAGGCCAACCTGAATTCCCTGGCGGTGCTGGACCGCGACGAACAGCCGGTGGGCATCGTCCATCGCCATGCGCTGTCGGATGCCCTGCTCAAGCCCTTTGCACCGGAGCTGTATGCGCGCAAGCCGATCAGCCGGCTGATGAGCGAGGACTTTCTCGCGGTGGAGCGCAGCCAGTCGCTGCAGCAGGTCAGCCGCCTGCTCACCAGCCGCGCGCGGCAACGCATCGAGGAAGACTTCATCATCACCCTGAACGGCCGCTACCTCGGCCTGGGCCGGGTGATCGACGTGCTCAAGCTGATCACCGAACTGAAGATCCGCCAGGCCCGCCACGCCAACCCGCTGACCCTGCTGCCGGGCAACGTGCCGATCCAGCAGTGTCTGTCGCGCCTGCTGCAACAGGGCCGCGAAGCCGTGGTGTGCTACGTCGACATCGACAGCTTCAAGCCCTTCAACGACCTCTATGGCTACGCCCGCGGCGATGAAGTGCTGCTCTGCCTGGCGCAGTGCCTGGGCGAGCGCGTGGACCCGACGCGGGACTTCGTCGGCCACATCGGCGGCGACGATTTCATGCTGGTGCTGGGCACGCAGGACTGGCGCGAACGGCTCAATCACCTGCTGGAAGATTTCCAGGGCCAGTGCCGGCGCTTCTACAACCGCGAGCACCTCGACGCAGGCTGTTTCGTCGCGCACAACCGCCAGGGCCGGCGCGAGGAATATCCGCTGCTGTCACTGTCGATCGGCGTGGTGCACGTGAAGAGCGGCGCCGGGCAGCGCCTGGATGCCAGCCAACTGGCGGGGCTGGCGTCGGAGGCCAAGCGACACGCGAAGAACATGCCCGGCTACAGCCTGCACATCCTCACCGCCGAGTGAGTCAGAGGCCCAGCTGGCGGGCGCGCGCCTCGTAGCGCTCGGCCTGGCCCTCATCGGGCACCAGACCAGGGCCCCCGCTGCGGTACAGTTCGCCGAGCTTGCGCGCCGCCAGCGGGTGGCCCGCCTCGGCGGCCTGCGCCCAATAGCGCGCGGCTTCCTGCGCATCGCCGGCGTGACGGGTGTCGCCCTTGAGTGATTGCACGCCCACCTGGTAGGCGGCCTTGTGATCGCCGGCCGCCGCCGCAAGGCGCAACAGCCGCAGGCCTTCCTCGCGGGCGCCAAAACCCTGCCCACGAAACAGCAGCAGATGCCCATAGAAGCTCTGTGCGCCGACATCGCCCAGCGCGGCCATGCGCGCGAACTGGCCCTGCATCCAGGCCCAGGCGCGCGGCTGGCGAACCATCCACGGCCAGCCCATGAGGCGCCGCGCCACGGCGTAGCTCAACCGCGCGCGAAGGCGCCAGAATAGCTCGCGGGGCGTTGCCACCTCAGGGCTCCTCGGGGTACTCGAACTCGAATACGCGCACCACTTCGGCCGCATGCCAGCCGGCGGCGGCGGGGCCATCCGGTGCGCCGGAGAAACGACCGAGGCGCTCGACGTATTCGAAGAAGCCGGTGCGCGGCAGGCGGCTGGCGCCCTGGCTGATCACCAGCGAGCTGCGCAGCGGACGGCCGGCCCGCGCATCCAGCGCCGCCAGATGTTCCAGCGCGGCGGTCAGCACGGTCATCGCCGGGGTCGGCAGTTGCAGGCGCTCGATCAGCGCCCGGTAGGTGAGCAGATGGCGTTGGCGGCGGGCATCTTCCAGCTCGCCGAGCAGGCCTTCCCAATGCTTGCGACTGATCTGCACGCTCAAGAAGCCGACTCCCCAGTGCCCAGGGCACGACGCAGGCCATGCTGGATGGCGTCGCTGGCTTCGCGCTCGCCGTTCTCGATCTGCCCCAGGTAGGACGGGCTGATGCCCACCGCCCGCGCCAGCGTCTCGATGGACAGGCCGCGGGCTTCGCGCAGTGTTTTCCAGTCCGGCTTCTCGTCGAATGCCGGGGCGGCAACCGGCTTGACGACCTGGGCGACACCGCGGCCGGCGGCGGCCAAGAGGGCCTGGTAGTCGGCCCAGGGAACCACGGCGTACTCCGCTTCGCCGTCACGCATGATGACTTGAACGTTCATGACAACACTCCTTGCAGGCGGCCATCTTAACAGCCTGATGCGCGCCTGTGCCGGCTATACTGCGCAGCGCCCATGCCACCAGACCAGGGGACCGACTTGCAGCGTTTCCTTCCGTTCTGCCTTTGCCTGGCCAGCGCCCTGTGTGGCGCCGAGGAACTTCGCTGGGGCTATTCGCCAAGCAATGGCATGCCCTACGCGGAAAGTATCGACCATGAATTGGCACCTGGCTTCATCCGCGATCTGGGCGAAACCGTCGGACAGCGTCTGGGGCTCGAGGTTCGCTTCGTGGAAATGCCGGACAAGCGCGCCGAAACGGCACTCGCCCAGGGCACTATCCACCTGCTGTGCATCAACAACCCGCAGTGGATGAAGGCGCCGGAAAAACTGCACTGGTCGCCCAGCCTGTTCGAAGAAGAGGACGCGCTGGCCCAGCGGGTGGACGCGCCCCCCATGGAAGACCTCGCCCGGCTGCACGACGTCCGCATCGGCACCAGCCTTGGCTATGTCTACCCTGCCCCGCTGATGCAGGCCTTTGCCGAAGGCCGGGCGAAGCGCGTGGATGTGCGTGACCTGGATACCCGCCTGCACATGCTCGAAGCCGGCCGCCTGGAGGCGCTGATCGATATGCGCCGGCCGCTGGAATTTCTCCTCGCCCAGCATCACGACCTGCCGGTGGCGATCAGCCGCAGCAACGTGCAGCGCTATTCCATCTACTGCTCGTATGGCCCGGCGTTGCCGCTACCTGCCGAACGCCTGGATGCCGTGCTGCAGGCCCTGGTGGAGGACGGCTCCATCCAGCGCCTGCTGGGCGAGCAGAGCGCGCGGCTGCGTCAGAGGCGCTGAACGGCCTCCGGCGGCGGCAACTGCTTCAGGGCTTCGCGGGTTTCCACCCCCTGTGCATCGCGCCAGACCTTGAACGCATCGATTTCCGACTGCCAGCGGCGCACGACCCAGGCGAGCACCGCCAGGTCATCGAGGAAGCCGACACCCAGCAGCCAGTCCGGAATCAGGTCCACCGGCGACAGGAAGTACAGCAAGGCCGCCACCACAGATACCAGCGCCTGGGAACTGATGCCGCGGTAATCGCCACGCACCCAGGCCACCAGCAATTCCTGCAGCAGCTTCAGATCGGTCTTGGCCAGCTTCACCCGGCCACTCTTGCGCGCCACGGCGAACAGCAGCGCAGGCACCCGGCCGCCGGCGATAAACCGGCTGGCCAGCTTCAGGAAACGATCGAATCCCGGAGGCTTTTTCATCGACTCACCTCGATAGGAAAATTCGCACAGGGCAGGTTCAGGTTATCCACCTTTCCTGTGGATAACTCTGTTGAAAGCCACCCACGATATCGCCCAAACGCCCGCGCCATGAGGGTTGCAGACAGATCGGCGATTTTTTGTTCACCCCTGTAAATGCGTTAAAAATCATGCAGTTGCGGCTATGCGAAGGGCCCGGCAATGTCAAGGGGAGGCGATTGTTTCAACTGCGTCAAATATGTGCATAAGGGTAACACCGGGCCAAAGGTTACTCCCTTTCAGACCCGACGGTCAGCGCGCCGTTCCAGAGCGCTTGGCGCAGAAACGAAAACGCCCCGTGGATCACGGGGCGCTCTCACTGGTACGAAGGTACTCAGTTATTTCTTGGGCGCTTCTGCCGCCGGGGCCGGAGCGTCGGCTTCAGGCTGGTTCGGGTCCTTGATGGCCAGCAGCTCCAGGTCGAATACCAGGACGGAGTTGGCCGGAATGGTCGGGCTCGGGCTCTGGGCGCCGTAGGCCAGCTCGCTCGGGATGTACAGCTTGATCTTCTCGCCGACGTGCATCAGTTGCAGGGCTTCGACCCAACCCGGGATCACGCCGCCAACCGGCAGGTCGATCGGGCTGCCACGCTGGATGGAGCTGTCGAAGACCGTACCATCGACCAGCTTGCCTTCGTAGTGAACGGTGACTACGTCGGTGGCCTTGGGCTGCGGGCCGTCGGCTTTCTTCACGACTTCGTACTGCAGGCCGGACTTGGTGGTGACCACGCCGTCACGCTTGCCGTTTTCCGCGAGGAATTTCTTGCCGGCTTCCAGGGCCTCGGCATTCTTCTTGGCAACCTGCTCTTCAGCGCGCTTCTGCAGGGCGGTGAAGGCCTCGGTCAGCTCTTCGTCGGTCAGCTTCTGCTTCTGCTTGCCAACGGCATCCTCGATGCCCAGGGCGACGGCTTTCGAATCCAGGTCACTCATGCCTTCCTGGGCGAGGCTCTTGCCCATGTTCAGGCCGATGCCATAGGAGGCTTTCTGCGCAGGCGTCTTGAGTTCCACTTCGGCGGCCTGTTTGTCGCAGCCCGCGAGAACCAGGCCGACCAGCGCGATCGCTGCCGCCAACCGATGTTGTTTCATGCTGAATCCTTGTCTTTGCGCCGTCATGGCTGAAGTGATGAAGCCGCGAGCTTATCAGGCGCTCGTGGCCAGTGGCTATGGGCAATAGGAACCACGGCTGGGAGAGAAGTTCCCACACCAAACTTATAAGAAAATTAACAGGATAAGTCTGACGGCCAGCCCGCATTCGCCGACTCAGGCTTGGCAGATTCTGAAGGGAAAAATCGCAGGCAAAGAAAAAGCCCCCAGGTATTGCTACCTGAGGGCTTTTCGAAATGTGGCGCAGCGGACGGGACTCGAACCCGCGACCCCCGGCGTGACAGGCCGGTATTCTAACCGACTGAACTACCGCTGCGTCGGACCTCGAGTGGTGGGTGATGACGGGATCGAACCGCCGACCCTCTGCTTGTAAGGCAGATGCTCTCCCGGCTGAGCTAATCACCCTTCGTCTCGAAGTGGGGCGCATTCTACGGAGGACATTTGAACCTGGCAAGCCCCCGGATGAAAAAAATTTTCAGATGTTCCAAAGGCTTAGAGGAAGAGAGCGAATGACGAAACGGGGTTGGCCTGAACCGCGCCGAACGGAATAATGGGTCCTTTGTGTCCAGGAGTTAGCCCCTCATGTGGTTCCGCAACCTGCTCGTATACCGCCTCACCCAGGATCTGCAGATCGACGCCGATGCCCTGGAGAAGGCCCTGGCCAGCAAGCCGGCACGCGCCTGCGCCAGCCAGGAACTGACCACCTACGGTTTCTCCGCGCCGTTCGGCAAGGGCCCGGACGCTCCGCTGGTACACGCCAGCGAAGGCTTCTTCCTGGTCAGCGCGCGCAAGGAAGAGCGCATTCTTCCCGGCAGCGTGGTGCGCGATGCGCTGAAAGAGAAAGTCGACGAGATCGAAGCCGCGCAGATGCGCAAGGTCTATAAGAAGGAACGTGATCAGCTCAAGGACGAGATCGTCCAGACCCTGCTGCCGCGCGCCTTCATCCGCCGCTCGGTGACCTTCGCCGCCATCGCGCCGAGCCTCGGCCTGATCCTGGTCGACACCTCCAGTGCGAAGAAAGCCGAAGACCTGCTCTCCACCCTGCGCGAGGCGCTGGGTTCGCTGCCGGTGCGACCGCTGACCGTGAAGACCGCGCCGACCGCCACCCTGACCGACTGGGTGAAGACCCAGGAAGCTGCCGGCGACTTCTTCGTGCTCGACGAGTGCGAACTGCGCGACACCCACGAAGACGGCGGCGTGGTGCGCTGCAAACGCCAGGACCTGACCAGCGAGGAAATCCAGCTGCACCTGACCTCCGGCAAGCTGGTCACCCAGCTGTCCCTGGCGTGGTCGGACAAGCTGTCCTTCGTCCTCGACGACAAGGTGGCGATCAAGCGCCTGCGCTTCGAAGACATGCTGCAGGAGAAGGCGGAGCAGGACGGCGGCGAAGATGCCCTCGGCCAGCTCGACGCCAGCTTCACGCTGATGATGCTGACCTTCGCCGAGTTCATCCCGGCGCTGATCGAAGCGCTCGGCGGCGAGGCGATGCCCGAAGGCATCTGATGCCCCGGCAGGCGCCGCGTCCGCGCGGCGCCTGACACCCCAAACAGGCCCACCTGAAAAGAAGGACGACCCATGCGTGCTCTCATCCTGCTCAGCCGCTTCATGGGCAACACCTTCGCCCTCTGGGTGCTGCTCTTCGCCATCCTGGCATTCTTCGTTCCCGCCCTGTTCACGCCCCTCACCGTCGCCATCGTGCCCCTGCTCGGCGTGGTGATGTTCGGCATGGGGCTCACGCTCAAGGTCGAGGACTTCGCCGAAGTCGCCCGGCACCCATGGCGCGTCACGCTCGGCGTGATCGCCCACTTCGTCATCATGCCCGGCATGGCCTGGCTGCTCTGCCAACTGATGCACCTGCCACCGGAAATCGCCGTGGGCGTGATCCTGGTCGGCTGCTGCCCCAGCGGCACCGCCTCCAACGTGATGACCTGGCTGTCGCGCGGCGACCTGGCGCTGTCGGTGGCCATTGCCGGCGTCACCACCCTCCTTGCCCCGCTGCTCACCCCGGCGCTGATCTGGCTGCTGGCCTCGGCCTGGCTGCCGGTGTCGTTCGGCGCGCTGTTCTGGTCGATCCTGCAGGTCGTGGTGGTGCCCATCGTGCTCGGCCTCGTCGCCCAGCGCCTGCTCGGCGCACGGGTACGCCACGTGGTGGACGTGCTGCCACTGATCTCGGTGATGTCCATCGTCATCATCGTCGCCGCCGTGGTCGCCGCCAGCCAGGCGAAGATCGCCGAATCCGGCCTGCTGATCATGGCCGTGGTGATGCTGCACAACGGTTTTGGCTTCCTCCTCGGCTACTTCACCGCCAAGGTCTTCGGCTTGCCGCTGGCGCAGCGCAAGTCGCTGGCGCTGGAAGTCGGCATGCAGAACTCCGGGCTCGGCGCTGCCCTGGCCAGCGCGCACTTCTCGCCGCTGGCAGCGGTGCCCAGCGCGCTGTTCAGCGTCTGGCACAACATCTCCGGCGCCACGCTGTCGACCTGGTTCCGGCGCATGACCGACGAGCCATCGCCGCACAAAAACGCCCCGCAATAGGGCAGGAATACGGCGCCGGGTTGCCCGGCGCCCTGATTTTGTGCAAAATAATGCACATCGTGAGGACGACCTCACCACCTTCCGGTGCTCCAGCGGGGACGGCCCTTCGTATCCATCCACCGTCTGGAGAGCGTCATGTCCTGGATCATCCTGTTCATCGCCGGCCTGTTCGAAGTCGCCTGGGCCGTCGGCTTGAAATACACCGAAGGTTTCATCCGCCCGATACCGACCGCTCTGACCGTGCTGGCGATCATCACCAGCATGGGCCTGCTGGGCCTGGCCATGCGTAACCTGCCGCTGGGCACCGCCTACGCCATCTGGACCGGCGTCGGCGCAGTGGGCACCGTCATCGTCGGCATCGTGCTGTTCGGCGAGTCCATGGCGCCGGTACGCCTGCTCAGCGTCGCGCTGATCCTGTGCGGACTGGTCGGCCTGAAATTGAGCCACTGACGCTGTATCGGTTCTCGATACCGGCGGGCTGTCGCTTTCCCGAAAATTTGTCGGTATGCTGCGGGCCACTGTGTTTGCTAGGGTCACTGTGGCTCGTGACCTGGCGGGGCCATTCCCCGCCACCCGGCTTCGACTGCACCTTGCAACTCAGGACGAGCGCGGACCTTTTCCGCACAACAATATTCAATTGTTCAAGGTGTAATTCCATGTCGAATCGTCAGACCGGCACCGTCAAGTGGTTCAACGACGCCAAGGGCTTCGGCTTCATCACTCCGGAAAGCGGCAACGATGTCTTCGTGCACTTCCGCTCCATCCAGGGCACCGGCTTCAAATCGCTGCAGGAAGGCCAGAAGGTCTCCTTCATCGTGGTTGAAGGCCAGAAGGGCCTGCAGGCTGACGAAGTTCAGGTCATCTGAACCGCGACACGCCCATGAAAAAGCCCCGGCACTGCCGGGGCTTTTTCTTTGCCGCGGGAAAACTCAGCGAGCCGCCCCGCGCAGGGCCGCCACCTGTTCCTGCAGCACCTGGCGCCGGGCCTCCTGCGGCGCCACCGGCTCGCCGGCCACCAGGCTGACCCGCGACCACAGGCGGCGGAAGAAGCCCTTCTGCGGGTCGCGGCTGAAGAAGCTGCCCCACAAGCCCTGCAGCGCCATGGGGATCACCGGTACCGGGGTTTCCTCGAGGATGCGCTCCACCCCACCGCGGAACTCGTTCATCTCGCCGTCCAGGGTCAGCATGCCCTCGGGGAAGATGCACACCAGCTCACCGTCGCGCAGGTACTCGGCGACCTTGGCGAAGGCCTTCTCGTAGGTATCGGCATCCTCGTTGCGCCCGGCGATGGGCACCGCGCCGGCGGTACGGAAGATGAAGTTGAGCACCGGGATGCGGAAGATCTTGTAATACATGACGAAGCGCACCGGACGACGCACGGAGCCGGCGATCAGCAGCGCATCGACGAAGGACACGTGATTGCACACCAGCACCGCCGCCCCTTCATCGGGGATGGCGTCGAGGTTGCGGTGATCCACCCGGTACATCGAGTGGGTCAGCAGCCAGACCAGGAAGCGCATGGTGAACTCGGGCACGATCTTGAAGATGTACACGTTCACCGCGACGTTCATCAGCGAGAGCACGAGGAACAGTTCGGGGATGGTCAGCTTCGCCACCGACAGCAGCAGGATCGAGACGATCGCCGCGACCACCATGAACAGGGCGTTGAGGATGTTGTTGGCGGCGATCACCCGCGCGCGCTTGTCCTCCTCGGTGCGCGCCTGGATCAGCGCGTACAGCGGCACGATGTAGAAGCCGCCGAAGATGCCGATGCCGAGGATGTCCGCCAGTACCGCCCAGGACTGCGAATGCTCCAGCACCGCGAGCCAGTTGTACGGCTGCTCGCCCTGCGGGAAGCCGCCCGAATGCCACCACAGCAGGATGCCGAACAGGCTCAGGCCAATGGAGCCGAAGGGCACCAGGCCGATCTCCACCTTCTTGCCGGAGAGCTTCTCGCACAGCATCGAACCCAGCGCGATGCCCACGGAGAAGACGGTGAGGATCAGCGTCACCACGCTCTCGTCGCCGTGCAGCAGCTCCTTGGCGTAGGTCGGAATCTGCGTCAGGTAGACCGCGCCGAGGAACCAGAACCACGAGTTGCCCACCAGCGAGCGCGACACCGCCGGGCGCTGGCGCAGGCCGAGCAGGAGGATGCTCCAGGACTGGCGGAAGATGTTCCAGTCGATCTTCAGCTCCGGCAGCGCGGCGGCCGCGCGGGGAATCTTCCGGCTGGCGAGGAAGCCGCAGGTCGCCACCAGCACCACGGCGATG
Source organism: Pseudomonas sp. NY15437 (assembly GCF_048068435.1). Taxonomy (NCBI): domain Bacteria; kingdom Pseudomonadati; phylum Pseudomonadota; class Gammaproteobacteria; order Pseudomonadales; family Pseudomonadaceae; genus Pseudomonas; species Pseudomonas sp. NY15437. The sequence goes on from NZ_JBLUQC010000002.1 coordinate 82,194, forward strand.
CCGACGCCAGCGGCGTAGTCCTGCCGCGACATCAGCACGCCGGCGCCGATGGTGCCGCAGAGGATGGCGAGGAACGTGCCCATCTCCACCAGGGCGTTGCCGCCCACCAGTTCGTCCTCGCGCAGGTGCTGCGGCAGGATGGAGTACTTCACCGGGCCGAACAGCGCGGAGTGGGTGCCCATGGCGAACAAGGCGAGGAACAGCAGCGGCAGGCTGCCGAACACGAAGCCCGCGGCGCCCACCAGCATGACGATGATCTCGGCCAGCTTCAGCCCGCGCATCAGCGCGTCCTTGTTGAACTTCTCGCCGAACTGTCCGCCCAGGGCGGAGAACAGGAAGAACGGCAGGATGAACAGCAGCGCGCAGAGGTTGACCAGCAGGTTGCGGTCACCGCCGACGGTGAGGTGGTAGAGGATCGCCAGGATCAGCGACTGCTTGAAGATGTTGTCGTTGAACGCACCCAGCAGCTGGGTGATGAAGAAGGGCAGGAATCGCTTGGTGCCCAGCAGGGCGAATTGCGAATGTTGAGACATCGTCCTTGTTTACCTGCGTAGCGGCCTCGGGCCGGAATGACAGCACGGATATGACGGCAACAGCGTGAAGAAAAGCCACATTTTCCGCACAAATCCATTGCGCTGGCGACAAATTCGCAAAGCGCGGGCCAAGAAAAAGCCCGTCACGCAGGACGGGCTTTTCCAGGTGTCGGCATCCGATCAGAAGCCGACGCTGCCCTGCACATAGAAGGTGCGCGGCTCGCCGAGGTAGATGCCGGCGTTGTTGTCGCTCGAACGGGTGTAGTTCATCTGGTCGAAGAGGTTCTTCACCCCGGCGGCGACCTTCAGGTTCGACGCCTGCGGGCCGAAGTCGTAGCCCACGCGGGCGTTCCACAGCACGTAGCCGGGGATGTCGCCGTACTGGCCATCGGCGCTCGGCTCGGTGATGTAGTTGCCGGTGAAGCTGCCGTTGGCGTTGGTGGTCGGGCCGGGCGCGCGCTGCTTCGACTGGGCGAAGCCGTCGAAGTTGTAGGTCCAGCGGTCATGCTCGTAGCGCAGGCCGATGGTGGCCACCTGGCGCGAGTAGAGCGGCAGGTCGCGGCCCTTGAAGCCGGGAATGTCGCCTTCGTAGGTCGCGCGGGTGTAGGTCAGGGTGCCGTAGGCGGTCAGGCCGGCGAGGACCGGGTCGAGCGCGGCCATGTCGTAGTGCGCCGAGGTCTCGATGCCCTGGTGCTTGGTGGCGCCCAGGTTGGTCCAGCCCACGTCGTTGCTGATGTACTGCAGTTCGTCGTCGAAGTCGATGTAGAACAGCGTGACTTCGCCACCCCAGCTGCCGTTGTCGTAGCGCGTGCCCACTTCGTAGGTCTTCGCCTTCTCCGGCTGCAGGCCGCTGGCGGTATTGTTGCCGCTGCCGCCCTGGCCGAGCTGGAAGTACTGCAGGCTGCCGAAGGACGTCTCGTAGTTGGCGAACAGCTTCCATTCGTTGGACAGGTGGTACATCACCGCCAGCGCCGGCAGCGGCTCGTTGTAGTCCTTGCTGCGGTTCTTCTCCTGGACCGGCTTGCCCTTGTTGTCGATGACGGGGCGCTCGTGCCAGTCGGTGGAGATGCGCTCGAAGCGGATGCCCGGGGTGACGGTCCAGTTGCCCACATCGATCTTGTCGTCGAGGTAGACGGAGTTCGCCTCGGTGCCGCCGGTGCGGTCCTGGTAGGTGTGGCCGTCGCCGCCGGGGGTCGGCAGCGTGGTCGGGATGTTGTTGATCAGCGCGACCTGGCTGGCGCGCTCGTGCATCGCTTCCTTCAGGTAGCGGTAGCCGATGCTGGCTTCCTGGGTGGTCGGGCCGACCATGAAGATCTTCGAGACGCGCGGCTCGATGCCGAAGGTGTGGTAGTCGCGCGGGTAGGACGCCAGCGTCTTGAGGTCGCGGTTGGCGATGGTGCTGCCGCGGAAGCTGTCGCTGTAGTAGGTCAGCACTTCGACCTGGGTGAGGTCGTCGATCTGCCGCTTGTACTTGAGCGAGACGTCCTTGCGGCGCCCGGTGAAGTTGTCGTAGTCGCGCACCGACTGGTACGGGTCCTTGTCGAACTGCGCCTGGGTCAGGCCGCCGGGCATGTCGGCGCTGCCGTCGTAGTAGTGGAAGTTGGCGGAGAACTCGTCGACGTCGGTGGGTGCCCAGTGGGTCTTGAACATCACGTCGTCGATGTCGGTGGCGTCGTTGCTGTCGCGGTAGCCCGCGCCCTTCACGCCCGAATACAGCAGCGCGGCGCCCATGCCGTTGTCGGCCGTGCCGCCGAGGAAGGCGTTGTAGAGCTTCTTCCAGCCGCCATGGGAGGCAGTTTCCACGGTGCTGCCGACATCGCCGGAGAATTCCTTGGGAATCGCGCGGGTGACGAAGTTGATCACCCCGCCGACGTTCTGCGGGCCATAGCGCACGGAGCCGGCGCCACGCACGACGTCGACGCTGTCGAGGTTGCCCACCGACAGCGGGAACATCGACAGCTGCGGCTGGCCATAGGGCGCGACGGCAGCCGGTACGCCATCGATGAGCACGGTGGAGCGCGGCGACAGGCGCGAGGTGAGGCCGCGCACGCCGACGTTGAGGGACACATCGCTGCCGCCGGTACCGTTGTTGTCCTGCACCTGGACGCCGGGAATGCCGCGCAGCACGTCGCGCACGTTCTGCGCGCCCTCTTCGATCATCTGCTCGCGGCGCACCACGGTGCGGGCGCCGGGGTGGTTCTGCACCACCTGCTGGTCGGCCTCGCCGAGCCAGTCACCGACCACGGTGACGGTCTCCAGCTCCTTGGTGTCTTCCTCGGCCTGCGCCGGCAGCAGCGGCGCGGCCAGGGTGATGGCGATCGCCAGGCGCGACCACGAACGGACTTGCGACATGCTTCCCCCTCCCCGGGTACTTCGTGAAGGGGGAGGAAATTAGAACTGATTGTAAATTTTGTAAATGCAAATGTATCGCAAATGAAAAAATATTCCGGTTGACTCAGATTATCTTTTCGGTTTTTGAAGACGCCTCTTCGGCCGCCGCACGAGGGCAGCGAGCGCTGGGACAGGGCTGGGCAGCAGGTGGGCGGCGCACAGTCAGACCGAACGGAACGACCGGGCGCACGCCTGGCGGTATTCGCCGGGGCCGACGCCATAGGCCTGCTTGAATTGCCGGCTGAGGTGGCTCTGGTCGGCGAAGCCCAGCTGCATCGCCACGGTCAGCGGCATGCAACCCTGCTTGAGCAGCGCCCTCGCCTGCTCCAGCCGACGCTGCTTGAGCCAGGCGTGGGGCGGCAGGCCGGTGGCCTTGCGGAATACGCGGGCGAAGTGGAACGGCGACAGCCCGACGGCAGCGGCCAGTTCCTCCAGCGAGGGCGGCTCCATCAGCCGCGAGCCGAGCAGCTCGCGGGCGCGCGCCACGGCCACCGGTTCCTGGCCGGCCGGCGGCGCCTCGGGTATCCGCGCGTGGCGCTGGAACAGCAGCAGGAGCGCCTCGCGCCAGCAGGTCTGGCGCTGCAGCACGCTGGCATCCGAATCCACCAGGCGGTGCGCCGCGAACAGCGCCTGGACCAGTTCCGGATCGAACACCACGCTGGCGTCGAACGACGGCGTGCCACCACCGCCCAGCTCCAGTTCCTCCAGCACGCCGGAGACCTGCGCCAGCTCCGGATAGAAGCCGCGGTAACGCCAGCCGGCCTCGTCGGCCTTGGAGCCGGTGTGGACCTCGTCGGGGTTGATCAGCACCACGCTGCCGGCCGGCGCGACGTGCTCGGCGCCGCGATGGTGGAAGCGCTGTGCGCCCTGCTCGATCATGACGAAGGCGAAGCCCTCATGGACGTGGGGCGAGAACACCTGCTCGATGTAGCGCGCGTGCAGCAGCTCGACGCCGCCCAGCTCCTGGGCGCGCCAGAAGCGGGTGCGTTCGCCGCTCGCGTGGTGTTCTGCCATGGATTACACCGTCAGGGATTCTGTGTACGCCGTGCCCCGTAAAGAGCATCAGCCATCGCCGGAAAATTGTGCCCGCGCATTTCCCTCACCCTAACCCTCTCCCAAAGGGAGAGGGGACCGTTCGGCGCAGGATGAAACTATCGCGCCAGCCGGTACGGATGGCTCCCTCTCCCTCTGGGAGAGGGCTAGGGTGGGGGTTCTCAAGCCGCGAACAGAGTACCACTCAGCCGTTGAAGCCCGCCTCCAGCGCGGCCTTCACCTGCGGCCATTCCTGGTCGGTGATGCTGTAGAGGATGGTGTCGTCGAGCCGCCCGCCGGCCAGGCGCCGGTGGTTGCGCAGGATGCCCTCGCGCACTGCGCCGAGCTTCTCGATGGCGCGCTGCGAGCGCAGGTTGCTGGCGGCGGTCTTGAGCTGCACGCGCACCATCTTCCAGCTGTCGAAGGCGTGGCGCAGCATCAGGTATTTCATCGTGGCGTTGAGGCCGCTGCCGTGCTGGGCCTGGTCCAGCCAGGTGGCGCCGATCTCGCACGCCGGCAGCGCCGGGAGGAAGTCCATGAAGCGCGTGGTGCCGACGATCTGGTTGCCCAGGCGCACCACCAGCGGCAGGGCGCGGCCCTCGCGCTGTTCGGCCAGGCCCTGGCGGTACCAGTCCGGGCGCCCCGGCGCGCTCATGAACTGCAGCACGTCGCGGTTCGCTTCCGCCAGGCTCACCAGTTCCGGCACGTCGGCCTCCACCATGGGCTCCAGGCGCAGGGCCCCGCGCTGCAAGGTGATGGGTAACGGTCTGAACATGGCGCCCTCCTCGACACACGACGCGAAATCATCGCTCACATCAGAGCGTAGCGGCCCGGCGAAGTGCCGCGCACCCGGTCAGGTGCGACGGACGGACCGCGAGAAGGCCGGCACGCTACCAGTACGGCGCCCGGCTCTCAAGTGTGAGACAGGGCACAGCGCCACTGAGACATTGGTAGCAGGCGTCTGACAGTTCCGGACTTTGGTGCGAAACTGCTGCGAGCGCTCCTGCGGGGGAGCCAGTCATTTCCGGAGTCAGCATGTCGTTGTCCAGTGGGCTGATCGCAACGGTCGCCCTGCTCTACATGGCGGTCCTGTTCGCCATCGCGTTCTATGGCGACCGCCGTCGCGCCCCTCTTTCGCCGCGTGTCCGCGCCTGGGTCTACAGCCTGTCGCTGGCGGTGTACTGCACCAGCTGGACCTTCTTCGGCGCCGTCGGCCAGGCCGCCGACCAGCTCTGGTCGTTCCTGCCGATCTACGTCGGCCCCGTGCTGCTGATGCTCTTCGCGCCCTGGGTGCTGCAGAAGATGATCATGATCAGCAAGCAGGAGAACATCACCTCCATCGCCGACTTCATCGCCGCACGCTACGGCAAGTCCCAGGCGCTGGCGGTGGTGGTAGCGCTGATCTGCGTGGTCTGCGTGCTGCCCTACATTGCCCTGCAGCTCAAGGGCATCGTCCTCGGCGTGAACCTGCTGATCGGCGCCGGCCCCGATTCCACCGGCATCCGCGCCCAGGACACGGCGCTGATCGTGTCGCTGATCCTCGCGCTGTTCACCATCGTCTTCGGCACCCGTAACCTGGACGTCACCGAACACCACCGCGGCATGGTGCTGGCCATCGCCTTCGAGTCGCTGGTCAAGCTCACCGCCTTCCTCGCCGTGGGGATCTTCGTCACCTACGGGCTCTATGACGGCTTCGGCGACCTGGTGGACAAGGCCCGCGTCGCGCCGCAGCTCAACGAGTACTGGAAGGAGACCGTGCACTGGCCGGCGATGCTGCTGCAGACCGGCGTGGCCATGACCGCCATCATGTGCCTGCCACGGCAGTTCCATGTGCTGGTGGTGGAGAACATCGAGCCGCGCGACTTGAACCTGGCACGCTGGGTGTTCCCGATCTACCTGGTGCTGGCCGCGCTGTTCGTCGTGCCCATCGCCCTCGCCGGGCAGATGCACCTGCCCGCCGGCGTGATGCCCGACTCCTTCGTCATCAGCCTGCCGCTGGCCGAGGCGCACCCGGCGCTGGCCCTGCTGGCCTTCATCGGCGGCGCGTCGGCGGCCACCGGCATGGTGATCGTCGCCAGCGTGGCGCTCTCCACCATGGTCTCCAACGACATGCTGCTGCCCTGGCTGCTGCGCCGCAAAGGCGAAGCCGAGCAGCCCTTCGAGGTGTTCCGCCATTGGCTGCTGACCGTGCGCCGGGTGAGCATCGCGCTGATCCTGCTGCTGGCCTATGTCAGCTACCGCCTGCTCGGCTCCACCGCGAGCCTCGCCACCATCGGCCAGATCGCCTTCGCCGCCATTGCCCAGCTGGGCCCGGCGATGATCGGCGCGCTGTACTGGAAGCAGGCCAACCGCCGCGGCGTGTTCGCCGGCCTCGCCGCCGGCTCGCTGCTGTGGGCATACACCCTGGTACTCCCGGTGGTCGCCAAGGGCCTGGGCTGGCCGCTGCACACCTTCCCCGGCCTCGCCTGGCTCGCCGGCCGCCCGTTCGGCCTGTCCATCGAGCCGCTGACGCTCGGCGTGCTGCTGTCGCTGATCGGCAACTTCGCGCTGTTCGGGCTCGTCTCGGTGTTCTCCCGCACCCGCGTCTCCGAGCACTGGCAGGCCAGCCGCTTCATCGGCCAGGAAATCTCCCAGAAGCTCAGCTCGCGCTCGATGCTCGCGGTGCAGCTGGAAGACCTGCTGATGCTCGCCGCCCGCTTCGTCGGCGAGGAGCGCGCGCGGCAGAGCTTCATCCGCTTCGCCTACCGCCAGGGCAAGGGCTTCACCCCCAGCCAGAACGCCAACGACGAGTGGATCGCCCACACCGAACGCCTGCTCGCCGGCGTGCTCGGCGCGTCCTCCGCGCGCGCCGTGGTGAAGGCCGCCATCGAAGGCCGCGAGATGCAGGTGGAGGACGTGGTGAAGATCGCCGACGAAGCCTCCGAAGTGCTGCAGTTCAACCGCGCCCTGCTGCAGGGCGCCATCGAGAACATCACCCAGGGCATCAGCGTGGTGGACCAGTCGCTGCGCCTGGTGGCCTGGAACCATCGCTACATCGAGTTGTTCGAGTACCCGGACGGGCTGATCTACGTCGGCCGGCCCATCGCCGACATCATCCGCTACAACGCCGAGCGCGGCCTGTGCGGCCCCGGCGACCCGGACCTGCACGTCGCCAAGCGCCTGTACTGGATGCGCCAGGGCACGCCGCACACCTCCGAGCGGCTGTTCCCCAACGGCCGGGTGATCGAGCTGATCGGCAACCCGATGCCCGGCGGCGGTTTCGTCATGAGCTTCACCGACATCACCAACTACCGCGACGCCGAGCAGGGCCTGAAGAACGCCAACGAGAGCCTGGAGCAGCGCGTGCAGGAGCGCACCTTCGAGCTGTCCCAGCTCAACCACGCGCTCATCGAAGCCAAGGGCACGGCCGAGGCGGCGAACCAGTCCAAGTCGCGCTTCCTCGCCGCGGTCAGCCATGACCTGATGCAACCGCTGAACGCCGCGCGGCTATTCTCCGCCGCCCTCGCCCACCAGGAACAACTGCCCGAGGAAGCCACCGAACTGGTGCGTCACCTGGACTCCTCGCTGCGTTCGGCCGAAGACCTGATCACCGACCTGCTGGACATCTCGCGTCTGGAAGGGGGCCGCGTCAGCGCGGAGGTCGCGGCCTTCCCGCTGAGCAACCTGTACGACACCCTCGGCGTGGAATTCCGCGTGCTCGCCCAGGAGCACGGCATCGACTTCCACGTGCGCGGCAGCAAGCTGCGCGTGGAGAGCGACATCAAGCTGCTGCGCCGGGTGTTGCAGAACTTCCTCACCAACGCCTTCCGCTACGCCAAGGGCCACGTGCTGCTGGGCGTACGCCGCGAGGCCGGGCACCTGCGCCTGGAAGTCTGGGACCACGGCCCGGGCATCCCACCGGACAAGCTGCAGGTGATCTTCGAGGAGTTCAAACGCCTGGACAGCCACCAGACCCGCGCCGAAAAAGGCCTGGGCCTGGGCCTGGCCATCGCCGACCGGCTGTGCAAGGTGCTGGGGCATCGCCTGGAAGTACGCTCCTGGCCGGGCAAGGGCAGCGTGTTCAGCGTCAGCGTGCCGCTGGCCCGCCAGCCGGCGCCGGCCCCCCTGAACGGGCACAAGGTGGAAACCCCGCAACAACTCAACGGCGCGCAGGTGCTCTGCGTGGACAACGAAGACAGCATCCTCACCGGCATGAACAGCCTGCTCAGCCGCTGGGGCTGCCGCGTGCTCACCGCGCGCAGCCGCGAGGAATGCCAGGCGCTGCTCGACGAGGACGCGCGCCCGCAACTGGCGCTGATCGACTACCACCTGGACGACGGCGAACTGGGCACCGACCTGATGGCCTGGCTGCGCACCCGCCTGGGCGAGCCGGTGCCGGGCGTGGTGATCAGCGCCGATGCCCGCCCGGAGCTGGTGGCGCAGATCCACGCGGCGGGGCTGGACTTCCTGCCCAAGCCGGTGAAGCCGGCGGCATTGCGGGCGTTGTTGAGTCGGCATTTGAGTCTGAGGTAAGTCGCCCAGCCGAGCTTTGGCTGCGGCGGCGGTTCGCGAGCAAGCTCGCTCCTACAGGCGCGGTATACGCGCTCTTCGTAGGAGCGAGCTTGCTCGCGAACCGCCCACCGTCATCAGCCAGATCATCCTCACGCTACCCTCCCCCGCCACTGCAACAGCACCACGCCGGCAATGATCAACCCGACCGCCAGCAACCCCTCGGGGGACAATCGCCGCACCGGGAAGCCGGCCCAGCCGAACTGATCGCACAGCGCCGACATCAGCATCTGCCCCGCCACCACACAGGCCAGGAAGGTCGCCGCGCCCAGCTGTGGCGCCAGCATCACGGCAACGGTCAGGTACGCCGCGCCAAACAGCCCGCCCAGCCAGCCCCACCAGGGCGTGGTGGCGATGCCCGCTGCCGGCGGCAGCGGCACACGAAAGGCCAGCAAGGCGACGATCACCGCCACCAGGCTCACGCCCAGGGACGTCAGGCTGGCGCTCAGCGGATGGCCCAGCTGGCGGCCGAGCAACGAATTGCTGCCTGCCTGCAAGGCGACCAGCGCGCCCACGCCAATGGCGGGCAATAGCAGCAGCAGTTTCGACATCGAGTGATCTCCATGGCTTGTCGATGCCGTGCAGCTTCTGCTATCCATCCTGCGCATGGAAATGAATGATTGGTACAACCGGAATGCATGCAATTCATGGCCTGCGCCGCATCGACCTCAACCTGCTGGTGGTCCTCGACGCCCTGCTGGAGGAGCGCCACGTCTCCCGCGCCGCGCAGCGCCTGGCGATGACCCAGCCGGCGGTGAGCCACGCGCTGGGCCGCCTGCGCGACCTGCTCGACGACCCGTTGCTGGTGCGCGCCGGCAACCAGATGCAGCTGACCCGCCGCGCCTTCGAGCTGGCCGGGCCGCTGCGGGAGATTCTCGGCGGCGTGCGCCGGCTGGTGCTGGGCGATGAGTTCGACCCGGCCAGCGCCGAGCTGGAGTTGCGCCTGGGCATGTCCGACTACGGCGCCTGGGTGGTACTGCCCGCCCTGCTGCCGACCCTGCGCCGCGAAGCGCCGGGCATTCGCCTGGACGTGCGTCAGGCCTCGCGCGTGGGGATGGCCGAGCAGGTGGCCAGCGGCGAACTGGACGGCGCCCTCGGCGTGTTCCCGATGCTGCCCGAGGGGCTGCGGGTGCAGCCGTTGTTCGAGGAGCGCTTCGTCTGCCTGTGCTCGCTCGAAACCCTCGGCGGCAGGAAGCGCCTGGACCTGGAAGACTACCTCGCCGCCCCCCACCTGCGGGTCGCCCTGCAGCAGAGCCCAGCCGAAGAGATCGACAGTCACCTGGAAAAACTCGGACGGCGTCGTCAGGTGGCCGCCACCGTGCCGCACTTCAGCGTCGCGCCCAGCCTGCTGGCCGGCACCGACCTGGTGCTGACGATTGCCGAACGGATGCTCCCGGACGATCTCGACGCCCACGGCCTGGCCAGTTTCGAGCCGCCACTGCAACTGGCGCCGTTCGACTTCGTGCAGATCTGGTCGGACACCAGCGAAGACGACCCCGCGCGGCGCTGGTTGCGCGGCAAGCTGGCCCGGGCGGCGAGCTGAGCCTTACTCCGGCGTCTCCAGACGGCGGAGGATTTCCCCGACACGCTCGCCGAGCATCTCGTTGGCCGAGCGCTTCAGCCCGCGCGCCAGCTCCACCAGCACCACCTGCTCGGCGACCGGCCGCAGGCGCTGAAAGACTTCGGCGAGGCGCTCCAGGTCCGCCGCGCCGGGTAGCAGGTCGGCACCGGGCTTGTCCACCAGATGGGTCACCACCAGCCGCACGATGCCGGCGGCCAGGTGTTCGGTGTCCGTGCGCAGCACCGCCAGATGGTCCAGCAGCGCCGCCAGGGGAATGCCGGCGCGGTACAGCTCGACGCCGGCATTGAACAGGCGCGGGCAGGGAATGCTGATGCGTTCGCCATCGAAGGCCAGCAGCCCCTGCGCCAGCGCCTGATCGATCACCGCGTCATTGAGTTCGTCGCCGAACAACGCCTGCAGGTCGCTGAACTCGATGCTGCCAGGCGACTCCAGGTTCCACGGGCCGACGATGGCCTGGTCGAGGCCGAGCACATGGTCCAGGTCGTGGCCGTGCTCCCAGCTTTCCAGCAGTTCCTTGATGTTGGCGATGTTGTAACCGCGCTCCAGCAGCCGGTTGATCAGGCGCAGGCGGCGCAGGTGGCTGCCGAAGTACACCCCGGCGCGGCCACGGCGCTCGGGCGGCGGCAGCAGGCCGCGGTCCTGGTAGGCGCGCAGGTTGCGCACGGTGCTGCCGGCCTCGCGGGCCAGTTCATCCACCGTGTATTCGCGCTCTTCTTCCAGCGCCGAGGGCGCATCGTCCGGGCGCTGCAACAGGCGCTGCAGGAGGTTAAGGGGTGTGCTCATGGGGCGGATGATAGCCAGCGCCAGCGTGGCGCCACAATCCAAAGCGCTAATCCATTCGTGACCGCTCGCGCGGTCGCAAGGCCCAACCAAAGACGGGACCTGCACCCGACGAAAATCCGCCGTCTCGCCACAACCCGCGCCGCCAGCGGTTCCCCACGACGGTAACACCCGAAGGCGGTGCGCACGGCATGGCGCAACACGCGCCGATGGGTCAGCATCGATCGTGACATCAACCGATGTAAAGATAACAACAACCAGCCTGGAGAAAGTCATGTCCCAAGGCGCGTGGGGGTCCACTCCCGACGATCTGGCTGCCGAAGACCTGTTGCAGTTCCGCGAGACTCAGCAACTGGCCTACCGCTGCTGCGAAACCATTGCCGGCGAACTGCGCCCCGGCATCAGCGAGCGCGAGACCGCCGCGCTGATGAAGACCTGGCTGCTCGATCACGGCGTGCGCGACTGGTTCCACCAGCCCTTCGCCTGGTTCGGCCCGCGCACGGCGTTCAAGGGCTTCGACGGCCTGCGCCACCTGGGCGGTTTCAACCTGGCCTTCTACCCCGGCAAGCAGCGCCTGGAAGAAGGCATGCCCTTCATCCTCGACTGCGCGCCGACCCTGGGCGCCTACACCGCGGACGTCGGCTACTCCGGCGCGCTGGGTCACAACCTGCTGCTGGAGCGACTGCTGGACGACCTGCTGGCGCACCGCAACCTCATCGTCGAGCGGGTGCGCCAGCGCCTGCCGCTGGCCGAGGTCAGCCAGGCGGTGGACCGCCTCTGCCAGCGCCAGGGCACCCAGCCGCGGCACAAGGCCTACCCCTTCGAGGTGCTGGCCCACCGCGTGGAAAAGCTCGGCGCGCGGAACAGCGGCCCGTCACTGGCGCGCTTCGGGGTGCGCAATATCGCCACGCTGATGAAGAACGCGTGGATCACGGGCCGCCGCGAGGGCTGGTCGCCGCTGTGGTCGAGCAACGAGCGCTCGCGGCACGCGCCAACGCCCGGCCTCTGGGCGGTCGAACCGCACCTGGGCCTGCGCGGTGTCGGCGCCAAGTTCGAGGAGCTGCTGGTGGTCACCGAGGATGACGCCTACTGGCTGGACGACGACCTGCCCCACGTGCGCCGCTGGATCGCCCGCGGCCTGATCAGCGCCCCGGCGCGGCGGGAGGTGGCATGAACGCCATGCTGGAGAAGACACTGCCGACACCGGAGCGCCTCGAGGCACCCTCGGGCAACGTACGCCTGGCTGTGTGGCGCTGGGGCGAACCGCATCTGCCGATGCTGCTGTTCGTGCACGGCTACCCGGACAACCATGAGGTCTGGCTGCCGCTGATCCGCCAGTTGGCCGGGCGCTACCAATTGGTCGCCTATGACGTGCGCGGCGCCGGTGAATCCGACAAGCCACGCAAGACCCGCGACTATCGCCTGGAGCTGCTCAGCCAGGACCTCAGGGCGGTGCTCGATGCCGTCAGCCCGCAACGCGCGGTGCACCTGGTGGCCCACGACTGGGGCTCGATCCAGACCTGGGAGAGCGTCACCGATCCGCAGCTGCGCACGCGCATCGCCTCCTACACCAGCGTCTCCGGGCCGTGCCTGGATCATGTCGGCTTCTGGATGCGCGACCGCCTGCGCCGCAAGACGCCGCGCGCGCTGCTGCAGATGGCCAGCCAGCTGCTGCACTCCTGGTACATCTACTACTTCCACCTGCCGCTGCTACCGTCGCTGTCCTGGCGCTTCGGCGCCGCGAAGGCCTGGCCGCAGTACCTGCGCAAGGTCGAAGGCATTCGCAACCCGGTACGCAACCCGCACCAGGCCAGCGACGGCGAACATGGGGTGAAACTCTACCGGGCCAACTTCATCCCCTCGATCTTCACGCCGCGCAAGCGTCATACCGAGGTGCCGGTGCAGCTGATCGTGCCAACCCGCGACCGCTACGTCGGCCAGCAGTTGTTCCAGCAACTCTCCTTGTGGGCACCGCGCCTGTGGCGCCGCGACGTCACCGCCGGGCACTGGCAACTGCTCGCCGAGCCGACTCAACTGGGCCGCTGGATCGACGAGTTCGTCAGCCACCTCGAAGGCGGCGAAGCCACCCCGGAACTGCAACGTGCCGCGCTGAAACCCGGCGCCGGCCCCTTCGCCGGCAAGCTGGTGGTGGTGACGGGCGCGGGGGGCGGCATCGGCCGTTCGACCCTGCTGAGCTTCGCCGAGCGCGGCGCCAGCGTGCTGGCCGCGGACATCGACCCGGCCGCCGCCGAACGCAGCGCCGAGCTGGCCCGCGCAGTGGGCGCCAATGCCTACAGCTATTGCGTCGACGTGGGCGACAGCGCGGCCATGGAGCGCTTCGCCCAGTGGGTGAAGAACAGCCTCGGCGTGCCGGACGTCGTGATCAGCAATGCCGGCATCGGCATGGCCGGGCCGATGCTCAAGACGACCCCGGTGGAGTGGGAACGCCTGCTGCGCATCAACCTGTGGAGCGTGATCGACGGCTGCCGGCTGTTCGGCAAGCAGATGGTGGAGTGCGGCAAGCCGGGGCACCTGGTCAACGTCGCGTCCGGCGTGGCCTTCGCGCCGTCGCGCAACTATCCGGCCTACGCCACCAGCAAGGCGGCGGTGCTGATGCTCAGCGAATGCCTGCGCGCCGAACTGGCCGGCAACGGCATCGGCGTCAGCGCGGCGTGCCCGGGCTTCGTCGACACCGGCATCGTCCAGGCCACGCGCTTCGCCGGCCTGGACGACGAACAACAGGCCAGGCAGCGCGCGACAGTGCAGCGCTTCTACCGTCGGCGCCGGCTCAGCCCGGACACCGTCGGCGAGCGCATCGCCCGCGCCGTGGAACGCAACCAGCCGGTGGTGAAGGTCGGCAGCGAAGTGCACCTGGGCGCCCTGCAATGGCGCTTCATGCCCTGGCTGTCGCGCCTGTTCGCCCGTCTCAATCTGACTGCCTAGGGATCTCCATGAACGACCACCACCATAAGCTGGTACAACGCAAGGTGCAGTTCGACTACAGCGATTCGCCGCTGCACTGGATTCCCGGCGAGCCCGAGGCATCGCACGTGGTGAACGTCATCCACATGATGCTGCCGGCGGGCGAGCTGTGGTTCTGCCGGCTCTACAACAAGGCCTTGCCCTTCGTGACGGACAACCGGCTGCGCGACGACGTGCAGGGCTTCATCCGTCAGGAGGCGATGCACGCCCGCGCCCACAGCGGCGCGCTGGAGCGCTACCTGAGCCACCACGGCATCGACTCCACGCGCTACCTGAAGGTGATGGACTACCTGTTCGAACAATTGCTCAGCGACACTCCACTGGGGCTGACCGTGTTCAACCGCACGGCCTGGCTCAGGCGCTGGTGGATCGGCCAGCGCTGCGCCATCGTCGCGGCGGTGGAGCACTTCACCTGCGTGCTGGGCAAATGGATCCTGGAGGCCGACGCCCTGGACCGCGCCAAGGCCGACCCGGTGCTGCTGGACCTGTTCCGCTGGCACGGCGCCGAGGAGGTGGAGCACCGCAACGTGGCTCACGACCTGCACGTGCACCTGGGCGGTACCTTCGTCAGCCGGCAGTTATGGATGTTCGTGGTCTGGCCGCTGATCATCTATCTGTTCGCCTTCGGCACCCGCACCCTGTCGAGGCAGGACCCGAGCCTCACCCGGCCGCGCTCCTTCGCCGCGATCTGGCGCGATGGCTCGCGCCATGGCGTGCTGCCGAAGATCAGCTCGGTGGCCACCAGCTTCCTGCGCTACTTCAAGCCCTGGTACCACCCCGACCACGAGGCCAACACTCAGGAAGCGCTGGACTATCTCGCCCGCTCACCCGCCGCCAGCCGCGCCGCGCGCGCGTCGTAAGGCCTGTCGGCGCGCCCGCGCAGTGGATGCGCGGCACGCGTCGATCGCATACTGCGGCATCCGTTATTCGACTCAGGGATTCCGCCGTATGCCGATGGGAACCTACCCGCTTCACCCCGCCCTCGCCGCCCGCGTGGAACGCCTGCCCGAGCAGGTGGACGTGGTCATCGCCGGCAGCGGCATCATGGGTTGCGCCACCGCCTGGTACCTCGCCGGCCTGGGCCTGAGCGTGCTGGTGCTGGATAAGGCCGGCCTCGCCAGCCAGCAGTCCACCCGCGCCTGGGGTTTCGTCCGCCAGCAGGCGCGCGACCCGGCGGAAGTGCCGCTGATGATGGCCGCGATCCCCCTGTGGGAGCGTCTGGAAGACCAGCTGCAACTGCCGCTGGAATGGCGCCAGGGCGGCTGCCTGTACCTGGCCGAAACGCCGGAGCAGCAGCATAAGTACGAGGACTGGCTGAAGGTCGCCGCCAACTTCGGCCTCGGCACCCGGCTGCTGGGCCGCGCGGAGGTCGCGCAACTGATGCCGGCACTGAGCGACCCCGCACGCGGCGCCCTGTATACCGCCAACGACGGCCAGGCCGAGCCTCGCCGTGTCGCCCCCGCCTTCGCGCTGCGCGCCATCGAGCGCGGCGCGGTGTTCGTCGAAGGCTGCGGCGTCACCGGCATCGACCGTGCGGCCGGCGCCATCTGCGGCGTGCAGACCGAACGTGGTTATGTGAAGACTCGCCAATTGCTGGTCTGCGCCGGCGCCAGCAGCTGGCGCCTGGTGGAAAGCCTCGGGCTGCCGCTACCGCAGCAGGCCGTGCGCTGCACGGTCTCGCGCACCAGCCCGGGCCCGGACATCGGCGCACAGAGCTTCATCGGCCACGGTATTGGATTGCGCCAGCGCGCCGATGGCAGCTTCAACCTGGCAGACGAAACCCAGGCCGATATCGACCTGAACCTCGATTATCTGCGTGCGGCCCGTCACTACCTGCCGCACCTTCCGGAGCACCGCGCGGGCTTTTCCTTCAAGCTCAACGGCGCGTTCCTCCACAACCTGCGCCAGCGCCTGCCCGGTTCTGAACGCAGCGTGAACGGCTCTCTGCTCGGCGAGCGCGATCCGCAGGTGAAGGCGAACACCTCACGGGTGTTCCAGGCGCAGCGCAACCTGGCCAGGGCATTCCCGGCGCTGCGCGAGGTGAAGGTGGTGGAAAGCTGGGCAGGCCTGATCGACGTGCTGCCCGACGGCATCCCGGTGCTCGACGCGCCGCCTGAGGTGCCCGGCCTGCTGGTCGCCACCGGCTTCTGCGGCCACGGCTTCGCCATGGGGCCCATCGTCGGCCAGTTGATGAGCCAGTGGATTCACACGGGCGAGCCGGGCATGGACCTGCACCCCTTCCGCCTGCGGCGCTTCGCCGATGGGACGGCGGGCAAGCCCTACTCGTTATTCTGAAAGTAGGCTCTTCGCTCTACGTAGGAGCGAGCTTGCTCGCGAACCGGCATTTCCCCGAAACGTCGATGCCACCGGCGGACTCTTCCAGGAGCGCGCGCTGCGCGCGTTCGCGGGCCTGGCCTGCTTGCCCGATAGTCCCGCGTTCGGGTCGGCCCTCACCCTAACCCTCTCCCAGAGGGACAGGGGACCGTTCGGTGCAGGATGAAACCACAGCATCAGCCGGCACGATCTGCCCCCTCTCCCTCTGGGAGAGGGCTGGGGTGAGGGAGAGACGCACGCACAAAGCTGCCAGAAAAGGATCCTCGTCTCTACACAAACGCAGCGTTACTCGCCCTCTTCCACCACCGGCGAATCATCGCTCAACGCGCGCTCCAGCCAATCCGTCGGCAGGCTCTTGCTGGCCCGCGCGCCCAGCAACTTGACCTGCTCGGCGCGGCTGATCAGGTTGCCGCGCCCCTCGCTGAGCTTGTTGCGCGCGGCGACATAGGCCTTGTCCAGCTGCTGCAGGCGGGTGCCCATCTCGTCGAGGTCCTGGACGAACAGCACGAACTTGTCGTACAGCGCCCCGGCGCGCTCGGCGATTTCCCGGGCGTTCTGGTTCTGCCGCTCCTGGCGCCACAGGCTGTCGATCACCCGCAGCGTCGCCAGCAGCGTGGTCGGGCTGACGATCACGATGTTGCGCTCGAACGCCTCCTGGAACAGGTTCGGCTCCGCCTGCAGCGCCGCCGAGAAAGCCGCTTCCACCGGCATGAACAGCAACACGAAATCGAGACTGTGCAGGCCTTCGAGGCGGCGATAATCCTTCCCGGAAAGCCCTTTCACGTGATTGCGCAGCGACAGCACATGGGCCTTGAGGGCCTGCTGGCGAATCACCTCGTCCTCGGCCGCGATGAACTGCTGATAGGCCGTCAGGCTGACCTTGGCGTCCACCACCACCTGCTTGTCGCCGGGCAGGCGGATCAGCACGTCCGGCTGGAAGCGCTCGCCATCCGGCGCGCGTAGGCTGACCTGGGTTTCGTACTCGCGGCCCTTCTCCAGGCCGGCATGCTCCAGCACGCGTTCGAGCACCAGCTCGCCCCAGTTGCCCTGGGTTTTCTGGCCCTTCAGTGCGCGGGTGAGGTTGGTGGCCTCCTCGCCCAGGCGCAGGTTCAACTGCTGCAGGCGCTCCAGCTCCCTGGTCAGCGAGAAACGCTCGCGGGCCTCGGCCTGGTAGCTCTCCTCCACACGCTTCTCGAAGGACTGGATGCGCTCCTTGAGCGGGTCGAGCAACTGCCCCAGGCGCTGCTGGCTGGACTCGGCAAAGCGCTGCTCGCGCTCGTCGAAGATCTTCCCGGCCAACTCGGCGAACTGCGCGCGCAAGTCCTCCTTGGCGGCTTGCAGGTCGCCCAGGCGCTGCTGGTGATGGTCCTGCTGCTCACGCAACTCGGCGGACAACGCCGCGTGCTCGGCGGAAAGGCGGCGCAGCTCGGCCTCCTTGTCGGCACGCTCGGCCTGCCAGTCCTGCTCGGCATTATCCAGGCGGGCCAGCGCCTGCTTGTTCAACTCGATTTCCCGACGCAGCGCGGCGGCCTCGGCGGACAGTTCGTTATGCCGCCCGCTCAGGCGCTGGAAGGCCTCGCGGTCCGCCTCGGCCTGGGCGCTGAGCCCGTCCTGCGCCAGTTGCGCCGTGGCCAGCCGTTCGCGCAGCAGGCTGGCCTCCTGCTCCACCGCCAGCCTGCGCGCCTGCAAGCGCCAGGCAAGCGCCGCCATGGGCAGCAGACCGGCAAGCGCACCGAGCAACAGGGCGGTCAGATCGAGGGGCATGCAGGACTCCGAGGTGTGGCAATCGATCGCGCCAGTCTATCAGTCACCTACCCGAAGAGCCTTCGTCCACTGTAAAGGCCCTGGAACAAGGCTCCTGAGCAAGCGCTCGGGACAATCCACAGAAGCTGTGGATAACTCAGTGGAGAACTTGCTGAAAACCGTCCATACCCCCAGTGAACTGGGGCCATGTGACAGATTGGTGATTTTTTCACCAATCAAAATTTCCCTTATTTTTCAACAAGTTAAAAAACGCAAGGAAATTTGTGGGGTGGCGATGTGCAATGTTCCGAGGGCTTGACAGAGTGCGTCAGCATTGTGCACAAGTGCGCGCCACGCAGCAGCCGACCGCCCCGTTTCAGGGCGGTGGATAGGAAGTGTTCTCAGGCAGACAGTGCATCCAACCGGACACGGGAAGCTCCCGCTCCCCCGCCACTACCGGTGAATGTCAGGCAATCTGCACCTGGCGGCGCGGCATACGCTGCGGCCGGACAATACGCGGTGGTTCAGGAAGCTGGATCGCTTGCTGCTCGGCGGCACAGACCCGCGCATACATGCGCTCGGCCGCGCTGCGGCTGCTGCAGTCGTAGAAGAACTGGTTGAGGTACACGCGCCAGCGACGATGGTCGCTGGGATGGACGGCTATCCGTATATCCATGGTCTGGCGCTCCCTGCTTGGCCATCCCGCAACATACACCGCCCACCGCCAGGCGACAGTGGCAGACGATGAACGGTCAGGCCGGATGCGGCAGCCTGCCGTCCACCAGGTACTGTTCGCGCCGGTACAGTCGGGGGCTGTCGGGCACCTGGGCATGCTTGAAGGCGACGTACTCCGCAGTGGTTTCGCACAGCCAGGGCATGAGGTTGCGCGGGCGCTTCTCGGTGAAGGCCGAGGGCACGAACAACGCCACGTTGATCCCGCCCTGGGGACAGCGTGCCGAGCGATACTCGAACGCTTCGATGCCCGCTTCGCGCATCGCGCTGCCCAGCCCCTGGGTCACGCTGTAATCCTGCGGATCGGTCAGGGCCGCGTGTTCACGGAAGGGCGGCAAGTGCAGGCGCACACCCTTCTGCACCTGGAACCGCGCCTCGAAGGACGCGTGCTCGGACAGGATTCGCCCGCTGGGCGGCGGCGTCGCCATGCCCTCCCACAGCACGAAGCGGTAGAACGCCGACTCGGCCATGGCGGTCTCCAGCTTCAGCGCACCGTAGAACAGGCTCGGCTCATGCCGACGGCCAAAGCGCGAACCCCAGCGCAGCGGCGGATAACGGAACGGCGTCTTCAGCAGGTAATGCAGCGGCTCGGCGGGCGGCGGCATGCGTGGCTTGCTGGTTTCCAGCAACTCCTCGAGCAGGGCCTGTTCCTCCAGGGTGTCCACCAGTTGCAGCGTGGCCACCTGGCCCTGGCTTTCCACCAGGCGCACCAGACGCCCGCGCATGGGGGCGACGACCGAATCCTCGTAGTTCGCCCAGAGCCGGGCACCGGCGGCGAAGGACATTCAGACCTTGCCCCGAATGGCGTCCAGGTACTCGACCACCGCGACCAGCCCCTGTACCTGCTCCATCAACTGCAGCGGCACGCCGCCCAGGTGGCGGTTCTCGGTACACAGGAAGTGACGCATGTCCTCATGGTTGCCACCGAACAGGGCGAACAACGCGCGGTAGATGCGCACCAGCAACAGCGCCAGTTCGCCGGTCTTGCTGTCCACACGCAGGCCGTTCTGCTTCCAGCGGCTCACCGCGCTGCGGTCCACCCCGACGATGGCGGCCAGCTGCTGCTGGGTCATCGCCAGGTGCTCGCGGGCGGTCAGCACCGCCTTGGCCAAAACGGCATCGGCAGCCGGGTTTTCCCTCAGCAGAGCGCTCATGACAGAACTCCATCCAGTGCATTTACCGCAAACATACCATCAAATGCCGCAAACACACAAAACAGAAGAAACCGGTAGGCACCCTGAGCGCTGTGTATCGGCAGGCTGACAAATCGGGAAAACTCTTTACCGGACATTTACTTGGCCTTGGCACTCCTTGACGCAACGGCGCGGTCTCATGAAGTGCCCGGATCGTCCGGGACTTGAAAATGGCAACACGCACCGCCCAGTCGGTTGCGCCAGGAGAACACCATGAAGAAGTCCGTCGCCCTACTCTGTGCCGCCCTGATGCTCGGCAGCCCGCTGGCCAGTTTCGCCCAGCCCGGCCCCGGCCCGGACAACGGCCCGAACTGGCAGGACAACCGCGGGCCGCAACAGCAGCAACGTCAGCAGCCGCCGCGCGGCCCGCAGGGCAACTACCCTGCGCAAGGCCGACACGGCGAGCACTACGACCACGGCTACCGCAATCCGGATTACCGGCCGCAGCCCGGCTTGCCGGTGCCCCATCGCGACTGGCGCCGCGGTGTCGTCGTGGAGCCGGTCTATCGCGGCGACCGCTACTGGGTCACCGACTGGAATGCCCGCCACCTGTACGCCCCGCCGCGCGACCATCGCTGGCTGTACGTCAACGGTGACTACATTCTGGTGGCCATCGCCAGCGGTGTGATCGTCAACATCCTCAGCGGCTACTGACGCCTCAGGCGCTGGCGCTGACCATCGAGCCAGCGCCACTGCCACCGGCCCGGCGGATGGCATCGGCCAACGCCGCGGCGGTCTGTTGCATTGCCGCACTGGTACTGGCGATGCGGCTCTGCACGGACATCAGCGCAGCGGTGCGCTCGGCATCCGAGGCGTAATGGCGCTGCTGCGCCTCGGCCAGCTCGCGCTGTTCCTGCTGCAACTGCTTCTGCAACTCCTTCAGGCGCTTCTGCAACTGCTCGACCGCCGTGCTGGCGGTGCTTCCCGAGCTTTGCTGGCTCTTGCCGCCGGCCGCAGCGGCGCTGGTTTGCAGACGCGGACTGTCGGTGGCGCTGCCGCTCTGGGTCGCGCCTGCCGACGCAGTGGTTTCGCCGGCCACGCGCAACTGGCTGGCAAATGTCTGGATGGAGGGGGTGATGGAAAGGCTCATGCCGGATGTCCTTTGTTCCGGGAATTCAGCCGTTCTATCGGCCGCCGGAGCAAAAGCTTGAAAGCGCCTTCGCACGCCTGCGCAAACGCCCTAGGATAGGCGCCTTTATTTGCAGCCCGCCGCCATGGACAAGAAACGCGCTTACCAACTGATCCTCGCCCGCTTCGCCGAAGACCTGGACATCGCCGTACGCGCCGCCCAGACCGCCCACGAGACGGCAACCCACGAGGAAAACATCGCCGAGAACAAGTACGACACCCTCGGCCTGGAAGCGGCCTATCTCGCCGCCGGCCAATCGCGCCGCGTCGAGGAAATCCGCCAGGCGCTGTCGCTGTTCGAAAACCTGCAGCTGCGCGATTTCGATGAAGAAATGGGCATCCAGACCAGCGCCCTGGTGCAATTGGTCAACGAGCAGGAGCAGCAGCGCTGGGTCTTCATCGGCCCGGACGGCGCCGGCCTCAAGGTGCAATACGACGGCATCGACGTCCTCGTCATCACCACCCGCGCACCACTGGGCAACGCCCTGCTCCATCGCCATCCCGGCGACGAGGTGGAAGTCGGTGCCGGCAACGCGCGCCAACGCTACGAAATCCTCGACGCCTACTTAGCGCGTCGCGGGCCATCGCGCGCATCGATGAAAAATCTGAGCGAAACAGACAATACCCGACGCGCCGGCTGACGCAGACTAAGCTTCAAGGCCACACCTCATCCCTCCCGGCCTCAAGGAGAAGCATCATGCTGTTCAACTGGTCCGAGTATGTCCCTGCCGTGAAAAAAGCCTTCGGCGCCCTGGGCAAGAAACACCCGAAGATGATCGCTGCCTACCAGGCCCTGGAAGCCGCCGCCGCGGACGGCGACGCCCTGGACGCCAAGACCCGCGAGCTGATCGCCATCGCCGTGGCCATTACCACCCGCTGCGACGGCTGCATCGGCGTCCACGCCGAAGCCGCGCGCAAGGCCGGCGCCACCGAAGCCGAGATCGCCCAGACCCTGGCCACCGCCATCTCCCTCAATGCCGGCGCCGCCTACATCTATTCCCTGCGCGCCCTCGAAGCCTACGAGTCCGCCGCCGCGCCGAAATAATCCACCGCCCGCGACGCCACGGCGCCGCGGGCCTGCCTGTTTCCCTCAGGGCTACCATGGGTTATCACTGGCGCTTCGCCAAGCAAAGCCCGCCCCCATGTCACAACAACCCACCCTCGGCTTCTGGAAACTCACCCTCGCCATCGCCGCGGGCATCTGGCTCGGCTGCCTGGCCGTCGCCGCCACCGCCTGGCTGGCCTGGCCCACGCTGCCGCCTGGCCTCGCCACCCGCCTCGCCCCACCAATTGCGCCTGCGCCCGCCGCTCCACCGCCGCCGCGCAGCCAGGAAGAAATGTTCCAGCGCTACCTCGAACGTCAGCAGACGGTGCAGGAGCAACAGAATCGTCAAATAGAGAAGTCAGAACGGGAAAAACGCTTCAACAGCGCGCCGTGCCAGTTCTGGCGCCAGCAGTACCAGGCCAATCCCACGGAAGGGAATCGGCAGAAGATGGATGGGTATTGCGGATGAGGGAGCGCAGGGCGGGGAATTTCACGACGCAGAAAAGACAAAACCCCTGAAACGCTAGGCATTTCAGGGGTTCTGGCCATATGTAATGGCGGAGAGATAGGGATTTGAACCCTAGGAACCATTGCTGGTTCAACGGATTTCGAATCCGTCCCGTTCGACCACTCCGGCATCTCTCCGTGCGGCGCGCATGATACCAGCTTGAAGTCCGAACGCGAAGCTTTGTTTTCGGATTTTTTTGCGTGGTATCAGGCGCTTGCGTGCGCTCGTCGGATCAGAGCGGTACGCCGAGGCGGTGAGCCACTTCTTCGTAGGCTTCGATGACGTCGCCCAGGCCCTGGCGGAAGCGGTCCTTGTCCATCTTCTTGCGGGTTTCCTTGTCCCACAGGCGGCAGCCGTCCGGGCTGAACTCGTCGCCGAGGACGATCTTGCCGTGGAACAGGCCGAACTCGAGCTTGAAGTCCACCAGCAGCAGGCCGGCGTCGTCGAACAGCTTGCTCAGCACTTCATTCACCTTGAAGGAATAGGCTTTCATTTCGGCCAGTTGCTCCAGGGTCGCCCAGCCGAAGGCCTGGACGTGGGATTCGTTGATGAACGGGTCGCCCAGGGCGTCGTTCTTCAGGAACAGTTCGAAGGTCGGCGGGGTGAGCTGCAGGCCCTCTTCGACGCCCAGGCGGCGCACCAGGCTGCCGGCGGCGTAGTTGCGCACGACGCACTCGACCGGAATCATGGCGAGCTTCTTGACCAGCACTTCGTTGTCCGACAGCAGGGCGTCGAACTGGGTCGGGATGCCGGCGGCTTCGAGCTTCTGCATGATGAAGGCGTTGAACTTGTTGTTCACCATGCCTTTGCGGTCGAGTTGCTCGATGCGCTTGCCGTCGAACGCCGAGGTGTCGTTGCGGAACAGCAGGACGAGGCGGTCGGCGTCATCGGTGGTGTAAACCGACTTGGCCTTGCCGCGATAGAGTTCTTCGCGTTTTTCCATGATGGGCTCCGCTTGCTTAAGGGGTGGGCTCAGGCGATGGTGCGCCAGTCGAGTCCAGAATGCTGATCGGCTACCTGCAGCCAGTCCGGGTCGCACCCGAGGGTGTCGACGAAGCTTTGCCGGGCCAGCTGCGGCGAGTTGTTCTTTTCGCTGAGATGCGCCAGCACCAGGTGCTGCAGGCTTCCCCAGCCCAGCTGGGCCACCAGTTCGGCGGCCTGCCGGTTGTTCAAATGTCCCCACTGGCCGCCTACACGGACCTTGAGTGGGTAGGGATACGGACCGCGGGCCAGCATGTCGGTATCGTGATTCGCTTCGATGATCAACGCATCGAGGCCACGATAGCATTCCAGCACCTGCGCCGTGGCGGCTCCCAGATCGGTGAGCTGGCCAAAGCGCTTCCGGCCATCGGAAAACACGTACTGCAGGGGCTCCCGCGCATCGTGGGAGACGCTCACCGCAGTGACTTCCAGGTCTTTCAGTACCAGGCGGTCGCCGCATTTGAGCAGCCCCGCCGGTGTCACCGGCTTGCGCATTCCCTGCAGGGTACCGGCGCTGAGGTACACGGGTATTCGATGGTGCCGGGCCAGCAGTTCGACGCCGTTGATGTGATCGGAGTGTTCGTGCGTGACCAGTACCGCGTCCAGCTGCCCGGGCTCTACGCCCAGGCGCGCCAGACGGCGGATGGTCTCACGCAGCGGAAAACCGCAGTCGATCAGTATCCGGGTGTCAGAACTGCTCACCAAGGCCGAATTGCCCCGGCTTCCGCTCCCCAGGACCGCGAAGTGCATTCCGCATACTCTCCTGGAGTTTCTCCAACACGCCCTGCGCCACGTCAGCCGGTGCGGAGGTGTTTATGTCTTTGTCGACGGTGATCTGGACGGTGTTGCTCACGCTGGTCAGGCGAACCTGGTAGCGCTGGGCCTTGGCGTCCTCTTCTTCCTTGGTCTTCTCGCCGCCGCCGAACAGGCGGCTGAAGAAGCCAGGCTTGTCTTCGTCCTTCTTCTTCGCGCCTTCGGCGATGTTGACGTAGTACACGCCCAGGCTGCGGTTGAGGTCGTCGACGCGGATGTCGGCGCGATCCAGGGCACGGCCTACGCTGACCCAGGCGCGGTCGAAGTCGGAGTCGACGGTGAGCACCGGGTTGCCGCTGCCGTCCTTGTTCAGCTGGACGGCGCCGGGGGTGTCGTAATCCGAGTGCGCGGCGAGCAGGGAGACGGAGCCGCCCTTCTCGGCACTGGTGGCCATGCTGGCGATCATTTCGTCGAGCAGCGCGGCATCCAGGCTCGGCACGGCCGGCTTGGTCGGCCAGTCGCCGCTGGCGGTGCTGCCGGCCGGACGGGTTTCACTCAGTACGTAGACTTCGCTGGTGTTGGTCTGCACGCCCGGCTCGATGCGCACGCGAACGCGCGCTTCGCTGTCAGGCTCGACGCCCGACACACGACTGCTCAGGCGACGCGCCAGGGGCGCGGAGAGCTGCGACAGCGGCTGCCAGTTGGTGCTGAACTCGCCGGTCTGCGGACGCTCGTTGGCGATGGAGAAGCCGTTGTCCTGGAAGAACTGGTGAGCGACCGGCCAGACTTCGGCCGGCGGACGCTGGGCAACCAGCCAGCGCGAGTCGCCACTCTTCTGCAGGCTGAAGTCGCTGACTTCGCCGGAGCCGGCCAGCGGTTGCGGGCGCGGCACTTCGAACTCGCCTTCCTTCTCGGTGCTGGTGGCGACGTTCATGGGAATCGGCAGCAGCGGGTCGAGCGGCTTGCTCTGCAGGCCTTCGGGCACCTTCATCGGTGCGGTTTCGCGGGCGTTCAGGTAATCGTCGCCACGGTCGCGGAAGTAGCCTTCCGGGCCCCACAGCCAGCCGCAGCCGGAGGTGTTGCCGATAACCAGGGCGAGCGCAGTCAGTCCTGCCAGTCGCTTCATGCGAGGGGGCTCCTTAAGCCAGGACGCCGGTCTGGCGCATGGCCTGACGCAGCGGTTCGTGGCAGCGCGGGCTGAGCCAGGTCAGGGGCAGGCGGATGCCCTCTGGAATCAGCCCCATTTCGTGCAGGGCGAACTTGACCGGGATGGGGTTGGATTCGATGAACAGCGCCTTGTGCAGCGGCATCAGGCGATCGTTGATGGCGCGGGCGGCGGCGGCATCGCCACGCATGGCGGCGCCGCACAGGTCGCTCATGGCGCGCGGGGCGACGTTGGCGGTCACCGAGATGTTGCCCTTGCCGCCCATCAGCATCAGCTCGACGGCAGTGGCGTCGTCACCGGAGTAGACGAGGAAATCCTTGCCGACGCGGTCCAGTACTTCCTTGCCGCGCTGCAGGTCGCCGGTGGCTTCCTTGATGCCGACGATGTTCGGCACCTTGGACAGGCGCTCGACGGTCTCGGGCAGCATGTCGCAGGCGGTGCGGCCCGGCACGTTGTAGAGGATCTGCGGGATGGCCACGGCTTCGGCGATGTGGCGGAAGTGCTGGTACAGGCCTTCCTGGGTCGGCTTGTTGTAGTACGGGGTCACCAGCAGGCAGGCATCGGCGCCGCCGGACTTGGCAGCCTCGGTCAGCTCGACGGCTTCGCGGGTGGAGTTGGCGCCGGTGCCGGCGATGACCGGGATGCGGCCGTTGACCTGGTCGACCACGCGACGGATCACGTCCAGGTGTTCGTTCACGTCCAGAGTGGCCGATTCACCCGTGGTGCCGACCGCTACGATGGCGTTGGTACCTTCCTGCAGGTGGAAGTCCACCAGCTTCGCGAGGCTGTCCCAATCCAGTCGACCCTGAGCATCGAAGGGGGTGACCAGCGCCACCATACTGCCCGCAATCATGCAACCGCTCCTGCCGGAAAAAGAAAGCCGTAATGGTACTGTCGCCACCGGCCACGCACAAGGTGACGCAGCGACCCGCGAGCGGCCAGACATTCCCCTCATCGGCGCTTTTCGCTACCCTTCCTCCTTTGTCGATGCGGCCCGCTTGGCCGCCATTCCCAGGAAAGCTGCATGTCCACCTCTCACCCTCGTGAACAATTCCTTCTGATCAGTGCTCTGGGCCCGAACCCGATGGAGTTGACCAGCGTGCTGTGCCGCACCTGCGTCGACAACCGTTGCTCGGTGGTCAGCAGCCGCCTGACCCGTCACGGCGAGTTCAGCGCGCTGATCCTGCAGGTCTCCGGCAGCTGGGATGCCCTGGCCCGCCTGGAAGGCGGCCTGTCGCCACTGGCCAAGCGCCACGGCTTCACCCTCAGCGTCACCCGCAGCAATGTCCACGTCACCCGCGCCCAGGCCCTGCCCTACGTGGCGTACGTCAGCGCCGTCTATCGTCCGGACATCCTCAACGAGCTGTGCCAGTTCTTCATCGATCACAACATCGAGCTGGAGAACCTCACCTGCGACACCTACCAGGCGCCGCACACCAACACCAGCATGCTCAACGCCACCATCAC
Source organism: Pseudomonas sp. NY15437 (assembly GCF_048068435.1). NCBI lineage: Bacteria > Pseudomonadati > Pseudomonadota > Gammaproteobacteria > Pseudomonadales > Pseudomonadaceae > Pseudomonas > Pseudomonas sp. NY15437. The sequence goes on from NZ_JBLUQC010000002.1 coordinate 109,091, forward strand.
CGTGACCCTGCCGGCCGGCACCCAGATCAGCTGGCTGCGCGATCAGTTCCTCGATTTCGCCGATGCACTGAACCTGGACGCGCTGATCGAACCCTGGCGCCCGCAGCATCCGTAAGACAGCTCTCAAGGAGAACGCCCCCATGGCAGTCGAACTGAACCAGCCCGTCGCCGACTTCCAGGCGCCGGCCACCAGCGGCGTCGAATTCCGCCTGTCCGCATTCAAGGGCAAGCAGATCGTCCTGTACTTCTACCCCAAGGACAGCACCCCCGGCTGCACCACCGAAGGCCAGGGCTTCCGCGACAAGATCGAGGACTTTGCCCAGGCCAACACCCTGGTGTTCGGCGTGTCCCGCGATGGCATCAAGTCCCACGAGAACTTCAAGGCCAAGCAGTGCTTCCCCTTCGAGCTGATCAGCGACAAGGATGAGGCCGTCTGCCAGCTGTTCGACGTGATCAAGCTGAAGAAGCTCTACGGCAAGGAATACCTGGGCGTGGACCGCAGCACCTTCCTCATCGATGCCCAGGGCGTGCTGCGCCAGGAGTGGCGCGGCGTGAAAGTGCCGGGCCATGTGGATGCCGTGCTCGCCGCGGCCCAGGCACTCAACGGCTGAGCAGTCGAACCCGGCGGCAGCCACGCCGCAGATGAAAAAGGCCGCTGATCAGCGGCCTTTTTCTTTTTCGATCCCGGAACGCATTCACATCATCGGGCTGACCTGCGGCTGCGCGGCCGGTTGCCGCGGCCAGGCATCGAGCACCGCTTTCACCAGGGTCGCCAGCGGAATAGCGAAGAACACGCCCCAGAAGCCCCACAGCCCGCCGAACAGCAGCACCGCGCAGATGATTGCCACCGGGTGCAGGTTCACCGCTTCGGAGAACAGCAGCGGCACCAGCACGTTGCCATCCAGCGCCTGGATGATCGCGTGGGCGGCCATCAGGTAGATGAACTGGTCGCTCCAGCCCCACTGGAACAGCCCGATCATCGCCACCGGCACGGTGACGACCACCGCGCCGATGTAGGGCACCACCACCGACAGGCCGACCAGCAGGGCCAGCAGGGCCGCGTAGTTCAGGCCCAGCACCGCAAAGGCGATGTAGGTCGCCACGCCGGTGATGAAGATCTCGATGACCTTGCCCCGGATGTAGTTGGCGATCTGCTGGTTCATCTCGTTCCACACCTGCTTCATCAGCCCGCGTTCGCGGGGCAGGTAGCGGCGGAACCAGTGGTAGAAGCGCCGGCGGTCCTTGAGGAAGAAGAACACCAGGATCGGCACCAGCACCAGGTAGATCATGATGTTGACCACCACCGGCAGGCCCGACAGGGAGAAGGTCAGCGCCCACTGGCCGAGCTGGCCCAACTCGTTGCGCGCCGCCTCGACGGTGCGCAGTACCTGCTCCTCGGTGACCATGTCCGGGTAGCGCTCGGGCAGCATCAACAGGGTCGCCTGCCATTCGCCGAGCATGCCGGGCAACTCGTTGAACAGGGTGAACAACTGCTTCCACAACAGCGGCACCAGCACCAGCAGGAACACCGCGAGCAGGCCGAGAAACAGCGAATACACCAGCCACACCGCGAACAGGTGTGGTACGCGCAAGCGCTCCAGCACGCCGACCATGCCCTGGATGAGGAAGGCGATGACCATCGCCGCCAGCACCGGCGCGAGCATCCCGCCAAAGGCCAGGATGACGGTGAATCCCAGCCCGAGAATGACCGCCAGCACTATCGCCTCCTCATCGGAGAAATAGCGCTGCATCCAGTCCTGCAAAACCTTGAGCATCAACGAACCTGCGAAACGAAAGGGATAACGTCGCGGCTACCCGCGATCGGGGGCTACTTCTTGCGCAGCCAGTAGCGATAGACGCCGGCTTCGACCTCTTCATGCAGCAGCGAGTGCCCGGCCAGATCGGCGAAAACGCGGAAATCACGCTGGGAGCCAGCGTCGGTGGCGGTCACCTTGAGCACCGCGCCACTGGGCAGACGGTTCAGCTCGAGCTTGGCCTTGAGCAGCGGCAACGGACAATTGAGACCGCTGGCGTCCAGCTCCGCGTCACAGGCGGGGACGGACGGCGTGGAATCGGACATCGAAACGAACTCCGGTGAGGGCGCCCAAGAATACCGAAAGCGTTGGAAAAGTAACCAGGCCCGTCGAATCAGCGATTCGTTAATCCGGCCGTCAGCCTCAGGTTTTAAAAAGGACGACAACGGGGAAATACCCGTTTTGAATTGCGCCGCACTTGCGACCTGCAAACTAGGCATAGGCGTTAGCCTGCGGCTAAAGTAGAGCCTTTCTCGGAACGAGCCTCGTGTACATGAAAGTACTCCGCCCTGCCCTGCTGTCGCTCGCTATCGCCCTCGCCACGCCGGCCCTGGCGGACGACCTGCCTTCACTGGGGGACGCCAGCTCGTCCATCGTCTCCCCGGAGCAGGAGTTCCAGCTCGGACGCGCCTGGCTGAGCATGCTGCGCAACCAGGTCGACACGCTCAACGATCCCCAACTCAAGGACTACGTCGAGTCCAGCGTCTATCGCCTGGCCGAGTCCAGCGAACTGCAGGACCACCGCCTGGCCTTCATCCTGATCCGTGACAAGCAGATCAACGCCTTCGCCGCGCCGGGCGGCGTTGTGGGTGTGAACGGCGGCCTGTTCATCTACGCCCAGACCGAAGGCGAATACATCGCCGTACTGGCGCACGAACTTGGCCACCTGAGCCAACGCCACTTCGCCCGCGGAATCGAAGCGCAGCAGCGCATGCAGATTCCGGTGATGGCCGCCATGCTCGCGGGCATCGTCGCCGCCGCAGCCGGAGCCGGCGATGCCGGCATCGCCGCGATTGCCGGTACCCAGGCCGCGGCGATCCAGAACCAGCTGCGCTTCTCGCGGCAGAACGAGCAGGAAGCCGACCGCGTCGGCGTCGCCACGATGGTTCGCGCCGGTTACGACCCGCGCTCCATGCCCAACATGTTCGAACGCCTGGCCCGCCAGTACCGCTACGAGGGCAAGCCGCCGGAATTCCTGCTGACCCACCCGGTCACCGAATCGCGTATCGCCGACACCCGCAACCGCGCCGAGCAGTACCCCAAGGGCGGCAAGGAAGACTCGCTGCGCTACGAGCTGATGCGCGCTCGCGTCCAGCAGATGTTCGAGGACACGCCGGGCATGGCCAGCAAGCAGTTCCGCGCCCAGCTTGACGAAGACCCGAAGAACGACGCCGCCCGCTATGGGCTGGCCCTGTCGCAGACCAAGATCGGCCAGCTCAACGAAGCCCGGAGCAACCTTCAGCAGTTGCTGGCCAAGGCGCCCAACGACATCAGCTACAACCTGGCGATGGCCGACGTGGATATCACCGCCAACAAGCTGTCTGACGCCCAGGCGCGGGTACAGAAGATGCTCGGCCAGTACCCGGACAGCTACCCGCTGATCCAGGCCAACGCCGACCTGATGATGAAGACCAACCGCGCGCCCGACGCCGAGAAGACGCTGTTCAAGCTGTCCCAGCGCCGCCCGCTGGACCCGGACGTGTGGAACCGCCTGGCCGACGCCTGCACCCTCAGCGGCAACGCCATCGGCGTGTACCAGGCCCGCGCGGAATATTACGCACTGACTGGCGACTACAAGCAGGCCATCGAGCAGCTGGACTTCGCCAAGCGCCGCGCCGGCGGCAACTTCACCCTCGCCGCCCGCCTGGATGCCCGCCAGCAGGAGTTCCGCGAACAGGAACGCATCCTCAAGGAGATGATGGGCCGCTGAGCGGAACCCGTAGGAGTGAGCTTGCTCGCGAACGCACTGGTTTCGGTGTCATGCGGTTCGCGAGAAAGCTCGCTCTTACACAAAGCCAAGAAAAAGCCCGGCATTTGCCGGGCTTTTTCATTCACGCAGTCGATCAGGCATTGCCCGCCAGCTTCAGCTTCGCCGCCTGGGTGAAGTCGAGCATGCGCTTGAGCGGCTTGATCGCCTTGGGAATCAGTGCCGGGTCGACGAAGATTTCTCCCGAGCCTTCTTTCAGGCACGCCAGGGTGCGCTCCAGGGTGTTCATGGCCATCCACGGGCAATGCGCACAACTGCGGCAGGCCGCGCCATTACCGGCGGTGGGCGCCTCGATGAATTCCTTGTCCGGGCACAGCTGCTGCATCTTGTAGAAGATGCCGCGGTCGGTGGCGACGATGAAGCGCTTGTTCGGCATCGTCTGCGCCGCCTTGATCAACTGACTGGTAGAGCCCACCGCATCGGCCAGTTCCACGACGGCTTCCGGCGACTCCGGGTGCACCAGGATCGCGGCGTCCGGGTAGACCGCCTTGAGGTCTTCCAGCTGCTTGGCCTTGAACTCCTCGTGAACGATGCAGGCACCGTCCCAGAGCAGCATGTCCGCGCCGGTTTCACGCTGGATATAGCGGCCCAGGTGCTGGTCCGGCGCCCACAGGATCGGCTCGCCGTTGTCCATCAGGTGCTCGACGATTTCCACGGCGCAACTGGAGGTCACCACCCAGTCGGCGCGCGCCTTTACCGCCGCCGAGGTGTTCGCGTAGACCACCACGGTGCGCTCGGGATGCTGGTCGCAGAACGCAGAGAATTCTTCCACCGGGCAGCCCAGGTCCAGCGAACAGGTCGCCTCCAGGGTCGGCATCAGCACACGCTTTTCCGGGTTGAGGATCTTCGCGGTTTCGCCCATGAAGCGAACCCCGGCCACCACCACGGTCTGGGCCGAATGCTGGTTGCCGAAGCGGGCCATTTCCAGCGAATCGGAAACGCAGCCGCCGGTTTCCTCGGCCAGCGCCTGGATGACCGGGTCGCAGTAGTAGTGCGCGACCAGCACGGCGTTCTGCGCCTTCAACTCGGCCGCGATGGCCGCCCGGTACTCGGCTTCTTCCTGCGCGCTCAGCACCCGCGGCTGCTTCGCCGCCAGATGGGCCTGGACCAGCAGGCGTTCGGAAATCTGGGACATCGTGTGGAAACCTCAACAGGCACGGTCTGATTATGCGGGCGATTTTATCACCACCGCCCTGCCGGCGATGCGCCGTCGATGGCCGTATGGCGGACTTTTTCCGGCACATGGCAAAAGCCCCGTGACCTTTCGATCACGGGGCTTTCACTGGATGTGGTGGTGGGTCGTGTAGGATTCGAACCTACGACCAATTGGTTAAAAGCCAACTGCTCTACCGACTGAGCTAACGACCCGACGTGGTGCGTATAATACTGATTTCTAACGTAAAAACAACACCCCGTGAAAACTTTTTTCAGAAATATCGCGTTGGGTCGGAAATCCCGGCGGCAATAAAGCCTTCGGAACGCAGCCGGCAGCTGTCACATTTGCCACAGGCACGCCCATCCTCATCGGCCTGATAGCAGGAAACCGTGAGGCTGTAGTCGACGCCCTGAGCGATGCCCGCCTCGATGATCTGCGCCTTGGAGAGGAACTGCAGCGGCGCCTGGATGCGGAAACCGTCGCCCTCCACGCCAGCCTTGGTCGCCAGGTTGGCCATGCGCTCGAAGGCTTCGACGAACTCCGGGCGGCAGTCCGGGTAGCCGGAATAATCCACGGCGTTCACGCCGATGAAGATATCCCGCGCGCCCAGCACCTCGGCCCATCCCAGCGCGAGGGACAGGAACACCGTGTTGCGCGCCGGCACGTAGGTCACCGGAATACCCTCGCTCGGCGCTTCCGGCACCTCGATGCTGCTGTCGGTCAGCGCCGAACCGCCGATGCCATTGAGGTTCAGGCCGATCACCTTGTGCTCGATCACGCCCTGCTGGCGCGCCACGCGTTCGGCAGCCTGCAACTCGGCGCGGTGACGCTGACCATAGTCGAAGCTCATGGTGTAGCAGTCGTAGCCATCAGCCTTGGCCATGGCGACCACGGTCGCGGAGTCCAGGCCGCCAGAGAGCAGGATCACGGCTTTCTTGTGGTTCACGGAGTTCTTGATGGACATGAATGGCTCCTCCGCGCTCAGTGGCCCGGCTCGTCGTTCCAGAGAATCTTGTGCAGTTGCAGTTGCAAGCGTACTGGCAGGTTATCGCCGACGATCCAGTCCGCCAGCGCGCGCGCATCCACCTGGCGGTGGCTGGGCGAGAACAGCACCTCGCCAGCGCGGTGCTCCAGGCGGTACTCGATCAGCTTGGACACGGCCCAGTCGTAGTCCTCGCGGGAGCAGATGACGAACTTCACCTGGTCGTTGGGGGTGAGCTCGCCGATATTCTCGTAGCGGTTGCGCGCCACCTCACCGGAACCCGGAGTTTTCAGATCAAGAATTCGGCTGACGCGACGGTCGGTTGCGGAAATATCCAACGCACCGCTGGTCTCCAGCGAGACCTCGTAACCGGCATTGCACAGGCGCTCGAGCAGCGGGATGCAGTTCGGCTGGGCCAGCGGCTCGCCTCCCGTCACGCAGACGTAGCGCGGACGGTACTGCGCGACCTGCTCGAGGATGGCATCAACGCTCTGGATTTCACCGCCACTGAAGGCATAGGCGGTATCGCAGTAGTTGCAGCGCAGGGGACAGCCGGTCAGGCGTACGAACACGGTCGGCAAGCCGGCGGTGCGCGTTTCCCCCTGCAACGAGTAGAAAATCTCGGTAATGCGCAGGGTCTGTTGCATATCAGCCACGGGCGTGACGGCGATACAGGCCATCCGCCTCCGTTGCGTTGAAGTCGTGAGCGCAGGGTGGGCGCTCGGCAAGCCCGGAACTCAGCAGACATCAGCCGAGCTGAAACCGCTGGCGATTTCCGGGGGCGGCGATTTTAACGAAAAAACCCGCGACAAGCGCGGGTTTTCAAACAGCGGTATCGGAAGCTTACTTCAGATTCTTCAGATCACGCTGCGACAACTGTGCGGCGGAAGTACCCGGGTACTGAGCCACGACCTGCTGCAGAATGCCCCGGGCCTTGTCGGAGTTGCCCAGGCGACGCTCGACGTCGGCGAGCTTGTACAGCGAATCCGGCACCTTGGCGCTGCTCGGGTAGGCCTGGCTGACACGGGCGAAAGCCTGGCCTGCGCCCTGCAGGTCGCCCTTGGCAAGGTTCACTTCGCCGAGCCAGTACTGCGCGTTGCCAGCGTACTGGCTGCTCGGGTACTTGCGCAGGAAAGCGCCGAAGGCCTGGCTGGCCTTGTCGAAGTCCTTGGCCTTGATCAGATCGAAGGCGGCGTCGTAGTAGAGCTTCTCTTTCGCCGGGTCACCCGGCTCGCTGCTAGCGGCGGGCTGCTGTTGCTGGGCGGCGGCGACGCCTGCTCCGGCGGCAGCTCCGGCACTGGCGCCGGCAGCGGAGGAATCCTGTTGAACAGCAGCACCGGCCGCTCCTGCACCTGCACCGCTGGAAAGGCGGCTGTCGATGTCCTGGAAGCGCTCCTGGCTCTCCTGCTTCATCTGTTGGATCTGGTTCTGCTGCTCTTCGAGCATGCCGCGCAGACGGGACAGCTCGTCCTGCATCTGCTGCAGCTGCATGAACAGCTGAGCCTGACCGGAGACGGGAGTGTTCATCCCGCCTCCGGCGTAGGCGCCATCAGCGCCTGCGGTGCCATAACCCGAGGGCGGCGTGCTGGCATAGCCACCATTGCCGTCCTGTACCGGAACCGCGGCTGCCGCCATCAGGGGCAGTCCGCATGCGATCAAGGTCAGAAAACGCAGGCGCATCGGCATCACGTCTTACTTCTTCAGCTCAACGCGACGGTTCTGGGCCCAGGACTGCTCGTCGTGGCCAGTGGCAACCGGACGCTCTTTGCCGTAGGAAACCAGTTCCAGCTGAGCCGGGGAAACGCCCTGCAGTACCAGGTAGCGCTGAACGGCCTTGGCACGACGCTCGCCCAGAGCCATGTTGTACTCGCGGGTGCCGCGCTCGTCAGTGTGACCTTCCAGGACTACGCGCTGGCCGGAACCTTTCAGGTCCTTGGCGTGTACGTCCAGGGCACGCATGGCTTCCGGCTTCAGGTCGGAGCTGTCGTACTCGAAGTAGAAGGTGGTGATAGCGCGCAGAGCGGCTTCGTCGCTCAGGGAGCCGTCAACGGCACCGCTGTTGGCGCCGTAGCCAGCGTTCGGATCAACGCCGCCATTGGCGCCTTCGCCAGTAGCATCGCCTTTCTTGGACGAACAGCCGACGGCAACAGCCATGGCGAGGGCGATAACGGCAAACTTGCCGAATTTCAGCATTTCCATCATGTAACTCCTAATGAACCCCAGTGTATAAGTTTGAAACAGTTGGCAACCGTCAGTTCAGGTAAGGGGACCAGGAAGGCTCTCGCACGTCGCCTTGAGCGGTGGGTAGCGGTAACCGAACACGTCCGTTGATGCTCACGAGCATCAACACGCCCCGGTCCTGCTGGCGGGTGGCGTATATTAGCATCGTGCCATTTGGCGCAACAGTGGGCGAGTCATCCAGGTTGGTATTGGAAAGTACCCGGAGATTACCGCGCTGAAGGTCCTGCGCTGCGATCTGGAAGTTGGTAAAACCGTCCTGGCGGTGAACCATGACCAGGGTCTTCTCATCCGCCGAGAGTTTCGGGTTGGCGTTGTAGTTGCCGATGAAGGTCACGCGGTCGGTGGCGCCCGAGTTCACGTTCATCTTGTAGATCTGCGGCTTGCCACCACGGTCCGAGGTGAAGTACAGGGTCGAGCCGTCCGCACCCCAGAAGGGTTCGGTGTCGATCGCCGAATTGTTGGTCAGGCGACGCAGCTGGCGGCTGCCCAGGTCCATCACGTAGATCTCCGGGTTGCCGTCGCGCGACAGCACGAAGGCCAGGCGGTTGCCGTCCGGCGAGAAGGCCGGGGCGCCGTTGAGGCCTTCGAAGTTGGAGATCTGCTCGCGGCGACCGGTGTCGACGTACTGCATGAAGATGCGCGGGCGCTTCTGCTCGAACGAGACGTAGGCAATGCGACGGCCATCGGGCGAGAAGCGCGGCGACAGGATCGGCTCGCGCGATTGCAGCAGGGTCACCGGACGCGCGCCGTCATAGTCGGAGCGCTGCAGGGTGTAGCGGGTGTTGTCCACCGAGAAGCGCTCCGCGGTCACGTAGAGCAGCTTGGTGGAGAACGCCCCCTTGATGCCGGTGAGCTTCTCGAACGACTGGTCGGCGATGTAGTGCGACATGTCGCGCAGTTGCTCGCTGGTGCCGCCCACGCTGCCGGTCAGGACCTGCTGCTGGGTGGCCACGTTGAGCAGGGCGTACTGGATCTGCAGGCGGCCGCCGCTGGGCACGATGCTGCCGACCAGGACGTACTGCGCGCCGAGAGCCTGCCAGTCGCGGTAGATCACTTCGCTGGCCTGGGCCGGCTGGCTGATCATGTTCTGGCGCGGGATCGGCTCGAAGTAACCGGAGTTGCGCAGGTCGTTGCCGATGATGTTCGACATGTCCTCGGGCAGCACATTGCCGCCCTGCCAGCCAAACGGGACCACGGCGATCGGGACGGCCGAATCACGGCCGCTGGAGATTACCAGCGGGTCGGCGGCCTGCGCTGCACCGGCCACCAGGGCCAGGGCGAAGAGCGCGAAGCGAATCAGGGTACTCACAGATCTAAATCCTCCGGTTTGAAGACCATGCGGCGCTGACGATACAGCTTATCGAAAGTGGCGCGATCCAGATTTTGCAGTTCGGGAATACGGCCCACATTTCGGACCGCAGCCACGGCCGAATCGTCGAACGGCTTGTCACCGCTGGAGCGGGTCACGCTCACGTTAGTGATGGCTCCGCTGGGCAGCATCTGAATCAGCACTTCTACGCTCATTCCATTGCGAGCTGAAGGCGGACGGTTCCATTGCTGGCTCACCAGGCTGACGATCAGATCGTCGAAGTTGCCCGCTACCTCGTTGCCCTGCTCGTCGGCCAGTGCCTGCTGCCGCTGCGGGGTGTCCGACAGCAGCTCAGCCAGGGCCTGGGCCTTCTTATCTTCCGTTGCCTTGCGGGCTGCGGCGGCGGCTGCAGCGGCAGCCTTCTTCTTCGCAGCCTCGACCGCGGCAGCCTTCTTCTTGGCTTCGTCCGCGGCGGCTTTCTTCTTCGCGTCCTCGGCGGCCTTCTTCTTGGCCTCCTCGGCAGCTTTCTTCTTCGCCTCTTCAGCGGCCTCTTTCTTGGCCTCTTCCTCGGCTTTCTTCTTGGCGATATCCGCCTGCTGCTTCTGCTCGGCAGCCTTCGCCTCAGCGGCCTTCTTGGCGGCTGCAGCGGCATCGGCCGCCTTCTTGGCGTCGTCTGCCTTCTTGGCTTCTGCAGCCTTCTTGGCTTCTGCAGCCTTCTCGGCTTCTGCGGCTTTCTCTGCCTTCTCGGCGGCCTCAGCAGCCTTTTGAGCCGCGTCGGCCTTCTTTTGTTCCTCGGCTTTCGCAGCAGCCAATGCCTGCTGCTCAGCCTTCTTCTGCTCGAGCTGCTCCTGCTCGTACTGCTTGGCCGCGGTCTTCTTCGCCTCGCCGGCTATCTTCTGGTTGGTCTGCTGGGTCGCCTGGCTCTTGGACTTGAGCTGGTACAGGGTGGCCTGGACGATCGGCCGTGACGGCGGCAGCTCAGGCGTGCTGGCCCAACTGACGAACAACATGGCGAAGATCAGGACGTGCAGCGCCACGGCGAGGACCGTGGGCCAGAAGTAGCCTTCCGATTGAGAACGCTCGAGCTGGTGCATCAATTACCTGGTGCCTCGGTAATCAGACCGACGTTGCCGACCCCGGCTTTCTGCAGGCCGCCCATGACGGCCATGACCGAGCCGTAGTCGACAGCCTTGTCCCCACGGACGAAGACCTGGACCTTCTTACCCTGGCGGCTGTTCTCGGCCATGATGCCGGAGGCCGCGCTGACCAGCTGGTCCAGCGACACGGCGGTCTGGCTGGCCTTGCCCTGGTCCGGGTCCACTTCGGAGCCCATGTTCCAGTAGTAGGTCTTGTCGGCCTTGATGGAGATGGTGAGCACGCGGGAATCGTTATCCTGCGGCAGCGCTTCGCTGGAAACCTTGGGCAGGTCGACCTTGACGCCCTGGTTGAGCATGGGCGCGGTCACCATGAAAATGACCAGCAGCACCAACATCACGTCGATGTAGGGCACCACGTTCATTTCCGCGACCGGCTTGCGCTTGTGACGAACTCTTGCCATGACGGCTTACCTCTTGGTCGTCTTCAATCGTCGCTGGTGTGCACTTTGCGGTGCAGGATCGCCTGGAATTCGTCGGCGAAGGTGTAGTAGCGGCCGATGAGCATTTCCGAGCGAGCGGAGAAGCGGTTGTAGGCGATAACGGCGGGGATGGCCGCGAACAGGCCGATGGCGGTGGCGATCAGCGCTTCGGCGATACCCGGCGCCACGGTGGCGAGGGTGGCCTGCTGCACGGTGGCCAGGCCACGGAAGGAGTTCATGATGCCCCAGACGGTGCCGAACAGACCGATGTACGGGCTGGTGGAACCGACGGTGGCGAGGAACGGCAGGCTGGTTTCCAGCTTCTCTTCCTCACGGGAAATGGCGACGCGCATGGCGCGCGAAACGCCTTCCATCACGGCATCCGGGTCGACGCCGGCCTGTTGGCGCAGACGGGAGAATTCCTTGAAGCCGGCGCGGAAGATCTGCTCGACCCCCGAATCCGGATCGGGGTTGCTGCCCGCCTGACGATAGAGCTTGGACAGGTCGATGCCCGACCAGAAGCGCTCTTCGAAGGATTCCAGGGCCTTCTTCGCCGAGCGCATCATGTTGCTGCGCTGGAAAATCATGATCCAGGAAGTGACCGATGCGGCCACCAGGGTCAGCATCACCAGCTGTACCACGACGCTGGCGTTACTGATCAAGCTCCACATGGAAGTATGGTCGACGACGTTCGGTTCCACGTTAATCTCCTGCTGAAAGGGTGTCCGGACTGCCGGCAAATGCCGCACGCAACACATCTGGGATGGCGCGGGGTTTCAAGGTGTCCGCCCGCACGCACGCCACCACGAATCGCCCCTCGCAGAGCAAGGTCGAATCCGACGCCCGTCGAACCTGTTGACGAAACTTCAGGCTCGCACGGTTCAACTCCTCCACTTCGGCGCTGACGAGCAGCTCATCGTCCAGGCGGGCGGGGGCGTGATAACGCGCCTCGGCCGAGTGAACGACGAAAAGCAGGTTCTCCCCCGCCAGCTGTGACTGGGCGAAGCCCAGATCACGCAGCCGCTCGGTACGAGCCCGCTCCATGAACTTGAGGTAGTTGACGTAGTAGACGATGCCGCCGGCGTCGGTGTCCTCGTAATAGACCCGATACCGCTGTTGGAACGGCTGACCCCCGTGTTGCGCGCGCATACTCTAGAACCAAGTAAAGACTTTGCCAATCGGCAATCGTCTACAAATGCAATTAATTACCATCTTCAGGGGCAAACAGATCCGGCGTTGCCCCCTCCCCCATCCGCTTCGGCACGTTCAGGCCAAAATGCAGGTACGCATGCCGGGTCACTACACGCCCCCGAGGTGTGCGCATGATATAGCCTTGCTGGATCAGATAGGGCTCCAGCACGTCTTCAATCGTGTGTCTTTCTTCACTGATGGCCGCCGCCAGGTTGTCGATACCCACCGGACCGCCGTCGAACTTGTCGATCATGGTCAGCAGCAGACGGCGATCCTGATGATCGAAACCGCGCTCGTCCACGTCCAGCAGGTTCAGCGCCTTGTCGGCGATGTCGCTGCTGATGTGTCCGGTGCCACGCACTTCGGCGAAATCCCTCACCCGCCGCAGCAGGCGGTTGGCGATACGCGGCGTACCACGGGCGCGCCGGGCGATTTCATAGGCGCCTGCCGGCTCGATTTCAAGACCCAGGATGCCTGCCGAACGGCTGACGATGCTGGTCAGGTCCTCCACGCCGTAGAACTCCAGGCGCTGGACGATCCCGAAACGGTCACGCAGCGGGTTGGTGAGCATGCCGGCGCGGGTGGTCGCCCCCACCAGGGTGAAGGGCGGCAGGTCGAGCTTGATCGAGCGTGCGGCCGGGCCTTCGCCGATCATGATGTCCAGCTGGAAATCTTCCATCGCCGGATACAGCACTTCTTCGACGATGGGCGACAGGCGATGGATCTCGTCCACGAACAGCACGTCGTTGGGTTCGAGATTGGTCAACAGCGCGGCGAGATCGCCGGGGCGCTCCAGCACCGGGCCGGACGTGCTCTTGATCGAAACGCCCATCTCCTGGGCGATGATGTTCGCCAGAGTGGTCTTGCCCAGGCCGGGCGGGCCGAAGATCAGCGTGTGATCGAGGGCTTCCTGACGCCCACGGGCCGCCTGGATGAACAGTTCCATCTGCTCGCGCACCACCGGCTGGCCGACGTAGTCCGCCAGCTTGAGCGGGCGGATGGCGCGGTCGAACTGCTCTTCGCGGTCGCGACCGGAGACAGAGGAAATCAGGCGATCGGCTTCGATCATCGATAGCTACCTAGACCATGCCTTTCAATGAGCGGCGGATGAGTTCTTCGCTGGACAAGCCTTCCTCCTGCACAGCGGCCACGGCACGGCTCGCCTCCTGGGGTTTGAAGCCCAGGGCGATCAGCGCGCTGACCGCATCGGACTCGGCGCTTGAGACTGCGGCGACCAGCCTGGGTTCCACCACCAGCGGCGCGATGGAGGGAATATTCTCCCACGCCTTGAAGCGATCCTTGAGCTCCACCAACAGGCGTTCGGCGGTTTTCTTGCCGACGCCGGGAATCTTCACCAGGGTGGAAGTATCCTGCGCCTGCACACAACGCACCAGCTCATCGACTTCCAGGCCGGACATCAGCGCCAGGGCCAGCTTCGGCCCCACCCCGTTGAGGCGGATCAGCTCGCGGAACAGCTCGCGCTCGCGCTTCTCGGCAAAGCCGTAGAGCAGGTGGGCATCCTCGCGCACCACCAGGTGGGTGTGCAGGGTCACCGGCTCGCCCAGGCTCGGCAGACGGTACAGGGTGGTCATCGGCACTTCCAGCTCGTAGCCCACGCCATTCACGTCGACGATCAGGTGCGGCGGCTGCTTTTCCGCCAGGGTGCCACGCAGGCGTCCAATCACGGGTGTTTGTCCTTGCTCAATGTTTTTCCGGATATCACAGGCGCAGGCGACCGCCACGACGACGGGCGCCAACCAGCCCGTGCGGCACCAGGCTCTGCCGGGTGTGCGCGTGGCACAGGGCGATGGCCAACGCATCGGAGGCGTCGATCTGCGGCTTCTGCGTTAGCTTGAGCAGGTGCATCACCATCATCTGCACCTGCTGCTTGTCCGCCCCGCCGGTGCCGGCGATGGCCTGCTTGACCTGGCTGGCGGTGTACTCGGCAATCTGCAACCCCTCTTCCGCCGCCGCGACGATGGCGGCGCCGCGGGCCTGACCCAGCTTCAGCGCCGAATCGGCGTTGCGCGCCATGAACACCTGCTCGATGCCCATCATGGTCGGCTGGTAGGTCTGGATGACCTCGCGCACGCCACGGAAGACGATCTGCAGGCGCTCGAACAGCTCGCCGTTGCCGGTCCGGATGCAGCCCGACGCCACGTATTCGCAGCCGCGGCCGGTGTCGCGCACCACGCCGAAGCCGGTAATCCGTGAGCCTGGGTCGATGCCGAGAATCAGGGTCATGTCCGTTCGATCACACCTAGTCTGCAACGCGCATTTCACATAACAAAAACCGGAAGCGGGAGGCGCCGCTGACGACCACTCCCGCTTCCGGCTTCGCACATCGCCGGCGGTGGGATCAGCCCAGCTGGGCCATCACCTCGTCGGGGATATCCGCATTGGAGTAGACGTTCTGCACGTCATCCAGGTCTTCGAGCATGTCGATCAGCTTGAGAACCTTCTGCGCGGTGTCCAGGTCCAGGGTCGCGGTGGTCGACGGGATCATGGTGATCTCGGCTTCCTCGCCCTTGAAACCGGCTTCGTTCAGCGCTTCGTTGACCGAGATGAAGTCGGCGAAGGTGGTGAAGACGTCGATGGAACCATCGTCGTTGACCACCACGTCGTCGGCGCCGGCTTCCAGCGCGGCATCCATCAGGGCTTCTTCGTTCACGCCCGGCGCGTAGCTGATCTGGCCCTTGCGCTCGAACAGGTAGGCCACCGAACCATCGGTACCCAGGTTGCCGCCGCACTTGCTGAAGGCATGGCGCACTTCGGCCGCGGTGCGGTTGCGGTTGTCGGTCATGGCTTCGACGATGATCGCCACGCCGCTGGGCGCGTAACCTTCGTAGGTCAGCTCGGCCATGTTGTCCGCTTCGCTGGAGCCCACACCGCGCTGGATGGCGCGATCGATGGTGTCGCGGGTCATGTTGGCGGTCAGCGCCTTGTCCACAGCCAGGCGCAGACGCGGGTTGTCTGCCGGCACCCCGCCGCCCTGCTTGGCGGCGACGGTCAGCTCACGAATGAGCTTGGTGAAGATCTTGCCCTTCTTGGCGTCCTGACGTTCCTTGCGGTGCTTGATGTTGGCCCATTTGGAATGACCAGCCATAACTCACTCCGTATCGCTTGTTTGCTTCGCAGGCGACGCCCGGCGTGGCCGGCGCCGCTGCAATCTGAATCACTTACTCGGCGGCCTTCTGCTGCTCGCGCAGGCGGATGTGCAGCTCGCGCAGCGCCTTGCCATCCACGGTGCCCGGAGCCTGGGTCATGACGTCGCCGGCGCTCTGGGTTTTCGGGAAGGCGATGACTTCGCGGATCGACGCCGCGCCGGTCATCAGCATCACCAGGCGGTCCAGGCCGAAGGCCAGGCCACCGTGGGGCGGTGCACCGTACTTGAGGGCGTCGAGGAGGAAGCCGAACTTCTCTTCCTGCTCCGCATCGTCGATGCCCAGCACGCGGAACACCGCCTGCTGCATGGCCTTGTCGTGGATACGGATGGAGCCGCCGCCCAATTCGGTGCCGTTGAGCACCATGTCATAGGCACGGGACAGCTTGCCGGCCGGGTTGGCCTCCAGCTCTTCCGGGGTGCACTTGGGCGCGGTGAACGGGTGGTGCAGCGAGGTCAGGCTGCCGTCGTCGTTCTCTTCGAACATCGGGAAGTCCACGACCCACATCGGCGCCCACTCCTTGGTGAGCAGGTTGAGGTCATGGCCGACCTTGATACGCAGCGCGCCCAGGGCGTCGCAGACGATCTTGGCCTTGTCGGCGCCGAAGAACACGATGTCGCCATCGACCGCACCGACGCGATCGAGGATCACGTTCAGGTTCGGCTCGGCGATGTTCTTGACGATCGGCGACTGCAGGCCTTCCACGCCCTTGGCGCGCTCGTTGACCTTGATGTAGGCCAGGCCTTTGGCGCCGTAGATGCCGACGAACTTGGTGTAGTCGTCGATCTGCTTGCGCGGCATGCTCGCACCGCCCGGAACGCGCAGGGCAGCAACGCGGCCCTTCGGATCGTTGGCCGGGCCGGAGAAGACCTTGAACTCGACGTCCTTCAGCTGATCGGCGACGTCGACCAGTTCCAGCGGGATGCGCAGGTCAGGCTTGTCCGAACCGTAGCGGCGCATGGCCTCTTCGAACGGCATGTGCGGGAATTCGTCGAACTCGACGTCCAGTACTTCCTTGAACAGCTGGCGAACCATCTTCTCGGTGATCTCGATGATGTCGCTTTCTTCGAGGAAGCTGGTCTCGATGTCGATCTGGGTGAATTCCGGCTGGCGGTCGGCACGCAGGTCTTCGTCGCGGAAGCACTTGGCGATCTGGTAGTAACGGTCGAAGCCGGCGACCATCAGCAGCTGCTTGAACAGCTGGGGCGACTGCGGCAGGGCGAAGAAATGGCCCGGGTAGGTACGACTCGGCACCAGGTAATCCCGCGCGCCTTCCGGGGTCGGTCGACCGAGGATCGGGGTTTCCACGTCCAGGAAGCCGTTGTCGTCCAGGTAGCGACGGATGCTGCTGGTAATGCGCGCGCGCAGCTTCAGCTTGGCGGCCATTTCCGGGCGACGCAGGTCGATGAAGCGGTAGCGCAGGCGGGTTTCCTCGCCCACATCGGAGTACTCGTCCAGCGGGAACGGCGGGGTTTCGGCCTGGTTCAGCACTTCCAGCTCGTGGCCCAGCACCTCGATGGCGCCGGACGCCATGTTGGCATTGCGCGCGCCTTCAGGACGCAGACGCACCTTGCCCGTGATCTTCACCACGTATTCGCTGCGCACGCGGTCCGCCTTGGCGAAGGTCTCGACGCGATCCGGGTCGAACACCACCTGGGCCAGGCCTTCACGATCACGCACGTCGAGGAAGATCACCCCGCCGTGGTCGCGGCGGCGATGGACCCAACCGCAAAGAGTGACTACCTGGCCGTCCAGGCTCTCGTTCAACTGGCCGCAATAGTGGCTGCGCATCATGGTGTGTTTCGCTTCTCGAAAGTCTTGAATTCTAGGGAACCGCTCATTCGCTGGCGGAGCAGCCGCCACCACCGCAACCGGTGGCCGGACAGGCCGCAGGGGCATCGCCGGAGGCGAGGTTCTTCTTCGCTCCGGTCTTGAAGTCGGTCTCGTACCAACCGCTGCCGCCCAGGCGGAAGCCCGGAGCCGACAACATCTTCTTCAATTCGGGAGCCTTGCAGGCCGGACAATCGACCAACGGCGCATCGCTGATCTTCTGCAGCGACTCCAGCTGATGCGCGCAGGACTGGCACTGGTACTCGTAAATCGGCATGGGACACCTTGACTGATCACACTGCCACGGGCCCGCATCCCGCGGCAAAGACGCGGATTATAGCCTGAAAAATCCGCAGGTTGCAGCCAGGCTCCGGCAAGGAAGAAGCGGCCGGCTGCACAGCCTGTTAATAGAAATTCCCAATCGATTACCTTGATATAGACCAAGAGCTTCACATCGGACCGGGTGATAGCCTCGAATGCAACGCTTTTGAATCCACCGATGCCCACGATGAGGAGATCACCATGGAAATCAACATCGGAATCGCCGAGCAGGATCGAGCCGCCATCGCCGAAGGCCTGTCCCGGCTGCTGGCCGACACCTACACGCTGTACCTGAAGACCCACAACTTCCACTGGAACGTCACCGGACCGATGTTCAACACCCTGCACCTGATGTTCGAAGGGCAGTACAACGAACTGGCACTGGCCGTGGACAGCATCGCCGAGCGCATCCGCGCGCTGGGCTTCCCGGCGCCGGGCACCTATGCGGCGTATGCGCGCCTGTCATCGATCAAGGAAGAGGAAGGCGTGCCGGATGCTCAGCAGATGATCCGGCTGCTGGTGCAAGGCCAGGAGGCAGTGGTGCGCACCGCGCGCAGTATTTTCCCGCTGGCCGACAAGGTGGCCGACGAGCCCACCGCCGACCTGCTGACCCAACGCATGCAGGTTCACGAGAAGACCGCATGGATGCTGCGCAGCCTGCTCGCCGACTGATCCCTCCCTATATAAGGAAGCCCGCCGCGCGGCGGGCTTGCTCCCCCTACGAATGGCCTAAGCGGTTGATTTGAGAAGGCAAGTGGTTTGCTGTTAAATAACCGCCGTGCGTTTCGCGCATAGGCCGTCCGGCACGCTTTCATTTTCTTTTCCGGCGTCGCACTCAGGGACGGCTGCTTCTTTTTTCGTTACCGCTCAAGGTGAATCCGTAGCCATGCTGAAGATCGTCCATCTCGTGACGGGCGTCGCCGCACTCGTGCTGTCTCTTATTCCGAGCCTGCGCAGCGATGCCCTTCCCTACCTGCAACAAAGCGACGCCGTTTACCTGGCCCTGCTCGGCTTGACCAGCCTGCTCCTCGCGCCGGTCGGCCAAGTGAAACAGCCTTCAGCCCTGCAAGGCCTGGCCACCGCCCTGGTGGTGCTGGCCGTGGTGCTGCAAGTGCTGATTCTGCTCGCGCCACTGCCCTTCATCGGCGAGCAGCCGGCCATCGTCCTGCCATTGCTGAGCCTGGCAGGCGCGGTGGTCATGCAGTGGCTGGCCAACCTGAATCCGCGGCGCAGCAGTGCGCCGAGCGAAACCTTCGCCGGGGAGAACCGCGAAACCGGGACCGTGAAGTGGTTCAACACGTCCAAGGGCTTCGGCTTCATTTCCCGCGACTCCGGCGAGGACATCTTCGTCCACTTCCGGGCCATCCGCGGCGAGGGCCACCGCATCCTGATCGAAGGCCAGCGCGTGGAGTTCTCGGTGGTCCAGCGCGACAAGGGCCTGCAGGCGGAGGACGTGATCGCCGCCCTGCCCAACCGCCGCTAAGTATCACCCCATGAAAAAGCCCGCCATCAGGCGGGCTTTTTCATGGGCGCATCAATAGTGCGGCGGCGGCGCTTCATCATCGGCCACGCCCACCTGCCCCTGGAGGTCTTCCAGGCGCTTGAGCAGCGCCTGCATCTGCAGGCGCAGGCGCTCGATCACCCGCTCCTGCTCGTAGACCACATCACTCAGGGTCTGCAGCGCATCATCCTGAAAGGCCAGTCGGCTCTCCAGGTCGGTCACGCGGTTTTCCAGATCCATCATTCACTCCTGGCTGAAGCGAAAACCATCGCCCAGCGCCATGCGCAGCTTCTCGCGCACCCGCGCCAGCTCCTCGCCCGTGTATGCCAAAGCCGGGTGCTTGCCCCATACCGGGCCCGGCCAGGCGGCATCGCCGTGCTTGCGCACGATCACGTGCACGTGCAACTGGCTGACGACGTTACCGAGGTTGGCCACGTTCATCTTGTCGGCATCGAAGGTGTCCTTGAGCACTTCGGCCAATTGCGTGGCTTCGCGCCACAACTGCTGCTGGTCGGCGGCGTCCAGCTGGAAGATTTCACTGACATCCTCCCGCCGCGGGACCAGGATGAACCAGGGGTACTGCGAGTCGTTCATCAGCAGCAGGCTGCTCAGCGGGAAGTCACCCACCGCGATGGTGTCCTGTTGAAGACGGGAATCCAGGGCGAACATAAGACCTCTCCTGTTCGACGAAGCTTGTTTAAGCCTAGCTCCCCGAAGGAGCCGAAGGGCGCGAAGAATACTAGAGAGCCCCGCCGGCGAACATGCCCACCCCGCGCCCCCTCGCGGAGCAGGCCGCTCAAGACCCCGCACCAGCATGACGCATGACGCGGATTGGCATATCCCGACAACAGGCGCGTGCGGGAATCTGCACGGCAATCACCGCCATCGGCGGCGAAAAATCGATTAAACAGCTACAAATACGGGATGCTGGAAAACGACATCGGTGCGCGCCCATGTTGCAAATCGCCAACAGAAGCCGTGAAATGCGTCATCGCGTCGCAAGACGGGCACTGTGAAGGCACATCCGGGCATTTGTGCACGGTTGTTGCTAGAGCCAAGGACATCGCACCGACGGCCACCCCTATTCGAAGAAGTGGTCGCGGACGCGGGAGAACTTAAGAAGTGGTCAATGGAATAGAGAACCACAGGGACTGAAGTACCAATGAAGCAATCAGGGGGCAATCTCTTTTTGCAACATGAGAACTGCTTGAATGCGACATGTGTCATGCAGCTTTGCGACAGTCCCGTAAAGTTTTTGTGTGTTTATTTGGGCAACTATCGCCAACTGAACACGCGTGCTATAAGTTAGCGCCGACAAAAAGAATGAGCCGTCACCGCGGCACTGTGATGGCAGATAATTTCAAAACCAAAGGAGCAATCACAATGAAAGTGATGAAGTGGAGCGCCATCGCCCTGGCGGTATCTGCAGGCACCACGCAACTGGCAATGGCCGAGCCCTTCGTAGGCAATCAGGCTGATGCAAAAGGCTTTGTCGAAGACAGCAGCCTGAACTTCCTGGTTCGCAACTACTACTTCAATCGCGATTACCGCGAAGGCGACAACCCCACCGCCGCAGCACATGGCCGCAAGAACGGCTACCGCGAAGAATGGACCCAAGGCTTCTGGGGCAACTACAGCTCCGGCTTCACCCAGGGTACCGTCGGCTTTGGCGTTGACGCCTTCGGTTACCTGGGCCTGAAACTGGACTCCGGTCGCGGCCGTACCGGCTCTGAGAACCTCGCCATCAACGGCGACGGTGAGCCTTCCGACTCCTTTGGCAAAGCTGGTGGCGCTGTCAAGGTTCGTGTTTCTAAGACCGAACTGAAAGCCGGCGACATGCAACCCACCGCTCCCGTATTCGCAGTGGGCGGCTCTCGCCTTCTGCCCCAGACCGCAAGCGGCCTGGCGATCATGAGCAGTGAAATTGCTGGCCTGGACGTCGAAGGCGGCCACTACTACTCCGGCACCAGCCAAAACGATACCAGCCACGACGGTGAAATCTGGGCCAACTACTCTGGCGCCACCGCCAAGTCTGCCGACTTCATCGGTGGCAAGTACGCATTCTCCGATAACTTCAGCGCGTCGCTCTACGGCGCCAAGCTGGAAGACATCTGGAATCAGTACTACGTCAACCTGAACTACACCTTGCCGATTGCTGACGCGCAGTCGCTGGGCTTCGACTTCAACTACTACAACACCCGCGACGAAGGCTCGGCCAAGGCCGGCGATATCAGCAACAATACCTTCTCGCTGGCTGCCGCTTACACCTACAGCGCGCACACCTTCACCCTGGCCTTCCAGAAGGTGAATGGCGATACCCCGTTTGACTACATCGGTATCGGCGATAACAACAAGGGCGGCGACTCGATCTTCCTCGCCAACTCCGTTCAGTACTCCGACTTCAACGGCCCGGGCGAAAAATCCTGGCAGGCTCGCTATGACCTGAACATGAAAGAGTACGGCGTACCTGGCCTGACCTTCATGACCCGTTACATCAATGGTAAAGACATCGACGGCACCAACGCCCCGACCAACGGGGAGTTCAATTACGTCGGTCTGTACGGCGAGGACGGCAAACACCACGAAACCAACGTCGAGGCCAAGTATGTACTGCAAGACGGCCCGGCCAAGGATCTGTCGTTCCGCATCCGTCAATCTTGGCACCGTGCCAACGCCGACCAGGGCGAAGGCGATATCGACGAGTTCCGCCTGATCGTCGACTACCCGCTGTCCGTTCTGTAATCCAGAACGAACTGCAGGTAACAAAAAAGCCCGGCTTGCGCCGGGCTTTTTTATTGCAACTTACCTACAACTTCGAACGTATCCGTTACATCGGCAATACATAGGTGCCGGTGACATGGGCCACCAACTCCTGCGGATTACTGACCGAATAGACAGCCACTTCGCACACCACTTGGCGGCGCCCCAGCTTCAATATCTTCGCTTCCGCCAACAGGTCTTCGGGCTTGGGTTTGCTGAGAAAATTGATATTCAGGTTGGACGTCACGGCCATCTCGACGTTATCCAATTGCGCGAGGATCACCGCATACATTGCCGCATCCGCCAACGCCATGATGGTCGGCCCGGACACCGTTCCGCCGGGGCGTACCAGCTTTCCATGGAAGGGTATCCGCGCGAAGGCGCTGCGCCCTTCCAGTGCATCGATGCGGAAATCCATGTCGTCCGCCATGGGCAATCCCGCGCGGATGAACGCCTGTACCTGGGCTGCATTCAAACGACTCACGCCACTCCTCCGTCTCCGCCCGCCGCGCCCTGTACGCAGCCAGACCTGCACCGTACAATGCCCAGCCTATATTCCCCTTCGCAACCGACAAAACGGCCAAAGATGCGTACCAGTCAGTACCTGCTGTCCACCCTGAAAGAAACCCCTTCCGATGCGGTCGTCATCAGCCACCAGCTGATGCTGCGCGCCGGCATGATCCGCAAGCTGGCGTCCGGTCTCTACACCTGGCTGCCAATGGGTCTGCGGGTACTGCGCAAGGTGGAGGCCATCGTTCGCGAGGAAATGAACGCCGCCGGCGCCCTGGAAGTGCTGATGCCCGCCATCCAGCCCGCCGAACTGTGGCAGGAATCCGGCCGCTGGCAGCAGTACGGGCCCGAGCTGCTGCGCCTGAAGGATCGCCATGACCGCGACTTCTGCGTCGGCCCGACCCACGAGGAAGTGATCACCGATCTGGCACGCAACGAGCTGAACAGCTACAAGCAGCTGCCGATCAACATGTACCAGATCCAGACCAAGTTCCGTGACGAGATCCGTCCGCGCTTCGGCCTGATGCGCGGCCGCGAGTTCATCATGAAGGATGCCTATTCCTTCCACACCAGCCAGGACTCGCTGCAGGCCACCTACGACATCATGTACCAGGCCTACAGCAAGATCTTCACCCGCCTGGGCCTGGATTTCCGTGCCGTACAGGCCGACAACGGCTCCATCGGCGGCAGCGGCTCCCACGAATTCCACGTGCTGGCCGGCTCCGGTGAGGACGACATCGTCTTCGGCGAGTCCACCGACTACGCCGCCAACATCGAGAAGGCCGAGGCCCTGCCCCGCGAATCCGCTCGCGGCGCCGCCACCGAAGAACTGCGCCTGGTCGACACTCCCGAGACCAAGACCATCGCCGCCCTGGTGGAAAAGTTCGGCCTGCCGATCGAGAAGACCATCAAGACCCTGGTGGTTCACGCCGCCGAGGAAGGCAAGCTGATCGCCCTGATCGTCCGTGGCGACCACGAACTCAACGAGATCAAGGCCGGCAACCACCCGCTGGTGGCCAGCCCCCTGCAGATGGCCAGCGAAGCCGACATCAAGGCTGCCATTGGCGCCGCACCCGGCTCCCTCGGCCCGGTGAACCTGCCGCTGCCCTGCATCATCGACCGCTCCGTCGCGCTGATGAGCGACTTCGCCGCCGGCGCCAACGTCGACGACAAGCACTACTTCGGCGTCAACTGGGAACGCGACCTGCCGGTACCGGAAATCGCCGACCTGCGTAACGTCGTCGAGGGCGACCCGAGCCCGGACGGCAAGGGCACGCTGGTCATCCGTCGCGGCATCGAAGTTGGCCACATCTTCCAGCTCGGCACCAAGTACAGCGAAGCCATGAAGCTCTCCGTACTGGGCGAGAGCGGCAAGCCGGTCACGCTGATCATGGGCTGCTACGGCATCGGGGTATCCCGCGTGGTCGCCGCCGCCATCGAGCAGAACTACGACGACCGCGGCATCCTCTGGCCGGCCGCCCTGGCGCCTTTCCAGATCGCCATCGTGCCGATGAAGTACGAGAACGAAGCCGTGCGCGCCGCCGCCGACAAGCTGTACGCGGACCTTACCGCCGCCGGCTTCGAAGTGCTGCTGGACGACCGCGACAAGAAGACCAGCCCCGGCGTGAAGTTCGCCGACATGGAACTGATCGGCATTCCGCACCGCATCGTGGTCAGCGAGCGCGGCCTGGACGAAGGCACCCTGGAGTACAAGGGCCGCCGTGACGCCGAGTCGCAGCCTGTCGCCCTGTCCGACCTGCAAGCCTTCATCACGGCCAAGATCCGCAACTGAGCAGAGCGATGTCCACCGGAAGTACCTCCAGCCTCGCGGCTGCCGCCTTGTGCGGCAGCCTCCTGCTGAGCGGCTGCGCCAACCAGCTGCCGCAACGCAGCGAGCATGAAGAGCGCGTCGAGCGCAAGCTGCTCGACCACAGCCTGCAGATCGACGTGGGCACGCCGGCCACCCTGGAACTGCCGCAGCGCCGCATTCGCGTGCAGGAACAGAAGACCTTCGAAGTCACCGAGTTCGAGGTCACCCGTCGCTACGACCGCTACACGCCCTACCAGGGCTGGCGCAAGGTGTACGAAATGCCCTTGGGCGTCGTCGCCTTCGTCGGCGGCATCGGCGCCAACGTGGTCAACGTGTTCGCCCTCGGCAACCTGCCCGAGAGCATCACCCGCGGCTGGATCCGCTATGGCATCGATGGCATGAACCCGTTCATGAACGTCGAGTCCAACGGCCGCGCCGAGCAGAACCTGGCCTCGATCGACGAGACGCAGCGCGACAAGCGCACCGAGTACTCCAGCCTGCCCTGGTCGGAGCGCCCGGTGACCGTCACCGCCGGCAAGAACTCCCAGGAATTGCTCACCGATCGCCATGGCGTGCTGCGCCTGAACCTGCTGGAAGGCCCGTTCAGCGACGACGAAGTCAGCCGCATCGGCCGTCTGCAGTTCAGCGTCCAGGACCCGTCGGACGACACCCGCGCCGATGCCAGCCTGCTGGTCAGCCGCTCCCTGCGCGGCAAGCTGCAGGAAGCCCACGCGCTGATCTATGACGACCTGGAAGGCGAGGACGTGCACCGCTGGGTGCACCGGGTAAAGCGTCTGTCCGACCTCGGCCTGGAAGAAGAAGCCAGCGAGTTGGAGCAGAGCCTGATCGAACTGACCCGCAACGATCCGGAGCTGCAGAAGGAATTCCTCCACAGCCTGATGACCGACGCCGGTCGCCTGGCAGCGGACCCCGGCGTCAGCAACTGACGCCTAGCGGCGAACGATGAAGCCGGTGATGCCCTGGGGCGTCATCGGCTCCAGCTCCACTGCGGCCACCTTGGCCTTCACCGGCCCTCGCGCCAGCCACTTCTCCAGCTCGCGCACCGCATCGTCCTCTCCCTCGATCAACAGCTCCACGCGCCCGTCGTCGAGGTTGCGTATCCAGCCGTCGATATCCAGGCGCTCGGCCTGTTCCTGCGTGCTCTGGCGGTAATACACGCCTTGCACCTTGCCGCTGATGTAGCCGTGCAGACAGATCCTGGCCATCACTGCTTCTCCTCGCGCAATGCGCTCAAGCGCGCCTGCACGCCGGGGGCGGTCTGCTCGCCGAGCAACTGCTCGCGCATCTTGCCATCAGGGTCGACGATATAGGTGACAGGCAGCGCGTCGCTGCGTGGCAGGCCCAGACGCTGCGCGGGGTCGTCGGCCAGCACGGTGTACTGCACGCCCAAGGCCTGCGAGGCCTTCGCCAGCTCAGCATCGCGCAGCCCGTCGAAGTTCACCCCCAGCACCCGGAAGCCCTGCGTCTTGCCCTGTTCCGCCAGCTGGTTCAGCTCGGGAATCTCCTTGCGGCATGGCGCGCACCACTCGGCCCAGTAATTGATCACTAGCCACTGGCCATCTACCTTCGCAGCGGGTACTTTCTGTCCATGCTGATCGGTGCCATAGTCCGCCGAGCAACCGGCCAGGATCAGGCCAGCCATCACGCCCATCACAATACGGAGCCGCACTCCCATGCCTTCAATCCTCGTGTATGCGGGGTGGTCATGATGCTCGATGCCCTGCGCCTGGAGGTGCCGGACATCCTCGAAGAAGATGCCGAGGCAATGAGCAACCTGGCGGTCAGGCTTCAGGAATCGCGGCTTCAGCCCCTGCAGGAAGGTCTGCAGAGAGCCCTGGGCACGCTGTTCCGCCTCAACCGGTGCGCGCTGACCTTACTGGAAAGGCAACGCGCCCTGCAAAGCCTCAGCGAAGAATACCGGTATTACGAACGCCTGATCCGCCAGGAAAAGACGCCGCCGGCGCTGTTCGTACACTTCTGCAGCGAACTCGCCGCCGGCTTCAAGCGCCTGCTGCTGCAGATCCTCAACGGCCGCAAGCCATCGCGGCCGCACATGGCCTGGTGTCTATACATGGCCCAGCACTTTCTTGCCCAAGCCCTGCTGCGCCATTACCAGCAGTACCAGCAACCGCCGGGCAGCCTGTGGCGCGACAGCCATTTGCTGTACTGGATCGGCGAGCATCAGGACTGCCTGGACGAGCCGGTGGCGGCGGCGTTCGATCCCGTCCCGGCCGGCACCCTGCGCGGGCTCTACCAGCAGATACTGCTGCTGGCCCTGAGCAACCCGTTCCACCTGACCGAAGGCGAAGCACCGCAACTGTTCAGCGCCCTGGCGTCCCTGGCCGCGCTGGGCCGGCTGCTGCCGTGGGATGACGATGAACAGGAAGGCTTCGTGGTCGACCTTGGCTCGGACGAGCCCTGCCTCGCCGCCGAGCAGGCCGCCGATGCGCCGGCCGAGCAGCTGCGGCGCCTGGAGCTGGGCGCCCTGCTGATCGCCCTGCACGATCCGGCGCCGCTGCGCCGCCTCGAACAAGGCGCACTTCTGGAGCGCGTGCGCCACCACTGGCTCGGGCATCAGCCGCGTCGCCATGAGCGCGCCGAACAAAGCGGCACCTGCCGCGTCGTGGTGGGTCTCCCGGCAATCCAGCAGCACCTGCTGGACAGTTCGGCCAGCCCCTGTCGGGAAGCGGCGCTGATGGATGCCAGCCCTGGCGGCGCGCGCATCCTCTGTGCCGGGCAGCAAGCCGGACAACTGCCCGTCGGCCAGCTGCTGCTGATCCCAGGCAACGGCGGCACACCCACCCTTGCCGTGGTGCGCTGGCGGCATCTCAACAGCGATGGCCTGCACCTGGGGCTGCGTTATCTGAAAGGACTCCCTCGCCCAGTCTGGCTGCGCCGCGCACCGGACGCCCAGCGGCACCCCGGCGTCCTGCAGAGCACACCGGAACCGGGAAATGGCTGGTATCACGGGCTGTGGGTAGCCCAGGGGCAGTTCGTCGAAGGGGAGAACCTCTGGCTGCAGCTGGCCAGTTTCGACAACCAGACCATCCTGCCGCTGCCCGTCGCCAACCTCAGCACGCCCTTGGTAGCTCGCCACCCACTGCGCCTGGCCTGATTGTCGAATTTGGGAGAGAAGTCACAGGCAAGATCGGCAGTACGCCCGGATTGCCTGGCGCCCACCTTTTTATAATTCGAACGTTCGTTCTGACTTTCGGGACGATTCTCGCTCGCCGATCACTCAGCGACCTTCAGAATGCGCTTGGCGCCACGTACGCCGGCCTTCATCGACAGGACAGCCCGATGCAGCCCACAGACCAGCTTGTCAGCAAGGTACCCAGCCATATCGTCGCCAGTGCGCGGCCGGCCAATGCGGCCAATGGCGGGCGGCTGGCCGACTTCAACGTCGCGGTGTGGCTGCATCTGCCCGGCGTGGCGGACCTGCCGGTAACGCTGCTGCTCAGCTACCGCGATGGCGAGCGCAGCCGGGAGGTGGTGATCGACCATGGCACGGTCAACAAGCAGAGCCGCATCCTGCTGTCCGGGGTGGCGCGGCTGCCGTTCTCCCAGCGGATCGAAGAAGCGCAGATCAAGCTGCGCGCGGCCGTTCCCCTGTCGCGGGTCATCGCCGAGGAGGTCTTCATGCAGGCGGTGGAGCAGCAGGCAGGCGCGGCGCGCCCGGCCGTCACCAGCCTGTGACGCATCAGCCCAGCTGACGCACCAGGGTGTCGTCCGACGGCTGGGCCGCAACGGGTTCGGTGGTTTCCTGCGGAACGGACGGCAGGAGCGATTCGGGCCAGCTGCTGAAATGCAGACCAGTGATTCTATTCAACCGCTCCAGAGCGCTCGTCAGATCGCGCTGATGCAGGTGCACTACGTTGTTCTGGTCTTTTTTCATGGATTTACTGGCCCTGAAGGAACTTCTGAAGGACTCCTTTGTCCTGTCAGATCTATAGCCAGAAGTGTGCCAATTCTGAAATAGCGAGAATTGGTGCCCCGTCAGGACCAGTGCAACATCGCGCAAGCAACAGTTTCGCCGCAAACTGACGTTTTGCGTCACTCGGAATGTGACGGCTTCAACCATTTCGCCAGGCTGTCCCCGAACAGCGCCTCACGATCAGCCTGATAGCGCGCCAGCGTCTCGCGCAATTGCGCGTACCAGGGTTCGTCCAGCTGCGCCGGCAACGCCTCCAGGCACGGCAGTGGCCAGGGGCTGCGGTTGAGCAGGTGATGCAGGCTGTAGCTGCCCAGGTCGCGGCACAGCACCCAGGCGGCGGTGGTCGAACCGGCGCGGCAGACCAGTTGTTCGCCCTCCAGGAAGTCCAGCACCTCTTCCCACTCGTCCTCCGGCAACAGCCAGCCAGCGCGGTGCAGGTGCGCCAGGCGCGTCGGCAGGCCGTGGCGCTGGCGGTCGAAGAACACCCGCAGCACGCCCAGGATCACCAGCAGGCGCGGCATCGCCCGACGGCGCCAGAGGCGGGTCGAGGACAGGTTGCAGACCAGCTCCGCGCCGAACAGTACGATCAGCCACGACAGATAAATCCACAGCAGGAACAGCGGCACCGTGGCGAAGGCGCCGTAGATCAGCTTGTAGCCGGGGAAGAAGCTGACATAGAAGCCGAACAGCGATTTGGCCGCCTCGAACAGGATCGCGGTGAATACCCCGCCGGCCAGCGCGTGCAACACCGGCACCCGGGCGTTGGGCACCGCTGCGTAGATCAGCGTGAAGGCCGCCACGCTGGCCAGCAGCGGCATGAATTTCAGCAGCATCGCCGCCCCCGGCAGCGCGTGGGGGCCGGAGAGCAACGACAGTGACGTGATATAGGTCGACACCGCGAACCCCGTGCCCAGCAGCAGCGGGCCGAGGCTGAGGATCGCCCAGTACAGCAGGAAGCGGGTCACGCCCCGGCGTGGCTGGCGCACGCGCCAGATGGCGTTGAAGGCCTTCTCGATGGTCACCAGCATGGTAAAGGCGGTGACCGCCAGGAACGCCACGCCCAGCCAGGTGAGGTGGCGCGCCTGCACGGTGAAGTTGCGCAGGTAGGCCTCCACCGCCTCGCCGGTGGACGGCACGAAGTTGCGGAACACGAACAGCTGGATGCGCTCGCCCATGCCCTCGAAGGCCGGCACGGCCGAGAGCATGGCGAAGGTCACGGTCATCATCGGGACGACCGCGAACAGCGTTGTGTAGGTCAGGGCCGCGGCGCTGTTGGGCGCCTTGTCGGCGAGAAAGCGCTGGACCAGATAGCGGCCGAATTCGACCAGGCCCTGCAAGCGTTCGTGCATGAAGTGTCCTTTGGCTGCACCGAAAAAACCGTCCTCATGGATCACGGCGAACGACAGCGGTTCAGTCCAGTCCGAGGAGGCGGTTAGAATAGCCGCCACTTCATCGGCCTTGCGAGTCCCGGCACATGAGCCAGATTTCAATTTTCCACAATCCGCGCTGCTCCAAATCCCGTAGCGCCCTCGAACTGCTCGAAGCGCGCGGCATCCAGCCGGAGATCGTCCGCTACCTGGAAACCCCGCCCAGCGCCGCCGAGCTCAAGGCGCTGCTCGGCAAGCTGGGCATCGGTGTGCGCCAGCTACTGCGCACCGGCGAGGACGAATACAAGGAGCTGGACCTGGCCAACCCGGCGTTGAGTGACGACCAGTTGATCGACGCCATGGCCCGGCATCCCAAGCTGATCGAGCGGCCGATCGTCATCGTCGGCGACAAGGCGGTCGTCGGCCGTCCGCCGGAGAACGTGCTGGAGATCCTGCCTTGAGCACGCCCTACATCCTGGTCCTGTACTACAGCCGCCACGGCGCCACCGCCGAAATGGCCCGGCAGATCGCCCGCGGCGTCGAGCAAGGCGGCCTGGAAGCCCGCGTGCGCACGGTGCCGGCGGTTTCCACCGAGTGCGAAGCGGTCGCCCCGGACATCCCGGCCGAAGGCGCCCTGTACGCTACCCTGGATGACCTCAAGGACTGCTCCGGCCTCATCCTCGGCAGCCCGACCCGCTTCGGCAACATGGCGGCGCCGCTCAAGTACTTCCTCGACGGCACCAGCAGCCTGTGGCTGACCGGCGGCCTGGTGGGCAAGCCGGCCGCGGTGTTCACCTCCACCGCCAGCCTCCACGGCGGCCAGGAGACCACCCAGTTGTCGATGATGCTGCCGCTGCTGCACCACGGCATGCTCATCGCCGGTATCCCCTACAGCGAGCCCGCCCTGCTGGAAACCCGCGGCGGCGGCACGCCCTACGGTGCCAGCCACTTCGCCACGGCCGATGGCAAGCGAAGCCTGGACGAGCACGAAATCACCCTGTGCCGCGCGCTGGGCAAGCGCCTGGCCGACGTCGCGCGCAAACTGGAGAGCTGAATGGCCCGCAAGAACAAACCGCTGCCGCCCATGGAATGGCTCAAACCCCGGCTGGCCGCCAGCCGCGCGGTCGCCCTCGGCAGCTTCATCGGGCTGATCCTGCTCATCGTCCTCTGGGATGTGCTGTTCGCCGACGCCCACGGCGGCGCCCAATGGGTGCCGTGGGTGTTTCTCGGCTTCAAGCTGCTGCCGCTGCTCGTCGTAGCGCCGGGCATCCTGATCGGCAGCGCGCGCGGCCACGCCTGGGCCTGCTACGTGATCAACCTGTACTTCATCCTCGGCGTGCTCAACGCCTTCGATCCCAACCACGCCATCTTCGGCTGGGCAGAGATCATTCTCAGCGTGTCGCTGTTCTGTTCGGCGCTGATGTACACGCGCTGGCGCTTCCAGTACGACCGCAAGCTGGCTGGCGAGAACTGATCAGTGCGGTTGCTACTCCTGCCGGGTCTCAATGGTAGCAACCGCCTCTTCGCCCCACTGCTAGCCTGCCTCCCAGACAGCCTGCCGGTCGAGTGTCTCGAACTACCTGAGTGCGGGCCACAAGACTACCGAAGCCTGGCTGACTCGCTGTATCCCAGACTTGGAAGTGCCCCTTTCGTCCTGCTGGGGGAGTCATTCTCCGGCCCGCTTGCCCGGATGCTGGCTGGACGAAGGCCGATCGGGCTACGTGGCGTGGTCTTCGCGGCAACCTTTGCCAGCAAACCGAACCCGCTTCTCAGCCTTCTCAGATTGCTTCCCGTGCTGCCGCCATCGCTCCTCGCGCAGCGCAACCTGATTCGCCAGTTCTGTGCAGGGACAGACGCGCCAGAAGCGCTGGTAGCCCTGATCGCCGATGAAATCAGGCGCATGCCTGCCGCCTTGGCTCGCGCGCGTCTGACAGTTCTGGCTGACCTACGCAACACCAATGAACCGCTACCGTCTCCCTGCCTGAACCTGGTGCCATCCAATGATCGCCTGGTTACCAGCCGTGCACGCATCATGGCTGCTGACGGCTGCGGCACTATCAAAACGAAAGAAATCGACGGCCCGCACTTCCTCCTACAGAGCCGAGCACAGCCCTGCGCAACGGCCATCATGGGGTTTCTAAACGAGTTGAGCTGAAACCTGACGGTGTTTACCAGCCCATGGTTTCCTTGAGGAAGGGAATGGTCAGCTTGCGCTGGGCCTGCAGCGAGGCCTTGTCCAGCTCGTCGAGCAGGTCGAAGAGGAACTGCATGCTGCGCGCGCCGCGGGTGAGGATGAAGCGCCCGACTTCGTCGGTCAGGTGCAAGCCGCGGCGCGACGCGCGCAGCTGGAGGGCGCGCAGCTTCTCGTCGTCGGTCAGCGGGTGCAGTTGGAAGATCAGCGAGAGGGTCAGGCGGGACTTCAGGTCCGGCAGTTTCACGCCCAGCTCGCGCGGCGACACCGAGGCCGACAGCAGCAGCTTGCGGCCGGAATCGCGCAGGCGATTGAACAGGTGGAACAGCGCCTCTTCCCATTCGCGCTTGCCGGCCAGGGCGTCGAGATCGTCCAGGCACACCAGCTCGCGCTGTTCGAGGTTGTCGAAGATTTCCGGGCCATAGGCCACCAGGTCCGCCATGGGCAAGTAAACCGACGGCTCACCCAACTGTTCGGAACGAATGCACGCGGCCTGCAGCAGGTGGCTGCGGCCCACGCCCTCGGCGCCCCACAGATAGATCAGGCTTTCCGTCCACCCCGCCTCGGGCTCGCACAGACGCTCGACGTAGCCGAGCGCCGCGGCGTTGGCACCGGGGTAGTAGTTGGCGAACGTTGCGTCATCGCGCAGACGTACGCTGAGTGGGAGCTGCATAGGAGTCATGCCGGGCCGGGCGTTTCTTCAATCGCTTGGGGTGGGCCTTGGTGACTGAAAGTTTATCCAAATCAGAAGGATAACGCAGCTACCACGTGCGACTCAGAGCCGCCGGCGCCGGGAAGCGGGACTTTGCCCGCCCCCGCAGCGTTGATCACCAGCGGAAGCGCAGGGTGTTCTGCTTGGCCACGGCCGCGTTGGGCACCGGCTGGCCGTTGGCGTCCACCGCCGCTTGCGCCGGCTCCGCGGGGGCTTCCTGCAGGCGGGCCAGGCCCAATTGGGCGCGCAATTGTTCGGGGCTGGCGGTGACCTGGTACACCAGATTGCCGCCCTGCACCTCGACCAGCTTGGCGCCCATCGGCTCCAGCAGGCGCGACACTTCGGCGTAGCGCGCCAGGTCGGCGCCCTCGATCTGCAGGACCTGGGCGGACGCCGAGCCCGCCGAACCGACGAAACGCTGCGACAGGCGCTGCGAGACACCCAGCATCACCGCATCGGCCAGGGCGTCCGGCGTATCGCCCTGGGCTTGGCCCTGCTCGCGGCTGTCCCCCATCCACACGCGCCAGGTGGCGGTCCACTTGCCGTCGGCTTCCTTGGCGTCCACCGCCAGCAGGGCATCGGCACCGTAACGCTCGGAAGCGGCTTTCAACGCGTCCGGCTGGGCGGCGTTGAGGTTCTCGGCAGTGCCGAGTTGCTGTTCGCCAAGATCAGCCATCGGCAGGCGCAGCGGCAGGCCGCGGCGCTGGGCGGCGCGGTTCAGCGGCGCGGACGCTTCCTGGCTGTCGCCCACCAGGCTGCTGCCGCTGGCGCTTTCGTTCAGCCACCAGGCCAGCACGCTCGGGCGGCTGGCGCCCCAGACCGGCAGGCCGGCCTGGCGCAGGGCGTTGTCGGTGGCGGTCGGGTCGAAGTCCACCACCAGCGCCAGGGGCGGGCCGTCCTCGTAGCCGTACTGGCTGATCAGCTGTTGCGGATCCTTGAAGTACCCCGCCAGGGCCGGGTTCTGCGCAGCGCCGGTGTTGCCGGTCAGGCGCAGCACCAGGGTCTGCAGGGCGCGGGTCAGGCCGGCGTTGCGCTCGTCCGGCTGCTGGGAGGCGACCGGTTCGTGCACCTGGTAGAGGTTGCCCAGCGTTTCAGCAAAAGACGGCAGGCTGAGCAGCGACAGGCAGAGGATCAACAGGCGGGCGGTCAGACGCATGGCGGGCTCTCGCGGGAAAAATCAGAAATACCGACTGCTACGAGTCGGCAAGGAAGGCCTATACCTTAAACAGCCGTCCGGCCAGCAGCAACAGCGCGAGATGGCCGCTGCCGGGCAAGCCTGATAAAATCCCGCGCCTCCCGCGCAGGCCGGCAAGCGCGAACGGCGCACCGGCGGCAAGACGAATCATCCCTTCTATAGGCCTGGATTTATGAGCAACAAGCAACCCTCGTTGAGCTACAAGGACGCCGGTGTGGACATCGACGCCGGCGAAGCCCTGGTCGAACGCATCAAAGGCGTGGCCAAGCGTACCGCGCGTCCGGAAGTCATGGGCGGCCTGGGTGGCTTTGGCGCTCTGTGCGAAATCCCGGCCGGCTACAAACAACCCGTGCTGGTCTCCGGCACCGATGGCGTGGGCACCAAGCTGCGCCTGGCACTGAACCTGAACAAGCACGACAGCATCGGCCAGGACCTGGTCGCCATGTGCGTGAACGATCTGGTGGTCTGCGGCGCCGAGCCGCTGTTCTTCCTCGACTACTACGCCACCGGCAAGCTCAACGTCGACGTGGCCGCCACCGTGGTCACCGGCATTGGCGCCGGTTGCGAACTGGCCGGCTGCTCCCTGGTCGGTGGTGAAACCGCCGAAATGCCGGGCATGTACGAAGGCGAAGACTACGACCTGGCCGGCTTCTGCGTCGGCGTGGTGGAAAAATCGGAAATCATCGACGGCTCGAAAGTGGTCGCCGGCGACGCCCTGATCGCCCTGCCCTCCTCCGGCCCGCACTCCAACGGCTACTCGCTGATCCGCAAGATCATCGAAGTCTCCGGCGCCGACATCGAAGCCACCCAGCTGGACGGCAAGCCCCTGGCCGACCTGCTGATGGCCCCGACCCGCATCTACGTCAAGCCGCTGCTGCAGCTGATCAAGCAGACCGGCGCGGTCAAGGCCATGGCCCACATCACCGGCGGCGGCCTGCTGGACAACATCCCGCGCGTACTGCCGGACAATGCCCAGGCCGTCATCGACGTGGCCAGTTGGCAGCGCCCGGCGGTGTTCGACTGGCTGCAGGAAAAAGGCAACGTCGACGAGACCGAAATGCACCGCGTGCTGAACTGCGGCGTGGGCATGGTCATCTGCGTGGCCCAGGACCAGGTCGAGGCTTCGCTCAAGGCCCTGCGTGACGCCGGCGAACAGCCGTGGGTCATCGGCAGCATCGACGCGTGCGCCGCCGACGCCGAGCGCGTGGTCCTGAACAACCTGAAAGGCCACTGATGTCCACACCTTGCAATGTCGTGGTGCTGATTTCCGGCTCCGGCAGCAACCTGCAAGCCCTGATCGACAGTCTCGCCGGCGCTGACACGCCGGCCGTCATCCGCGCGGTGATCTCCAACCGCGCGGATGCCTACGGCCTCGAGCGTGCGCGCCAGGCCGGCATCGAGACCCGCTTCCTCGACCACAAGGCCTACGCCGACCGCGAAAGCTTCGACGCCGCACTGGTCCAGGCCATCGACAGCTTCGACGCCGACCTCGTGCTGCTCGCCGGCTTCATGCGCATCCTGAGCGCGGACTTCGTGCGTCATTACCAGGGCCGCCTGTTGAACATCCACCCGTCCCTGCTGCCCAAGTACAAGGGCCTGCACACCCACCAGCGTGCGCTGGAGGCTGGCGACGCCGAGCACGGCTGCAGCGTGCACTTCGTTACCGAGGAACTTGACGGTGGTCCACTGGTCGTACAGGCGGCAATCCCGGTAGAGTCTGACGACACGCCGGAAACGCTGGCGCAGCGCGTTCACGTGCAGGAACATGTGATCTATCCGCTGGCCATGCGCTGGTTCGCCGAAGGCCGGGTACGGCTGGGCGAACACGGCGCCATGCTGGATGGTGAGCTTCTGCCCGCCTCCGGCTATTCGTACCGAACCTAGGAGATTCGCGATGCGTAGAGCCCTGCTGTTCCTGATGGCAGTACTGACCCTGCCGGCCCAGGCTTTCGAGCTCAAGCCGTTCGAGGCCAGCTACACCGCCGACTGGAAACAGATGCCGATCAGCGGGACCGCTTCCCGCAGCCTCAAGCAAGGCGACGGCGGCCGCTGGGAACTGGATTTCAAGGCGTCCATGCTGCTCGCCAGCCTCACTGAAAGCAGCACGTTCAAGGTGGAAAACGACACCTACCTGCCGCTGACCTACCGCTGGGCCCGCGAAGGCCTGGGCAAGAACAAGCAGACCGAGCTCGATTTCGACTGGGCCGAGAAGCAGGTGCTGGGCAGCGACCGTGGCGACCAGGTGCGCCAGCCACTGAACAAGGGCCAGCTGGACAAGTCCACCTACCAGCTCGCGCTGCAGCACGATGTGGCCGTCGGCAAGAAGGCCATGAGCTACCAGGTGATCGAGGGTACCGACACCGATACCTACGACTTCCGCGTGCTCGGCGAAGAGAAGGTCCGCACCCAGGCCGGCCTGATCACTGCGATCAAGGTGGAGCGCGTGCGCGATCCCACCAAGAGCAACCGCAAGACCATCCTGTGGTTTGCCAAGGACTGGGACTTCCTCCTCGTGCGCCTGTACCAGCAGGAGTCCGACGGCAAGGAATACCAGATCATGCTCAAGGACGGCACCGTGGGCGGCAGGACCGTCCAGGGCGAGAAAGGCTGATCCTTCAGCGCAGACGAAAAGCCGGGCAGATGCCCGGCTTTTTCATTTCTGCGCCACGCACAAGACCGGACCTGTAGGAGCGAGGGGGCGCCCAGCTCTTGCTCGCGAACTGCTTGGTGCCGACGCCGCCGGAAACCACGTTC
Source organism: Pseudomonas sp. NY15437 (assembly GCF_048068435.1). Taxonomy (NCBI): domain Bacteria; kingdom Pseudomonadati; phylum Pseudomonadota; class Gammaproteobacteria; order Pseudomonadales; family Pseudomonadaceae; genus Pseudomonas; species Pseudomonas sp. NY15437. The sequence goes on from NZ_JBLUQC010000002.1 coordinate 145,417, forward strand.
GCGAGCAGGCTCGCTCCTCCGTCGATAATCCTGCGCGAAGGCGCGCCCTCACCCTAGCCCTCTCCCAGAGGGAGAGGGAACCGGTCGGTGCAAGGTGAAACCATGGCGCCAGCCGGGCACGGTCTGCCCCCTCTCCCTCGGGAGAGGTCCGGGATGAGGGGACGCCCATTTCCTGCTCGCGAGCCGCTTGGCACCGACACCGCCGGAATCCACGTTCGCGAGCAAGCTCGCTCCTACCCACAACGAAAAAGCCGGGCATCTGCCCGGCTTTTCTTTAGCGGCGCATCAGCCTTCGTTCGACGGCTTGCGCTTGAAGCGCCGGGCGATCCAGCCGATGGCCAGGGCCGGGACGATCCACAGCTTCTTCAGCAGCACCAGCAAGGTGGCGAACAGGCCGACCTTGGCCGCGACCTTGCCGGCGATCAGCGCGCCCAGGCCATAGGCGGCGACCTTGTCGACGCTGGGGTTGAAGTCGACGTAGCGGTTGCCCGGGTTGAACTCGGTCATCGCCAGCACCTTGCCGACGTTCTTCTCGATCTCCGGCAGTTGCTCCATGCCGGCAACGAAGTTCAGCACCAGCACGCCTTTGCGGCCCAGCGCGCGGATGTTGTAGTTCAGCGTGTGCTCCTTGGCGTCACCGAACTGCAGCTCCTTGGCCCAGTACAGCTTCTTCTCGGCGGCATCGTAGTGCGGCGGCGCGGCCCAGCCGATCAGCTGGATCGCCTCGAAGCCCTGCTGCTCGCGCTGCGGATTGGCTTCCTTGAGGTCGTCCTGCATGTCCTTGAGCATTTCGGCGTAGTCGATCTTCGCCGCGTCCTCGTCGGAGACGTAACCGCTCTCCTCGTACTGCACGGTCACCGCCCAGGATTCCGCGGCAAAGGGCGATACACCGGCGGGCATCAGCATGCCCAGCGGCGGCTCGGCACTGGGCGGATTGCCCCAGGCCTCGAGGACGCGCTCGGCATCCTTGCCATCGAGGAAGACGAAATCGGCGGGCAGGTCGAAGGTCGCGAGGTTGTCGCCGACCACCACCTTGCCCTTCTGGAAGTGCAGGCTGGCGACGAAGGTCTCGGGCGACATCTCCTCGTCCGACTCGGCGGCCGCGGCAGGCGCAGTGGCGGCGGGCGCTTCGTTCTGGTTGGACGTGGCAGGCGCGGCGAATGCCGGTGCGGCAACGGCCTGGGCGAGCAGGGCAACGAGGAAAAGGGCTTTGCCATCCATGGGGAAAATCTCCTGAATCGAATCCATGACATCGGCGGCCAACGGGCGTGGCGCCGGACGCGAATTGTCGCATTCACATCGGATTCTGTAACAGGAATTTTCTGCTCATTCGGCACATGCGCACAAAAAAGCCCGGCATTCGCCGGGCTTGATGGCTGCCTGTAGGAGCGAGCTAGCTCGCGAACCGCTTGATACAGATGTTCAAGGATCTGTTCGCGAGCAAGCTCGCTCCTACGAAAAAAGAAAAACGGCGCCTCAGGGCTGGCTGGCGATGGCCTTCTCGATGGCGGCTTGCAGCTGCGGATCATCCGGCTTGGTCAGGCTGGAGAACTGCGCCACCACCTTGCCCTGGCGGTCCACCACGTACTTGAAGAAGTTCCAGCGCGGCGCCTGGTCCGCCTGCTGGGCGAGATCCTTGAACAGCGGGATCGCCTCGTCGCCGCGCACGTGCTGCACCGAGGTCATGTTGAAGGTCACGCCGTAGTTGCCGTAGCAGATCTTCGCGGTCTCGGCGGCGTCGGCGTCTTCCTGCTTGAAATCGTCGGAAGGCACGCCCAGCACTTCCAGCCCCTGCCCCTTGTACTGCTGGTAGACGGCCTCCAGCCCCTTGAACTGCGGGGTGAAGCCGCAATGACTGGCGGTGTTGACGATCACCAGGGGTTTGCCGGCGTACAGCTCGCAAAGGTCCAGCACGTCCTTGGAACGCAGCTTGGGCAGCTCGCCCTGGGTCTTGAGCAGTGCCGGGCAGTCGGCGGCCTGCGCCGCCAGGGGCAGCAGCAGGGTCAGGGCGAGGAGGGAAAGACGTGGGCGCATCGTGGGAATCCTCCGGTGATCAGGCCACGCTACCCCGCGCGCCGGGTATCAGCAACTGCCCATGCCCAATTGCATGAGCGCCAGTCCGCCACGCTGCCAGCCCCACCACGCGGCGCCCGCCAGCGCCAGGCCGAGGCCCAGCGCAAGGGCGAGCAGCACCGGGCGCTTCACGCTGCCCCCAGCGCGACGCGCTCGACCGGGCGCTCGCGCACCGGCCAGTTGAGCAGGCCGGCCAGCAGGCTGAGGAGGATGGAAATCTGCCAGACCAGGTCGTAGTTGCCGGTGTGGTCATACACGTAGCCCCCCAGCCAGCCGCCGAGGAAGGCGCCGACCTGGTGGAACAGAAAGGTGATGCCGCCGAGCATCGACAGGTTGCGCACGCCGAACAGCGTGGCGACCGTGCCGTTGGTGAGCGGCACGGTGGACAGCCAGAGCAGGCCGATGGCGATGCCGAACAGGTAGGCCGTCCACACCGTCAGCGGCGCCCAGAGGAAGGTCACGATCACCACGCCGCGCAGCAGGTACAGGCCGGTGAGCAGCTTGGGCTTGCTCATCCGCCCGCCGAGCCAGCCGGCGATGTAGGTGCCGAACACATTGAACAGGCCCACCAGCGCCAGCACCGTGGTGCCGACGGTGGCCGGCAGGTGGCGGTCGACCAGGTAGGCGGGCAGGTGCACGCCGATGAACACCACCTGGAAACCGCAGACGAAGAAGCCCAGCGACAGCAGCCAGAAGCCGGAATGCCCGGCCGCCTCGCGCAGCGCCTCGCCAAGGGTCTGTTCATGGCCCTGGGCGGGCAGCGGCTTGTCGCGCATCAGCGCCGCCAGCGGCACGATCAATGCCACCAGCAGTCCCAGCGCCAGCAATGCGGCGGACCAACCCAGCCAGCCGATCAGCCCGAGGGTGCCCGGCAGCATGGCGAACTGGCCGAACGAGCCGGCGGCCGCCGAGATGCCCATGGCCATGCTGCGCCGCTCCAGCGGCACCGCGCGGCCAACCGCGCCAAGGATCACCGAGAACGAGGTGCCCGACAGGCCGATGCCGATCAGCAGGCCAGCGCTCAGCGACAGGCTGAAGGCCGAGTCGGAATAGCCCATCAGCACCAGCCCGACAGCGTAGAGAATGCCGCCTATCACCACCGTGCGCATGGCGCCGAAGCGGTCGGCGATGGCCCCGGTGAAGGGCTGGGCGATGCCCCAGATGAGGTTCTGCAGGGCAATGGCGAAGGCAAAGGTCTCGCGGCCCCAGCCGAACTCCGCGCTCATCGGCGCAAGGAACAGGCCGAAGCCATGGCGGATGCCCAGTGACAGGGCGAGGATCAGGGCGCCGGATAGCAGTATCCAGAACCCCGTGCGCGACAGCTTCGACATCGATTGCTCCTATGCGGGTATATGCCCGCTTTTATGCATTCCTACCGTTGCAAGGCGGCCACCGCTAGCGCTCCAGCGCGGCCAGCTCATCCAGCAGGGTTTCCAGTTGACGACGTTTTTCCTCACCCAGGTGCGCGGCGACGTCCTGCTGCGCCGCATCCCAGGCATCGCGACCGCGCACGATGCGTTCGAGCCCGGTCGGCGTCAGCACCACGATGCGGTTGCGCTGGTCCTCACCCTCTTCCAGCTTCACCAAGCCCTCGGCTTCCAGCGGCTTGAGGTTGCGCCCGAGGGTACTGCGGTCCAGCCCCATCGCGTCAGCCAGGTCGGAAATGCTTGGTTGCTCCAGCCGCGACAGGTGCCGCAGCAGGGAGAATTGCGCCGTGGTCAGCCCGATACCCTTCAGGGCATCGTCGTACACGCGGGTCACCGCGCGGGCCGAGCGGCGCAGTTTGGTACACAGGCATTGGGTCGTCAGCATGGATACGTGTATATACCCGCATAATCGCCCGGTCAATGGCCGGCGCGACCGATTGTCCCATCTGCCAGCGCCCGGCGTTGGCGCAGCCAAGGGCACCGCGGCGCCCCGGTCGTATAACTGCGGCCATCCAGCCCCGCGCTTTCGACGGGGCGCATCACGGTCCGAGGTCCCCGATGCCCATCTACAAAGCCCCGCTGCGCGACACCCGCTTCCTGCTCAACGAAGTCTTCGATTTCCCCCGCCACTACCAGAACCTGGTCAACGGCGGCGACGCGACGCCGGACATGGTCGATGCCATCCTCGGCGAATGCGCCAAGCTCTGCGAGGAAGTGATCGCCCCGCTCTACCACAGCGGCGATGAGGAAGGCTGCCACCTGGAGAACGGCGAAGTGCGCACGCCAAAGGGCTTCAAGGAAGCCTACGACGCCTACGTCGCGGGCGGCTGGCAGGGCCTGTCGCACCCGGTGGAATACGGCGGCCAGGGCCTGCCGATGAGCCTGGGCGCACTCAAGCAGGAAATGCTGGGCACCGCCAACTGGCCGTTCTCCATGTACCCGGGGCTGTCGCTGGGGGCGATGAACACGCTCATGCAGCACGGCACCGAGGAACAGAAACAGACCTACCTCACCCCGCTCACCGAAGGCCGCTGGGGCGGCACCATGTGCCTGACCGAGCCGCAGTGCGGCACCGACCTGGGCCAGGTGAAGACCCGTGCGCAACCCAATGCCGACGGCAGCTACGCCATCACCGGCACCAAGATCTTCATCTCCTCGGGCGAGCACGACCTCACCGAGAACATCGTGCATATCGTCCTCGCACGCCTGCCGGATGCGCCCAAGGGCACGCGCGGCATCTCGCTGTTCATCGTGCCGAAGTTCCTGCCGGGCGAAGGCAGCAGCCTCGGCCCGCGCAACGGCGTGACCTGCGGCGCGCTGGAAAAGAAGATGGGCATTAAGGCCTCGGCCACCTGCGTGATGAACTTCGACGCAGCCACCGGCTACCTGATCGGCGAGCCGAACAAGGGCCTGGAGTGCATGTTCACCTTCATGAACAGCGCGCGCATCGGCACCGCCATCCAGGGCGTGGCCACCGCCGAGCTGGCCTACCAGGGCGCGCTCGCCTACGCCCGCGAGCGCCGCTCCATGCGTGCCCTGTCCGGCACCAAGGAGCCCGGTGAGATCGCCGACAGCCTGATGCACCACGGCGATGTGCGCCGCATGCTGCTGACCCAGAAGGCCGTGGCCGAGGGCGGCCGCGCGCTGATCTACCTGGCCACCCAGTACGCCGACAAGATGATCCAGGGCCTGCTGACCCACGACAACGCCGAGTACGACCGCTGGGACGACAAGCTCGGCTTCCTCACGCCGATCCTCAAGGGCTGCCTGACCGAACTGGGTCTGGAGAGCGCCAACCTGGGCATGCAGGTGTTCGGCGGCCACGGCTACATCAAGGAACACGGCATGGAGCAGATCGTCCGCGACGCGCGGATCGCCACGCTCTACGAAGGCACCACCGGCATCCAGGCGCTGGACCTGCTCGGCCGCAAGGTGTTGCTGATGACCCAGGGCAAGGCCGTGCGTGACTTCACCGCCCAGGTGGCGAAGTTCGCCGTCGAACTGCTCAAGCAGGAGCCGGCCATGCGCGGCCGCGCGCTCACCCTGCTGAAACTCTGCGCGCAGTGGAACCTGCTGACCCTGCGCATCGCCCTCACCGCCCGCAAGCAGCGCGACCTGGTGAGCACCGCCAGCCACGACTACCTGATGTTCTCCGGCTACGCCGCGCTGGCCTACGCCTGGGCGCTGCAGGAAGCCACCGCACGCAAGCGCCTGCGCCAGGGCGGCAGCGAGTCGAGCGACTTCTACAAGGCCAAGATCGCCACCAGCGACTTCTACTTCGCCCGCCTGCTACCACGCGCCAAGGGGCATGCGGCGGCGATGGCCAAACCGGTGCGTTCGATCATGGGCCTGAAGACGGAGCATTTCGCCTTCGATTGACGCGCTTGCTGCAGGAGCGAGCTTGCTCGCGAGCGATCTCGCCGGACGCACCCGTGCCATGCAGTTCGCGAGCAAGCTCGCTCCTACAGATTCAAGTCCGCGCGGATACTGAGCAGATCCATCCTCACAGCGCCAACGCCACCAGCACAGCGCACTCGATCATCTCCAGCATCGCCCCGGCGGTGTCGCCGGTGGTGCCGCCCAGGCGGGCGATGAAGCGGCTGCGCAGCCAGACGAACAGCACCAGTGCCACCACCAGCGCAAGCAGTCCGGCAAGCCCCGCCAGCACCATCAGCGCCGCGTTGGCCGCCAGCATCCACGGCAGCGCGCCGCGTGGCAGGTGGTCGGCCAGCGCCTGGCCCAGCCCGCCCTTGCGCGCGTAGTCGGTGGTGAAGAACAGCAGCGGCAGCGCGCAGCGCCCCAGCCACGGTGCCAGCAGCAATCCCCAGTGCGGGTGATTGCCGAGCAGTGCACTGATCGCCGCGAATTTCAGCAACAACAGCAGCACCAGCGCGACCACCGCCCCCGGGCCGCAGCGCGGGTCCTTCATGATCGCCAGGGTGCGTTCGCGGTCGCCCAGCCCGCCGATCCAGGCATCGGCCGTGTCGGCCAGGCCGTCGAGGTGCAGCGCGCCGGTCAGGGCCACCCACACCAGCAGGATCAGCGCCGCCTGCAACAGCAGGTGCACGCCACTGAGCAGCTCGCCCAGGGCGAACAGCACGGCACCGATCAGCAGGCCCACCAGCGGGTAGTACAGGGTGGCGCGGCCGAACTGCTCCGGCGTCGGCATGTGCCGCAGGCGCACCGGCAGGCGCGTGAGGAACTGCACCGCCACCAGGGGCAGCAGCCAGTCGTTGAGCGGCTCGGCGGGACCAGCTGGCTCTTGCTCGCGCTGCGGATGCGGGTCGTTCATCAGCACTCTGCCTTGTGGATGCGCCAGCCGGCGCCGTCGCGGGTCACGTCCAACGCCATGCATTCGCCATGGGCCACCACCACCTCCAACAGCCGCTTCGCCGGCAGGCCATTGGCCAGGGCGCCCAGCAGACGCATCACCCCACCGTGGGTAATGACCAGCACGGACGAGCCGGCATGGGCCTGGTAGACGCGTTCCAGCGCCGCGAAGACGCGGGATTCGAAGTCGCCCATCGCCTCGCCGCCGGGCGGCGGGTAGGCGTACGGATCGTTCCAGAAGCGCTCCAGCGCCGCGGCGTCGGTCTCCATCAGCGTAGCGGGCGACAGACCTTCCCACTGGCCGAAGTCCAACTCCTGCAACCGCGGCTCGAAGCCCAGCGGCAAGCCGTGGCGCGCCGCCAGTTCCTCGGCGAACGCCGCGCAGCGCTGCAACGGCGAGCTGACCAGCGCCGACCAGCGACACGCATCCCCCAGCGCGCCGCGCATCTGCGCCCAGCCGGTTTCGGTCAGCGCGTCATCCAGGCGGCCGCGAAAGCCGCCGCCCCGTTCGGTCTCGCCGTGGCGCAGCAGCTCCAGGCGCAGCGTCATGCCGGGCGATCCGACACCGCCGCCTCGGCGAAGGTCGCCATGCCCGCGTGCAACCGGCAGGCCTGGCGCAGCAGCGGTACGGCCAGCGCCGCGCCACTGCCTTCGCCGAGGCGCAGGCCGAGGTCCAGCAGCGGTTGCGCATTGAGCGCAGCGAGCACGCGGTTGTGCCCCGGCTCGGCGCCGGCATGGGCGAACAGCAGCCAGTCGCGGCAACCGGGGTTCAGCTGCGTGGCGCACAGCGCGGCGGTGGTGCAGATGAAGCCGTCCACCAGCACCGGGATGCCTTTCTGCGCACAGGCCAGGTAGGCCCCCACCAGCGCAGCGATCTCGAAACCGCCGAGACGGCACAGCGCCTCGAAAGGCTCGTCGCAGTGCGCGCGGTGCAGCGCCAGCGCGCGGTCGATCACCTCGACCTTGCGCGCGACGCCCTGCGGGTCCAGCCCGGTACCGGGGCCCACCAGCGCCTGCGCCGGCTCGTCCAGCAAGGCGCAGGCGAGAGCCGCCGCGGAGCTGGTGTTGCCGATGCCCATTTCGCCGCCGATGAACAGCTCCGCACCGGCCTGTTGCGCGCGGCGCACCGATTCGCGGCCGGTCTCCAGGGCGATCAGACACTGGGCGGCGGTCATCGCCGGCTCCCGGGTGAAGTTCGCGGTGCCGGCGCCCACCATCACGTGCAGCACGCCCGGCAGCGGCTCCAGCGGCGTGGCGGTGCCGAGGTCGATCACCTCCAGGCGCGCATCGAGGTCGCGGGCCAGCACGCTGATCGCCGCACCGCCGCGCACGAAGTTGCGCAACATCTCGACGGTCACCGCCTGCGGATAGGCCGACACGCCCTCCGCCACCACACCGTGGTCACCGGCGAACAGGGCGATCCAGAGGTGCTCCAGGCCCGGCCGCTCGCGGCCCTGCAGGCCGGCCAGGCGGATGGTCTCCTCCTCCAGCCGGCCCAGCGCGCCGCGCGGCTTGGTCAGCTGGTCCTGGCGCGCGGCGGCCTTGTCCTGCGCCACGCGGTCGATCGGCTGGGTCGATTGCAGCCACCATTGCAGACTCATAACGCTTCCCCCTTGAGCACCATGGGCAGGCCGGCGACGGTGAACACCACGCGCTCGCTGACCTCGGCCAGCGACTGGTGCAACCAGCCGGCCTCGTCGACATATCGGCGGCTGAGCTCGCCCATCGGCACCACGCCCAGCCCGGTTTCGTTGCTGACCAGGAGGATACGCCCGGGCAGTTGCGGCAGGGTTTCCAGCAGCGAATCGATCTCGCCACGCAGACGCCAGCCGTCTTCATGGATCAGCAGGTTGGTGACCCACAGGGTCAGGCAATCCACCAGCACGCACTGCTGCGGCGCCGCCAGGCGCTCCAGCGCATCGGCCAGGGCCAGCGGCTCCTCCACCAGGCCCCAGTGTGCGGGGCGGCGCTCGCGGTGCTGGAGGATGCGCGTGGACATCTCGCCATCGCCGGCCTGGGCCGTGGCGACGTAGGTGACCGGCAGACCGCTTTCCAGCGCCAGGCGTTCGGCCAGGCGGCTCTTGCCCGAACGGGCGCCGCCGAGGATCAGTTCAAGCATATTGTCTCCGCGCAAACCATGACCTGTAGGAGCGAGCTTGCTCGCGAACGTTTTTTGCCGGCCACGTCAGTGTCGTGCGGTTCGCGAGCAAGGACTGGGGCGTCCCCCTCGGTCCTACGAAAAGCTGCCGTAGGGCGCATAACGCCCCAAGCGTTATCCGCCGGAACATTGGCAAGCAGAAACGGCGGGCAACTGCGAACGGTTATCCGCCCTACAGTCCGCACAGCCGCCTCAGTTTTTCCGTATCCAGATGCGCCTCGACCTGGTCGGCCAGGCGCTCGATGTCGCGTTCGCGCAGGGCGTGGTAATCGATGCTCTGCACCTCGCGCAGGCCGGCCCAGCGCAGCAGCGCCGAGCTGGCGGCGGCGGACTCGAACAGGCCGTGCAGATAGGTCCCCATCACCTGCCCGTCCTCGCTGAGCGCACCGTCGCTGCGGCCGTCGCCCAGCCGCACGGCCGGGTTCGACAGGGCCCGGCCTTTGCTGACGCCGGCATGAATCTCATAGCCGCTCACCGGGGCGTCTTCCAACGCCAGCCGGCCGCTGACATTGCGCAGCTGCTTCTCAGGCTCCAGCACGGTGTGGAAGTCCAGCAGGCCCAGGCCGTCGCTCTCCCCTGCAGCGCCCTCTAGGCCGTGCGGGTCGGCAAGGCGCCGGCCGAGCATCTGCAAACCGCCACAGATGCCCAGCAGCTTGCCGCCATAGCGCAGGTGACGGCGGATCGCCTCTTCCCACCCCTGGGCGCGGAGGAAGGCCAGGTCCGGCCGCACGCTCTTGGAGCCGGGCAGGATGATCAGGTCCGCCGGCGGGATCGGCTGGCCGGGGCCGACGAAGGTCAGCTCCACCTGGGGGTGCAGGCGCAACGGGTCGAAATCGGTGTGGTTGCTGATGCGCGGCAGCACCGGCACCACCACGCGCAGGCGCTCGCCGCTCTTGGCGGCCTGGCGGGTGTCGATGGCGTCTTCGGCCTCCAGGTGGAAGTCCATGAGGTATGGCAGCACGCCGAGCACCGGTACGCCGGTGCGCTCTTCCAGCCAGTCGAGGCCGTCCTGCAGCAGCGCGATGTCGCCGCGGAAGCGGTTGATGACGAAGCCCTTCACCCGCGCACGCTCGCTCTCGCTGAGCAACTCCAGCGTGCCGACCAGATGAGCGAACACGCCGCCGCGGTCGATGTCGGCAATCAGGATCACCGGGCAGTCCACCGCCTCGGCGAAGCCCATGTTGGCGATGTCGTTGGCGCGCAGGTTGATCTCCGCCGGCGAGCCCGCGCCCTCCACCATCACCACCGGGTACTGCGCGCAGAGGCGCCGGTGGGATTCGAGCACCGCCTGCATCGCCACGCGCTTGTAGTCGTGGTAGGCCACGGCGTTCATGCTGGTCACCGCGCGGCCATGGATGATCACCTGGGCGCCGGTGTCGCTGTTGGGCTTGAGCAGCACCGGGTTCATGTCGGTGTGCGGCGCCAGGTGGCAGGCCTGCGCCTGGACCGCCTGGGCGCGGCCGATCTCGCCGCCGTCGGCGGTCACCGCGCTGTTGAGCGCCATGTTCTGCGGCTTGAACGGCGCCACCGCCACGCCCTGCCGGCGCAGCCAGCGGCACAGTGCGGTCACCAAAGTGCTCTTGCCGGCATCGGAGGTCGTGCCCTGCACCATCAGCGTGCTCACCGCAGGCTCTCCATCTGGTTGAAGGTGCGCAGGCCGTGCTCCAGGCGCTGCCAGCCCTTCTCGTCCGGCGGCAGCCCGAAGCGCAGGCTCGCCGGGGTTTCGAACAGGCGCACCAGAATGCCCTGGCGCGCCAGGTGATCGCGCAGCGCCTGGGCGCGCATCGATACCACCCACTGGAACAGCGCCGTGCCGCCCTGTGGGGCGAAGCCGTGCTCGCCGAGCACCCCGGCCAGCCGCCGGCTGCCGTCATGCAGGTCGCGGCGGCGCTGGATCTGCTCTTGAAACTCACCCAGCACCGCCTGGGCTATCCAGCGCGTCGGGCCGTTCACCGACCAGGGGCCGAGCAGCTTCGCCAGGCTCTCCAGCAGGCGCGGCTCGGCGAAGGCGAAGCCCAGACGCGCGCCGGCCAGGCCGAAGAACTTGCCGAAGGAGCGCAGCACGATCAGCCCCGGCCGGCTGGCGCAACTGGGCGCCAGGCTGTGCTCGGGCGTGCAGTCCATGAAGGCTTCGTCCACCACCAGCCAACCGCCGCGCTCCAGCAGGCGCGCATGCCATTCCAGCAGCACGCCGGCATCGATGCGCCGGCCGGTGGGGTTGTTCGGGTTGACCACCACCAACACGTCGAAGCGCTCCAGGTGATGGGGCACTTCCTGGTCGCTGACCTCGCGCAGGATGTGCCCGGCGGCACGCCAGGCTTCGGCGTGCTCGGCATAACAGGGCGACACCACGCCGACCTTGCCCGGCCGGCGCAGGCGCGGCAGCAGCTGGATCGCCGCCTGGCTGCCGGGCAGCGGCAGCAGCTTCTCGGCGCCGTAGTAGCGGCGCGCGGCGGCTTCCAGGCCGTCGCCGTCTTCGGGCAGGCGCATCCAGGCGGCGGCCGGCACGCTGGGCAGCGCCCAGGGCCAGGGCGAAATGCCGGTGGACAGGTCCAGCCACTCGGCGAGTGGAATGCCGTATTGCTGCGCCGCTTTGCGCAGCCGTCCGCCATGTTCGAGCATCAGAGCACTCCGAGGATGAGGATGACCGCCAGCCACAGCAGCACGCCCTGGCGCACCAGGGCCAGCGCGCGCCAGATGTCCGCAGCGGTCGGCGCCGGGCCGTCGCCCAGTTGCGGGCGTTGGTGCAGCTCGCCGTGGTAGCGGGCGGCGCCGCCGAGGGACACGCCCAGCGCGCCCGCGCCGGCCGCCATCACCGGCCCGGCGTTGGGGCTGTCCCACTGCGGCGCCTGCGTGCGCCAGCAGCGCAGGGCGAGGCGGGTGTGGCCGAGCAGCGCGTAGGTGCAGGCCACCAGGCGCGCCGGGATGTAGTTGAGCACGTCGTCGATCTTCGCCGCGGCCCAGCCGAAGCGCTCGAAGCGCGCGTTGCGGTAGCCCCACATGGCGTCGAGGGTGTTGCTCAGGCGATAGAGCACCACGCCCGGCGCGCCCGCCACAGCGAACCAGAACAGCGCGGCGTAGACCGCGTCGCTGCCGTTCTCCAGCACCGATTCGGTGGCGGCGCGGGCCACGGCGGTGTCGTCCAGTTCGGCGGTTTCGCGGCTGACCATGTACCCCACGCGCAGCCGGGCTTCGCTCAGGTCACCGGCACGCAGGGCCAGCGCCACCGGCTCGGCATGTTCGCCCAGGCTGCGCAGGCCCAGCGCAGCGTACAGGGCCAGCGCCTGGACGACCCAGCCGACGCAGGGCAGCAGGCTGAGCAGCAGTGCGATCAGGGTCAGCGGGATGACGGCGATGATCCAGGCGGTGACACCGTGGCTGCGCCAGGCGAGGCCGGGGGTGTCGCTTCCTGAGATTTCGGAGCAGGTGGGAGGCCCCTCTCCCCCGCCCTCTGACTGGGCGTCCCCCCCATGAAGGGAGAGGGAGTTAGTCTGGAGCTGCAGGCCAGCAGTGCGCTCGCCGGAAGCCTCGAAATTTGGCACAGCTCGAATATCCCCTCTCCCTTCGGAGCGGGGCGCGCAGCCAGGGTTAGGGAGAGGGGGCTTTTCGGTGCTATCCGCCACTCGCGAACGATTGAACCGCCGCTCCAGCCGATCCGCCAGGCGCCCGAAGGCCACCAGCGGGTGCCAGCGCTTCGGCTCGCCCAGCAGGGCATCCAGCGCCACGCCAAGGACGCTCAGCAGGGCCAGGCTCATGGCTGCTCTCCCCAGCGGTTCTCGAACAGCAGCTCGCTGAGCGCGCGCGGTTGGCGCCAGCCTTCCAGGGCCAGCATCGGCGCCGGGTAGAACTCGCTGACCGGCCCCAGGCAGATCACCGCCACGGCCTCGGCGCCCGCCGGCAGGCCGAGCAGTTCGCCCAGCGCCGCCGGGTCGAACAGCGACACCCAGCCCATGCCCAGCCCCTCGGCCCGCGAGGCCAGCCAGAGGTTCTGGATGGCGCAGGACAGCGAGGCCAGGTCCATCTGCGGCAAAGTGCGGCGGCCGAACACGTGTGCCTCGCGGCCATCCATCAGCGCGGCCACCAGCACTTCGGCGCAGTCGAGCACGCCCTCGACCTTCAATCGCATGAATTCGTCGGAACGCTCGCCCAATGCCTCGGCAGTGCGCACGCGCTCCGCTTCCACCAGGCCGTGGATCGTCTGGCGCAGCGCCCGCGAGGTGACGCGGATGAAGCGCCACGGCTGCATCAGGCCGACGCTGGGCGCCTGGTGCGCAGCTTCGAGCAGGCGCGCGAGCAGGTCGGGCGCCACCTCGCCGCCACAGAAGTGGCGCATGTCGCGGCGCTCGGCGATGGCGCGGTAGAGCGCGGCGCGCTCCTCAGGGCTGTAGGCGTGCTCGGTCATGGTCTCAGCAGCGCGGCGGCGGCGTCCGGGTCGGACGGCAGGTAGAAGTGGATATAGGACGCGGTGAGCCGGCCGCGGCGGAACACCGCTTCGGCCACCGGCTTGTCGTTGGGGCAGACGCCACGGGCCAGCGGCGCGTCGCCGCTCTCCAGCAGCGAATGGTGGAAGGTGTGCCCGCGCAGGGTGCCTTCGGGCAGCGTCACCGCCTGCAGCGCCAACGCGGCGAGGCGTTTCTGCATGCGCGCCTCGCCGGGCAGCAGGCCGACCAGCTCTGCGCGCTCGCCGGCCACGTCGGTCAGCGCGTCAAGCAGATAGAGCATGCCGCCGCACTCGGCGAGGATCGGCTTGCCGCTCTCGTGGTGCGCGTGGATGGCCTGGGCCATGGCGCGGTTTTCCGCCAGCGCCGGCAAGTGCAGTTCCGGGTAGCCGCCGGGCAGGTAGAGGCTGTCCACCGCCGGCAAGGCCTCGTCACGCAGCGGCGAGAAGAACACCAGCTCGGCGCCCAGCTCACGCAACAGATCGAGATTGGCCTGGTAGAGGAAGGCGAAAGCATTGTCCCGCGCGACGCCGATACGCACGCCATCAAGGCGCGACGACGCGCGGCGCGGCGCGGGCGCGGCAAAGCTCACCGGCGCTGGCAGCTCGGTACTGGCGCTGGCGGCCAGGGCATCGGCGGCGGCGTCCAGGCGGGCGTCGAGGTCGGCCAGCTCGTCGGCCTGCACCAGGCCGAGGTGGCGGCTGGGCAGCTCCACCTCGGTATCGCGCGGCAGCGCGCCGTACCAGCGGATCCACTCCGGCAGGCTGTCGCGCACCAGGTCGCGGTGACGCTGGCTGCCGATGCGGTTGGCGAGCACGCCGGAGAACGGCAGGTCGCGCTGGTAGGTTGCCATGCCAACGGCCATGGCGCCGAAGGTTTGCGCCATGGACTGGCCATTGATCACCGCCATCACCGGCACGGCGAAACGCCGCGCCAGGTCGGCGGCCGAGGGCGAGCCGTCGAACAGGCCCATCACCCCTTCGATGAGGATCAGGTCGGCCTCGCCGGCCGCTTCCCAGAGCAGGCGACGGCTCTCTTCCTCGCCGACCATCCACAGGTCCAGCTGGTAGACCGGCGCGGCACTGGCGCGGGCGAGGATCATCGGGTCGAGAAAATCCGGGCCGCACTTGAACACCCGCACGGTGCGCCCGAGGCGCGTGTGCAGGCGCGCCAGGGCGGCGGTCACGGTGGTCTTGCCCTGGCCCGAGGCGGGGGCGGCGATCAGCAGCGCGGGGCATTGGCGCGCCGTCATCGGGAGCGCTCCCCGTGGTGAGTAAAGAGCACCCTCACCCCAGCCCTCTCCCAGGGAGAGAGAGGGCCGTTCGGCGTGCCGCGCTCCATCGGTGCTCGCCAGCAACTGTTCTGTGGGAGCGCAACGGCAGCGTAGTCGTCAATCGACTGATGGCATTGCAGCAGGACGCACCCAACTGCTCCCTCTCCCCTCGGGAGAGGGCTGGGGTGAGGGCGAGCCACGCACATCAGAACTCCACCCCTTTCTGCGCCTTGATGCCGGCCTTGAAGGCATGTTTCACCAGGCCCATCTCGGTCACGGTGTCGGCGGCCTCGACCATCGCCGGCTGCACGCCACGGCCGGTGGCGACCACGTGCTGCATGGGCGGGCGCGCAGCGATATCGGCCAGCACGGTGTCCAGTTCCAGGTACCCGTGCTTGAGCGCGATGTTCACTTCGTCCAGCACCACCAGGCCGACCTGCGGATCGCCGAGCAACTGGCGGGCGACGTCCCACGCGGCCTGGGCCTTGGCGATGTCGCGCTGGCGGTCCTGGGTTTCCCAGGTGAAGCCTTCGCCCATCACGTGGAAGCTAACCTCCTCGGGGAAGCGGCGGAAGAACGCTTCCTCCCCGGTCGTCGCGGCACCCTTGATGAACTGCACCACGCCCACCTTCATGCCGTGGCCGAGGGCACGGGCGACCATGCCGAAGGCCGCGCTGCTCTTGCCCTTGCCGTTGCCGCTGTTGACCAGGAACACCCCGCGCTCGCCCTGGGCCTGGGCGATCTTCTCGTCGATCACCGCCTTCTTGCGCTGCATGCGCGAACGATGGCGCTCGTCCTTGTCCGGGGATTCAGTCATGGCAGGGGACTCCTGAAAGGCAATGCACGAGCGTCGGCCTGCCGGCCAGGTGGCAGCGCGCGGGAAGAGGAAAAAGCAGGGACGCACCGCCGGTGCACGACGGCGCCACGCGGTAGTGGCCGCCCAGCGCAAAGGCTGGCGACCCGGGGAATAGGGATTTCACCTGAAGGATTCTCCGCCGCTCTCACCCGCGCGGCACTGACCAGTCGGGGCAGGCGGAGGACGGCAACGCGCGGCGCGATGCGCCGACGTCGGCAGCGCCTCCCGCGATGCCATGCGATGCAGCAGGCCGGTCTCCGGGCTTGCGAGTGGAAGCGCCTGGCGTTTCCGAAGGAACCGCGCCTTCCCATGCCGGAGCACAGTGGCGGAATGCGGTTCGAAGCTCGCTTACCGTTGCGGGGGCAGCGCCGGAATGGTCGATTGCGCATCGACGTCACCGGCTTCCCTGTTTCACTCGCGGCTCGCGCCGAGAGCACCTGAAGCAGGCGCGCAGCTTAGTGGCTGGCGCAGGCCACGGTCAATTGCGCCGGTCGGCCAGGCCGATACCGGCGAGCAGCGAGAAGGTCTCGCGCGGCATCTCGTGGCACCAGCGCACCCAGATGGCACGCAGTTGGCCCAGCGCGGCCCGCGCCTGGCGACGGGCACCTTCGTCCAGCCATGGGTTGGCCTGCAGGGCGTGCAACAGCACCTGCTCCACCTCGTCCAGGGCCTGTTCGCGATGGCGGCGCGGCCCGCCATCGAGCAGCAGTTGCCGCAGGCGCGCCAGGTAGGCCTCGCGTGCCCGCCGCAACGGCCCGCGCGCCTGGCTCAGGCTGTCGCGCAGGAACAACAGTTCATCGGCCATGCCCAGCACGAACAACCCGCCCCGCCAACGGGCGCGGCGCTCCTCCGGCAGGCTGTCCTGGTAGCGCATCAGGCGCAACAGGCGGTCCGCGCTGCGGCCATCGAACCACCCTTCCAGCTTCGCCAGCGGGCCGCGGGTCAGCCAGGCGAGGTCGGCCAGCAGTGCGCCCAGCACACGCCGGTAGTGGCGCTGGCCAGGCCGCAGTTCGACGAGGCTGAACACCAGCACGGCAAACCCCACTCCCAGCACGGTGGCCAGTGCGCCATTGAGGAAGTGGTCGAGGTCATAGACCATCTGGTTGCTCGGCCCCACGTTCTTGACGAAGAAGATGCAGAACGCCGAGGCCATCGCCGCGATGGGCGGCCGGGTCATGCACAGCGCAGCGATGAACAGCGGCACGCCCAGCACGCCATACAGCGCGGCGAAGCCCTCGCACAGTGGCAGAATCGATAGCAAGGCGACGGCGGCGACCGGAATCGATATCACGATGCCGCGCAGGAAGTTCAGGCCGGCGGCGGCTGGATTGTCGCGACTGGCGAAGAGGCTCAGCACTACGCCGGTGATGGACGCCGCGCCCAGGCCACTGGGCCAGGCCGTCACCACCCAGAAACCCGCGATGCAGAGAAAGGCCAGTGCGCTGCGCACGCCCGCCAGTACGCCGCGTTCGATGTCCCGGTGCCAGATGATCGGTGTCGGCGCGCCCGGCACCGCTTCGCCGTAGACCAGCGCCTCCAGGCTGCGCCGCGACTGGCTGGCGCGCTCGACCACGGCCAGCAGATGCTGCAGGTAACTGCGCGCCGGGGCGGCCTCTGCACGCTCCAGCGCGCTCGCCAGACGCGCCTGGCAACCGGCGAAATCCGGCTGGCCTTCGGCGTCCAGGCAGTCGCGCACCTGCTCGCGCCACGGGAGCAGCGACGGCGCGTCAGGCGCGTCGAGCAACCGTCCTTCCCGCGCTGCGCGGCGGGCGGAGCGCAACAACCCGAGCAGATCGGCGTTCAGCGCACGCAGCGCCGACACCCGCAGGCGCCCGCTCGGGCCTTCGAACCAGGCCTGCTCCTGGCGGCCATCCAGCTCCAGAATGCTGCCCAGGGTGGCGATCAGCGGGCCGCGCTCATCGCTGCCGAGCATTTCCGTGGAGGCGGCCTTCAGCGCCGCCGACCAGACCTTGCGCGCCTGCTCCAGCAGCTGCTGCTCGGTGCTTCGCGGCCACAGCAGCATGCTGACCAGGGAGGCGCAGACGATGCCCAGGCTGATCTCCGAACACCGCGCCACGGCCTGGTCGAATACCGTCAAGGGCGCCGCCGACGCCGGCAAGGCCACCACGGCGGCGGTATAGCCGGCCAGCACGAAACCGTAGGAAGCGAAGTTGCGCAGCATCGACGCGCCGGCCGTGCAGAACGCCAGCCATGCCGCCATCGCCAGCAGGAACGGCAAGGGCGCCTGCCCCAGCCAGGCGACCAGCGCCACCGACACGCCAGCCCCGGCGAGGGTGCCGAGCAGGCGGAACACGCTCTTGGCCAGCACCATGCCGCTCAGCGGCTGGCTGACCACGAAGACGGTCATCAAGGCCCACGCCGGCTGCTTCAGTTCGAAGTAAAACGCCAGGTACAGCGCGATGCCGCCCGCCAGCACCGACTTGGTGGCGAACTTCAGGTCAACCAGGCGCGGACGCACTACCGCGCGAAGGAATTCGGACAACAACGGAAAAGCAGGCATGGCGGCGACACCGCTGAATGACCGGCGGACATTGTTAGTTAGCTTACTAACAATGTCCAGAAACATCCCGTAACCCCATCATTTCCATCCCGACCAATGGAGTCGGCAGAGAATTTCGCTAGACTCGCAGGATGACCGCGACCGCTCAAGCCGGCCAGATCCGGCTGGACCCAACCCCGCCCCAACCTTCGTTGCAGATCAGCGGCGACTGGACGCTCACCCATTTCGCCGAGCTTCAGCGGCAAGTGCACAGCCTAGGCGAACAGGGCAAAGACGCCACGACCCTCGACTTTACCGGCCTCGGCGCGCTGGACACCGCCGGTGCCGCGTTGCTCGCCGAGATCATCGGCGGCGCGCGCATGGGGCAGCTGGAACGGGTCGCCCGCAACCTGCCCGCCGAGCGCCAGGCGCTGCTGCGCGCGGTGGGCAGCGCCATCACCCAGTGCCGGCTGGACGAAAAGGCGCCGGCGCCGAGCAACGCCCTGATCGATGTGCTGGAGCGCATCGGCATCGCCACCCTGACCTTCCGCGAACACGTGGTCGGCCTGCTCGGCTTCATCGGCCTGACCCTGCAGACCCTCGTGCGCAACCTGCTGCGACCGCGTCGCTGGCGTCTCACCTCGCTGGCCGCGCACATGGAGGAAACCGGGCTGGACGCCGTGCCCATCGTCGCCCTGCTCACCTTCATGGTCGGCGCGGTGGTGGCCTTCCTCGGCGCCACGGTGCTGCAGAAGTTCGGCGCGGCGATCTACACGGTGGACCTGGTCGGGTTTTCCTTCCTCCGTGAATTCGGCGTGCTGCTGACCGCGATCCTGCTCGCCGGCCGCACCGCCAGCGCCTTCACCGCACAGATCGGCTCGATGAAGGCCAACCAGGAAATCGACGCCATCCAGGCCCTGGGCCTGGACCCGGTGGAGCTGCTGGTGCTGCCGCGGGTGCTGGCCCTGCTGCTGACCCTGCCGATGCTGACCTTCCTGGCGATGATCTCCGGCATCTTCGGCGGCGGCGTGGTCTGCGCCCTGGCACTGGACATCTCGCCGCGCATGTTCCTCTACATGCTGCAGAACGACATCGCCGTGCAGCACTTCCTGGTGGGCATCGTCAAAGCCCCGGTGTTCGCCTTCATCATCGCCGTGATCGGCTGCCTGGAAGGCTTCCGCGTCAGCGGCAGCGCACAGTCGGTGGGCGAGCACACCACCTCCAGCGTGGTCCAGTCGATCTTCGCGGTGATCCTGCTGGACGCGGTGTTCGCGCTGTTCTTCATGGAGATGGGCTGGTGAGCGAACCGATCATCGTCGTCCGCGACCTAGCCAACCGCTTTGGCAGCCACGCCGTGCACGAGCACCTCGACCTCGACGTGATGAAGGGCGAAATCCTCGGCGTGGTCGGCGGCTCCGGCACCGGCAAGTCGGTGCTGCTGCGCAGCATCATCGGCCTGCGCCAGCCCAGCGAGGGCAGCGTCCATGTATTCGGGCAGAACCTGCCGGCCTTGCCGCCGCTGGAACGCTCGAAGCTGGAACGGCGCTTCGGCGTGCTGTTCCAGAACGGCGCGCTGTTCTCCTCGCTGACCGTCAGCGAGAACATCTGCCTGCCGCTGATCGAGCATGCGGGGCTGTCCCGCGCCGATGCGCAGTTCATGGCCAAGGTGAAGATTTCCCTTGCCGGCCTGCCGCCGGACGCCGGCGCCAAGTACCCGGCCGAGCTCTCCGGCGGCATGGTCAAGCGCGCCGCCCTGGCCCGCGCCCTGGCGCTGGACCCGGACATCCTGTTCCTCGACGAACCCACTGCCGGCCTCGACCCGATTGGCGCGGCGGCCTTCGACCAACTCATCCTGACCCTGCGCGACGCCTTCGGCCTCACCGTGTTCCTGGTCACCCACGACCTGGACACCCTCTACACCATCTGCGACCGCGTCGCCGTGCTGTCGCAGAAACGCGTGCTGGTGGTGGGGCCGCTGGACCAGGTCGCCCAGACCGACGACGCCTGGGTGCAGGACTACTTCCACGGCCCGCGCGGCCGTGCCGCGCTGCAGGCCACCGAACACCTGCGGGAGGAAAGCTGAATGGAAACCCGTGCCCATCACGTGCTGATCGGCCTGTTCACCCTGGTCGTGTCGATCGGCGCGCTGCTCTTCGCCCTCTGGCTGGCGCAGTCGAGCAACGACCAGAAGTACAAGGTCTATGACGTGATCTTCAACGAGGCGGTGACCGGCCTGTCCGAGGGCGGCACCGTGCAGTACAGCGGCATCCGCGTCGGCGACGTGGTGTCCCTGCGTCTGGACCCCAACGACCCGCGCAAGGTGCGCGCGCGCATCCGCGTCTACGACAGCACGCCGATTCGCGAAGACACGCGCGCCAAGCTGGCCCTCACCGGCGTCACCGGCCAGGCCATCATCCAGCTTTCCAGCGCCGCCCAGGACAGCCCCCCGCTGGTGGCCCAGGACGGCCGGGTGCCGGTGATCAAGACCATCCCCTCGCCCTTCGCCAAGCTGCTGGCCAACGGCGAGGACATCGCCACCAACGTCAACAACCTGATCAACAACGTCAACCGCATGTTCTCCCAGGAGAACGTCGACCGCATCAGCCGTACCCTCGACCACATCGACCAGGCCACCGGCGTGGTCGCCGAGCAGCGCGACGACATCCGCCAGACCTTCAAGGAGCTGGCCGCCGCCAGCGAGCAGGCGCGCATCACCCTGGCCAACGCCAGCCAGTTGCTCGAACGCGCCAACCAGACCCTAGGCACCCGTGGCCAGAGCATCCTCGACGACACGCAGAAAACCCTCACCGCCCTGCGCAGCAGCAGCGAACGTATCGAGCAACTGGTCAACAGCAACTACGACTCGGTGAACGGTGGCCTCAGCGGCGTGGGCGAACTCGGCCCGGCGATACGTGAGCTGCGCTCGACCCTGGAAGACCTGCGCGGCGTTACCCGCCGCCTGCAGGAAAACCCCACCGGCTACCTGCTCGGCCGCGAACGCAACAAGGAGTTCCAGCCATGACTGCCCTCCCCCGCCTGCTCGGCGCCGCCGCCCTGGTCGGCCTGCTGGGCGCCTGCTCGATCCTCCCGGAAGCGGAGAGCCCGGACTTCTACCTGCTGCCGGCCACCCAGCAGCCGGCACGCGGCACGGCGACGGTGAACTGGTCGCTGCGCATCAGCGCGCCCACCGCCAGCCTGGCGCTGGACACCAACCGCATCGCCGTGGTCCCGCAGGGCAACCAACTGAGCAGCTACCAGGGCGCACGCTGGAGCAACCGCGCCCCGGGCCTGCTGCGTGACCGCCTGCTCGACGCCTTCACCGCCAACGGCAGTGTCCGCGCCCTGAGCAGCGACGAAACCAGCCTGCAGGCCGACCTCGACCTGACCGGCGACCTGCGCGCCTTCCAGAGCGAGTACCAGAACGGCCGGCCGGTGATCCACATCCGCTACGACGCCCGCCTGGTGCGCACCCTCGGCCAACGCATCGTCGCCTCGCGCACCTTCGAGGTCAGCCAACCGGTGGACGGCAAGCAGGTCCCCGAAGTGGTCAGCGCCTTCGGCAAGGCCGCCGACCAACTCTCCGCGCAGGTGGTGGAGTGGACGTTGCAGCAGGGGCAGCAGCAGAGGCTCCCGCTGCCGACGCAGCAATAAGCAGAAGGCCGGCGATTGCCGGCCTTTTTCATGGGCCCCCAAGCGGCTCTATCCCGTGGAACCTTCCTTCACGGAATCCACTCATATTTTGTACAAAATTTAAACAACGCCTATCGGACCATCAAGGCTCCGCTAATGGCGTTTAGGTATCAGGCACGATACATTGCGGCGCCCCGCCGGCTCGACCGCAGGGCTCTCCAATTTTCTCGCGCGGTGCTGCCGGCTGGCAGCGCCCGATCGGCAGTTCGAGGAACCTTCGTTGCGCAGTCCAGGCAGTTTCCGTTACGACATCAATGGCCTTCGGGCCTGGGCAGTCGTCGCGGTGGTGTTGTATCACTTCGGTATCAAAGGCTTTACTGGCGGCTTCGTCGGGGTCGACGTTTTCTTCGTCATCTCCGGCTACCTGATGACCGGCATCATCCTCGGCGCCCTGGCCGCGCCCGCCGGCTTTTCCTTCTGGAACTTCTACCTGGCCCGCGCACGCCGCATCCTGCCGGCGTTGCTGGTGCTTTGCGCGGTGCTACTGGTGCTGGGCTGGTTCTTCCTGCTGCCATCGGACTACCAGCGGCTGGGGAAACACGTCTGGGGCAGCGTGCTGTTCACCTCCAATCGCATGTTCCTGAAGGAGGCTGGCTACTTCGACGTCGCCTCCCATGACAAGTGGCTGCTGCACACCTGGTCGTTGTCAGTGGAGTGGCAGTTCTACCTGCTCTTCCCTGTGCTGCTGGTAGCCGCTTGGCGATGGTTCGGTGCCCGTCGCTGGCTTCTGCCATTACTGGGCGCTGCGGCGTTGGCTTCGCTGGCCTACTGTGTGGTGCTGGCCGGCAAGGACCCGTCGAAGGCGTTCTACTTCTTTCCTTCCCGCGCCTGGGAACTGCTGGCCGGTGGTGTGATCTTCCTCATACAGAACCGCTGGCAGCCCGACGTTCGCCTCAGCCTATGGATAGAGCGCGCCGGCATGGCACTCATCATCGGCTCGCTTTTGCTCATCACCCCGCAAATGAGCTGGCCGGGGCTGTTGAGCCTTGTCCCGGTCTGCGGAGCCGCGCTGGTACTCCTGGCGCGCCGCGACGACGCGCGGCTGACCGCCAACGGCGCTGCCCAATGGCTGGGAACCCGTTCCTACTCGATCTATCTCTGGCACTGGCCAGTGGTCGTGGCGCTGGCCTACCTGGAGCTCTCCGGGCAGCTGCTGGCTATCGCCGCAGGCCTGGTGCTGACCCTGATACTGGGGCACCTTTCTTATCACTGGATCGAGCAGCCCAGCGGTCGCCGCCTCGGCCACCTCCGCCCGCTGGCGGCGACCGCCTGCGTGGTCGTCGCCATGCTCGTGGTGATGGGGCCGGCAAAAGTGGTGCGCAAGACGGACTTCGAGCAACGCCTGCCTGAGGCGGTGCAGCGCGTGGACGATGAGCGCGAGAATCGCAATCCGCGCCTGGACGAATGCGACGCCAAGACCGAATGCCAGTACGGCGGCCCGAATACGCGCGCCATCGTACTGGGCGACAGCCACGCGCAGGCAACGGTGAGCGCCATCGTCGCCAGCCTGCCCGACGCGCAGGATGGGGTTCTGTTTATCGGCACCAGCGGTTGCCCGATCATCTTCGGTGCCCAGCTGGACACGCCCAAGCAGGAGATTTGCCAGAAGATCCTCGGAAGCCTGCAGCAGCGCCAGGCCAGCCTTCTGCCGGGCACTCCGGTGATCGTGATCAACCGGGCGTCTTACTACCTCTTCGGCGGGCTTGCCGGCGAGGCGGACGAGACGCCGAACAAGCCGAAGCTGTATTTCACCGAACCGGCGGCATCCCCCAGTGCGGCCCTGCTGGAGGAGTACCGGCAGCACTACGTGGCAACCGCGTGTGAGTTGGCGGCGCATCATCCGCTCTATCTGGTGCGCCCGACGCCGGAGATGGGCGTGCGCGTACCGGAGGCAATGGGGCGCGCCATGTTGCTCAAGCGCGAGCGCAAGGTGTCCATGAGCCAACAGACCTACCAGCAACGCAACGCCTTCGTCAGCCAGGTGCAGGACCTTGCAGGCCAGCAGTGCGGCGCCCACGTGCTGGACCCCATCCCCTACCTGTGCGATGGCCAGCAGTGCTCGGCCAGCCTTGATGGTCGTCCGCTGTATTACGACGACGATCACCTGAGCGAATTCGGCAACCGCCTGCTGGTACCGATGTTCAAGCCGATTTTCGCCGAGCAAATGGTGGGCGAGAGCCACGCTGCCTCTACTCGCGAAGGCAAGCAATCACCGCTCTGAGCAATGGCCGGACGATACAGCGAATCGTGGGGCCCCGGCGTTCCACGGGGCCTCGCACTCAATGGCAGTGGTAAGGGCTTTCGCCCTCCAGCTCCTGGTCTGTCTCGACATCCTTGATGGTGACGATGGCCTTCGGGTAGACCGAGCAGAGGGAGTTGCGCACGGTGTAGATGCCGCTGCCGTGGGCAAGGAACTTGCCGTTGCTCAGGGCTTTGCCGGACTCGTCATGGGCGCTGACTTCGTAATTGCCGGTCATGGTGATGCAGCCGGCGAGTGCCAGCAGGGAAAGGACAGGAACGAGGACTTTCATCGATTCTCCTTGGACGCGAGGCGCCCCGCATGGCGCGGCGCGGGTGTCTATCCGTGACAGGTTCGCGAGAGCGGAAAAAATGGCCAGCCAGCATGGCAAGACCGATGCGGATACGACCGACGCCGATCACCGCAGTTCAGCCAGCGCCTCCGCGAGAGCGCCGGCTGGCATTGTTTCAGACGAGAGGCTGCCTCAGCGTTTGCCCATCGAGCGGCGCGAGCCGCGCGGATGCGGTGGGCGGTACTCTGCCTTGTCGTGCGGCTTGCGGTGCTGGTAGGCGCCATTGGCCTGCTGCTGGGCGGCCAGGGCGGCCTTGGCCAGCTCGGCCAGGGAAAGCTTGGGTTGTTCTGGCGCGTTGTCGGCGCTGTCGTCGCGGGGCGGCTGCTGGGAGGACGTCATGGGTAAACCGGTTCTGAAGGGTTCGAAACGGCGCTCATGATAGCCGAAGTCGCCCTCCTCCGGCTGCCCGCCCGCACGAGCGGCGCAGACAACGCCGTCAGCTGGTGGGCGGGAAGAGCGTATCCGGCCGGGTCACGTATTCGGTCGCTTCCGCCTCGGTCATCACCCAGATCTGGCTGACCCGGCTGTCCAGGCCCATCTTGATGCCGACGAACTTGCCGGTGATCTTCGGCAGCAGGCCGTAGACCATGAAGCGGTTGTTCTCGTCGCGAATGCGGATGGTCACCGACAGCGGATAGCTGATGGTTTTCTTGTACAGACCGATGGTGATCACCTGGCGCAACAGGCTGGGTTTGGGCCGCTTCAGGGTAATGACCGGGTACACGGCACTGTCGACGAAGCCCACCAACATTCCCGAAGGCAGCTCCCGGGCGGCCAGCGCCGGGTTGCTCAGCCCCACCATCAGGGCCAGCGCGCCGAGCAGCTGAAGCGTCCAGCGTTGCAGCGAAGCGCGTGAAGGTACTGCTGAAGTCATCGGATTTCCCCGCCCTGGTTTTCCTGTTTTCGTTATCGCCCGGTTAAAGATTCCGGATCTGAGCGTGGAGCGTAGCGGTTCGCCGCGCGGCTGTCCGCACATTGATTCACAGCCTCTGGAGTTTTCACCGGCGAAGGGTGGATCTTCGGCGCGACATTCCCGTGCAAGGCGGCGTCACTGGCTCGCCCAGCGGATTGCGGCGGGCCTTCGCGCGCTCTATCGTGACGCATCCTGCCGCCACACCGAGTATTTCTGATGAGCGCCCTGCGTGAAGCCCTCGCCCGCTTTCCCCGTCTCGACCTGGCCGGCGGCCCGACGCCGCTGGACAAGCTGGAGCGTCTTTCGGCGCACCTGGGCCGCGACCTGTGGGTAAAGCGCGACGACACCACGCCCTTTGCCCTGGGCGGCAACAAGGTGCGCAAGCTGGAATTCCTCGCCGCCGATGCGCTGAAGGCGGGAGCCGATACGCTGGTGACCGCCGGGGCGATCCAGTCCAATCACGTGCGCCAGACCGCTGCCGTTGCGGCGAAGCTGGGGCTGCGCTGCGTGGCACTGCTGGAAAACCCCATCGGCACCGATGACCGCAATTACCTGAGCAACGGCAACCGCCTGTTGCTCGACCTGTTCGGCACCGAGGTCGAACTCGTGCCGAACCTCGACACCGCGGACGAGTTGCTGGCACACACCGGCGAACGCCTGCGCCGCGAGGGCCGCCAGCCCTACCTCGTGCCCATTGGCGGCTCCAATGCGCTCGGCGCGTTGGGCTACGTGCGCGCCGGGCTGGAACTGGCGGAACAGATCCGCGCCAGCGGTCAGGCGTTCTCCGCCGTGGTACTCGCCTCCGGCAGCGCCGGCACCCATGCCGGCCTGGCGATTGCATTCGCCGAGGCCCTGCCGGAACTCGACGTGATCGGCGTGACCGTCTCGCGCACCGATGCGGCGCAGCGGCCGAAAGTCGAAGGATTGGTGCAGCGCACCCTGGAGTTGCTCGGCCATGACACGCCGGCGTTGCCCACCATTCACCTGTGGGACGACTATTTCGGCCCGCGTTACGGCGAACCCAATGCCGGCACGCTCGACGCCGTTCGCCTGCTGGCCAGCCACGAGGGCCTGCTGCTGGACCCGGTCTACACCGGCAAGGCCATGGCCGGCCTCCTGGACGGCATCCGCCGGGAACGTTTCACGAACGCCGGGCCGATCCTGTTCCTGCACACCGGGGGTTCGCCGGCGCTCTTTGCGTACCACCCTGCGAGCGACGCAAAATAACCTGCAGAACTAGGTATGTAATTTTTTATTATTTTATTGCATAACGATTCTGCCCATATAGTCGCCACGCGTTGACTAACCTGCTTAAAACACCAAAAACGGGGCCCACCATGACCTTTTCCGCACTGCGACGTCATTTCTTGCTTGCCAGCCTGACCCTGAGCCTCGGCGCCAGCCTCTTCGGCCAGGCCCAGG
Source organism: Pseudomonas sp. NY15437 (assembly GCF_048068435.1). Lineage (NCBI taxonomy): Bacteria > Pseudomonadati > Pseudomonadota > Gammaproteobacteria > Pseudomonadales > Pseudomonadaceae > Pseudomonas > Pseudomonas sp. NY15437. The sequence goes on from NZ_JBLUQC010000002.1 coordinate 172,089, forward strand.
CCGCCGACGACCTGCTCGCCCAGATCAAATCCAAGGGCGAAGTCCGCGTCGGCCTGGAAGGCACCTACCCGCCCTTCAGCTTCCAGGACGAAAACGGCAAGCTCGCCGGCTTCGAAGTGGACTTCTCCAACCTGATCGCCAAGGAGCTGGGCGCAACCGCCAAGCTGCAGCCGACCAAGTGGGACGGCATCCTCGCCGCGCTGGAATCCAAGCGCCTGGACCTGGTGATCAACCAGGTAACCATCTCCGAGGAGCGCAAGAAGAAGTACGACTTCTCCGACGCCTACACCGTGTCCGGCATCCAGGCGCTGGTGCGCAAGGGTGACGAAGGCAAGTACGACGCGCCGGAAAAACTCGCCGGCGTGAAAGTCGGCGTGGGCCTGGGCACCAACTACGAGCAGTGGCTGCGCGAGCACGTACCGCAGGCGGACGTGCGCACCTACGAAGACGACCCGACCAAGTTCCAGGACCTGCGCAGCGGTCGCATCGACGTGATCCTGGTGGACCGCCTGGCGGCCTTCGACATGGTCAACAAGACCAAGGGCGCCATGGCCCTGGCCGGCGCACCCTTCGCTCGCCAGGAAGCCGGCATCGCACTGCGCAAAGGCAACCCGGAACTGCTCGCGGCGCTGAACAAGGCCATCGAGAAATTCAGGGCCGATGGCACGCTGAAGAAACTCTCGGAGAAATGGTTCCAGGCTGACGTCACCCAATGATCGAAGAAAGCCTGCAGCTAGCGCTGGATTCCGCGCCCTTCCTGTTGAAGGGCGCGGTCTTTACGGTAGTCCTCAGCGTTGGCGGCATGTTCTTCGGACTGCTGCTCGGATTCGTACTGGCGCTGATGCGCCTGTACGGATTCACCCCCGTGCGCTGGATCGCGCGCATCTACGTGTCGTTCTTCCGCGGCACGCCGTTGCTGGTCCAGCTCTTCATGATCTATTACGGCCTGCCCCAGGCCGGCATCGAACTCGACCCGCTGCCCGCGGCGCTGATCGGCTTCTCGCTGAACATGGCCGCCTACGTCTGCGAAATCCTGCGGGCCGCCATCGGCTCCATCGACAAGGGCCAATGGGAAGCAGCAGCCAGTATCGGCATGACCCGCGCCGAAACCCTGCGCCGGGTCATCCTGCCGCAGGCCGCGCGCACCGCCCTGCCGCCGCTGGGCAACAGCTTCATTTCGTTGGTCAAGGACACCGCCCTGGCCGCCACCATCCAGGTCCCGGAACTGTTCCGCCAGGCCCAGCTGATCACCGCGCGCACCTTCGAGGTCTTCACCATGTACCTCGCCGCCGCGCTGATCTACTGGATCCTCGCGAGCATCCTGTCGCACCTGCAGAACCGCCTGGAAGACCGGGTCAACCGTCACGACCAGGAGCACGACGCATGATCGAAGTACGCCAGTTGACCAAGCAGTTCCGTGGCCAGGAGGTGCTCAAGGGCATCGACCTGACCGTCGAGCCTGGCGAAGTGGTCGCGATCATCGGCCCCAGCGGCTCGGGCAAGACCACCCTGCTGCGCTGCCTGAACCTGCTGGAAGTGCCCAACGGCGGAACCATCCAGGTCGGCGACATCCGCATCGATGCCTCCAAGCCGCTCAGCGGCCAACAAGGGTTGATCCGCAAGCTGCGCCAGCACGTGGGCTTCGTCTTCCAGAACTTCAACCTGTTCCCCCACCGCACCGCGCTGGAGAACGTGGTGGAAGGCCCGATCATCGTGAAGAAGGAGCCGCGCGCCCAGGCCATCGAGCGCGCTCGCCAACTGCTGGCGAAGGTCGGCCTGGCCGGCAAGGAAGACGCCTATCCCAAGCGTCTTTCCGGCGGGCAGCAACAGCGCGTCGCCATTGCCCGCGCCCTGGCCATGCAGCCCGACGTGATCCTGTTCGACGAGCCAACCTCGGCGCTGGACCCGGAACTGGTCGGCGAGGTCTTGGCGACCATTCGTGGCCTGGCCCAGGAAAAGCGCACCATGGTCATCGTCACCCACGAGATGAGCTTCGCCCGCGACGTCGCGAACCGGGCGATCTTCATCGACAAAGGCGTGATCGTGGAACAGGGTGATACCAAGGCGTTGTTCGCCCAGCCAAAGGAAGAGCGCACGCGCCAGTTCCTCAGCAAATTCCTCGATCAAGGGGAGAAGCGCGCGGCCGAGTAAAATCGAATTTCTAGATTAATATCTGCCGATATTTGCGCTTTTTTATCGATCATCTGCGCGAGAAGATAGCCCCATGAACCGCGCGGACTGGCCCACCGGCCAGCCGCGCCCCATGAGGACTAAGTCATGATCGAACGCAGACCCTTCCAACAACTCGGCGGCGCCAACCACGGCTGGCTCAACGCCAAGCACCATTTCTCCTTCGCCGAGTACTACGACCCCGAGCGTATGGACTGGGGAAACCTCCGCGTCTGGAACGATGACGAAATCGCCGCCGGCACTGGCTTCCCGCCGCACCCGCACCGCGAGATGGAAATCATCACCTATGTCCGCCAGGGTGCGATCACCCACCAGGACAGCCTGGGCAACAAGGGCCGTACCGAAGCGGGCGACGTGCAGGTGATGAGCGCAGGCTCGGGAATCGTGCACTCCGAGTACAACCTGGAGAAGGATGTCACCAAGATCTTCCAGATCTGGATTATCCCCTCGGTACGCGGCGGCACGCCGTCCTGGGGCGCCAAACCCTTCCCGAAGGGCGACCGCGCCGGGCGCTTCGTGACGCTGGCCAGCGGCTATGAGAACGACGCCGACGCCCTGCGCATCCGCGCCGAAGGCCGCCTGGTCGCCGCCACGCTGAAGGCCGGCCAGATCGCCGAGTACGAGTTGGGCAGTGATCGCCGCGCCTATCTGGTGCCCGCGGTGGGCAAGGTCGAGGTCAACGGCATCGAACTGCTGGCCCGCGACGGCGCCGCCATCTCCGACGAGACCGTCGTCAAGGTCACGGCGCTGGAAGACAGCGAAGTGATTCTGGTGGATGTGGCCTGATCCAGGCGCTGGTAACGAAAAAGGCACGCCGATTGGCGTGCCTTTTTTCTGTCCGGTGGCGCTCAACGCTTGCGGCAAAGACTCATGCCGTCGCCGATCGGCACCAGGGAATAGTCCACGCGCTCGTCCCGCTTCAGCGCCAGGTTGAATTGCTGAATGGCACGGGTATCCGCGCTCTCGGGGTTCGCTTCCAACACCCGCCCGCTCCACAGCACGTTGTCGAACACCGCCAGGCCGCCGACGCGCAGCAAGGTCAGCGCGTGTTCGAGGTAAGCGGGGTAGTTGGCCTTGTCCGCATCGATGAAGACCAGGTCGAAGCTGCCGTGCTGGTCGCCGGCTATCAGCGCCTCCAGCGTGGTGAGCGCTGGCCCGAGGCGCAGTTCGATGCGCAAATCGACGCCGGCGTCATGCCAGTAATGGCGCGCGATGTCGTTGTAGTCCCCCGGCAGGTCGCAACACAGGATATGGCCGCCGTCGGGCAAGGCTTCGGCCATGCACAAGGTGCTGTAGCCGGTGAAGGTGCCGATTTCGAGGACTCGCTTCGCGCCGATCAGCCTGACCAGCAGGGCGAGGAATTGCCCTTGCTCGGGGGCGACCTGCCAGCGGGACGTGGGCAGGTTGGCGGTCTCGGCGCGCAGGCGAGCCTTGACGGGCGAGTCGCGCAGGGAGACGTCGAGAAGGTACTGGTAGAGGGAGTCGTCGAGACTCAGCGTGCGAGTGGTCATGGGCCCTCCTGAGAATCAGGGATGGAGGGCGAGACTCTGCACGGCGAGGACGCGCTTGGCTTCGAGGAATGCCTTTTGCCAATAGGCGCTGTCGAGGCTGTCCAGGCGTACGGTTCCGCCCGTTCTGGGCGCGTGCACGAAGCGCCCGTCGCCGACATAGATACCCGCATGACTGACACCCCGTCCACCACTGGTGGCGAAGAACACGAGGTCGCCGCTCTGCAGGGATTCGCGGCCAACGGTGGGCGCGCGCATGGTAATCATCTCGCGAGTGGAACGCGGCAGCATCAGGCCGGTGGCGTCGCGGTAGACGTAGCCGATCAGGCCGCTGCAATCAAAACCGCCGTCGGGCGTATTGCCACCCCAGCGGTAGGGCGTACCGACCAGGCCAATCGCGCGGATCAGCACATCGTCAGCAGCCTGGGTGTTGTAGACGGGAGCGGCGGGCGCATTCACCACAGGGGGTGGGGACGGCGGTGTGCGGCTGGCGCAGGCGGCCAGCGAGGCGAGAATAGCGAGAAGAACGATGCGCTGAGGAACGAGCATGTGATGGCATCCCGTCAAGGAGTGCCATCACTTTGTATCAACAGCGACTTGAACGCAATACTTAAAGTAAAACTTTAAGTTTAGCGGGTCGCCGTCTTCGGCTCGTAGCCAGGCTCGAGTACGCGCTTGGCTTCCATGTAGCTCAGGCGCCAGTAGCTCTCGTCCAGGCTGTCCACCCGTACACCACCGCCGCGGCGGCTGGCGGAGTGGATGAACTGGCCATCGCCGATATAGATGCCGGCGTGGCTGACGCTACCGCGACCACGGTTGTTGAAGAAGATCAGGTCGCCCGGCTGCAGGTCTTCTTTGGAGACCAGCGGGACGTCCATGTTGATCATCTCACGCGTGGAGCGCGGCAGGCTGATGCCCGCTTCTTCGCGGAACAGGTAGCCCACGAAGCCGCTGCAATCGAAGCCCGTCCGCTCGGATTTCCCACCAAAGCGGTACGGCGTACCGATCAGCGAGAACGCGCGGTCGAGAATGTCGGATACATGGGCAGTCGAACTGCCGTTATCGTTTTTGGCCCCCTCGTCCTGCGACTCATTCACCAGCGCTATCTTGTGCTGGTTAGCCTGGATCGCGGCTCGAGTGGCAGGCGTTGAAGCGACCTGGTTCGGCTGCGATTCCGGCGAATGGCTGGCACAAGCGGCCAGCAGCAGAACGAAACTCATGGGCACGAGGGGTGCGAAGCGTTTAAGCATGGGCACGACCGTGTCTCATTAGTTCCATTTAATAGCGGGGTAATTTGCCCGCTCAATGGGGCTAATGCAAGTTTTTTATCGCGGAATGTGACCCAGCAGGCGCGGCATAATGTCTAAGGCTCGACCCACCATTCTTTCTTCGACCACGGAACTGAGGTCGGTCAGTCCTGGATTCACCTCGGCAGTGAAGCCTCCCGCTTCCCGCGTGCGCAGCACCGGCTCGATGATATAGGGGAAGCTCGCGGTGGTTCCCACCAGCAGCACGGCGTCGAATCCCTTGTGCAGTTGCGCGTACAGGGTGTCGATCGCCTCTTCGGGCAGCATCTCTTCGAACAGCACCACCGGCGGGCGCAAAACACCGGCGCAGCGGGCGCATGTCGGCGGCAGTCGGCCGTCCAGGTGCGCGGCCAGCTCGGCGCTCTCCAGCCCGCACGACTGGCAGTACAGCGGCGCCAGCTGGCCATGAATCTCGATCAGCCGTTCCGGCGGCGAGCCGGCCCGGCGGTGGAAGCCATCGATGTTCTGCGTCAGCACCCAGCACTGCGGCTTGAGCCGTTGCAACTCGGCGATGGCATCGTGGCCGGCATTGGGTTGCGCATTCAGGCAGGCCTTGCCCAACTCGGCCAGGTACTTCCAGCACAGCGCCGGGTCCTTCTGCAGCATCGGGCCGGAGATCGCGACCTCGATGGGTATCCCTTCCGCGGTGCGGCCGTTGTACAAGCCGCCCAGGCCGCGATAGGTAGGCATGCCGGAGTCGGCGGAGAGCCCGGCGCCGGTAATCACCAGGATGCGCTCGGCGCGCGCCAGTGCCGCGCCAGTGCGTTCGATCGCCGAATCCATGCGCCCTCCCCTGCGGCCAGGCCGCGCGTCAGTGGTTGACCGTGTACGACAGCATCATCGAGATATGGCACAGCGGACGGCCGCTTTGTTCCTGCCAGGTATTGAAGGCCGCCTGGACCTGGGCCAGGTCTTTCTGGCTGGTCGGCGCCTTGTCGACGATCTCCTGGGCCTTGAGCGCGGCGACGACGTCGTCGCTGAGGACGAAGGTATCCTTGCCGGCCATGCGCAGGAAGCGCGGCGCGGACATGCCGCCCAACTGGTTGCCGCGCTTGGCCAGCAGCTTCCACAACCCCACGATGTCGCTGGACGGCCACTGCGCCAGCAGCTTGCCAAAGCTGCCGTATTCGCGGGCAATGTCCAGGACGAACTGGGCATTGCGTGGCACGCTCTTGAGCTTGCCCAGGTGGCGGATCAGCCGGGCATCCTGCATCAGGTTTTCCAGGCGCTCGCCGCCCATGAGCACGACCTTCTCCGGATCGAAGCCGAAGAAAACCTCCTCGAAGGCCGACCACTTGGCGTCCACCAGGCTGTGCTTGAGGCCAGCGCGGAAGATACGCAGGCTGATCAGCGACAGGTAGCGATCATCACTCACCGCCGCCAGTTCGGCCGGCGTCCTGGCCTGCGGCAGCCGGGCTTCCAGCGCTTCGACCGAGCCGAAGCGGTTCAGGCAGTATTCGTACAGCCACGGGTAATCGCGCATCGGGCGTCCTTGCAGGGGAATTACAGGTTCATCACGTCGAGGAAGCGCGGGGTGGCGGTCTCGTCGATGCGCAGGCTGTTGAAGTCGAACAGGTTGCGGTCGGCCAGTTGCGACGGCACGACGTTCTGCAGCGCGCGGAACATGATCTCGGTGCGCCCCGGCGACTTGCGCTCCCAGTCCAGCAGCATTTCCTTGACCACCTGGCGCTGCAGGTTCTCCTGCGAACCGCACAGGTTGCAGGGGATGATTGGGAATTCCTTGAGCACCGAGTAGGCCTCGATGTCCTTCTCGTTGCAGTACGCCAGCGGGCGGATCACCACGTTGCGACCGTCGTCGGACAACAGCTTGGGCGGCATGGCCTTGAGGGTGCCGCCGTAGAACATATTGAGGAAGAAGGTTTCCAGGATGTCGTCGCGGTGGTGCCCCAGCGCCATCTTGGTCGCACCGATCTCGTCGGCGTAGGTATAAAGAGTGCCACGACGCAGGCGCGAGCACAGGGAGCAGGTGGTCTTGCCCTCCGGGATTTTCTCCTTCACCACCGAGTAGGTGTCCTTCTCGATGATGTGGTACGGCACGCCGATGGACTCCAGGTACTGCGGCAGCACGTGCTCGGGGAAGCCGGGCTGCTTCTGGTCCATGTTCACCGCAACGATCTCGAACTGGATCGGCGCCACCTTCTGCAGGTACAGCAGGATGTCCAGCAGGGTGTAGCTGTCCTTGCCGCCGGACAGGCAGACCATCACCTTGTCGCCGTCCTCGATCATGTTGAAGTCGGTGACCGCTTCGCCAACCTGGCGGCGCAGGCGTTTCTGCAGTTTGTTCTGGTTGACCGAAAGGGTGCTGGCCATGGTGCTCTGGAATCCGAAGGGCAAGACGAAAAGCCGGTCATTTTACGCGCAAAGCGACGCATACCCCAGCCCCTCCATCGGGCTGCTGCTAATCTGACAGCATGACGCCCGATCTCGATCCTTCCCTTGACCTGACGGACCAGCTCCTGGAGCTGCTGAGGGAAGCCCCTGAAGGAATCTCCGAATTCCAGCTGATCCAGCAGTTGAAGGCTCGGCATTGCACCCATGTGCCCAACCTGCCGCTGACCGACAAGCTGGTGCTGTTCCGCACGCATTTCCTCGTCTTCAACGCGCTGTATCGGCTGCGTGACCGGCTCTGGGCGGAAAATGCCGCGCACCTGGAAATCGGCCCGCTGCAGATTCGTCTCTCGCCTTATATGCGTGGCGCGCAGGCGCTCGGCGAGCAGGATGTGCTGCGTTCCTACTATCTGGACGAGAAACACCTGAAGGAAACAAGTGAACTAGACGTCGAGAAAATGCTGAAAAGCTTCTGGACGCGCATGCAGGGCAACGAGGAGAAAGCGGCTGCGCTGGCGCTGTTCGAACTGGAGGACGGGCCAGTCGATTATGCCCTGATCAAGCTGCGCTACCGGCAGTTGGTGAGCCAGCACCACCCGGATCGGGGTGGCAGCACCACGCGCCTGCAGTCGATCAACAAGGCGATGGAAATTCTGGAGCGCTATTACAGCCGCCCGTGAAGCTTCCATTTGCTCTAACCCCACAGACGACGTGCCTTCCAGCCATTCCTATACTGCGACTTAAGGTCGCATAGGTCGGCCGGGCACCGGATGTCGCTGGCTACGCGCACTCGGCGCCTCGCTGGGGGGCGACCTTCTATAAGAAGAGGAGAATGCTGACATGATCCATCATGTGTGGGGGCTCTTCACCCATCCCGATCAGGAATGGCAGGAAATCCGTGGCGAGGAAGAATCCATTAGCCACATGTACCTGACCCACGTCCTGATCCTCGCTGCCATCCCGGTCATTTCCGCCTACATCGGCACGACGCAGGTGGGCTGGGTTCTCGGCAATGCGGGACCGGTCAAGCTGACCGCCGCCAGTGCGATCCAGCTGACCATCATGACGTACATCGCCATGCTCGCCGGTGTGGCCGTGATGGGCGCCTTCATCCACTGGATGGCGCGCACCTACGACGCCTCGCCATCGCTGACCCAATGCATCGTGTTCGCCGCGTACACCGCGACGCCGCTGTTCATCGGCGGGCTGGCGGCGCTCTATCCACACCTGTGGCTGGGGATGATCATCGGCACCGCGGCGATCTGCTACACGGTCTACCTGCTCTACGTCGGCATCCCGACCTTCATGAACATTCCCAAGGATGAAGGCTTCCTGTTCTCCAGCTCGGTGCTGGCGGTGGGACTGGTGGTGCTGGTGGCGATGATGGCGCTGTCCGTCATCCTCTGGGGCAGCGGCGTCGGCCCGGAATACACCTGATCCTGTTCTGTGCAAAAGAACCGGGCCCTCAGTGGCCCGGTTTCTTTTTGGCTTTTCGTAGGAGCGAGCTTGCTCGCGAGCCATGCTCGCCGGTGGCTTCATCGCTGAGTGGTTCGCGAGCAAGCTCGCTCCTACCAAGAGCAGTCTTGCCTGAAACTCGCCGCGCTTGCCTGAATCTGCACCCCGGACGAGCGGCGGCGAGAAATCCTCCACCGGCGCTTCGACTGCGGCATAATCTGCCCCCGTCGGAGAACCACTGTATGCCTGAACAGCTCAACGCTCGCGTCGAAGCCTGCTACCAGCAGGCCGAAGCCTTCTTCCAGCGGCGCTTTCCCCGCCCGGAAGTGAGCTTCCGGCTACGCGGCCAGAAGGCCGGCGTCGCCCATCTCGATGAAAACCTGCTGCGCTTCAACCCGCAGCTGTACCGGGAAAACCACGACCACTTCCTCCAGCAGACCGTGGCCCATGAAGTGGCCCACCTGATCGCCCACCAGATGTTCGGCCCGCGCATCCGCCCGCATGGCGAGGAGTGGCAGCTGATCATGCGCGGCATCTACGGCCTGCCGCCTGATCGCTGCCACACCTATGAGATCAAGCGCCGCCGCTCCACCCGCTACCTGTATCGCTGCCACTGCGGCGAAGGCAATGAATTCCCCTTCTCCGCCCAGCGCCATAACCTGGTCGCCCAGGGGCGCCGTTACTACTGCCGGCGCTGCCGCGCGACGCTGATCTTCACCGGCGAAACCCGCCGCGAGTGAAGCGGCTCAGGCGATGACCTTCGCCGACTTGAGCGCTGCGACCTGCTCGTCGGTATACCCCAGCTCCGCCATCACCTCGGCCGTGTGCGCGCCCAGCGCGGCGCCGATATGGCGGGGGTCGGGCAGACCGGCGGAAAAGCGGATCGGGCAGGCGATCTGCCGCTGCTCGCCACCCTGCCCAGTGGGCACCTGGGTGACAACGCCACGCTCGCGCAGCTGCGGATGCTCCACCGCTTCGGCAATCGACAGCATCGGTTCGACGCAGGCGTCCAGTGCGGCGAAGCGCGCCTGCCATTCGCTGAAATCGTGCTTCTCGAAGGCGATGGCGATCTCGCGCTTGAGCGCCTGCTGATCCTCGGTCTTGGGCGACAGCCCGCGCGCGGCCAGCTCCGGACGCCCGATGGCGGCGCAGAATTGCTGCATGAACTGCGGCTCCAGGCTGCCCACCGAGAACCAGCGGCCATCGCGAGTGCGGTAGTAGTCGTAGAAGCTCCCGCCGTTGAGCGCGAGACCTTCCATCTCCGGCTCGACGCCAGCGGCGAGGTAACCCGCGCCGGCCATGCCGTGCAGGCTGAAGGCGCAGTCGGTCATGCTGACATCCACCTGCTGCCCCTCCCCCGTCTGCTGCCGGTGGATGACCGCCGCCAGCAGGCCCATCACGCCGTGCAGCGAGCCGCCACCGATGTCCGCCAGTTGCACGCCCAGCGGCAGCGGGCCGCTCTCGCGGCGCCCGGTGTAGCTGGCGACGCCTGCCAGGGCCAGGTAGTTGATGTCGTGCCCGGCGCGGTCACGCAGCGGCCCGGTCTGGCCGTAGCCGGTGATCGACACGTAGATCAGCTTCGGATTGATCGCCTTGAGCGCCTCGTAGCCCACACCCAGCTTGTCCATCACGCCGGGACGGAACTGCTCCAGCACGATGTCGTATTCCTGCACGAGCTGCTTCACCACCTCTACCGCCTCGGCCTGCTTGAGGTCCAGCGCGATGCAGCGTTTGTTGCGGTTGAGGTAGGCGTGGCTGGCGGAGGTGCCATCCACATGGGGCGGCAGCACGCGCACCAGGTCCATGCGCGAGGGCGACTCCACCCGCAGCACCTGGGCGCCCATGTCGGCCAGCAGCAGCGAGGCGAACGGCCCCGGCAGCAACGTGGAGAAATCGAGGATCTTCAGGGACGCGAGCGGGCCGTTCATGGGCACTCCTGTTTCGCTCAATCGATGCGTGGCGCCGCGACTTCAGAGCTTCATGCCGCGGCTGATGATCTCTTTCATGATCTCCGAGGTACCGGCGAAGATGCGCTGGATGCGCGCGTTCGCGTACATCTTGCAGATCGGATACTCCCACATGTAACCCCAGCCGCCGTGCAGTTGCACGCCTTCGTCGACTACCTTGCACAGCAGCTCGGTGGTGAACAGCTTGGCTTCGGCGGCCACTTCGGCGGTGAGCTTCTTCTGGTTGTGGTCCATCACGCAGCGGTCGGTGAACACCTGCGCCACGTCGATCTGCGTGCGCATTTCGGCCAGCTTGAAGCGGGTGTTCTGGAAGTGCGCCACCGGGCGGTCGAACGCCTTGCGTTCCTTGACGTAATCGATGGTGGCGTTCAGCGCCGCCTCGGCGCCGGCCACCGCGCCACAGGCGTTGGTCAGGCGCTCCTGGGCGAGCATGTTCATGAGGTAGAAGAAGCCACCCTTGGCGTCGCCCAGCAGGTTTTCCTTCGGCACCTTCACATTGTTGAAGAACAACTCGGCGGTGTCCTGGCTCTTCATGCCCAGCTTCTTCAGATTGCGTCCACGCTCGAAGCCCTCCATGCCGCGTTCGACCACGAACAGGCCCATGGCGTGCTTGTTCGACGGATCGGTCTTGGCCGCGACGATCACCAGGTCCGCCAGCAAACCATTGGAGATGAACACCTTGGAGCCGTTGAGGACGAAGTGGTCGCCCTTGTCCACCGCCGTGGTGCGCATCCCGGCGAGGTCGGAGCCGGCCGACGGCTCGGTCATCGCCACCGCGAGGATGCTCTCGCCGCGGATGATCCCCGGTAGCCAGCGAGCCTTCTGCTCGGCGTTGCCGTATTCGGCGATGTAGGGGCCGCACAGTGCCGAGTGCAGCGGGATCATGAAGCCCGGCTCGTTGATGGCGGCCAGTTCCTCGCACATGATCTGTTCGTATCGGAAATCCTTCAGCGCGGTTCCGCCGTACTCCTCTTCCGCCCAGGGCAACAGGAAGCCCATCTCCCCCGCCTTGCGCCAGACATTGCGGTCCACCACGCCGGCTTCCTCCCATTCCTCCTGGTGAGGCACCACTTCCCTGTCGAGGAAGGATCGGAACGCATCGCGGAACAGGTTGTGCTCGGTCTCGAAGTGATTGCGCAGCATGGTCGACTCCCGGTGGGTTGAGTGCCCGCAGCGTAGGTGCTGGCTGCGCGCGGCCTCAATGACGGGAGCGCTCAGGGTCGATTGACGCAATCGCCCAGTGGATGCGAGTGTGAAACTTCCCAAAGCTGCACCCGAGAGCGACCGCATGCAGATCCGACCTTTCCAGGCAAAGGACCTTCCGCCGTACGAAAGCTGGTTCGCCGACCCGGTACTCGATGCGCAGTTGGGCCCCATGGACCGCGTCTGGATGGAACAAGGGCTGGTCGATCCGGACAGGGCGCTGTACAGCATCCTGCGAGGCGAAGAGTTGGTCGCGGTGGTGGGGATCAACCTGCCCAGCCCGGCGCATCCGTATTACTTCGTCACCGACCTTGCCGTACGCCCACCACTGCGCGGCTCCGGCATCGGACGCGCGGTAATGGGGCTGGTGATGAATCGCCGCGAATTGCAGGGCAGCCCGCTCTGGAGGGCCAGCGTGCGGCCGGACAACCCGGGGGCGCTGGCTTTCCTTCTCAAGCTGGGCTGGACGCGGCTGGAAATGGGCAACCCGTTCGATGAACTGCTTGAGTTCGAATTCCACCGGCGGCCGGCCGGGCCCGGATTTCGCTGAGGCAGCAAGGCCGTAGGAGCGGACTCCGTCCGCGATGGCCAGCCGCCGCGCGAGGCCCACCCGATCGCGGATGAATCCGCTCCTACGTAAGGAGCAGCATGACGATTCATTCGGAAGATGTTTTCCCGAAGCCATAAAAAACCCCCGCCGAAGCGGGGGTTCACACAAAGGAGTCAAACGGTAGAACTGTGTTTCTTAGAACACGTACTGCAGGCGGGTGACGACGCCGTTGCCGTCGTCGTCGCCATTGGCGTTGCGGATGCCGTCGGTGCTGACGTGGACGTAGTCCAGGGAGACCTTCACCGCTTCGTTGGCGTACCAGTTCACACCGACGGTGTTGGTGCTGGCCTTGGTGTCGCCCACGTCGCGGGTGGCGGTGGCAACCACCACGTTCGGGTCATCGACCTTGATGTGGTCGTAACGGTAGAAGACTTCCCACGCACCGATTTCCTTGTTGGCCGGCTTGATGGTGTCGAACTTGGCGCCATCGAGCTTGTACGCGCGGGATTCACCGGTAATGGTGTACGCCAGCTGGCCGTAGTAGCCGTCAGCCTTGATGTCCTGGTAAGCGTCGGCATCAGCCTTCAGCTTGCGCTTCAGGTATTCGGCCTGAGCGGAGAACGGGCCGATGGCGTAGGCGAATTCAGCACCCCAGGTGGAGTCGTCCTTGTAGGAACCGGCCGGGCTCAGGGTGGCGCCGCCAAAGGTCGCGCGGTTGCCGTTGTCGCCAGCATCGTTACCGCCGTTGGTGGCGATACCACGCATGCCCAGACGCGGACGGATGCGGGAGTCGAAGGCGGTGTCGTCCAGGTCACGGTAGGCGTAGTCCACGCCCACGTGCAGCACGTTGCCGTCGGTGTTCAGCGGCGCGAACACACCACGGAAGTTGAACTGCTTGACGCTGTCGCCGTCGGTATCGTCGGCGTCCTTGGCGTACACGCCGGCATCCAGGTAAGCCATGTTGGCGACGACGCCGCCAACCTGGGCGCCCATGCCGTCCTGGTGGGTGTTGATCCAGTCAGCCAGTTCGTAGGCGGAGGTACGCTCGGTAGCGGTGACCCACTTGGAGCTGGTGGCTTTTTCCAGACCGAAGTCCGGGTCGAAGCGGCCGAACTTCAGGGTCACCGGGGCGAAGCCGATGTAGCTGAAGGAAGCTTCGTCGAAGTAACCGTTGTCAGCGTTACCGGAGTTGTGGGACATGTCGTAGTTGATCTGGTATTTCCAGTCCTTGTAGACAGTGCCGCCCAGCTCCAGGTAGGCGCGGCGGAAGTAGGCGCCGTCACCGTTGTTGCCGTTCTTGGTGTAGAAACCATCGAAGCGGCTGTAATCCGCTTGCAGACGGCCACCGAGCTTGAAGCTGAATTCCTTGTCGGTGGTGCCGACTTCAAGACCGCCTTTGGTCTTGATCACGATATCGGCGCCATCGGTGGTGACTGTGCCTGCGAAAGCCTGGGCGGAAACGGCCAGTGCCAGGGCAGTGGCGGCGTAACCGGCGAAGTGCTTACGGATCATCGAAGATTCCCCTTAATGGTATTTGCGTTGAACACGCCGAGTGCCTGGCTGCTGCGCGCCCCCCAAGGACTCGCACAGGCCGTTCTGGCGGCCCCCGTTTGTGTTGCTGGGAATCTTGGCGAGGGGTTATTTCAGAGGAGTTGCTCGTAGATAAAACTTTTATTACAGCGGAACTTTTGATTTCGATATGGCATAAACGTCCCAGGCCGCGGCTGACTAGGCCTGCGGGCGATTCCGATGAGCCCTTTTGCCGGTATGCTGTCCCCCTTCCCTGAACGACCTTTCCTGCTCAGGCTTTCCGATGCACGAATTGCAACCGCTGATCCAGCAACACGGCCTTACCCTGCTGTTCTTCAACGTCGTGCTGGAACAACTGGGCCTGCCGATCCCGGCCTACCCCGCGCTGATCGTCGCGGGCGCCCTGGCTCTGCAGGGCAGCGGCGTGCCGCTTGGCCAGGCCCTGGCGGTCGCCGTGTGCGCCTGCCTGATCGCCGACTTGATCTGGTTCGGCGCCGGCCGCCGCTTCGGCGGTTTCATGCTGCGCAGCGTGTGCAAGGTGTCGCTGTCGCCGGACAGTTGCATCCGCCAGAGCCAGAGCCTGTATTTGCGCGTCGGCCCGCGCGCGCTATTGATCTCGCGCTTCCTGCCGGGCGCCAGCGCGCTGACCACCACCATGGCCGGCATGACACGCACGCCACTGGTGCGCTTCCTCGCCTACGACTGCGCCGGCGCGGCGCTCTGGGCCGGCTCGGCACTGCTGCTCGGGAGCATCTTCAGCAGCGCAGTGGACCGCATCCTCGCGTTGCTCACCGAATACGCCAGTGTGGGAATCGCAGTGCTGCTGGGCGCCTTCGGCCTGTTCATCGCCTGGAAGCTCTGGCAGCGCTTCAGCCTGCTCAAGCGCACGGCACGGATTCCACGCATCAGCGTCGACGAACTGCGGGCACGCCTGGATGCCGGCGAGCCGCCGCTGATTCTCGACGTGCGGGCGCAGTTCGATGACGAAGCGATCCCCGGCTCCATCGCCTTCAGCCTGGACGGCGCACTGGATGAGCTGGGCGACAGCCTGGCGGACAAGGACGTGGTGATCTACTGCGCCTGCCCCCACGAACTCTCCGCCGCGATGCTGGCGGAGCGGTTGCAGGCCTTCGGACACCCGCGCACCTGGGCGCTGTCGGGTGGGTTGGAGGCGTGGCGGGCGCAAGCACCTGCACCGGTGGTGAACCCCTCGTAGGAGCGGACTCCGTCCGCGATGGGGTGCGCTTCGCGCCGATCGTTCAGGGCACGCCATCGGATTTTCGCGGACAAGGTCCGCTCCTACGAGATCTGTCTGCGCTCGGGTTGGCCCTCACCTAACCCTCTCCCGGGGGAGAGGGGACCGTTCGACGCAGGATGAAACCTTGGCGCCAGTCGGCTCGGACTGCGCCCTCTCCCGGAGGGAGAGGGCTGAGGTGAGGGGAGGCATCGGCACGGACTCCTCCAGAAGAAAACAGTTGCTTACTGTCACCCCAACGCAAGAGCGACCCGCGGCTCAGCCCCGCGCGCTGTCCCGGCGCAATTCCGCGAGGTGGTCAGCCAGGCGTTCCGAGTCAGGGCGCGGCGGTTCCGGCAGCAGGCGCAGGGTGGCCTGGGCCAGGCGCATCTGCCGCAGGTAGCGCCGGCAGTGGCGGCACAGCAGCAGGTGCCGGCGCAGCGCGAGCTTCTCGCGCCAGCCCAGCTGTTCGTCCAGCAGGTCGCTGGAGCGCGCCACCAGTTCCTTGCAGGTCAGCATTCCCCGGTCTCCTCGAAATGCTCCACGGTGGCGAACACCTTCAGCCGCGCACGGTGCAGCAGTACCCGGACATTGGAGAGCGAAACCTCCAGCAGATTACAGATCTCCTCCAGCTCCAGGCCCTGACGTTCACGCAGCAGCAACACGCTGCGCTGCAGTTCGGAGAGGCTCAGCAGGGTCTTTTCCAGGCATTGGCGCAGCTCGTCCTCGGCCAGCAGGGCCTCGGGCGAATCCTCGTGCCAGGCCAGCGGCGCCGGGCTCCAGTGGCCGTCGGCGGCGAAGCGGGTTTCGTCGAGGCTGCCGTGGGGCGCGGGCAGGTCGTCCAGCGACACGTCGCGGCGCACCTTGCGCAGGCGGGATTTGGCCGTGTTGGCGGTGATGGTCAGCAGCCAGGTCTTGAGGCTGGCGCGGCCCTGGAAGCCATCCAGGTTGCGCACGGCAGCGAGCCAGGCGTCCTGCACCACCTCATCGGCATGGGCGGCGCCGACGATGGCGATGGCCACGGCGCGCATCGCGCCCTGGTAGGTGGCTACCAGGGTGCGGAAGGCCTGCTGGTCACCAGCCAGCAGGCGGGACAACAGCTCGCTGTCGTCGGCGGGCACGATCAGCGCTTGCGCAGGATCACGCTGCCGATGGAGTAACCGGCGCCGAAGGAACTCAGCACGCCGATGGAACCGGCGGGCAGGTCGTCCTGGTATTTGTGGAAGGCGATGACCGAACCGGCCGAGCTGGTGTTGGCGTAGGTGTCGAGGATCACCGGCGCTTCGTGGGCCTCGGCGTCACGGCCGAGCAGCTTGCGGGTGATCAGCAGGTTCATGTTCAGGTTGGCCTGGTGCAGCCAGAAGCGCTTCACGTCGCTGACCGGGATATCGTTCTGCGCCAGGTGCTCGCCGATCAGCTCGGCCACCATCGGGCAAACGTCCTTGAACACCTTGCGGCCTTCCTGCACGAACAGCTTGTCGCGGGTGCCGATGCCCTCTTCCGCGGCGCGGTTGAGGAAGCCGAAGTTGTTGCGGATGTTGTTGGAGAACTGCGTCAGCAGCTTGGTGCCCACCACCTCGAACTGATGCTCGCTGGTGGCCTGGTCGGCACGCTCGATGACCACCGCGGTGGCGGCGTCACCGAAGATGAAGTGGCTGTCGCGATCGCGGAAGTTCAGGTGACCGGTGCAGATCTCCGGGTTGACCATGAGGATCGCGCGGGCCTGGCCCAGCTGCACGCTGTTGACCGCGGCCTGGATGCCGAAGGTGGCCGAGGAGCAGGCGACGTTCATGTCGTAGCCAAAACCCTGGATGCCGAGGGCGGCCTGCACTTCGATGGCCACGGCCGGGTAGGCGCGCTGCAGGTTGGAGCAGGCGACGATCACCCCGTCGATATCCGCGGGAGTGCGGCCGGCGCGTTGCAGCGCCTGTTTGGCGGCAGCGGCAGCCATCTCGCAGAGAATGCCCCA
The DNA here is from genome assembly GCF_048068435.1 of Pseudomonas sp. NY15437. Classification (NCBI taxonomy): domain Bacteria; kingdom Pseudomonadati; phylum Pseudomonadota; class Gammaproteobacteria; order Pseudomonadales; family Pseudomonadaceae; genus Pseudomonas; species Pseudomonas sp. NY15437. The sequence continues at coordinate 189,351 of NZ_JBLUQC010000002.1, forward strand.
GTCTTCGTTGGAACGCTCCGGGATGCGCGGCGTCATGCGCTGCGGATCGAGGATGCCCTCCTTGTTCACCACGAAGCGGCTCTTGATGCCGGAGGCCTTCTCGATGAACGCGGAGCTGGACTCGGCCAGCGGCTCCATCTCGCCCTTGGCGATGGCTTCGGCGTGCTGCTCGTTGTGACTGCGGACGTAGCTGTTGAAGGATTCCACCAGTTCATCGTTGGAGATGCTGAACGGCGGGGTATACAGGCCGGTTCCGCTGATCACGACTTTATGCACGGTCAATCCTCTTCTCAATCTGCGCCGCCGGGCCGGGCGGCAAGGTTAGGCATCAAGGTGCCCGCTCGCGGCCGGCACTGGATATTCGTCGCTCCGCGTCCTGGCGCGAAGGCATCGGGAGGGCAATCCCCGCAACCGGGCAGTGTGCCACTCCCACCGCCGGTGGGCACCTTTGCCCGCCCGGCGGTGTGCGGTGCTACCCGGGGGTGCAACCGCTGATCGCTGATTATGCTGCAATTTTCGCCGAAAAGCCGCCGTGCGAGGGCGACATTTGCGCAAGATTACCGACCAGAATCACGCCGCGCCTGCGTTGAAGCAACGGATTGAAATTTTCCACCGGCACCATAGAGACAGTGTGGACGCGCTACGGCGCGCAACGCCCTATCCTTCAGCGCATTCCCGACTTTGCCTAGGAGACTTCAGGATGAGTGCCGCCAACCGCCCGGAAATGGACGAACAGACGCTGGAATTCGCCAACCAGATGATCGACCTTGCCCGACAGGGCGACAGCCTGCGTCTGACGGAACTGCTCCGCCAGGGGCTGCCGGCCAACCTGCGCAACCACAAGGGCGACAGCCTGCTGATGCTGGCCAGCTACTACGGCCACCACGATACCGTCGCTGTGCTGCTTGACCACGGCGCCGATCCCGACCTGCGCAACAACGCCGGGCAAACACCCCTGGCCGGCGCCGCCTTCAAGGGCGACCTGGAGATGGTGCGCCTGCTGCTCAGCCGCGGCGCCCAGGTGGAAGGTGCCTCGCCCGACGGCAAGACCGCGCTGATGATGGCAGCGATGTTCAACCGCCCGGAGATCGTCCTCTGCCTGCTGGAGCACGGCGCCAATCGCGAGGCCCGCGACGCCAGCGGCCTGACCGCCATGGCCGCGGCGAAGATGATGGGCGCGGCCGATACCCTGGCGCTGCTCGAAGCCGCGTGAGTCAGTCGATGCGTACGTGCTCGGCGAGGAAGTCGAGCACCGCCCGTACCCTGGCCGGCAGGTGCCCCGGCTTGCCCAGGTAGAGTGCGTGCATGGGTTTGCGGTCGCCGGGATTGAAGTCCGCCAGCACCTCCACCAGCCGCCCGGCAGCGATATCCTCGCGCACCTGGAATTCCGCCAGCCGCGCCAGCCCGAGGCCCGCCAGCGCCAGATGGCGGACGCTGTCGCCATCGCTGGCCTGGACGTTGCCGCCGGGTTCCGCCTGCTCCGGCGAGCGGCCGAGGAACGGCCAGTCCGGCTCGATCCGTCGATAGCTGAAGCCCACGCAGTTGTGCCGGGGCAGATCGCTCGGCTGCAGCGGCGTCCCCTGCCGTGCCAGGTACTCGGGCGAGGCGACGACCTTGTGCCCGGATTCCCCCAGCGAGCGCGCCACCAGTCGCGAATCCCGCAGCGGGCCGCTGCGCACGGCGACGTCGGCGCGGACCTCTAACAGGTCCACCACTTCGTCGGTCAGGTGCAGGTCGAGACTGACGCCCGGATGCCGCTCGAAGAACAGCGGCAGCGCCGGAATGAGGAATTGCCGCCCGACCGGCAGGTTGCAGCTGATGCGCACCCGGCCTTGCGGCTCGGCGCTGGCCGAAGCCTCACGCTCGGCTTCGTCGAGGTCGGCGAGGATGCGCAGGCTGCGCTCGTAGAACGCCGCGCCTTCCGCCGTGAGTTGCTGGCGACGGGTGGAGCGGTTGAACAGACGCGCGCCCAGACGATCCTCCAGCCGCGCTACCAGCTTGCTGACGGCCGACGGGGTCATTCCGCATTGCTGCGCAGCAGCGGTGAAGCCGCCGGTTTCCACCACGCGGATGAAGACTTCCATTTCGCCGAAGCGGTTGACGTCAGGCCGGGCCATGTTGAATTCAATTCACAGGTGATTTGCTGAAAAGCAGTCTATATCAGTAATCCGCTCAGCGATAACGTGGCGCCCATGCTTGAATCCATCGGGAGAGCCCACGTGCCCATTGCCTTGTACGCCCTGACCGCCGGTGCCTTTGGTATCGGCGTAACCGAATTCGTGATCATGGGATTGCTGCTGGAGGTCGGCCATGACTTCGGCGTGTCCATCTCCGCCGCCGGTCTGCTGATCTCCGGCTACGCGCTGGGCGTGGTGCTCGGTGCCCCCTTGCTCACTGCTCTCACCGCGCGCTGGCCGCAACGCCGGACCCTGCTCGGGTTGATGGTGATCTTCACCCTCGGCAACCTCGCCTGCGCCCTGGCGCCGGACTACACCACACTGATGGCGGCGCGCGTGCTGACCTCCTTCGCCCATGGCACCTTCTTCGGCGTCGGCTCGGTGGTCGCCACCAGCCTGGTCCCGGCGGAACGACGCGCCTCGGCCATCGCCCTGATGTTCACCGGCCTTACCGTCGCCACCATCCTCGGCGTACCGCTGGGCACCTGGCTCGGCCAACTCTATGGCTGGCGCGCGGCCTTCTGGGTGGTGACCGGCATCGGCGTGCTGGCCCTGGCGATCCTTGCGGTCTACCTCCCGCGCACCGGTGCACCGCCCGCCGCCGGCAACCTGCGCGACGACTTCCGCGTGCTCAAGCGTCCGGCGGTGCTGCTCGGCCTGCTGACCACCGTGCTCGGTTTCGGCGGCGTGTTCACCGTGTTCAGCTACGTCTCGCCACTGCTGACCCGCCTCGCCGGCTTCTCCGAGACCGCGGTATCGCCGGTGCTGCTGGTCTTCGGCGGCGGCCTGGTGCTGGGCAACCTGCTCGGCGGCAAGCTCGCCGATCGCAGGCTGGTGCCCGCCCTGCTCGGCAGCCTGGTGGCGCTGGCGGTGGTCATGGGGCTGATGAGCTTCGCGCTGCAGAACCAGGTGGCGGTGGTGATTTTCATCGCCCTGCTCGGCGCGGCCGGCTTCGCCACCGTGCCGCCGCTGCAGATGTGGGTGCTGGAGAAGGCCCACGGTGCCGGCCAGAGCGTCGCGGCGAGTTTCAACATCGCCGCCTTCAACCTGGGCAATGCCCTGGGCGCCTGGCTCGGCGGGCTGACCATCGACCATGGCCCGGGCCTCGCCGCGCTGCCCTGGGTCGGTGCGCTGCTGCCGCTGGCGGCGATCGCAACGGCGCTGATCTGCCTGCGCCTGGAGCGCGGACCGGCGATCTCCGCAGCGACCGCCCAGCAGGCCCGGTGAACGATCGGCGAGACCGTACTGTCGAGGAAAGGGGCGCGCCTTGTCGCGCCCCTTTCTTTTATCCACAGACGGAGGACTCGCCCACCCATGCTGGTTTCGCTTCAGGCACTGCGGGCACTGGCCGCCTGGCTGGTGGTGTTCCATCACTTCATGCAGGTGTTCTTCGATTTCCGTGCCGACAGCCTCGGCGGCAAGCTCCTCTCCACCCGCGGCCAGGTCGGGGTGGATATCTTCTTCGTCCTCAGCGGCTTTGTGATCCACCTCTCCAGCGCTGGCCGGCCGATGTCGCCGGTGACCTTCCTGGTCCAGCGCCTGGCCCGCGTCGCCCCGGCCTACTGGTTGTACACGGCGATCACCGCGCTGATCCTCTACGCCTTCGCCGACGTGATGCCGGTCTACGGTGTCGGCGGCAAGTCGCTGCTGCTGTCCCTGCTGTTCATCCCCAGCGAGAACCCCGGCGGCTTCGGCCTCTACCCGGTGCTGCCGGTGGGCTGGACGCTGAACTTCGAGATGCTCTTCTATGGGCTGTTCGCCCTCTCCTTCCTGGTCGCCGAACGCTGGCGCCCGTGGCTGGTGACCGGCCTGGTGCTGCTGGTGGCGCAGGTACTGGCGCGGGAACCCTGGCTCAGCCACTTCTACCGCAACCCGATCATCTTCGAATTCCTCCTCGGCCTGGGCCTGGCGGCGCTATACCGACGCGGCTGGCTGGACCTGCCCAGGCCGCTGGCGCTGGCGATGGCCGCCGGGGCGGTGGCCACCATCGTGCTGTTCCCCGCCGACCATCCCTGGCGCCTGCTGACCTGGGGCCTGCCAGCCGCCGCGCTGCTGGCCGCGTGCGTGGCGCTGGAGCCGTTGTTCGAGCGCAACCGCGTCCTGCACGCGCTGGGCGACTGGTCGTATTCGGTATACCTGCTGCACGTCATCGTGCTCTGGCTGGCCGCGTACTGGCTGCATGAGCGGCTGGGCCTGACGCCCTACCAGGCGCTGGGCCTCAGCGTGCCGGCCATCCTGCTGCTGTCCTGGCTGAGCTACGAATGGGTGGAGCGGAAGATGGCGCGCACGGTGCGCAGCGCCTACGCGCGGATTGCCGAGCCCGTGGCGGCCAGGCGTGCTCAGGCCGGGTCGCTGTAGACCAGGCGGTTGCGCCCCTCAGCCTTGCCCCGATACAGGCGGCGATCGGTGCACCGGTAGAGTTCGTCCGCATCCAGACCGTCGCCCGGCCACTCGGCGAGGCCGAAGGTGGCGGAAATCTGGATGCGTTCGCCGTGGTACATCAGCGGTGCCTCGTCGATGTCACGGCGCAGGGACTCCACCAGCGGCTTGGCGTCGAAGCGGTCGGTGAAGGGCAGCAGCAAGCCGAATTCCTCGCCGCCCAGCCGGCCGATCAGGTCGGTTGCGCGCAGGCGATGGCGCAGGCGATTGCACAGATGCTGTAGCGCCTTGTCGCCGGCATCGTGGCCCCACTGGTCGTTGATGTTCTTGAAGTGGTCGACGTCCAGTACCACCAGCACCAGCCGCGTTTCGTAGCGCGCCGCCTCCTGGATGCAGCGGCGCAGCGCGCGCTGGAAGCTTTCGCGGCTGGCCACGCCGGTCAGCGCATCGGTCAGCGCCAGGTGCCGCAGCTGCTTGTAGGCGGCGGCGCGGCGTTCTTCGTAGACATGCATGAAGGCGATCACCAGCACGCCGCAGAAGATACCGTTGCCGATGTCGATCAGCCCCGGCGCATCCAGGCGCACCTGGTTGGCGTGCAGGTACATGACCGTGGCAATGAGCATGAACGGCACGGCGAGGAGGAAGCCACGCCACTTGCCCAGCAGCAGATACGCCATCACCGGCATGAGGTAGACCCAGACGAAGGCCGTGGCCGACGCGCCGGGCATGACGATGATGTAGAGGATGAAGCAGAAGGTCGGCAGCAGGTAGGCGATGATCCACGGCACCAGTCGGCGAACCCGCTTGAGCCGGTGCGCCGCCCACAGCAGCAACACGCTGGTGAGCAGCTCCGCGCTGGACAGCCAGGCATTGCCGGCGAAGTACTGGAGGAGCGAGAACACCCCCAGGGTCGCCCCGGTGCAACCGAAGATCAGCCGCATCAGCAGGCGATGATCGGCCTCCTCCAGGCCGGTCGGTCCGGCGCTGGACTCGAACAGGTGGTCCGGGTCGCTGTTGCGGTGCATCGCCCTGCTCCTTGGCTCGACCGCCCGGCGGTTCGGCCGATATGGCGGCATCCGGGCGCTCCAGCCCGATTCAGGTTCCTGAAGACTACTCCAATTTCCTACGATGCATAGCCAACCCGACGGAAACCGGGCGGATAGGCTAGCCTAGGCTGCACTGTCCATGGAGGAAGTCTATGCGTTCGATCCTTGCCGTCGTGTCCGTGCTCGCCGTTTCCACTGGGGTGTTGTCCGGCTGTGCGTCGTACCAGAGCGATGAAGTGCAACCCGTCCCCGCCGACCGCCTGCTGGCCTACCAGCAACCGGGCAAGGACAGCGTGAAGGTCGACGTGACCCGCGACGTGGGCTACATCGGCGGTGGCTGCTATGTCGCCCTCACCATCGACCATGAAGTGGCCGCGCGCATCGGCAAGGGCGAGTCGGCCAGCTTCCACGTACCGGTGGGCAAGCATGTGGTCGGCATCATCGGCGACAAGGATGGCGAAGGCCTGTGCAGCAAGGCCATGCTGCGCCGCGAGCTGCTGGTGCCGCTGGAACCGGGCGGCAACAACGCCTTCCGCATCGTCAGCGACAACCGCACCGGCTTCGACATCAAGCCGGCGGTCGAGTAACCGCCGACCGCGCGGGTGCGCCTCAGCCGTTCAGCCGGGCGACGAGGCGCGCCTGCAGCTTCTGCAGCTGCTCCGCATCGGCCTTGTTCGCCGCGTGGATGCCCAGGCCCTCGCCGGCGTAGCGCGGGACGATGTGCACGTGGATGTGGAACACCGTTTGCCCGGCCGGCGCGCCGTTGAACTGGGCAATCTGCACGCCGTCGGGGTTGAGTTCCGCGACGATCACACCGGTCAGGCGCTGCACCACGCGCATCACTTTCGCCAGCGCGTCAGGGTCGACCTCGAGGATGTTGCGCGCCGGGGAATTCTTCGGAATCACCAAGGCGTGGCCGTAGGACTGCGGGAACAGATCGAGGAAGGCGAGTACGTCGTCGTCCTCGTACAGCTTGTAGCACGGGGCCTCGCCGCGAATGATCTGAGCGAAGATGTTCTGCGGATCGTAAGTGCCTTGCAGGCTCATGCCGGGGTTCCTTTTCCATTGACTGGGTATGGGCCCGCACCATACCGGTTTGTCGCGCGCAGGTCATGACCGATGGCGCGCGCAGGGCTATCCTGAGGCCTTTCGCTGCTTAATCTCAGTGACCTTGCCGGAGTATGCATGCCAGACCTTTCCGCGTTCCCCATCACCCGCAAATGGCCCGCCGAACACCCTGACCGCCTGCAGCTGTACTCGCTGCCCACGCCCAACGGCGTGAAGGTGTCGATCATGCTGGAAGAGCTCGGCCTGCCCTACGAGCCGCACCTGGTCAGCTTCGAGCGCAACGACCAGATGTCCCCGGAGTTCCTCTCGCTGAACCCGAACAACAAGATCCCGGCGATCCTCGACCCCAATGGCCCGGACGGCAAGCCGCTGGCGCTGTTCGAGTCCGGGGCGATCCTGGTCTATCTCGCCGACAAGACCGACTCGCTGATCGCCCCCGGCGCCAGCGGTCGCTACGAGACCCTGCAGTGGCTGATGTTCCAGATGGGCGGCATCGGCCCGATGTTCGGGCAGATCGGCTTCTTCCACAAATTCGCCGGCAAGGACTACGAGGACAAACGCCCGCTGCAGCGCTACGTGGACGAAGCCAAGCGCCTGCTGGCCGTGCTCGACCGCCACCTGGAAGGCCGCGACTGGATCCTGGGCGAGCGCTACACCATCGCCGACATCGCCACCTTCCCGTGGATTCGCAACCTGGTGGGGTTCTACGAGGCCAGCGAACTGGTGGGTTTCGACAACTTCAGGAACGTGAAGCGCGTGCTGGAGCGCTTCCTCGCGCGGCCGGCGGTGCAGCGCGGGCTGAATATTCCGAAGCGGGATTGAGTTTCGGGGCAGAGCCGCCTTGCGGCTCCCCTCACCCCAGCCCTCTCCCAGAGGGAGAGGGGGTTGTCCGTGCAAACTGAACGTTCAGGTTTCAGCCGGCAACTCAGGTTCCGGCTAACGCCGCCACCTCCGTCCACGCCGATCAGTCCCCTCTCCCTCTGGGAGAGGGTTAGGGTGAAGGAAGGGACTCCAGCCGACGACCTGAGTCATCGGCAAGCCGGTCGCGAGCAAGCTCGCCCCCACAGAATCAGGCCTCGACCTGGCTCCACTGCTTGGACAGGCGCTTGTCCGACACCGGCAGTTTCGTCCCCAACTGCTGGGCGAACAGCGAGACGCGGTATTCCTCCAGCATCCAGCGATACAGCACCAGCTCCGGGTCACGCTTGCCCTCTTGGGCATGCTTGGCCAGGCGCGCCGTGTACTGCTCCCAGTAGCCGGCCATCTCGCCGCTCCACACGCGGTCGCGCTGGACCTGTCCGGCGACCTTGTCCAGGCGTTGTTCCACTGCCTTCAGGTAGCGCGGGTATTCCTTCAGCCATTCCAGCGGCGTGTCGCGCACGAAGCCGGGGTAGACCAGTTGGGCCAACTGCCCCTTCACATCGTTGAGCGGCACCGTCATGGCCAGGTCGACCTTGCCCTTGAAACGCTTCTGCAGGCCATGCCAGAGCTTGAGGATTTCCAGGGTCAGACGGGCGATGCGCTCGGCATGCTCGGTCCAGGCGCCGCGCTTCTTCTCGGCGAGGGACGCAAGCCCGGCGCCGTCGCGCGGCAGACTGCTTTCGCCGTCGAGAATCGCGCTGTCCAGACTGGCCAGCAGGATGTCTTCCACCAGCGATTCGACGCGCCCCAGCTCGCGGTAGAGCAGGCCCATGTCGGTCTGCCCCGGCAGCTTGCTGCGCAGGAACTTGGCCGGCTCGGCCAGCTGCTGCAGAAGCAGGCGCTGCAAGGCGCGGCGGTGCTGGTAGTCGGCCTCGGCCTGGGTCGGGAAGCGGTTTTCCTTGACCACGCCGGCCTCTTCCACCAGCGCCGGGTAGACCGTCATCGACAGCCCCGCGACCTTCTGCTGGACCTTCTCCGCCACCTCGCCAAAGCCCTTGGCTTCCACCGGCTTCTGTGGCTTGTCCGCCTGCGGGATGGCCAGCGCGGCCTGGCTGGCCTCGGCGAAGCGCGCGGTCAGCTCTGCCAGGTCGCGGCCTTCGCCCAGAAACTTGCCCCGTGCGTCGACGACTTCGATGTTCATCCGCAGGTGGCTTTCCACCTGGGTCTCGGCCTCCGCCCAGGCCTCTTCCGGCACGCGGCTGCCGGTCATGCGCTGCAACTCGCGGCCGAGCGCTTCGGACAGCGCGCCCTCGGCAAAGACCATCTTGCCCAGCGCGGCGCGGACGAAGTCCGGCACCGGCACGAAATTCTTGCGGATGGCCTTGGGCAGGCTGCGCACCAGCTCGATGCACTTGGCCTCCAGCAGCCCCGGCACCAGCCATTCCAGGCGCTCGGCGGGCAGCTGCGGCAGCAGCGGCGCCGGCACGCGCACCGTCACGCCGTCACGCACGTGGCCGGGCTCGAAGTGGTAGCTGAGCGGCAATTGCAGCTCGCCCAGGCGCAGGCGGTCCGGGTAGAGCCCGGCGGTGACTTCGCTGGCGTCGCGGGCGAGGACATCGTCCTCGCGCATGATCAGCAGGTCCGGGTGCTGCCGGTGCTCGCGCTCGTACCATTTCTCGAAGCTGGCGGACTGATAGATGTCCGCCGGCAGGCGCTCGTCGTAGTAGGCGAACAGGGTTTCTTCGTCGGCGAGGATATCGCGCCGGCGCGCCTTGGCCTCCAGCTCGTCGAGCTTCTCCAGCAACTGGCGGTTGGCCGACAGGCATCTGGCGCGGCTGTTGATCTCGCCGCGCACCAGCGCCTCGCGGATGAACATCTCGCGCGCGACCGGCGGATCGATCGGGCCATAGTGCACGGCGCGTCGGCCGATGATGATCAGGCCGTACAGGGTGACCTGCTCGTAGGCCACCACCTGGCCACGGCGTTTCTCCCAGTGCGGCTCCAGGTAGTTCTTCTTCACCAGGTGCCCGGCCAGCGGTTCCAGCCAGTCCGGCTCGATCTTCGCGACCATGCGAGCGAACAGCTTGGTGGTTTCCACCAGTTCGGCGGCCATGATCCACTGCGGCTTCTTGCGGCCGATCACGCTGGAGGGATGAATCCAGAAGCGTCGCTGGCGCGCACCGAGGTAGTCACCCTCTTCCGCCTTCTGGCCGATCTGGCTGAGCAGGCCGGAGAGGATCGCCTTGTGCACGGCGGCGTAGTCGATGTCGCGCGGCTTCGCGTCCGGCTCACCGCCCTTGTGGGAGCGAGCTTGCTCGCGAACCTGCTTCGCTTCTTTGTCGACGGCTGGCTGACGGCCTTTGTTGTCCTGGGGTTTCGCGGTGTTGGGCTGTTCGCGAGCAATAGCGGAGGCGCCCCCCTCGCTCCTACGAGAAGCATCCGGCTTGCTGAAGGGCAGCTGCAGCTCGCGGCAGATCAGCGTCAGCTGACGGTGCGCATCGCGCCACTCGCGCAGGCGCAGGTAGTTCAGGAAGTTCTTCCGGCACCAGGTGCGCAGCGGGTTGGAGCCCAGCGCCTGGCGCTGCTCCTCGAAGCCGCGCCAGAGATTGATCAACGCGGCGAAGTCCGAGTCCGGGTCCTTCCACTGCGCATGCGCCTGGTCGGCGGCCTGCTGGCGGTCCATCGGCCGCTCGCGCGGGTCCTGCACGGACAGCGCGCTGGCCACGGTGAGCACTTCCGGCAGGCTGCCCAGTTGCGCCGCTTCCAGCAGCATGCGCCCCAGGCGCGGGTCGATGGGCAGGCGCGCCAGCTGTCGGCCCAGCGGCGTCAGCTGGCCCTCGCGGTTCACCGCGGAGAGCTCCTGCAGCAGGGTGAAGCCGTCGTTGATCGCCTTGCCGTCCGGCGGCTCGATGAAGGGGAAGGCCTCGATGTCGCCCAGGCGCAGGTGGAGCATCTGCAGGATCACCGCCGCGAGGTTGGTGCGCAGGATTTCCGGATCGGTGAAGGCCGGGCGGCCGTTGAAGTCTTCCTCGCTGTACAGGCGTACGCAGATGCCCGGCTCGACCCGGCCGCAACGGCCCTTGCGCTGGTTGGCGCTGGCCTGGGAAATGGCCTCGATGGGCAGGCGCTGCACCTTGGCGCGGTAGCTGTAGCGGCTGATGCGCGCGGTGCCGCTGTCGATCACGTAGCGGATGCCGGGCACGGTCAGCGAGGTTTCCGCGACGTTGGTGGCGAGCACGATCTTGCGCCCCGGCATGGGCGCGAAGATCTTCTGCTGCTCGGCCGGCGTCAGGCGCGCGTAGAGCGGCAGCACCTCGGTGTGGCGCAGATTGGCCTTACGCAGCATGTCGGCGGCGTCGCGGATTTCGCGCTCGCCAGGCAGGAACACCAGCACGTCGCCGGGGCGCTTGCCCACGTCGCGCTCGTGGGCGGCGATCTCGTCCAGCGCGCGGAGGATGCCCTGGTCCACGGAGAGGTCGTCGAACAGCGCTTCGCCGTCCTCGTCCACTTCCGCCGCCAGCGGGCGATACCAGGTTTCCACCGGATAGGTGCGGCCCGACACCTCGACGATGGGCGCATCGCCGAAATGCCTGGAGAAGCGCTCGAGGTCGATGGTCGCCGAGGTGATGATCAGCTTGAGGTCGGGCCGGCGCGGCAGCAGCGTCTTGAGGAAGCCGAGCAGGAAGTCGATGTTCAGGCTGCGTTCGTGGGCTTCGTCGACGATGATCGTGTCGTAGCGTTCCAGGTAGCGGTCATGCTGGGTCTCGGCCAGCAGGATGCCGTCGGTCATCAGCTTGATCAGCGTGCTGTCGTCGCTCTGGTCCTCGAAGCGCACCTGATAACCCACCAATGCCCCCAGCGGCGTGCCGATTTCCTCGGCTACGCGGGTCGCCACGCTGCGCGCGGCCAGCCGGCGCGGCTGGGTGTGGCCGATCAGGCCATGGGTGCCCCGGCCCAGCTCCAGGCAGATCTTCGGCAACTGGGTGGTCTTGCCCGAACCGGTCTCGCCGGCGATCACCACCACCTGGCTCTTTTCCAGCGCAGCCTTGATTTCATCGCGCTTGGCGGCAATCGGCAGGCTGTCGTCGTAGCGGATCTGCGGGATGCTCGCTCGGCGCGCCTCGACCTTGGCGCAGGAGGCCTGGAAGCGCTCCGCCCACTGGGCCAACCTGGCGTCGTCGGGGTGCTTGCGCAGTTCATGAAGCTGCCGGCGCAAGCGATGGCGGTCGCGGATCATCGCGTGATCCATGCGCTGCAGGAGCTGTTCGGGAGTCGGCGTACTGTCTGTGGTCATCGGCTTCGCGGGCATCAGGCGGGAGCGGCGCGAGCAGGTGCAAAGCCGGTCCCTGGAATGGGCTGTCATGGCGACAATGGGATGAATTGTCGCAAAAGACCGGCACGGGCCGCCATGCTGATCGCAGGGTGGCCCGGTTGGGCGGGGCGTTGCGCCCCGCCAGGTCAGCGGCGGAACCGGTCGAGCAGGCGCTCGCCAGCCCCTCGAGGACGTTGACTCAGGCCTCTTGGTGTTCGCGCAGCTTGGCCAGGGCGATCGCCAACGCGGCGCCGCCCAGCGTCTTGATCAGGGTCGGGTGCTGGGCGTAGAAGTTGCCGATGCTCTCGACCACGCCCGGGTTGGCTTGCTCGGCCTGGGCGGCCATGGCCTGCACATCGTCGGGGCTCAGTTGGCTGGCCTGCTCCGGGGTCACTTGCGTGGCGCCGGGTTGCAGCACCTTGCCCAGCCCGCCGCTCATCATCTGCCCAACCAGGGCCGGGCCGGCAGCGGCCAGCAACTGGTTCAGCATGCCCGCGCGCTGCGTGTCGTTGGACTGGCCGAACAACTGGCTGACGGTATTGGCAAAGGGCGGCGTCTGATCGGAATTGAACATGGCGGTGAGGCTTTGCCCCAGCGCGCCGGCCGGCGCGTTTGCCAGGTGCTCTTCCAGGTTGCCACCCACGGCACCGACCACTTGCTGCAACAACGAATCCATCAAACTCATGGTGATTACCTCAGCTCTTCTTGGCGAACAACAGGTGGTAGAGGGCGAGCAGGACCACGGCGCCGATCACGGCGCCGATGAAGCCCGTGGACTCGCCCGGCTGGTAGAAGTGCAAGGCCTGGCCGGCGAAGGTCGCCAGCAGTGCGCCGGCAATCCCCAGGGCCGCGGTGATGAAGAACCCCACGGGGTTGCTTCCCGGCGTGATCCACCGGGCAATGAGCCCCGCGACGAAGCCGATACAGATCGTCCAGATAAGGTGCATGGCGTTTTTTAACTCCGAGACAGGGGAGAACAGCGCGCACGAGACTACGAGCGGCGCTGCGGCGGAGATATCGGTGATTTCCGAAAACGCGGCGGGTTATGGACACTGTTGCTGCCCCCGGCGACGGCTCTGCATCTTTCGCAGGGCAACCCGGGCCGGAGGACGATGAGGGCGGGCACAAAAAACCCGCCGTGCGGCGGGTTCCTTGTTCGTCGGGCTTAGGCCCTGATCTTCTTCAGCTCTTCGTCGCGCAGCTCGCGACGCAGGATCTTGCCGACGTTGGTGGTCGGCAGGCTGTCGCGGAACTCGACGGACTTGGGCCGTTTGTAGCCGGTGAGGTTGTCGTGCATGTGCTGCATGACTTGCTCCTTGGTCAGGGTGACGCCCGGCTTGGACACCACGAAGACCTTGATCGCCTCGCCGGACTTCTCGTCCGGGATGCCGATGGCGGCGCACTGCAGCACGCCCGGCAGGGTCGCGAGCACGTCTTCGAGCTCGTTGGGATACACGTTGAAGCCCGACACCAGGATCATGTCCTTCTTGCGGTCGACGATCCGCATGTAGCCGTCGTCCTGGATGATCGCGATGTCGCCGGTGCGCAGCCAGCCGTCCTTGTCGAGGATCTCGTCGGTGGCCTCCTGGCGCTGCCAGTAACCCTTCATCACCTGCGGGCCCTTGACGCACAGCTCGCCCCGCTCGCCCAGCGGCAGGTCCTGGCCGTCATCGCTGATGACTTTGCACAGGGTCGACGGAACCGGGATGCCGATAGTGCCGATCTGGATGTTCTGGAACGGGTTCACCGACACCACCGGGCTGGTCTCGGTCATGCCGTAGCCTTCGCAGATGGCACAGCCGGTGACGTCCTTCCAGCGCTCGGCGCTGGCCTGTTGCAGGGCCATGCCGCCGGAGAGGGTCAGCTTCAGGGCGGAGAAGTCCAGCTTGCGGAAGCCTTCGTTGTTGCACAGGCCGACGAACAGGGTGTTCAGGCCGACGAAGCCGGTGAACTTCCACTGCGACAGTTCCTTGACCATGCTGGCCAGGTCACGCGGGTTGGTCACCAGGATGTTGTGGTTGCCGGTGAGCATCATCGCCATGCAATGGAAGGTGAAGGCGTAGATGTGGTACAGCGGCAGCGGGGTGATGAGGATCTCGCAACCTTCATTGAGGTTGGCGCCCATCAGCGCCTTGCACTGCAGCATGTTGGCGACCAGGTTGCGGTGGGTGAGCATCGCGCCCTTGGCCACGCCGGTGGTGCCGCCGGTGTACTGCAGCACGGCGACGTCGTCGTTGTGCGGCGAGACTTCCTTCACCGCCTTGCCACGGCCCTTGGCCAGCACGTCGGTGAGCTTCTGCGCGTTGGGGATGTGGTAGGCCGGAACCATCTTCTTGATGTTCTTGACCACGAAATTGACGATGAAGCGCTTGAGCGGCGGCAGCATGTCACCCACTTCGGTGACGATGACGTTGCGGATGCCGGTCTTGGGCAGCACTTCCTCGGCCAGGTGCGCCATGTTCGCCAGGCACACCAGCGCCTTGGCGCCGGAATCGTTGAACTGGTGCTCCATTTCCCGCGCGGTGTACAGCGGGTTGGTGTTGACCACGATCAGGCCGGCGCGCATGGCGCCGAACACCACGACCGGGTATTGCAGCAGGTTGGGCAGTTGCACGGCGATGCGATCGCCGGGCTGGAGATCGGTGTTCTGTTGCAGGTAAGCGGCGAAGTCCCCGGAGAGCTTGTACATCTCGCCGTAGGTCAGGGTCTTGCCCAGGTTGCTGAAGGCAGGCTTGTCTGCAAAGCGTTGGCAGGACTCTTTGAGTACCGCGAGGATGTTCGGGTACTGGTCAGCGTTGATCTCGGCAGCGATCCCCACTGGGTATTTGTCCTTCCAGAAATTGTCGGTCATGGAAGCCCACTCCTAAGCAACAGCTCATCTTTACCGCGTTCGCGGTTCTTTGTTGTGTTTGTGTCGCTTTCCCCTGGCTCGGAAAGCGAAAAGCGGGCCGAGATTATCAGCTTTGGGAAAACGCGACCAGCACCAAACACAGCCTCGCCAGTAAGAAAAATGACCGAAAACAGTGGACCTGGTCATTTTCATTCCGCTCGTCGGAAAAGCCCGTCCCAGAAGGCTCGCAGCCTTGTTGGATTGTCTGACAAAGTGGGTTTCAGGGAAATGAAACCGTAAAAAAGTCCGGGACTGAAGGTCGGACCAAACCGTGTCGCAGGGTAAATCGTCGGAGTTCGAATCAGGCGATTTCGCATGGCATCCAAGGCGGAATGGTTTCCGCCCGCAGCGCTGGCACTTCCCCATGCGCAATGCGCTGCGCTTCAGTGATCTACCTCAACACTGGCCGGGCCCGGATCCAGCAAAGTGCTTTTGCACTCTCCTGGAGAACCCTCATGTTTCCCGAATTCCGCGATAAAATTTCCCGTCTGAAATCCGAAGACCCGCATTTTGCCAAGCTCTTCCACAGCCACAACGATCTCGACCAGGAGATCAAGAACATGGAAGCCGGCATCATCCCCGCCACCCACGACGCCATCGAGGTGCTGAAGAAGCAGAAGCTCCAGCTCAAGGACGATCTCTACGAAATCCTGCGCAAGAAAGACGGTTGCTGCAACTGCGGCAGTGGCGGCTGCGGCGGCTGACCCGCCCCTGCCAGCGCCCGCGTTGACCGCCAGGAACCCCAGCCGAGGCTGGGGTTTGTTCGTTCACGGCGGCCGAAGTCGTTCTCGGCGGTGACGGCATCGGCCAGGGCTCTGCGCTCCAGGGCCCCGCCCAAACAAAAAGGGGGCTGATCCCGGATCAGCCCCCTTTTTTTGGCACTCGCCAGGCTTACGCCGTCTCGCGCAGCTCCCGGCGCAGGATCTTGCCCACCGGCGTCATCGGCAGGGCATCCTTGAGCACGATGTGCTTGGGTACCTTGTAGCCGGTGAAGTTTTCCTTGCAGTAGGCCTTGAGCTCCTCGACGGTGACGCCGCCCTCGCGGGCCACCACGAACAGCTTCACCGCCTCGCCGGATTTTTCGTCCGGCACGCCGACCGCCGCGCAGTTGGCGACCTTCGGGTGCGCCATGACCACGTCTTCGATCTCGTTGGGATAGACGTTGAAGCCGGAGACGATGATCAGGTCCTTCTTGCGGTCGACGATGCGGGTGAAGCCATCCGGGTCGATCACCGCGATATCGCCGGTGCGCAGCCAACCGTCGGCGTCCAGCACCTCGGCGGTGGCGTCCGGGCGCTGCCAGTAGCCTTTCATGACCTGCGGGCCCTTCACGCACAGTTCGCCGCGCTCGCCCAGGCCGAGGTCATTGCCGTCGTCGTCGATCACCTTCAGCGCGGTGCCGGGCACCGGGATGCCGACCGTGCCCAGGCGCGCCTGCTCGCCATAGGGGTTGGTGCTGACCACCGGGGAGGTTTCGGTGAGGCCGTAGCCCTCCACCACGGTGCAGCCGGTCAGGGATTTCCAGCGTTCGGCGGTGGCGGTGACCAGCGCGGTACCGCCGGAGTTGGTGACCTTGAGGTTGGAGAAGTCCAGCTCCTTGAATTCCGGGCGGTCCATCAGGGCGACGAACAGGGTGTTCAGGCCCAGCAGCGCGGAGAAGCGCCACTTCTTCAGCTCCTTGATGAAGCCGGGAATGTCGCGCGGATTGGTGATGAGCACGTTGTGGTTGCCGTTGACCATCATGCACATGCAGTTCGCGGTAAAGGCATAGATGTGGTACAGCGGCAGCGGCGCGATCATCACCTCGTTGCCGACCTGCATCAGCGGCTTGCCGTCCGGGCCGTGCTGCTGCAGGCAGGCATGCACCTGCTGCATGTTCGCCACCAGGTTGCCGTGGGTGAGCATGGCGCCCTTGGCCACACCGGTGGTGCCGCCGGTGTACTGCAGCACCGCGATGTCGTCCAGGCCGACCTTGACCGGCTGCAGGCCATGGCCGCGGCCCTGGCGCAGAGCGGAGTTGAAGGCGACGGCCTGTGGCAGGTTGTACGCCGGCACCATCTTCTTCACGTGCTTGACCACGGTATTGACCAGCAGGCCCTTGAGCGCGGGCTGCAGGTCGCCCATCTGCGCTTCGATCAGGTACTCGATGCCGGTATCGGGGAGCACTTCCTGCACCAGCTTGCCGAACAGGTTCACGTAGACCAGCGCGCGGGCGCCGGAATCCTTGAACTGGTGGCGCATTTCGCGGGCGGTGTAGAGCGGATTGGTGTTGACCACGATGAGCCCGGCGCGCAGGGCGCCGAACACGGCGATGGGGTATTGCAGGATGTTCGGCATCTGCACGGCGATGCGGTCGCCGGGCTTCAAGTCGGTGTGCTTCTGCAGGTAGGCGCCGAAGGCGGCGGACAGGCGATCCAGCTCGGCGTAGGTCAGGGTCACGCCCATGTTGCTGAAGGCCGGGCGGTCGGCGAATTTCTTGCAGGAGCGCTCGAAGACTTCCACCACCGACTTGTAGGCGGCCAGGTCTATGTCACTGGGCACGCCGGCCGGGCGTTTGTCGTTCCAGAATTCAGGTTGCATTTATTCTTGTCCTCGTACCTGAGCGAAACCGAACCGTCATTGCGGTCATTCGACGGAAGCTAGCAGTTCCTTTGGTCATCGCAAAGACTCCAGGCGGCGTCATAGACTGCGTGAATCTTGCGCCACCACCCCGGCATGGCGCGGGATAGAGCCGACGGCCGCCAAGGACGGGACTTGCACGACGATGGCCGGGCATCATCGGCAATCCATACAGGAAATGTCCCGGCGTGGCAGAATCGCCCCGTCCGGCCCCTTCCATGGCCCCATTCCAACAAGAATCGACGAACAACAAGCAGGATGGACCCCATGCCCTACGCCGCCTACTGGCTCGCCGCCAGCGACGAGACACCGCTCTACACCCGCCACTGGGCACCGGAAGGCCCGTCGCGCGGGGCCCTGATGCTGTCCCACGGCATGGCCGAGCACAGCGGCCGCTACGAGCGCCTGGGCCTGGCGCTGAACGCCGCCGGCTATCACCTCTATGCCATCGACCAGCGCGGCCACGGCCGCACCGCCGAGAACGGCGAACTGGGCCACTACGCCGACCACGGCGGCTGGGGCAAGGTGATCGGCGACCTGCACACGCTCAACCAGCACGTGCGCGAGGAGCATCCGGACCTGCCGATCATCCTGCTCGGCCACAGCATGGGCAGCTACATCGGCAGCGCCTACCTGCTGCAGCACAGCGCCAGCGTACAGGCGGCGGTGCTGTCCGGCTCCAACCACCAGCCGGTGGCGCTGTACAAGAGCGCCCGCGTCATCGCCCGCTTCGAGCGCTGGCGCCAGGGCCCGCTGGGGCGCAGCACGCTGATCGACTTCCTGTCGTTCGGCTCGTTCAACAAGGCGTTCAAACCCAACCGCACCGCCTTCGACTGGCTGAGCCGCGACCCCGCCGAGGTCGACAAATACGTCGCCGACCCGCTGTGCGGCTTCCGTTGCAGCAACCAGCTGTGGGTCGACCTGCTCGGCGGCCTGGCTGATATCACCCCGGTGGCACAGCTGTCGCGCATCCGCAGCGACCTGCCGCTGATGGTGATCGGCGGCGAGCGCGACCCGGTCAGCCAGGGCAGCCGCCTGCGCGATCTCGCCCAGGCGATGACCCGGGCGGGGGTTCGCGACGTCCAACTGACGATTTATCCCGACGCTCGCCACGAGTTGTTCAACGAGAGCAACCGCGACGAGGTCACCCGCAACCTGATCGACTGGCTGGGCGCGCACTGCCCCATCCCACAGGTCGAGAAATCCGAGGAGCCCCTATGACCACCGTGCAAAACGTTCCCTACGACGAACTCGAAGTCGGCCAGAAGGCCAGCTTCCAGCGCAGCGTCGGCGAGCGCGACGTCCAGCTGTTCGCCGAAGTCTCCGGCGACCGCAACCCGGTGCACCTGGACGCCGACTACGCCGCCACCACCCAGTTCAAGGAGCGCATCGCCCACGGCATGCTCACCGGCGCGCTGATCAGCGCGGCGATCGCCACCACCCTGCCCGGCCCGGGCACCATCTACCTCGGCCAGAACCTGGCCTTCACCCGCCCGGTGAAGCTGGGCGACCAATTGACGGTGGAGCTGGAAGTACTGGAAAAGCTGCCGAAGAACCGCGTGCGCATCGGCACCGTGGTGCTCAACCAGGACGGCAAGGCCGTGGTCAAGGGCGAGGCCGAAGTCATGGCGCCGACCGAGAAGCTCAACATCGAACTGCCCGCGCTGCCGCCGATCACCATCGGCTGATGGTCGTACCGGGGCCGGCCACCGGCCCCGGAAACTTGTATACAGTTTTCCGCTCGACTACCCTGCCCTCGTCACCGCACATTCATCTGGGATAACCGAAGGCGTCGTGCCCGAAACCCCTCACCGGGAATCGGAGCCGCCATGGACCTTCGACTGCTGTTGCTGTCCCTTTGCACCTTCGCCGCGGGCCTCGCCGAGGCCATCCTCACCGGCATCCTGCCCTCGCTCGCCGCCGACCTCCAGGTTTCCCTCAGCCTCGCCGGGCAGCTCACCAGCCTGTTCTCCCTGAGTTTCGCCATCGCCGCCCCGCTGCTCGGCTGGCTCACCCGCGGCGCCGACTGTCGCCGGCTGCTGGTCATCACCCTGCTGGTGTTCGCCGCCTTCAACGCAGGCGCCGCGCTGAGTCCCGGCTATGGGGCGCTGCTGCTGATGCGCATCGGCATGGCCGCCTGCTGCGGGCTGCTGATCCTGCAGGCCAGCCTGCTGGCGGTGGAACTGGCGCCCCCGGCGCAGCGCGGACGGGCCATCGGCCTGATCTTCATGGGCATCAGCGGTTCGCTGGTGTTCGGCGTGCCGGCTGGTGTACTGGTCAACGACTGGGTCGGTTGGCGCTGGATCTTCGCCGCCATCGCCCTCTACTCGCTGCCGCTGGCCACCGCACTGTGGAAAGCCCTGCCCCGCCGCGTACTGGGCAGCCCGGCCAATGGCGCGGCCTACGCACGCCACCTGCGCAACCCGGCGCTGAACCTGGCGCAGTGGGTGTCGATCCTGCTGCTGGGCGGGCATTTCACCCTGTTCGCCTATATCACCCCGTGGTTCCAGCAGGTCGCCGGCATTACCGACAGCCAGGGCATCGCCCTGACCCTGCTGCTGATCGGCCTGGCAGCCATCGGCGGCGGATACCTGGGCGGCTGGCTGAGCGACCGCCTCGGCCCTCGCCGTGCACTGGTGGCGGTTCCGTTGCTGTTCGGCGTGGCGATGCTGGCGATTCCGCTGAGCCTCGGCCATCCGGGGCTGCTGCTCGGCGTGCTGATGGTATGGAGCACCATCAGCTGGATGATCTCGCCAGCGGTGCAGAGCTACCTGCTGGCCAGCGACCCGGCCAGCGGCAGCGCCGGGGTGGCGCTGAACACCTCGGCGATGCACCTGGGTGTGGCCCTCGGTGCGGCGCTGGGCGGCGTGGTGATCAGCCTGGCCGGCATCGCCTGGACGCCCTGGGTGGGCGTCTCGCTGGTGGCGGCCTCCATCGTCTGTGCGGCGTTGTCCTGCTGGCTTCAGCGCGAACGGCGCGGCGCGCCGGTCACGGCTTGACGGTCACGCTGGCGGTCATCCCGGCGCTCAGGTGCACGCCCTCGGGCACCTTGTCGAGATGGATGCGTACCGGGATGCGCTGGGCCAGGCGCACCCAGTTGAAGGTCGGCTCGACGTTGGCCAGCAACTGGCTGTCGGGGATGGCGTTGCGGTCGGTGATACCGCTGCTGATGCTCTCCACGGTGCCGTCGATGGCGACGTCGCCGCTCATCAGCACCACCTGCGCCGGCTGGCCGACGCGGATGCCGGGCAACTTGGTTTCCTCGAAGTAGGCGGTGACGTAGAAGGACTTCTGGTCCACCAGCGCCATCATCGCCTGGCCGGCCTGCACGTAGTTGCCCTGGGCCAGGCGCAGGTTGGTGATCTGCCCGTCACGCGGGGCCCGCATCTCGCTGCGGGTCAGGTTGAGCTGCGCCAGGCGCACCTGGGCCTGCGCCTCGTCGTATTCGCTCTTGGCAATGGCGGCGTTGATCTGCGCCGTCTCCTTGTCCTCGGCGCTGATCGCGGCTATGCCCAGCTTGCTGCGCCGCGACGCCTCGCTCACGCGCAGCAGGTATTGCTGGTGCCGGGTCTCGGCCAGGGCCTTGGCCTGCTCCAGGTTCGCCGCGTAGCGCTCGTGGTCGATGCGCATGATCAGGTCGCCGGCCTTGACCTGCTGGTTATCCTGCACGGCGAGGTCGGTGACCCAGCCGGAAACGTCCGGAGCGATCACCACCACGTCGGCGCGCACCCGCGCGTCGCGGGTCCAGGGCGACAACATGTAGTAGCGCCACAGCCAGGTGCCGGCCAGGACGGCGGCGATGACCAGGATGAGGGTGACGACTACGCGAAAGGTTCCGCGCATAGGGTTTCTCCTCTCAAGGCGCTGCGCTGAGCGCCCAGGTAATGGCACAGAGAATCAGCACGAACAGCGCACAGTCGAACAGCGCCTCGTGCCAGATCCAACGCCCGAAGGGGGTGGCCTGCAGCAGCAGGCGCAGGACGACCGTCAGGCCCAGGGCCAGCACGGCGTAGATGAACAGCGGGCTGAGGAACACGCCGCCCCAGCCGAACTCATGCAGTCCCATTGGCGTCCTCCAGACGGCACCACTGGCGCCAGGTGTGACGCAACTGCGCCAGCGCGGCGCGGGCCAGCCGGTTGGGTTCGTTGTCGCCCTGCAGATCATGGGCGAGGGCCTCTTCCAGCGAAGGGCAGAGGCTTTCCAGGCGCTGCTCGCGTCCCGCCCCAGGGCCTTTCTCCAGCACGCTGCCCAGGGCGCCGAGGAACTGGTCCCGGCGCTTGCGCAATTGCCCCTGGGCACCATTGAGACAGGCGCGCAGGTGGATCAACTCGTTGCCCAGGTCGAGGGCGAACAGCCCCTCCTGCCAACGCCGCTGCTCATCCTTGGGCAATAGCGTGTAGTGCCGCGCCAGGCGGATCAGCCGGTCGGCCATGCGTCCGCCGAACCAGCTTTCCGCCTCGGCCAGCGGCCGCCGCGTAAGGCGCCCCAGGTCCTCGCAGGTGGCCTGGATCAGCCGGCGGTTGAGCCAGTTGGCCGGCAGGGTGAGCAGGCGGAAGACCAGCACCGCGAACCCCACGCCGATGACGATGCCCTGGGCGGAATTGAGGAGGTTGGCCAGGTCGTACTTCATCACGTTGCTCGGCGCCACCAGGGTGATGAAGTGGATCGAAAACGACGTTGCCGTGCCCGCCAAGGCTGGCGTGGCCATGCCCAGCAGGGCGAAGAACAGCGGCACGCCCAGCGCCAGGCAGAGCAGGGGAAAGCCGTTCCACTGCGGCAGCAGCCACTGGGTGACCACGGCGGCCGCCGGAATCGCCAGGAGAATGCCGCGCAGAAAGCCCAGGCCGATGGCGACCGCGTTGTCGCGGTTGGCGAACAGGCTGCAGATCACCGCCGCCAGCAGCATGCCTCCGGTGGCGGCCGGCCAGGCGGTCGCCATCCAGAAGGCCGACATGCCCAGCAGCGCCAGGGCACTGCGCAGGCCGTAGAACAGCGCCATCAGCCAATCGCGGTGCCAGGACAAGGTGCCGGTGGCGACGTCGTCCACCCGCCCATCCGCCACCGCGCGCATGGCCTTTTCCGAATTCAGCGCCTTGAGCAGCAGCAAGGCGCAGCGGGTCAGGCAGTAGCGCAGGTCGTTGGAATAGCGCTCGTCAGTCCCGGCCTGTTGCAGGCGCTCCTGCAACGAGCGCATGGCGTCGACCTGCGGATCGTCCAGGACGGCGCGCAGCTCCTCGAACCAGGGCTGCAGGCGCGCATGGTCCTCGGCGTCCAGCACACTTCGCTGCCGGGCCACGCCGCGTGCGGTACGCAACAGGCTGAGCAGATCGCGCGAGAGAATCCGCAGGGCTCGCGAGCGCATGCGTCCGCGGTAGCCCTCGAACCAGGCGTGGTCGCGTTGCACGTCGACTTCGACGATCTTGCCCAGCGCCTGCAGCAGACCCTTGATCTGCCGGGAATCGGCATCGATCTCGCTGCGCGCGGCCTGCATGCCGGTGAGCCAGGTGGCGTGGGCCTGCTTGTCCAGATTGGCCTCGACCCGGCGCGGCCAGAGGATGGCGCTGACCGCGGAGGCGCAGAGAATGCCCAGGCAAATCTCCGTGCTGCGCGCCACGGCCTGATCGAAGATGCCCAGCGGATGGCTGATCGCCGGCAGGCCGATGATCGCCACGGTATAGCCGGACAGCACGAAGGCGTAGGAAACATGGTTGCGCAAGGTCGTCGAGGCGGCTGTACAGAGGCCGAGCCAGAGCGAGATGGCCAGCAGGAACAACCAGGGCGTCTGGGCAAACAGCGCGATCATCACCACCGACATGATGGTGCCGACCACCGTGCCGATCAGGCGGAAGATGCCCTTGGCCACCACCATGCCCGACAGCGGCTGGGAGACGATGAACACCGTCATCAGCGCCCACTGCGGCTGCTCCAGGTCGAAACGGAAGGCGCACCACAGCGCCAGGCCGCCCGCCAGGAGCGTCTTGATCGCGAATTTCAGCGCCAGCGTATCCGGCGCGAGGAATGCCTGAAGCGTAGGTCGCACGCGGTATCTCGAAAGGTTCGGGTCTATCGCTTAACGATAGTCGGCAACCGGAATGACAGAATCGTTGCTGATAATATTATTAGCAGCCTAACGATATGTCATCCCCACTTTCGTCGAGGCAAAAAAAACGGGCGACCTAAGTCGCCCGAAGTGCCTTGCGTGCTCTGTGACTCTGTAAGGATCAGCTCTTCTTGTGGCTGTCCTTCCAGATGAAAATTCCGACCCCGCCGAAGAACAGAACCATGAGGCCAACGGTAAGGACGCCTGCGAGTACCACTTCGTCGATGAACATGATGCTGGCCTCCTATCGGCTACATCGTCTGGGGATGTGTGCAGATTACCGGTGGCCTGGGGCGGCAAGTTGACCTGGATCAATGCTCGACAAGGCGCTATCCGTGGAGGGCCGGAGCACTGACGCAGGTCAAGTTTCGAAAGGGATCGGGTGCGGCGGGAAGCCGCGCAGAGCGGGGGTTTTGCGGGATTGTCAGGCAGGAGTTCAGCGTTTCTTGGGCTTGCTCTTGCCCTTCTTGCGCGGCTTGCCCAGCGGCAGCGCCTGCTCGAAGGCCTTGCGCACGTCCTGCAGGCGCTTTTCGTGCACATCGTGGATGCGCTTGTCGCGTTCGGCGGTGAAGTCGATCAGTTTGTCGTCGTTGCTCATGGCAGGGCATGCACCAGGCGGAAAGTCAGATTCAGGCGCGGCGCGACCGGACGGCGCGTCTTGGCGACCTGATGCTGCCAATAATGCTGCGTCGCGCCGGACATGACCAGTAGCGAACCGCCGGGCAGCTCGATGGAATGTTCGATTGTGTTTCGGCCCTTGCGCCGCAGATCGAAGCGCCGCGTGCCGCCCAGGTTCAACGAGGCCACCACCGGGTTGCGGCCCAGTTCCGGCTCGTCGTCGCTGTGCCAGCCCATGGAGTCCTGGCCGTCGCGGTAGTAATTGAGCAGCACGCCATTGAAACGCTGGCCTGCCGCCTCTTCGACGGCCGCGCGAATCTCGGCCAGCAGCGGCGTCCACGGGAGCGGCGCGTGGGTCAGGCCGGAATAGGTATAGAAAGCCTCGGGATCGCCATACCAGTTCACCAGGCGCGGCACCGGGTAGTCGCGGCCATGCAGGTGCACCTGCGGCTGCTCCCAGGGCGTCTGCGCGAGCAGTTGCTCCAGCCAGCGTTCGGCGCGCTCTGGCGGGCACCAGTCGGGGAACAGGCGCAGCTCGGCATCGGGCAGCAGGATCGGGGCGTCGTCGAACAGCATGGAGGACTCGGGGAAACGGCGTTGTGGCCAGTCTACTCCGCCGCGCGGTCAGACCTCGACATCGATCCACAACCCCTTGCGCGGCGCAGCCTGCACCTCGTCGCCCAACTCCTCCACCTCCTCCAGTTCCTCCAGCGCCTCCCCCTCGGGCGTGCCGTCGGCGAGCTGGCGACGCTTGCGCCGGCGCTGGTATTCCTCGCGCAGCGCCTGTTCATCCGGGCGGCGTTCCAGTGCGACGCCGTCATTGCCGGCACTGGGCGCGGGCGGCGTCACCGGGGCGACATCCGGTCGCGGCTTGGGCACGTCTTGCTGGGCAGTGACGGGTGCCAGACTATGGGGAATCGGCGGCAGCATCGGCGGGTCCTGGGGCAAGCCCTGTGGGAATGGCGCTGACAAGTCCTCTGGTCAGGCTATCGGCGCGGCGGCTACAGACTTGAGGGCGCCTCGCTACACTTTCCACGATTCGCGATGAATGCGCGCCCCGTTACCGGTTCAACCGAGGATTCGGACGACCGGAGGCGCCGACGGCCATCGCTGAACGCTGCGCGTTCCGGTACCATAGCCGGCTTTTTTTGGGAGGTGTCCATGGCGCAGTATCAACCCGGTCAACGCTGGATCAGCGACAGTGAAGCGGAACTCGGGCTGGGGACCATCCTGGCGCTGGATGGCCGCATGCTCACGGTGCTCTATCCGGCCACCGGGGATACCCGCCAGTACGCCGAGCGCAATGCGCCGCTGACCCGCGTGCGCTTCGCCCCCGGCGACGAGATCACCCATTTCGAAGGCTGGAAGATGACCGTCCGCGAAGTGGACGAGATCGACGGCCTGCTGATCTACCACGGCATCACCGCGCAGAACGACCAGCGTACCGTGCCGGAAACCCAGCTGTCGAACTTCATCCAGTTCCGCCTGGCCAGCGACCGCCTGTTCGCCGGGCAGATCGACCCGATGTCCTGGTTCGGCCTGCGCTACCACACCCTGGAACACCGCACCCGCCTGCTGCAGTCCTCGCTGTGGGGCCTGGGCGGCGCCCGCGCGCAACCCATCGCGCACCAGTTGCACATCGCCCGCGAAGTCGCCGACCGCATGGCGCCGCGCGTTCTGCTGGCCGACGAAGTGGGCCTGGGCAAGACCATCGAAGCGGGCCTGGTGATCCATCGCCAGTTGCTCTCCGGCCGCGCCAGCCGCGTGCTGATCCTGGTGCCGGAAAACCTCCAGCACCAGTGGCTGGTGGAAATGCGCCGGCGCTTCAACCTGGAAGTGGCGCTGTTCGACCGCGAGCGCTTCGTCGAGAGCGATGCCAGCAACCCCTTCGAAGACACCCAACTGGCCCTGGTGGCGCTGGAATGGCTGCGCGAGGACGAGAAAGCCCAGGACGCCCTGTTCGCCGCCGAGTGGGACCTGCTGGTGGTCGACGAGGCCCACCACCTGGTCTGGCATCCGGAACAGGCCAGCGCGGAATACCAGCTGGTCGAGCAGCTGTCCCAGGTCATCCCGGGCGTGCTGCTGCTTACCGCGACCCCGGAACAGCTCGGCCTGGACAGCCACTTCGCCCGTCTGCGCCTGCTCGACCCGGACCGCTTCCACGACCTGGAAGCCTTCCGCACCGAAAGCAGCCAGTACCGCCCGGTCGCCGAGGCCGTGCAGGAGCTGATCGACCAGGGCAGCCTGTCCCCCGCGGCGCGCACCGCCATTCACGGATTCCTCGGCAACGCCGGCGACGAGTTGCTGGCCAGCGTCGAGGCCGGCAATGAAGAAGCCCGCTCGCGCCTGGTGCGCGAACTGCTCGACCGCCACGGCACCGGCCGCGTGCTGTTCCGCAACACCCGCGCCGCCGTGCAGGGCTTCCCGGAGCGCCAGCTGCATCCGTACGTACTGCCCAATCCCATCGAGTACATGGAGCTGCCGCTGGGCGAACACCCGGACCTGTATCCGGAAGTCAGCTTCCAGGCCCAGGCCGATGACGGCGACGAGAACAATCGCTGGTGGCGCTTCGACCCGCGCGTCGAGTGGCTGATCGACACCCTGAAGATGCTCAAGCAGTACAAGGTGCTGGTGATCTGCGCCCACGCCGAAACCGCGATGGACCTGGGCGATGCCCTGCGCCTGAAGTCCGGCATCCCTGCCACCGTGTTCCACGAGGGCATGAGCATCCTCGAGCGCGACCGCGCCGCCGCCTATTTCGCCGACGAGGAATTCGGCGCCCAGGTGCTGATCTGCTCGGAAATCGGCAGCGAAGGCCGCAACTTCCAGTTCGCCCACCACCTGGTGCTGTTCGACCTGCCGGCGCACCCGGACCAGCTGGAACAGCGCATCGGCCGCCTGGACCGGATCGGCCAGAAGCACACCATCCAGATCCACGTGCCGCACCTGGAAAACAGCCCCCAGGAACGCCTGTTCCAGTGGTACCACCAGGCGCTGAACGCCTTCCTCAACACCTGCCCCACCGGCAACGCCCTGCAGCACCGCTTCGGCCCGCGCCTGGTGGAACTGCTCGACGGCGGCGACGAGGATGCCTTCGATGCCCTGCTGGCCGAAGGCAAGGCCGCCCGCGAGGCGCTGGAAGCCGAGATGCACAACGGCCGCGACCGCCTGCTGGAGCTGAACTCCGGCGGTGCCGGCGAGGGTGAAGCGCTGGTGGCCGAGATCGAGGAGCAGGACGACCAGTTCGCCCTGCCGATCTACATGGAGCGCCTGTTCGACACCTACGGCATCGACAGCGAAGACCATTCCGAGAACGCGCTGATCCTGCGCCCGAGCGAGAAGATGCTCGACGCCAGCTTCCCGCTGGGCGACGACGAAGGCGTGACCGTGACCTACGACCGCGCCCAGGCCCTGGCCCGCGAAGACATGCAGTTCCTCACCTGGGAACACCCCATGGTGCAGGGCGGCATGGACCTGGTGCTGTCCGGCTCGCTGGGCAACACCTCGGTGGCGCTGATCAAGAACAAGGCGCTCAAGCCGGGCACCGTGCTGCTGGAACTGCTGTTCGTCAGCGAAGCCGTGGCGCCGCGCAAGCTGCAACTGGGCCGCTTCCTGCCGCCGGTGGCGCTGCGCTGCCTGATGGATGCCAACGGCAACGACCTGTCCTCGCGCGTGTCCTTCGAGACCCTGAACGACCAGCTGGAAAGCGTGCCGCGCGCCAGCGCCAACAAGTTCGTGCAGGCCCAGCGCGACGTGCTGGCCAAGCAGTTCGCCCAGGCCGAGACCAAGATCACCCCGCGCCATGCCGAGCGCGTGGAAGCTGCCCGCCAGCAACTGATCGCGACCCTGGACGAAGAGCTGGCACGCCTGACCGCCCTGAAAGCCGTCAACCCGAGCGTGCGCGACAGCGAGCTGGACGCCCTGCGCAAGCAGCGTGACGACAGCCTGGCGATGCTGGACAAGGCCTCCCTGCGCCTGGAAGCGATCCGCGTGCTGGTCGCTGGCTGATCGACGCCATCGCGTCGTGAAGAAGCCGCCACCGGGCAACCGGGTGGCGGCTTTTTTCATGGGCGCCGTTGTTCGCGAGCAAGCTCGCTCCTACAGGTTGCGGGCTTGCCGGCTTTTCGTAGGAGCGAGCTTGCTCGCGAACCCGCCCTGGCACGGTCCATCCATGGCTACGCCGCTCTGTTCCCGGCACATCGGGCCATACCGACTACCATTGACGCTGCGCAAGGGAATCTCCGCCCTGGAGGGATAGAGTTTTCCTACCAAGCCACTCATTGAGGGAACACATCATGTACGAGCGCATTCTGGTAGCGGTGGACGGCAGCCCGGTATCCGACCGAGCCCTGGTCGAAGCGGCCAAGCTGGCCAAACTGAGCGGCGGCGAGCTGCGTGTCATCACCATTGTCGACAGCCCGCTGCGCCATCTGCCTGACTACGCCGTGTACTACAACCCGGAGCCGCTGCGCGAAGCCGCGCTGAAGGCCGCCGACGACATCCTGGCCAAGGCCAAGGACAAGGTCGCCGAGTTCGCGGTGAAAACCAGCTTCGAGCGGGTCTGCCAGGAACGCGCCAGCGAAGAGATCGCCGAGCGCATCGAGGTCGAAGCCGAGGCTTCCAAGGCCGACATCATCGTCATGGGCACCCACGGCCGCCGTGGCGTGCGCCGGCTGATGCTGGGCAGCGTGGCCGAAGGGCTGCTGCGCGTCAGCAATCGCCCGGTGCTGCTGGTACGCGACAAGTAACAGCTCTCGGAAAGACAAAAGGCCCTGCGGCGCAAGCCGCAGGGCCTTTTTCATGGCCGCCGCTCGGGTTACTGCGCGGCGGTCATGTCGCGTTTGCAGGAGTGGAAGATATCCAGGTCCGGCTGGTACAGGCTGGTGTGCACGCCGTAGAGGCCCAGCACCGAGTGGAACAGGTTGTCATGGCTCAGCTCGGCGCCATCGGCCTTCTTCTCCAGGCAGCCGCGGTCCACGCCCATGCCACCCAGTGCGCCGTTGCCGAACCACATCACCATGGGCACGTGGGTCTGCGCCTTCGGTGCGATGGCATAAGGCGCGGCATGCAGGTAGACGCCGTTCTCGCCCAGCGATTCGCCATGGTCGGAGACGTAGATCATCGAGGCGTCGAAGCGCTCCTGGTTCTGCTTGAGCAGCTCCACCACCTTGGACAGGAAGAAGTCGGTGTAGAGGATGGTGTTGTCGTAGACGTTGATCAGCTCTTCGCTGCTGCAACTGCCCAGCTGGTTGGTGCGGCACACCGGGGTGAAGCGCTCCAGCGACTTGGGATAGCGGTCGTAGTATTCCGGGCCGTGGCTGCCATCGGCGTGCAGGACGATGATGGCGTTGTCCTTCAGGCCATCGATGTAGGCCTGCAGATTCTGCAGCAGGGCTTCGTCCAGGCAGTTCTTGCCATCGCAGAAGGGACCGGGCTGGTCCTTGGGAATGTCGCGGTTGGGCACGCGCAGGCAGGTGCCCTTGCAGTCGCTGTTGTTGTCCAGCCAGAGCACCGACACGCCGACGCGCTGGAGGATGTCCAGCAGGCCCTGGTTGGTCTTGCCCTTCTTGTCGCTGTAGTCCTCGCGGGGGAACTTGGAGAACATGCAGGGCACCGACACCGCGGTGGAGGTGCCGCAGGAACTGACGTTGGTGAAGTTGAGGATATCCAGCTTCTTCAGTTCCGGGTTGGTCTCGCGGGCATAGCCGTTGAGGGAGAAGTGATCGGCCCGGGCGGTTTCGCCGACCACGAAGATCATCAGCGACTTCTTGCCATCGGCGCTGACCTTGCGCGGCATCACCGCGTCCTCGCCGATGGGCTGCACCACCAGGTTTTCCTTGATGCCCAGGCGCTGCTTGGTGAACTTGCTCACCGCGTAGATGTAGTTGGTCGGGTTGATGAAGTGGGTCAGCTTCTCTTCCTGGCGGAACACCGGGGCATAGGTGGAGTAGAAGGCGCCCACGCAGACGGCCACCACCACCAGGCAGCCGAAGATCACCAGCACCTTGTTCAGCAGGCCGCGGAAGAACGGGCTGTAGCCCACCGGCGTCAGCCAGATGATCGCCGCCGGCAGCACGCCGAGCAGCACCAGGTAGACGACCATGCGCAGGCTGAACAGCGCGGCGGCTTCACCCGGATTGGTCTCGATGACGTTCTGCACCATCACGGTATCGATCACGACGCCGTAGGTGTTCATGAAGTACGCCGCCGCCGCGGACACCAAGGCCACCAGGGTCAGCGCCGGCTTGAGCAGCGGGCGGAACGACACCAGAGTGAGCAGCAGGGTGAAAGCCGCCCAGAGGAACAGGCCGAACGAGGCGAAGAACGCCACGCCCCACAGGCCTTCCATGGGCACCAGGCTATTGAGCGCGCGCCAGGTGGCGAAGTTGTAGAACAGCACCAATGCCAGCGAGAACAGCAGGACCAGCCGCGCGGAGCTGACCTGGGGGAAGAGGCGGCGCTTGCCCTCTAACATCGAGCGCACTCCTTTCATCGAGTCGGGTAGGAAATAGATAGCCGACCCTGCCGGCCGGCGGCGCAACTTTAGCGGGCGGTTAGTC
Organism: Pseudomonas sp. NY15437; assembly: GCF_048068435.1. Taxonomy (NCBI): domain Bacteria; kingdom Pseudomonadati; phylum Pseudomonadota; class Gammaproteobacteria; order Pseudomonadales; family Pseudomonadaceae; genus Pseudomonas; species Pseudomonas sp. NY15437. The sequence goes on from NZ_JBLUQC010000002.1 coordinate 219,982, forward strand.
AAAAAAGTGTCAAGTTGGAGTTCCAATTTAGACCAGCGATCGGATGTGCGATCGACCGATCAGTTGGTACTACCGTACGTCGCACGGCGCCCGGCTTTGCTCCGAAAACTCAGCGCAGTCCTTGCAGCGTCCTGCCGGCTTCCTAGACTTCACACAAAGTGATATCAATCTGCCTTTTCCCTTCCCGACATCCGGAGCATCCCGCCCATGGACTGGCACCAGGACGCCGTACCCGATGCTGTGCTGCTGGAGTGTTCCCACAACCCCGGGCTGGTCCTGCTGGCCATCCTGATCGCCTGCGTATCGAGTTTCGTCGCCCTCAGCATCACCGCACGCATGGCCCGCGCGCCGCAGCACGCCCACCGCTGGCAGTGGGTGGGCGGCATCTGCCTGGGCAGTGGCATCTGGTCGATGCACTTCGTCGCCATGCTGGCCTTCCATGCCTCGGTGCCGTTGCACTTTGCCGGCGGGCTGACGCTGCTCTCCCTGCTCATCGCCATCGGCATCTGCGTGGTCGCCATGCGCCTGCTCGCCCACGCCGGGCTCAGCCCGCTGCAATACCTGCTGGCCGCCTGCTGCATCGGCGCCAGCATCGCCGGCATGCACTACACCGGGATGGCGGCCATCGAGTCGCCTCCGATGCAGCACTACGACCCGCTGCTGGTCACCCTGTCGGTGCTGATGGCCGTGCTGGTGGCCTTCGTCGCGCTGGTGCTGGCGCCGGTGCTGAACCGCCAGCCGACGGGTCGCCAGTGGATCTACCAGACGCTCGCCAGCCTGCTGCTGGGCAGCGCCATCGCCAGCATGCACTTCACCGGCATGGCCGCGCTGACCCTGACGCTGCCCAGCTGGGTCGCGCCGGTGGCGGACGTCGGCCGCAACAACGCCATCCAGCTCGGCCTGATGGTCGGGCTGCTGGCCCTGGCCGTGGTGTTGGCCGGGCTGTGGGCGGCCTGGATCGAGGACAGCCTGGAAAGCAAGGAAAGCGAGCTGAGCCGCGTCAATGCGCTGCTCAACCAGCTGGACAATGCCAACGCCTCGCTGCAGAAGCTGGCGCGCTTCGACGGCCTGACCGGCCTGCACAACCGCAACGCGCTGAACGAGGAGTTCGCCGCCCGTTTGCAGCGCAACCGGCAGAAGGGCCAGGGCATGGCAGTGATCCTGCTGGACCTGGACCACTTCAAGCGCGTCAACGATTCCCTCGGCCACGCCGCCGGTGACGAACTGCTGTGCATCGTCTCCGAACGCATCCGCAGTGCCCTGCGCAGCACCGACCTGCTGGCGCGTTTTGGTGGCGACGAATTCTGCATCCTCGCCGACCTGGGCGAGGACCACGAGGCGCGCATCCTCGCCCAGCGCCTGATGCAACGCATGAAGGAGCCGATCAGCACCGCCGGGCGCAACCTGGTGATGACCCTGAGCGTGGGCATCAGCCTGTTCCCCAACGACGGCGACCAACCCGAGGAGTTGCTCAAGCACGCCGACCTTGCGCTGTACCAGTCCAAGGGCAACGGCCGCAACGCCACGCACTTCTTCAGCCCGCACCTGAAGACCAAGGCCACCCAGGAACTGCAGCTGGAAGAAGAACTGCGCAAGGCGCTATGGGACGACGAGCTGGTGCTCTACTACCAGCCGATCCTGCGCATCGACCATGGCGAAGTGGCGCAGCTCGAAGCGCTGGTGCGCTGGAAGCACCCCACCCACGGCCTGCTGGCGCCGGACCGTTTCATCGGCCTGGCAACCGCCAACGGTCTGATCGGTGCGCTGGATGCCTGGGTGCTGCGCCGAGCCTGCCAGGACCTGCGCCACCTGCACGACCGGGGCTTCGGCAACCTGCGCGTGGCGGTGAACTGCTGCGCCAGCAACCTGGGCCGCGAGAGCCTGGTCGACGAAATACAGCAGACCCTCGCCGACACCGGCCTCGCCGCGCGCTACCTGGAAATGGAAGTGACCGAGAACGCCGTGATGGCCAACATCAACCAGGCGATCCCGCTGCTCAACCGCCTGCGCGACCTGGGCGTGAGCCTGTCCATCGACGATTTCGGCACCGGTTATTCCTCGCTGTCCTACCTGCGCCAGCTGCCGCTGGATGCGCTGAAGGTGGACCGCTCGTTCATCCGCGACGTGCCGCAGTCGCGCCGCGACAGCGAGATCGCCCAGGCGATCATCGCCATGGCGCAGAAGCTGCACCTGAAGGTGATCGCCGAAGGGGTGGAGCACGCGCAGCAACTGGCGTTCCTGCGCGACAACCATTGCGAACTGGCCCAGGGCTACCTGTTCAGCCGCCCGCTGCCGCTGTCAGCACTGGTGGAATTCCTCGAAGCCTACCGCGAGGACAGCGACGCCGCGCTGATGCGCAGCCAGGCATGACTCAGTAATCGAACTTGCCGGCGCGCCAGCGCGGCAGCCAGCGCAGCGAGTCGGCGGTGGTCCCGGTGGGGCGGTATTCGGCGCCCAGCCAGCCGTCGTAGCCCACGTCGTCGAGCACCTGCAGCGGCACGCCGAACTCCATCTCGCCCGAGCCCGGCTCGCCGCGCTCGGGGTAGTCGGCGAACTGCACATGGCCGATCTGGCCCATCAGCGCGTAGATGCAATCCACCAACTCCAGGCCCATGCGCGCCATGTGGTAGAGGTCCAGCTGCGCGCGCAGGTTTTCCCGCGCCACGCGCTCGAGCATGTCCTGCAGGTGCTCGGGGGTGTTGAGCAGGAAGTCCTTCATGTCGTGGCAGTTGATGGCTTCCATCAGCACGTCGGTGCCGCTGCCGGCAAAGGCGTCGCAGGTGGCGCGCAGGCGCTCGGCCAGGGTCTGCAGCGCGACCTCGCGCTCCAGCCCCTCGACCAGCCGCCCGGCCAGTACGTTGATGTGCTGCGGCTGGACGATGCGCGCGTAGTCCAGCGCCGTGGCCAGAGCCGCCTCGAACTCCGCCGCGCGCGCCGGCACCGCGGCGATGCCCGGCCCGCCCTGCATCAGGTCGCCAGCCGGCAGGTTGATCAGCACCAGCGGCAGGCCGGCTTCGTCCAGTGCGGCCTTCAGGTCCTGCGCCGGGACGTCATAGGGGAACTGGATCTCCACGCCCTCGAAACCGGCCTTGGCGGCGGCGTCGATGCGCTGCAGCAGCGGGACTTCGGTGAACAGCAGGGAGAGGTTGGCGCAAAGTTTCATGCAGGGAATTCCTTCGACTGACGGTATTGCTCGACCAGGGTAGCCGGGTCGCGTTCGAGATGGCCCTGGCTGCCGTGCAGGCGCATCAGCTGCGCGGCGAGGCCGCTCATGGGCGTCGCCGAGCCTTCCTCGCGGGACAGCTTCACGGCGGTGTCCAGGTCCTTGAGCAGTGTGCGCACGTGCCACTTCACCGGTTCGAAGCGGCTTTCGGCCATTTGCGGCGCCAGGATCTGCAGGGGTTTGGAATCGGCGAAACCGCCGGCCAGGGCCGGGGCGATCAGGCTCGCATCGACGCCCGCCTTCTCCGCCAGCGCCACCACCTCGGCGATCACCAGCGCGTTGCAGGCGACGATCATCTGGTTGCAGACCTTGGTCACCTGCCCCGCGCCGACGTCGCCCATGCGCGTCAGCCGCTGGCCGAGGTTGGCGAGAATCGGCCGCACGCGCTCGATGTCCTCGATACGGCCGCCCGCCATGATCGCCAGGCTCCCGGCTTCGGCCCCCGGCGTGCCGCCCGAGACCGGTGCATCGACCCAGCGCATGCCGGTGCGCGCTTCCAGCTCGGCGGCCATCTCGCGGGTGGCAGCCGGCTCCAGGCTGGAAAAGTCCACCAGCACCTGGCCGGCGCGGGCACCCTCGACGATGCCACCCGCACCGAACACCACCTCGCGCACGGCGGCGGTATCGGCCAGGCACAGCATCACTACCTCGGCATCGGCGCACAGTTGCGCGGGAGTGGGCACGGCCGTGGCGCCTTCGGCGGCCAGCAGGTCGCGCTTGCCGGCGGAACGGTTCCACACGCTCAGCGGGTAGCCGGCGGCGAGCAGGCGGCGCGTCATCGGCACGCCCATCAGGCCGAGGCCGGCGAACGCAAGGGATGGCAAAGGGGACGACATGGGGTGATCTCCAGTTCGGCAGCAGGGCGGGCACGGGGTGCGGCATTCTAGCAGGCGTGAAGTGGCGAGGCCGGCACGCCTTTCGATACCGCGACGGCTGCTAAACAGACGCGCCGCCACTATACTCCCGAGGTTTTTTCCGCCATTGAACCGGAGAACTCTCCCCATGCTCAAACGCACCCTGGCGCTCGCCGCCGGTTTCGCCCTGTCCCTGTCTGCCGTTTTTGCCCACGCCGATACCCCGAAAGAACTGAAAGTCTCGGCCATTCCCGATGAAGCCCCCACCGAACTGCTGCGCAAGTTCAAGCCGCTGGGCGCCTACCTGGAAGAACAACTGGGCATGCCGGTGAAGTTCATCCCGGTGTCCGACTACGCCGGCGTGGTCGAAGCCCTGGCGTCGGATCGACTGGACATGGCCTGGCTCGGTGGCTTCACCTTCGTCCAGGCGCGCCTGAAGACCGGCAACGCCATCCCCCTGGTACAGCGCGAGCAGGACCAGCAGTTCACCAGCAAATTCATCACCGCCGACCCGAACGTGAAATCGATCCAGGACCTCAAGGGCAAGACCTTCGCCTTCGGTTCGGTATCGTCCACCTCCGGCAGCCTGATGCCGCGCTACTTCATGCAGAAGGACGGCGTGGTGCCCGAGCAGTTCTTCTCCCGCGTCGCCTACTCCGGCGCCCACGATGCCACCGTCGCCTGGGTCCAGGCCGGCAAGGTCGATGCCGGCGTACTCAACGCCTCGGTCTGGCAGAAGCTGGTGGACAGCGGCAAGGTCGACACCAACAAGGTCAAGGTCTTCGCCACCACCCCGACCTACTACGACTACAACTGGACCGTGCGCGGCAACCTCGACCCGGCCCTGGCCGAGAAGATCAAGAAGGCCTTCCTCGCCCTCGACCCGAGCAAGCCGCGCGACAAGGAAATCCTCGACCTGCAGGCGGCCAGCCGCTTCATCGAGACCCAGCCTGACAACTACAAGGGCATCGAGGAATCGGCGCGCGCCGCCGGCCTGCTGAAGTGACCCTGACACTGACCGGCGTGGAGCACATCCACGCCAACGGCCAGCGCTCGCTCGTCGGCATCGACCTCAGCGTCGCCGCCGGCGAACGGGTGGCGATCATCGGCCCGTCCGGCGCCGGCAAGACCACCCTGCTGCGCATCCTCGCCACCGCGCTGAAGCCCGCCGCCGGCCGCGTCGACCTGCTCGGTTCCCAACCCTGGGCGCTGAGCGGCTCGGCACGCCAGCGCCTGCGCTCGCGCATCGCCCTGGTGCACCAGGCGCCGCCGCTGCCACCGCGCCAGCGGGTGGTCACCGCCGTGCTCGCCGGCCGCCTCGGCCACTGGCCGCTGTGGAAAAGCCTGGCCAGCCTGCTCTACCCCATCGACAGTGCCGGCGCCCGCAGCGAACTGCAGCGCCTGGACCTCGCCGACAAGCTCTTCGAACGTTGCGACCAGCTCTCCGGCGGCCAACTGCAACGCGTCGGCATTGCCCGCGCGCTGTACCAGCAGGCCGAAGTCTTGCTGGCGGACGAACCCGTCTCGGCCATGGACCCGGTGCTCGCCGGCCACACCCTCGGCGTGCTCACCCGCGAGGCGCAGAACCGTGGCGTGACGCTGCTCGCCAGCCTGCATGCGGTGGAACTGGCGCTGGAACACTTCCCGCGCATCGTCGGCGTGCGCGAAGGCCGCATCGCCTTCGACAAGCCGGCGGAAAACGTCACGCCCGAGGACCTGCGCGCGCTCTACGCCAACGAGCAGCTCGGCCAGCAGGAAGCCATCTCGCCGGTGGGCAAACCCGTGGTGGTGCAGATTCCGCGATGCTGAATCCCGCCCTCCCGCAAAGCCCGCCCCGCGATCCGGCGGCGCTGCCGCGCCTGCTGCTCACCCTGCTCGCCCTGGCCTTGCTGTGGCCGGGGCTGCGCCTGTCCGAGCTGGATATCGCCGGCCTCTTCAGCGGCGACAACGCGCGGACCATGGCCAACTTCCTCGGCGGTTTCTGGCCGCCGGCCCATGACGGGGAATTCCTCACCCTGCTCGGCCGCGCCACGTTGGAAACGCTCGCCATCGCCACCGCCGGCATGGCGCTGGCCTGGCTGATCGCCTTCCCCGCCGCGCTGCTGGCGACCCGCGCGCTGTCGATCTCCGCCCTGCCCCGCGGCGGCCTGCCGGCCTGGTGGGCACGTGCGCTGCGCTGGCCGGTGCGCGGCCTGCTGATCGTGCTGCGCAGCGTGCCGGAAATCGTCTGGGCGTTGCTGTTCGTCCGCGCCGTGGGCCTGGGCCCCACCGCCGGCGTGCTGGCCATCGCCATCACCTACGGCGGCATGCTCGGCAAGGTCTACGCGGAAATCTTCGAATCGGTGGATCCGCGCCCGACCCGTGCCCTGCTGCTGGGTGGCAGTTCGCGGCTGCAGGCTTTCGCCTACGGCGTGCTGCCCTCGGCGGCGGCGGAACTGATTTCCTATACCGTCTACCGCTGGGAATGCGCGATCCGCGCTTCGGTGGTGATGGGCTTCGTCGGCGCCGGCGGCCTCGGCCAGCAGATCGACCTGTCGCTGCGCATGTTCGCCGGCGGCGAGGTGGCGAGCATCCTGCTGACCTTCCTGGTCCTGGTGCTGGGCGCCGACCTGCTCAGCCGCTTCCTGCGCGGGAGGCTCGAATGACCGGCCTTGTGCGCAGCCTGGGCTGGCTGCTGCTGATCCTGCTCGCCGTCGGCGCGTCCTTCGCCTATCTGGAGATGGACACCGGCGGCTTGTTCGATGCCCGGGGCCTGGGGCAGATGCTCGACTACGGCCGCGACTTCCTCTCGCCGGACCTGAGCGCAACCCACCTCGGAGCGGTCGGCCGCGGCGCCCTGGAAACCCTCGCGATGTCGGCCATGGGCACCCTGCTCGCGGCGCTGCTGGGCATGCTCATCGCGCTGCCGGCGGCAGGCCGCTTCGGGCGCATCGCACAGAGCCTGTCGCGGCTGCTGCTCAACGCCCTGCGCGCGGTGCCGGAGCTGGTGTGGGGCGCGCTGATGGTACTGGCCGCCGGCCTTGGCCCGAACGCCGGCACGCTGGCCCTGGCGCTCCATACCGGTGGCGTGCTCGGACGGCTGTTCGCCGAGGCGCTGGAAAACACCCCGACCGCCCTCGCCGAAGCCGTGCGCCTGGCCGGTGGCGGGCGCGTTGCCGCCTTCGCCTACGGCACCCTGCCGGCGGTCTGGCCGCAACTGGTGGCGTACATCCTCTACCGCTGGGAGAACAACATCCGCATGGCCAGCGTGCTCGGCTTCGTCGGCGCCGGCGGCCTGGGGCAGATGCTGTACTTCAGCCTCAGCCTGTTCCAGCAAGCCCAGGCAGCCACGGTGATCATCGCCATGCTGCTGCTGGTGCTGTGCGTCGACAGCCTGAGCGCCTGGGCGCGGCAGCGCTGGGTGAGTCACTAGCCGGCATCCGTCCCTGTAGGAGCGAGGGGGACGCCATCGTTATTGCTCGCGAACCGCATCGGCGATCAGCCAGCCGATGACTCCGTTCGCGAGCAAGCTCGCTCCTACACAGGGCGGCACAGCGATTTCACCGGCAACAAAAAGCCCGGCACTTGGCCGGGCTTTTTATTGGATTCGGACGTTACGAGTCGCCGTGGATCACCTTGTCCAGGTCGATCGGGTCACCAGGGTGGGTGCCGAGCTTCTGACGGATGTCCTCGAACATCGCGTCGTATTCCTTGTGGTTGCGCACCATGGAGCCGAAGCGCGGATGCAGGCCATGTTTCTGCGCGATGCGGGTGGCATCGCTGGCAAAGTTGAAGGCCTGTTCCTTGGGCATATCCCACTCTTCAGTGAAGGAATTGCCGTCGATCTCGCCCTTCATGATGAAGTGGACGAGCATGCCTTTTTCCGCATCCCGGCGGACTTCGTAGTTGATGTGAGCATCGATCTCCTGCTGTCCCAGACCCGGCAGGGACTGAAGATGCAGATGGCCCGGTTCAAACATGGCGAATCTCCTTCGATGGAATTTTCCGACAGTCTAGTCGGCCTTTTCAAATAAGAAATCGCCCAAGGTCAGTGCAGCGACTCTTTTCGAACTCTTTCTTGCACCAGCACCCAGGGGGCGATCACCACCGCCCAGAGTTCCGGGTCGCGGGCGTGGAAGTCCGCCGCCCGGGTTTCGTCGACCTTGCACAGATCACCACTGGTCAGCCACGCGGCGACCTTCGCCTTGTCGTCCTCGGCCACGCCCATCGCGACCTCCACCAGATCGGCGGTGCCGGCCACCTGGAGCAGGTTGCCGCGGGCGAAGAAGGGGGCGAGCTCCTGCCAGGAAATCTTCGCGGTTTCGCCAAGCAACTTGGCATAGAGGGTGCTAGCTTGTTCAGTCATGGATCTCACCTGGTAAACGAACGGCGCCATGATAGCGCCGGGGCCGCGCCAGGCAAGGTTCGGACGGCGTTTTCACGGGGTACGGAAAACCCAGAGTGAGAAGTCATACAGCGCCGTTTTTCTGTACGTTTGTGTCAATCTTGCGACATGCTCACCCTTGGCTGCCCGCCCCCCGCTTTTCAAGCGGTCAGGCGGCACTCTACACTGTACCGGTACAGTTGCCGGTGGGTCTGTCCGGGGCAATCCCGGTCCTGAAGCCTTTGGCAACCAGGACTACAAAAACGAAAACACAAGAAGAGTGGAGCACTATGAAAAAGGGTACTCAGCGTCTTTCCCAGCTGTTCACCGCCATGGCTCTGGCCGGCGTTGCCAGCTTCTCCATGGCCGCCGACACCATCAAGATCGCTCTGGCCGGCCCGGTGACCGGCGCAGTCGCCCAGTATGGGGAGATGCAGTTCATTGGCGCGAAAATGGCCATTGAGCAGATCAACAAGGCCGGCGGCGTCGACGGCAAGCAACTCGAAGGCGTGGTCTACGACGACGCGTGCGACCCGAAACAAGCCGTGGCCGTTGCCAACAAGATCGTCAACGATGGCGTCAAGTTCGTCGTTGGCCACCTGTGCTCCAGCTCCACTCAACCGGCTTCGGACATCTACGAAGACGAAGGCGTGATGATGATCACCGCCGCGTCCACCAGCCCGGACATCACCTCCCGCGGCTACAAGCTGATCTTCCGCACCATCGGCCTGGACAGCCTGCAGGGCCCGACCGCCGGCAAGTTCATCGCCGAGCACATCAAGCCCAAGACCGTGGCCGTGATCCACGACAAGCAGCAGTACGGCGAAGGCATCGCCACTGCCGTGAAGAAGACCCTGGAAGACGCTGGCATCAAGGTCGCCCTGTTCGAAGGCATCAACGCCGGCGACAAGGACTTCTCCGCGATGATCGCCAAGCTCAAGCAAGCCAAGGTCGACTTCGTCTACTACGGCGGCTACCACCCGGAGCTGGGCCTGATCCTGCGCCAGGCTGCCGAGAAAGGCCTGAAAGTCGGCTTCATGGGCCCCGAAGGCGTCGGCAACAAGGAAATCTCCGCCATTGCCGGCCCGGCTTCCGAAGGCCTCTACGTGACCCTGCCGAAGTCCTTCGACCAGGATCCGAAGAACCAGGCCCTGGTCGACGCCTTCAAGGCCAAGAACGAAGACCCGAGCGGTCCGTTCGTGTTCCCGGCCTACGCGGCCGTCCAGGTCATCGCCGAAGGCATCAAGAAAGCCGGCAGCGAAGACACCGACAAAGTGGCAGCGGCGCTGCGCGCCAACAACTTCGAGACCCCGACCGGTACCCTGGCCTTCGACGAGAAGGGCGACCTGAAGAACTTCAACTTCGTGGTCTACCAGTGGCACAAGGACGGCACCAAGACCGAAGCCAAGTAAGCCACCCGCCGACACACAAAGCCCACTGCAGCCGCAGTGGGCTTTGTTTATCCGAGTATTCCGGGGGTCCGTCGCGCCACAAGCGCCGCTTCACGCGACGCCCGAGGAGTTAGGTAATGCCTGAGCTCTATCACTACCTGCAACAGCTGATCAACGGCCTCACCGTCGGCAGCACCTATGCCCTGATCGCCATCGGCTACACCATGGTCTACGGCATCATCGGCATGATCAACTTCGCCCATGGCGAGGTGTACATGATTGGCTCGTACGTAGCCTTCATCGTGATCACGGGGCTGGCGATGATGGGAATCGTGAGTCTTCCTGTCGTCATCATCTGCACCTTCGCCGCGGCGATCATCGTCACCAGCGCCTACGGCTACAGCATCGAACGCATCGCCTATCGTCCCCTGCGTGGAAGCAACCGACTGATCCCGCTGATCTCCGCGATCGGCATGTCGATCTTCCTGCAGAACGAAGTCCTGCTCGCCCAGGATTCCAAGGACAAGGCCATCCCCAACCTGCTGCCGGGCAACTTCATCATCGGCGCGGACGAGATGACCGGCGTGACCATTTCGTACATGCAGGTGCTGATCTTCATCATCACCCTGCTGACCATGTACGGCCTGTCCATGTTCATCTCCCGCTCTCGCCTGGGCCGCGCCTGCCGCGCCTGCGCCGAGGACCTGAAGATGGCCAACCTGCTGGGCATCAACACCAACAACATCATCGCCCTGACCTTCGTCATCGGCGCCACCCTGGCCGCCGTGGCCGCGGTGCTGCTGGGCCTGCAGTACGGCGTGATCAACCCGCACATCGGCTTCCTCGCCGGCATCAAGGCGTTCACCGCCGCGGTGCTGGGCGGCATTGGCAGCATTCCGGGCGCCATGCTCGGCGGGCTGGTGCTGGGCGTCGCCGAGGCCTTTGGCGCCGACGTGTTCGGTGACCAGTACAAGGACGTGGTGGCCTTCACCCTACTGGTGCTCGTGCTGCTCTTCCGCCCCACTGGCCTGCTCGGTCGCCCGGAGGTGGAGAAGGTATGAGCCAGAAACTCAAGACTGCATTCTTCAGCGCCCTGCTGGTGATGGCCGTCGCCTATCCGGTGCTGGGCGTGAAGCTCAGCGTGATCGGCATCGGCCTGCAACTGGAGAACGTCAGCCCCGCGCGCCTGTGGACCATCGCCGCCTGCGCCGTGCTGATGTTCGTCTGGCAACTGGTGCGTGATCGCTTCGCCTTCGGCGGCAGCGTGAAACAGGCGCTGTCGCACCCGCACACCAGGCTGGCCGAACGCCTGACGCACGCCTCCGTGCAACGCAAGATCATCATGGTGCTGATCCTCATCGCCCTCGCCTGGCCGTTCTTCGGCTCGCGCGGCGCGGTGGACATCGCCACCCTGATCCTGATCTACGTGCTGCTGGGCCTTGGCCTGAACATCGTGGTGGGCCTGGCGGGCCTGCTCGACCTGGGCTACGTCGGCTTCTACGCCGTGGGCGCCTACAGCTACGCGCTGCTGTCGCACTACTACGGCCTGGGCTTCTGGGTGTGCCTGCCGATCGCCGGCCTGATGGCCGCGTTCTTCGGCTTCATCCTCGGCTTCCCGGTGCTCCGATTGCGCGGTGACTACCTCGCCATCGTGACCCTGGGCTTTGGCGAGATCATCCGCATCCTGCTGCGCAACATGACCTGGCTCACCGGCGGCCCCAACGGCATCAGCAACATCGAGAAGCCGACCCTGTTCGGCCTCACCTTCGAGCGCCGCGCCCCCGAGGGCATGCAGACCTTCCACGAGTTCTTCGGCATCGCCTACAACTCGAACTACAAGGTCGTGTTCCTCTACCTGGTCGCGCTGCTGCTGGTGCTGCTGGTGCTGTTCGTGATCAACCGCCTGCTGCGCATGCCCCTGGGCCGTGCCTGGGAAGCCCTGCGCGAAGACGAGATAGCCTGCCGCGCGCTGGGCCTGAACCCGACGCTGATCAAGCTCTCGGCCTTCACCCTCGGCGCCTGCTTCGCCGGTTTCGCCGGCAGCTTCTTCGCCGCGCGCCAGGGCCTGGTTACGCCGGAGTCGTTCACCTTCATCGAATCGGCCATCATCCTCGCCATCGTGGTGCTGGGTGGCATGGGTTCCCAGCTCGGCGTCATCCTGGCCGCCGTGGTGATGATCCTGCTGCCCGAACTGATGCGTGAGTTCAGCGAGTACCGCATGCTGATGTTCGGCGCCCTCATGGTGCTGATGATGATCTGGCGTCCGCAGGGCCTTCTGCCCATGCAGCGCCCGCACCTGGAGTTGCGCAAATGAGCCGACCGATTCTTGAAGTATCCGGCCTCACCATGCGCTTCGGCGGGCTGCTGGCCGTCAACAACGTGGCCCTGAAGGTCGAAGAGAAACAGGTGATCTCGATGATCGGCCCCAACGGCGCCGGCAAGACCACCGTGTTCAACTGCCTGACCGGCTTCTACGCTCCCACCGGTGGCGAGATCCTGCTGCGCGGCGAGCCCATCCAGGGCCTGCCGGGCCACAAGATCGCCCACAAGGGCGTGGTGCGGACCTTCCAGAACGTGCGCCTGTTCAAGGAGATGACCGCGGTGGAGAACCTGCTGGTGGCGCAACACCGGCACATCAACACCAACTTCCTTGCCGGCCTGCTCAAGACTCCCGCCTTCCGCCGCGCGGAAGCCGAGGCCCTGGACTACGCCGCGCACTGGCTGGAAATCGTCAACCTCAAGGACATCGCCAACCGCCCGGCGGGCACCCTCGCCTACGGCCAGCAGCGTCGCCTGGAGATCGCCCGCTGCATGATGACCCGTCCGCAGCTGCTGATGCTGGACGAGCCGGCGGCCGGCCTGAACCCGCGGGAAACCGAGGACCTCAAGGCGCTGATCGCCATGCTGCGCTCCGAACACGGCGTCACCGTCCTGCTCATCGAGCACGACATGAAGCTGGTGATGAGCATTTCCGACCATATCTACGTGATCAACCAGGGCACGCCCCTGGCCGACGGCACCCCGGAAGAGATCCGCGGCAACCCGGATGTGATCAAAGCCTATCTGGGGGAGGCCTGAGTCATGCTGAAGTTCGACAAGGTTTCCACCTTCTACGGCAAGATCCAGGCGCTGCACGACGTCAGCATGGAAGTCCAGCAGGGTGAGATCGTCACCCTGATCGGCGCCAACGGCGCCGGCAAGTCGACCCTGCTGATGACCCTCTGCGGCTCGCCGCGTGCCGCCTCCGGCAGCATCACCTACATGGGCGAAGAGCTGGTCGGCAAGGAATCCTCGGTGATCATGCGCAAGAGCATCGCCGTCGTGCCGGAAGGCCGTCGCGTGTTCGCCCGCCTGACCGTGGAGGAGAACCTGGCCATGGGCGGCTTCTTCACCAGCAAGGGTGACTACCAGGAGCAGATGGACAAGGTCCTGGCGCTTTTCCCGCGCCTGAAGGAGCGCTTCAACCAGCGCGGCGGCACCATGTCCGGCGGCGAACAGCAGATGCTCGCCATCGGCCGTGCGCTGATGAGCAAGCCCAAGCTGCTGCTGCTCGACGAGCCGTCGCTGGGCCTGGCGCCGATCATCATCCAGCAGATCTTCGACATCGTCGAACAGCTGCGCCAGGAAGGCGTGACCGTGTTCCTCGTCGAGCAGAACGCCAACCAGGCGCTCAAGCTCGCCGACCGCGGTTACGTGCTGGAGAACGGGCGCATCGTCATGCAGGACACCGGCGCCAATCTGCTGGTGAATCCCAAGGTGCGCGACGCGTACCTGGGCGGCTGATCCGTCGCTGCGATGAAAACGGCCCTTCGGGGCCGTTTTTTTTTGCCTTGCGAAGCCTGCTTTTCGTAGGAGCGAGCTGGCTCGCGAACCGTCCCAACGATGGTGCTGCAGGGAAATCCGTTCGCGAGCAAGCTCGCTCCTACAGACGTTCCTGCGATTCTCCCCGCTGCAGCCCATCCAAGAAAAACGCCGCCCCAGGGGGCGGCGTTTTCGTTGCCAGCGGATCAGGTCCCGTAGCTCAGCACCTGCGCACGCTGGCGCAACTGGGACACCACATCGTCCTCCATGCGGCCCTCGGAGATCAGCAGGTCGCGGCGGATGGTCTGCACCGCCTCCTCGCTCTGCTCATGGTCGGCCAGGTGCTGGCCTTCGATGACACGCCGCAGAACCACGTCTCCATCATCGTTGGTGAGGGTCAGGATACGGCCGCCGTCGGGGCGTGCCGGGCCCAGCGAGGAAACGTAGGGAGCGAAGGTCTCGGTCAGCAGGGCGCTCAGCCGGTCCATGTCGTATCTCCTTGTTGCGAAATGAAAAACACGCAGAAAAAGACCGCACGTTCGGCGATAAAGTTCGCCGGTTTCAGTACCGTTGGTCATGACGACATGTGTCACGGCACAATCCGCAGGCATGAAAAAGCCCGCCAGGTGGCGGGCTTTTGCGAACGGCGATCCGCGCTTTAGAGCGGTTTGCCGCGGTTGCCGTGGGCGCTGACGAAGGCCTGGACCTTGGCCAGTTCATTCGCCAGGACGGTGCAACGTTCTTCGCGCTGGAACAGGTCGGCGAGGTGCGCCGGCAGAGCCGGAACCGCCTCGATACCGGCCTTCTCCACGGCTTCGGGGAACTTGACCGGGTGCGCGGTACCCAGGGTGACCATGGGTACGGACAGGCTGCGGCGGCACTCGCGCGCAGCGCGCACGCCGATGGCGGTGTGCGGGTCCAGCAGCTCGCCGGACTCGGCGAAGACCTGGGCGATGGTTTCGCAGGTTTCCTCGTCGCTCACGGCCAGGGAGTCGAACAGGCGGCGGGCTTCGGTCCAACGGTCATCCTCGACGGCCAGCTTGCCGGTGGCCTTGAAGTTGTCCATCAGCTCGGCGACGGCCTTGCCGTTGCGGCCGTGCAGGTCGAACAGCAGGCGCTCGAAGTTGGACGACACCATGATGTCCATGGACGGCGACAGCGACGCGTGCAGGGTGTCCTTGTCGTAGCGGTTGCCGGACATGAAGCGGTGCAGGATGTCGTTGCGGTTGGTGGCGACGATCAGCTGGCTGACCGGCAGGCCCATGTTGCGCGCCAGGTAGCCGGCGAAGATATCGCCGAAGTTACCGGTGGGCACCGAGAACGCAACGGAACGGGCCGGCGCGCCGAGCTGCAGGGCGGCGTGGAAGTAGTAGACGATCTGGGCCATGATCCGCGCCCAGTTGATCGAGTTCACCGCTACCAGACGGGTGCCCTTGAGGAAGCCCTGGTCGGCGAAGCTGGCCTTGACCATTTCCTGGCAGTCGTCGAAGTTGCCTTCGATGGCGATGTTGTGGATGTTCTCGCCGAGGATGGTGGTCATCTGCCGGCGCTGCACCTCGGACACACGGTTGTGCGGGTGCATGATGAAGATGTCGACGTTCTCGCAGGCCTTGCAGCCTTCGATGGCGGCCGAGCCGGTGTCGCCGGAGGTGGCACCCATGATCACCACGCGCTCGCCGCGCTTGGTCAGCACGTGGTCGAGCAGGCGGCCGAGCAGCTGCAGGGCGAAGTCCTTGAAGGCCAGGGTCGGGCCGTGGAACAGCTCCAGCACCCACTCGTTGCCGTTGAGCTGGCGCAGCGGCGCCACGGCATTGTGAGCGAAGACGCCGTAGGTTTCTTCGAGGATCTTCTTGAAGTCGGCGTCGGAAATGCTGCCGGCCACGAACGGACGCATCACGCGGAAGGCCAGCTCGTGGTACGGCAGGCCAGCCCAGGAGGCGATCTCTTCGACGGTGAAGCGCGGCAGGTTTTCCGGCACGTAGAGGCCGCCGTCGCTGGCCAGGCCAGCCAGCAGCACGTCTTCGAAGTTCAGCGCGGGCGCCTGGCCGCGGGTACTGATGTAACGCATGGTGTGAAACCTTCGGTCTGGCGGCGGCGCTCAGGCGCCGCCGCGTTCGATTCAGTTCAGTTGTTCGACGCGGATGCGTACGACATTGCCGACGACGTCATCCAGCGCTTCCAGCGCGGCGATGGCTTCGATGATGCGAGACTCGAGCACGCGGTGGGTAACCAGGATCATCGGCACCAGACCGTCATGCTCTTCAACTTCCATCTGCATGATCGATTCGATGTTGATGCCGCGCTCGGAGAGGATGGTCGCCACCTGGGCCAGTACGCCCGGATGGTCCTTGGCCTGGATGCGCAGGTAGTAGGCGCTTTCGCAGGCGTCGATCGGCAGGATCGGGTGGTCGGAGAGCGAGTCCGGCTGGAAGGCCAGGTGCGGCACGCGGTTCTCCGGGTCGGCGGTCATGGCGCGAACCACATCCACCAGGTCGGCGACCACCGAGGAAGCGGTGGGTTCCATGCCGGCGCCAGCGCCGTAGAACAGCGTGGAGCCCGCGGCGTCGCCATTGACCATGACGGCGTTCATCACGCCGTTGACGTTGGCGATCAGGCGGTCGGCCGGGATCAGGGTCGGGTGCACGCGCAGCTCGATACCCTTGTCGGTACGGCGGGCGACGCCCAGGTGCTTGATGCGGTAGCCCAGGGCCTCGGCGTAGTTCACGTCGGCGGTGGTCAACTGGGTGATGCCTTCGGTGTAGGCCTTGTCGAACTGCAGCGGGATGCCGAAGGCGATGGATGCCAGGATGGTCAGCTTGTGCGCGGCGTCGATGCCTTCGACGTCGAAGGTCGGATCAGCCTCGGCGTAGCCCAGCGCCTGGGCTTCCTTGAGCACGTCGGCGAAGGCGCGACCCTTCTCGCGCATTTCGGTGAGGATGAAGTTGCCGGTGCCGTTGATGATGCCGGCCAGCCAGTTGATGCGGTTGGCGGCCAGGCCCTCGCGGATCGCCTTGATCACCGGGATGCCCCCGGCCACGGCGGCTTCGAAGGCGACGATGACGCCCTTCTCGCGGGCCTTGGCGAAGATCTCGTTGCCGTGCACGGCGATCAGCGCCTTGTTCGCGGTGACCACGTGCTTGCCGTTCTCGATGGCCTTGAGCACCAGCTCATGGGCCAGGGTGTAGCCGCCGATCAGCTCGATGACCACGTCGATTTCCGGGTTGTTCGCCACGTCGAAGATGTCGGCAGTAATGGGGGTACTGCCGGTATCACACTTCGGATTGGGGCGACGGGCGGCAATCTGCGCAACCTCGATACCACGCCCGGCACGGCGGGCAATCTCCTCGGCGTTGCGTTTGAGTACATTGAAGGTACCGCCACCGACGGTCCCCAACCCACAGATTCCCACTTTCACCGGATTCACGCTGAAACTCCCCATGATTACAGCATCGGGGCGCCTGACGCACCGACGCCCGCCAGGAGGCGGGCGCGGCGGCAGACACCAAATCGGAACAGGCGGACTGCCTGTTCCCTAGTCAAAAGGAACCGAACATTACGAAGCGGTTCCGCATTAGTCAATCGGCGCGCAAGCCGCGACTTACTTGGCTTCCAGGGCCAGCTTGGCGATCTGGCCGGCCGGCTGGTAGCCCGGCAGCATGGTGCCGTCGGCGAGGATGATCGCCGGGGTGCCCTGCACACCGACCATTTGGCCCAGGGCGAACTGCGCGTCCACCGGGTTCTCGCACTTGGCGGCCTTCACTTCCTTCTCCTGGAACATGTCGCTCATGGCCGCCTGGCGGTCCTTGGAGCACCACACGGCCTGCAGTTGCTGGTCGCCCGGCGAGTTCGGCCCCTGCCGCGGGAAGGCCAGGTAGCGCACTTCGATGCCGCGCTTCTGCAGTTCCGGCACCTCGGCGTGCAGCTTCTGGCAGTAGGGGCAGGTGGTGTCGGTGAAGACAGTGATGTGCGCCTTGGTTTCGCCCTTGGCCGGGAACACCACCATGTCCTTCGCGGCGATGGCGTTGACGGTCTTGGCGACGCCGGCGCTCTCGGCCTTCTCGGTCAGGTTGGTCGGCTTGCCATCCTTGACCTGATAGATGTTGCCCTGCACGACGAACTGGCCGTCGGCGCTGGCATAGAGGATACGACCGCCCTTGAGCTGCACCTGGTAGATGCCATCCAGGGGACCCTTGGAGATGTTCTCGATGGGCAGGTCGGGCTGCAGGGACTGCAGGGTGGTGCGGATCGCCTGGTCCGGCTCGGCGGCCAGGGCGAGGGTGCTGACGAGGCCAAGGGCCGCGCCAGCCAGAAGTCGGGACAAACGCATGGAAAACTCCTGATGTCGGTCGGCGAAGACTACCACACCGGTGCGGCAAGACCGAGCCAAAGGCTGTAGCCGGAAGCTTCGGCGGCGCTAGCGGTTAAGACCCTGGTCGCAAAGATCGAACAAGGTGTAGACATCCCGTCGCGACAACCTGCCCACGCTCTACCCCGGCCCGGCCATCCTTGGCCGGTCGTTCGCGGGGCAACGCATGCCTTGCCAGAGCCCCCGCTCACCCACGGGGATGGTGCTGGGCGTGGAGGTCCTGCAGCCGCGCGCGGGCGATGTGCGTGTAGATCTGCGTGGTGGAGAGGTCGCTGTGGCCCAACAGCATCTGTACCACGCGCAAGTCGGCGCCGTGATTGAGCAGATGAGTGGCAAAGGCATGGCGCAAGGTGTGCGGCGAGAGACTCTTGCCGATACCGGCCACCTTGGCGTGCAGCTTGATGCGGTGCCAGAAGGTCTGGCGGGTCATCTGCTCGCCGCGCAGGCTGGGGAACAACACGTCGCTGGGCCGCCCCGCCAGCAGGTCGCCGCGCGCCTCGCGCACGTAGCGCTCGATCCAGCGGATCGCCTCCTCGCCCAGCGGCACCAGGCGTTCCTTGCTGCCCTTGCCCAGCACGCGCACCACGCCCTGACGCAGATTGACCTGCTCCAGCGTCAACCCGACCAGCTCGCTCACGCGCAATCCGCAGGCATAGAGGACTTCCAGCATGGTGCGGTCGCGCAGGCCGAGCGGATCGTCCGTTTCCGGCGCCGCCAGCAGGGCTTCCACATCCGCTTCCGACAACGATTTGGGCAACGGCTTACCCAGTTGCGGCAACTCGACCAGCAGGGTCGGATCCTCGGCGATCAGCCCCTCGCGCAGACAGAAACGGTAGAAGCCGCGCAGGCCGGAGAGAAACCGCGCCGTGGAGCGCGCCTTGTAGCCCTCGCCGAGGCGCCAGGCCAGGTGATCGAGGATCACGTCGCGCCCGGCGGACTCCAGCGCAACGCCCCGTTCGCCCAGCCAGCCATTGAACAGGGCGAGGTCGCTGCCATAGGCACTGCGGGTGTTGTCGGACAGTCCTTTCTCCAGCCAGAGAGCATCGAGAAAGCGATCGATCAGGATATGGGGAACCGGGGTCATTTCAGGCCAGAGCGAAGGAAATTACGGCGCGGGTAGTCTTTCATATCCTTCATCTTCCTCTCCACTCTCACGCAGGACCTCGCCGCTCCATGGATGAACACAGCACCTACTACGCCCTCGCCGGCATCGGCGCCGCTTCCCTCGCCAGCCAGTGGCTGGCCTGGCGCCTGCGCCTGCCGGCGATCCTGTTCCTGCTGCTGAGCGGCATCCTGGTCGGGCCCGTCCTGCACCTGCTGAACCCGGAAGTGCTGTTCGGTCCCCTGCTATTCCCCCTGGTGTCGCTGGCGGTGGCACTGGTGCTGTTCGAGGGCAGCCTGACCCTGCACCTGGACGAATGGAAGGAAATCGGCACGGTAGTGCGCCGCATGGTCACCCTCGGCGCCCTGCTCACCTGGGGCGTCATCGCCCTGGCGACCCACTACCTGCTGGACTTCACCTGGGAAATGGCCCTGCTGTTCGGCACCCTCACCCTGGTCACCGGCCCCACGGTGATAGTGCCGATGCTGCGGGTGGTGCGCCCCAACGCCACCATCGCCAACATCCTGCGTTGGGAAGGCATCGTCATCGACCCCATCGGCGCGCTGCTCGCGGTGGTGGTCTACACCTTCATCGCCGCCAGCGACAGCGGCTCGGGCTGGACCGACAGCCTGCTGACCTTCTTCAGCGTGATCGGCACCGGCATCCTCGCCGGCCTGCTCGGCGGTCAGGCACTGGGCGTGGCGCTGCGCCGCCACTGGCTGCCGGACTACCTGCACAACCTGGCCTCGCTCTCCGTGGTACTGGGCCTGTTCGTGCTGTCCAACACGCTGATGTCCGAATCGGGCCTGCTGGCGGTGACCGTCATGGGCCTGCGCCTGGCCAACATGCAGGGCGTCGACGTGCGGCAGATCCTGCACTTCAAGGAAAACTTAAGCGTCCTGCTGATCTCCGGCCTCTTCGTGCTGCTTGCGGCGCGCCTGGACCTCTCCGCCCTGCTCGGGCTGGGACCGATTGCGCTGCTGGTGCTGGCACTCATCCAGTTCGTCGCCCGTCCGCTGGCCGTGCTGGTTTCCACCGCCGGCTCCTCGCTCGACTGGCGCGAACGCGCCCTGCTGAGCTGGATAGCCCCGCGCGGCATCGTCGCCGCAGCCGTCTCGGCGATCTTCGCGATTCGCCTGCAGGAGGCCGGCCACGCGCAGGCCGGCGTCCTGGTGCCGCTGACCTTTCTGGTCATCATCGGCACGGTGATCCTGCAAAGCGCCACGGCGCGCCCGCTTGCCCGGCTGCTGAAGGTCGCCGAGCCGGTACCCACCGGGTTCCTCATCATCGGCGCCAACCCCGTGGCCCGCGCCATCGGTACCGGGCTGCAGAATGCCGGGGTGAAGGTGCTGCTCACCGACTCCAGCTGGGAGAACACCCGCGCGGCGCGCATGGAGCACCTGCCGACCTACTTCGGCAATCCCGCCTCGCAGCACGCGGAGGCCCATCTGGACCTGATCGGCCTCGGCCATCTGCTGGCGCTCTCGCCCAACGCAGAGCTCAACGCCCTGATGTGCATGAGCTTCCGCCACGAGTTCAGCCCGCGCCATCGCTTCATCCTGCCTACCAGCCAGGACAGCCGGCGCAGCGAAAAGCACCGGGTCAGCGACCGCCACCGCGGCCACCCGCTGGGCCAGAGCCTCGTCACCTACCCGCAGATGGCCGGGCTGATCGCCCGCGGCGCGGAGGTCCGCTCGACCCTGCTCACCGACAGCTTCGGCTGGGCGGAATACCAGGCGCAGCACGGCCAGCGCGCCCAGCTGCTGTTCGCTCGCGATCCGAACGGGCGCCTGCACATCGCCAGCCCCGACCACCCGCTCTCCCCGGCCAGTGGCTGGACAGTGATTGCGCTGATCGAGGACGCATCGGAACCCGTTGCCGGCAGGAGCGAGACGGCGCTGGCCCTGACAACCTGACGACCGGCCATGTCAGCCTATCTTTAGGCTGGTGACAGAAAGTGCCTGACAGACAATGATTGCAACACGCCATCATAGCGCCCACGAAGCCCACGCCATGCCCAGTCAACAGAACTCCCGCCTCGGTCAGATCCTCGTCAGCAAGGGCCTGATCACCTCACAGCAGCTGGATAAGGCCATCCAGCTCCAGCTCACCAACGGATTGCGCCTGGGCGAAACCCTGATCCAGCAGGGCTGGATCAGCGAGCGGCAACTCGGCCGCGCGCTGAAGAAGCAGAACAACCTGCGTCTGGCGGCGACCCTGGTCGCCGCCCTGCTCAGCCCGTTCCAGCTGGCCAGCGCCGATGTGCAGCGCCAGGCGCCGTCCAGCATCACCCGCCATGAAGCCCCCAAGGGCCTCAAGCCGCTGAGCGACCGCGAGATGAGCGACGTCAGCGCACAAGGCTTCGACGACACCCTGCAAAGCCTGCTGGTCAGCGCCGAAAGCGGCGATGGCGTCGGTGCCATCAAGCAGCTGTCGCGCCTGGTGATGCCGGTGGTCGATAGCCTCGATGCAGAAACCTCCCTGCACGACGTGCAGTACGACACCGCGCACGCCTCCTCGTCGCTGAACCCGGACGGCTCGATCAACGTGCGCCTGCCCAGCTCCATCGGCGAGGTGCGCTTCGACAACATCCGCGTCGCCGGCGCGCCGAAGACCCAGAGCATGGGCAGCCTGAGCCTGCAGAACATCGACCTGTCGCAAGCCTCGCTGAAGATCAGCCTGCGGCACTGAAACGGTCGGCGGGCT
Organism: Pseudomonas sp. NY15437; assembly: GCF_048068435.1. Lineage (NCBI taxonomy): Bacteria > Pseudomonadati > Pseudomonadota > Gammaproteobacteria > Pseudomonadales > Pseudomonadaceae > Pseudomonas > Pseudomonas sp. NY15437. Next base: position 241,788 of record NZ_JBLUQC010000002.1, read on the forward strand.
TTCTGTAGGAGCGAGCTTGCTCGCGAACCAGGTTTGCCGGTCACATCAATGTCAGGCGGTTCGCGAGCAAGCGCGCTCCTGCCAGTACGGATCAGCGAAGGCGCCCACGGGCGCCTTCTTTCGTTTCAGGCCTCGAAGCCAGGAAGGACAGGCACCGGGCGCTTCTCATCGTCGATGGCGACGAAGCTGAACAGCCCGTGGATGGCCTTCTCGCGGCCGTCGACGGACATGCTCTCGACGAACACCTCTACCTCGACCTTGAGGCTGGTGTTGCCGACCTTCACCACCCGGCCGATCAGCTCGACGATGGAGCCGGCGGGAATCGGGTGCTTGAAGTCGATGCGGTCGGTGGACACGGTCACCAGCGGCAGGCGGCAGAAGCGCGTCGCGGCGATGAACGAAACCTCGTCCATCCAGGCCAGCGCAGTGCCGCCGAACAGCGTGTTGTGGTGGTTGGTGGTGGGCGGGAAGATCGCCTTGGTCACGCGGGTTTCGGACAGCTCCGTACGACGGAGGATTTCCTGTTCTCTGGGGCTCATGCCACTGCTACCTGATGCAATGAGGGTGGCTGCCGGTGCTGCGGGATGTTGTGTTTCTAATGCGCTGCCGGGGGCAGATGGGGTATTCACTGAGAGAGCGAAAAACACACGGGCAAGAAAAAAGCAGCCCGTGGGCTGCTTTTTTCAGGACGAACCGGCGACTTAGGCCAGTTTTTCCTTGATACGAGCTGCCTTGCCGGACAGTTCGCGGAGGTAGTACAGCTTGGCCTTGCGCACGTCGCCGCGACGCTTGACGCTGATGCTGTCAACCAGCGGGCTGTAGGTCTGGAAGGTACGCTCTACGCCTACGCCGTTGGAGATCTTGCGAACGGTGAAAGCACTGTTCAGGCCGCGGTTACGCTTGCCGATGACAACGCCTTCGAAGGCCTGCAGACGCTGACGGTCGCCTTCCTTCACTTTAACCTGGACGATTACGGTGTCGCCGGGGGCGAACGCCGGAATCTCTTTGCTCATCTGTTCAGCTTCGATCTGCTGAATGATCTTGTTGGTCATTTCGTGCTCCTAAGACAAGCGCTCGGCGCTCGCCATCGATACGTTAACTATCGTCCCGCTGGCGGATGTATTCCTCCAGCAGCTTCTTCTCTTCTCCAGAAAGCGAGCGGCAATCCAGAAGATCGGCACGTCGTTCCCAGGTCCTGCCTAAGGACTGCTGCAAACGCCAGCGCCGGATGTGTTCGTGGTTGCCGCTGAGCAGCACCTCAGGAACACGTTTGTCTGCGTACACCTCAGGTCGGGTGTAGTGCGGACAGTCGAGCAGGCCATCCGTGAAGGAGTCCTCCTCGGCGGAGTCCACGTGGCCCAGTGCACCGGGCAACAACCGCGTGACCGCGTCAATCAGCACCATGGCCGGAAGCTCACCCCCGGACAGGACATAATCGCCAACTGACCATTCCTCATCGACATGCTCTTCAATGAAGCGCTCGTCGATGCCTTCGTAACGCCCGGCGATCAGGATCAGTCGTTCCTCGTTCGCAAGTTCTTTCACGGCCGCCTGCGTCAGCTTGCGACCTTGCGGCGACAGGTAGATCACCTTCGCCGGTCCGCCTGCGGCTTGCCGGGCATCGCCCAGTGCGCCTTCGAGCGGCTTGATTTTCATCACCATGCCGGGACCACCGCCGAAAGGCCGGTCGTCCACCGTCTGGTGACGGTCCTCGGTGTTGCTTCGCGGGTTGAAGCACTGAAGCTGAATCAGCTCCTGCTTGACCGCGCGACTTGTGATGCCGTAGTCGCTGATGGCGCGAAACATCTCCGGAAAGATGCTGATGACCCCTATCCACATTGGCTGAAGGCTCTCATCCACAGGATTAGAAATCCGCGTCCCAGTCCACCCGAATCTCACCGGCTTCCAGGTCCACCGCTTGTACGCACTGATCCGTATACGGGAGCAGGCGTTCACGGTCGTCCAGGCTGCCTGCGCAGGGCTTGACCACCATCACATCGTTGGCGCCGGTCTCCAGCATATGGTCGAGAATCCCGAACAGTTGCCCGTTCTGGTCGATCACCTTGAGACCTTCCAACTGGCTCCAGTAGAACTCGCCATCGTCCAGCACCGGCAGCTCGCTGCGCGGGACCAGGATTTCGAATTCGGCGAAGGTGCGGGCGATCTCGCGATCATCCAGTCCCTTCAGCTTCGCGACCAGGACATTGCCCTGCACGCGACCTTGGACCAGTTCAGCCTGTCGAACCTCGTTGCCACGCTTGAGCGTCCAGCGACGGTAATCCAGCAGGTTGTCCAACGGATCGGTAAAGGAATACACCTTCACCTCACCACGAATGCCGTGCACCGATACGATCTTGCCGAGAACGATCATCTCCTCGGCGGGAGCAGGCATCGTGTTCATCGATCTCAGGCAGCCTTGGCGGCTTCCTTGATCAGCTGAGCAACACGCTCAGACGGTTGAGCGCCTTGGCTCAGCCAGTAGTTCAGACGCTCCTGGTTGACCGAGAGCTTGACTTCGGCGCCAGTGGCGACAGGGTTGAAGAAGCCGACGCGCTCGACGAAACGGCCGTCACGAGCGTTGCGGCTGTTGGTCACGGTCAGGTGATAGAACGGGCGCTTCTTGGAGCCGCCACGAGCCAGACGAATGGTTACCATGCGTACGTTGTTCCTATGGTTTGCTTGCAAAAAAGAAATGCAGCCCTCGGGCACATAGCCCGAAAGGCCGCATATTCTATGAGCTAAAGCCCCGCGCCGCAAGCCGCAGCGCGCTCGGCCCGCCGGGCGGCGAGCCGTCTGGGGTCACATCTTGGGCATGCCGCCGGGGAACATGCTGCCCATGCCGCGCATCATCTTGGCCATGCCGCCCTTGGCGGTGACCTTCTTCATCATCTTCTGCATCTGCTTGTGCTGCTTGATGAGGCGACCGACGTCCTGCACCTGGGTACCCGAGCCCATGGCGATGCGGCGCTTGCGCGAACCGCTGATCACTTCCGGATCGCGGCGCTCGGCGGGGGTCATGGAGTTGATGATCGCCTCCATCTGCTTGAACTGCTTCTCCGCCGCGTTCTGCGCATTGCCCATCTGCGACAGGTTGACGCCGCCGAGCATCGGCAACTTGTCCATCAGGCTGCCCAGGCCGCCCATGTTCTTCATCTGTTGCAGCTGATCGCGGAAGTCTTCCAGGTCGAAGCCCTTGCCCTTCTTGATCTTCTTCGCGAGCTTCTCGGCCTTCTCGCGGTCCATGTTCTGCTCGGCCTGCTCGATCAGGCTGAGCACGTCGCCCATGCCGAGGATGCGCGAGGCCACGCGATCAGGGTGGAACGGATCGAGCGCTTCGCTCTTCTCGCCCATGCCCAGGAACTTGATCGGCTTGCCGGTGATGGCGCGCACGGAGAGCGCCGCACCGCCACGGGCGTCGCCGTCGACCTTGGTCAGCACCACGCCGGTCAGCGGCAGCGCATCATTGAAGGCCTTGGCGGTGTTGGCGGCGTCCTGGCCGGTCATGGCATCGACCACGAACAGGGTTTCCACCGGCTTGATCGCCGCGTGGACCTGCTTGATCTCGTCCATCATGTCGGCATCGATGTGCAGACGACCGGCGGTATCGACGATCACCACGTCGATGAACTTCAGCTTGGCTTCGCGAATGGCCGCTTCGGCGATGGCCACCGGCTTCTGGCTGGTGTCGGACGGGAAGAAGGTCACGCCGATATCGCTGGCCAGGGTTTCCAGCTGCTTGATCGCCGCCGGGCGATAGACGTCGGCGGACACCACCAGCACGGACTTCTTCTTGCGCTCTTTGAGGAAGCGCGCCAGCTTGCCGGCGGTGGTAGTCTTGCCCGCGCCCTGCAGGCCGGCCATGAGAATCACGGCCGGGGGAGCGGCGTTGAGGTCGAGGTCCTCGTTGGCCGCGCCCATCAGCTCGACCAGCTCGGCCTGGACGATCTTCACGAAGGCCTGGCCCGGGGTCAGGCTCTTGGAAACCTCGGTGCCAACCGCGCGATCCTTGATCTTGGCGACGAAGTCCTTGACCACCGGCAGGGCCACGTCGGCCTCCAGCAGGGCCATCCGCACTTCGCGGAGCGTGTCCTTGATGTTGTCCTCGGTCAGCTTGGCCTTGCCGGTGACGTGGCGCAGCGTTTGCGAGAGGCGATCTGTAAGGTTTTCGAACATGCGCGTTCCTAATCAGGCCCGGTCGGACCAGGGTTTGGCTTGTCAGCAAGCCGCCGATTATAACCAAGTGCGGCCAGCGCCAACACCGCCGATGATCCCGATGTGACGGACCGCGTCGCAGGCCAGAAGCGAACTGTTCGCAACGGCTTTCTCGGCGCGGGCGATCTGTGCCAAACTCACGACCTTTCGGGTCCCCTTTCCAAGGACTGTTCCAAGGACTTATGCAACCTCTGCTGCCCAGCCTGATCGCCGCCGTCCTTTATATCGGCACCACCGCCTACCAGGGCGCAAGCCTGGCCCGCCGCACCCCGCCGCAGAAACCGCTGCTCCTCCTGCTGGGCCTGCTCGCCCTGCTCTGCCAGGCGTACAGCCTGAGCCAGGAGCTGCTGACGCCGGCCGGCCTGGCGCTGGACTTCTTCAACGCCGCCAGCCTGATCTCCGCCGCGGTCACCGCCCTGACCCTGCTGGCGTGCCTGCGCATTCCGGTGCACAACCTGCTGATCGTGCTCTATCCGCTCGGTGCGCTGACCACCCTGCTGGCCGTGCTCGTGCCCCATGGCACCATCGAGCCGATCAACGAGCAGCCCGGCATCCTCGCCCACATCCTGCTGTCGATCCTGGCCTACGGCCTGCTGACCATCGCCGTGGTCCAGGCGCTGCTCCTGCTGGTCCAGGACCATCAGCTCAAGCACAAGCACCCGTCGGGCCTGATCCGCAACTTCCCGCCGCTGCAGACCATGGAAAGCCTGCTGTTCGGCTTCCTCTGGGGCGGCTGGTCGCTGCTCTCGCTGTCGCTGATCTCCGGCTGGCTGTTCGTCGACAACCTGTTCGCCCAGCACCTGGCGCACAAGACCATCCTCTCCTGCTTCGCCTGGGTGGTGTTCGGCGTGCTGCTGTGGGGCCGCCACCAGCTCGGCTGGCGCGGCCACAAGGCGATCCGCTGGACCCTCGCGGGTTTCTGCCTGCTGATGCTGGCCTACTTCGGCAGCAAGCTGGTCAAGGAATTCATCCTGCACATCTGACGCTTACGGCGGCGCCCGAGCGCCGCTGAAGGACCTGCGCGCATGGAAGAGATCCACCCCGGCTACCTGATCGGCCTGCTCGTCTTCCTGATCCTCTGCTCGGCGTTCTTCTCCAGCGTCGAGACCGGCATGCTCAGCCTCGACCGCTACCGCCTGCGCCACCTGTCCAAGCAGGGCAACCGTGGCGCACGGCGCACCAGCTGGTTGTTGCTGCGCACCGACCGGCTGCTGGGCACCATCCTGATCGGCAACAACTTCGTCAACATCATCGCCTCGTCGCTGGCGACCCTGCTGGCCCTGCGCCTGTGGGGCGAAGCCGGGGTGGCGGTCGCCACCGTGGTGCTGACACTGATCCTGCTGATCTTCGGCGAGATCACGCCCAAGACCTACGCCGCGCTGCGCCCCGAGCGCGTGGCCTTCCCCGCCAGCCTGCCGCTGATCTGGATGCAGAAGCTGTTTACCCCGCTGCTCTGGCTGATGACCGGCATCAGCAACCTGCTGCTGCGCCTGGGCGGCCTCGACCCGACCCAGCGCGGCAACAAGCCGCTGAGCAATGACGAGCTGCGCAGCGTGGTCACCGACTCCAGCGAGAAGCTCACCAACAACCGCCAGGACATGCTGCTGAGCATCCTCGACCTGGAAAAGATCACCGTGAACGACCTGATGGTGCCGCGCAACGAAGTCCAGGGCATCGACCTGGACGACGAGCTGGAAACCATCATCGGCCAGTTGCGCAACACCACCCACACACGTCTGCCGGTGTTCCGCAACGACATCAACCAGGTGGAGGGCGTGGTGCACATGCGCCAGATCGCCCGCCTGCTGACCCACAACCAGCTGACCAAGGAAAGTCTCAAGGCCGCGTGCCTGGAGCCCTACTTCGTGCCCGAGAGCACGCCGCTGTCGACCCAGCTGATCAACTTCCAGAAGCAGAAGCGCCGCATCGGCATCGTCGTCGACGAGTACGGCGAGGTCATCGGCATCATCACCCTGGAAGACATCCTCGAAGAAATCGTCGGCGAGTTCAGCAACCAGAACACCCTGCGCAACCCGGACATCCACCCCCAGGCCGACGGCACCTACGTCATCGATGGCTCGGCCAACCTGCGCGACGTCAATCGCGCCCTGGGCTGGCAGCTGCCCAGCGACGGGCCGAAGACGCTCAACGGCCTGGTCACCGAAGCGCTGGAGCAGATTCCAGACTGCGCGGTGTGCCTGAAGATCGGCCGCTACCGCCTGGAAATCCTCCAGTCCGGGGAAAACCGGGTGAAAAGCGTGCGCGCCTGGCTGCCCGGCGCCCCACCGAAAGAGCCCTACGCCGACGAGCTTGCCTGAGGCGCCCCGCCCGCCCCTATAATCCGGACGGCTTACCCAGCCTCCCGCCGACGCCCGCCGCTACCCGCGACGCCGCGCCGGCCAGTCAAACGCACGCCCCGCCGAGCCTCGACCCCGCGTCGTTGCCTTGCGAAGCAGCCGGCCTCGCCCTGACCCGCCGCGAGCCGCGCCCACCCTGCCCCGATCCCGGGCCGCGCTCGCACTCGCGCCAGGGCGATGCCTCAAGAAACGTCGGACACGACCTTCAGAGTCGTCGCCGCGCCTGACTGCCAGGGATCGACCCCGTATGACCAGCGCCACCCTCGAAGCCGCACAACCGGCTGAACAGACCAACTCCACCACCCGCGTCGCGGTGGCCAGCTTCATCGGCACCGCCATCGAGTTCTACGACTTCTACGTCTACGCCACTGCCGCCGCCCTGGTGATCGGCCCGGTGTTCTTCCCGCAGACCTCCGGCACCGCCCAGGCGCTCAGCGCCTTCCTCACCTTCGGCATCGCCTTCCTCGCCCGCCCGCTGGGCTCGGCCTTGTTCGGCCACTTCGGCGACCGCATCGGGCGCAAGTCGACCCTGGTGGCCTCGCTGCTGCTGATGGGCATCTCCACCACCCTGATCGGCCTGCTGCCGGGCTACGACAGCATCGGTGCCTGGGCGCCGATCCTGCTCTGCGTGCTGCGCTTCGGCCAGGGCCTGGGGCTGGGCGGCGAATGGGGCGGCGCCGCGCTGCTGGCCACGGAGAACGCGCCCAAGGGCCGGCGCGCCTGGTTCGGCATGTTCCCGCAGATGGGTCCGTCGATCGGTTTCCTCGCCGCCAACGGCCTGTTCCTCTGCCTGGCCCTGCTGCTCAGCGAAGAACAGTTCCGCGCCTGGGGCTGGCGCATCCCCTTCGTGCTCAGCGCCGTGCTGGTCATCGTCGGCCTCTACGTACGCCTGAAGCTGGTGGAGACCCCGGTGTTCGCCAAGGCCATGGAGCGCCACGAGCGCGCCAGCCTGCCCATCGCCGAACTGTTCACCAAGCACTGGCGGCCGACCCTGCTGGGCGCCCTGGCGATGGTGGTGTGCTACGCCCTCTTCTATATCTCCACGGTGTTCTCGCTCAGCTACGGCGTCAGCACCCTAGGCTACAGCCGCGAGGACTTCCTCGGCCTGCTGTGCATCGCCGTGCTCTTCATGGCCGCGGCGACGCCGGTCTCGGCCTGGCTGAGCGACCGCTTCGGGCGCAAGCCGGTGCTGATCGTCGGCTGCATCGCCGCCATCGCCTCGGGCTTCGCCATGCAGCCGCTGCTGAGCCAGGGCTCGTCTGTGGAAGTGGCGGTGTTCCTGTCGCTGGAACTCTTCCTCATGGGCGTGACCTTCGCCCCCATGGGCGCCCTGCTGCCGGAACTCTTCCCCACCCATGTGCGCTACACCGGCGCTTCGGCGGCCTACAACCTGGGCGGCATCCTCGGCGCCTCGGTGGCCCCGTATATCGCCCAGAAGCTGGTGGGCCTGGGCGGTTTGAGCTGGGTGGGCGGCTACGTCTCGGTCGCCGCCGCGCTCAGCCTGCTGGCCGTGCTGTGCCTGCGCGAGACCCGCGGGGATGACCTGAACGATATTCGCTGAGCCAGGCAACTGCACGACTGGATTCCGCAGGATCAGGACCGCGGGCAAGCCTGCAGGTAGCTCAGCAAACTCACAGCTGGGCGACGTGCCCGCCGCCCTGGTGTTCGCGCAGGTAGGGCAGCACCGCGCCCAGCAGGGGTTCCTTGAAGTCTTCCTGGAAGCGGTGGGCCATGCCGGGGATCAGCTTGAGCACCGAACCGCGAATGTGCGCGGCCACGTGCACGCCATGCATGACGGGCAGCAGCGGATCGGCAGTGCCGTGAACCACCAGGGTCGGCACGTTCAGGCGGTTGAGCAACTCCACCCGGCTGGGCTCTGCGAGGATCGCCAGCATCTGCCGTTGCACGCCTTCGGGGTTGAAGGCGCGGTCGTAGGAGCGCGCCGCCTGCTGCAGCAATTGCTGGCGGTCATCGCGCACCTCCGGGCTGCCCAGCGCCGCGAGCAGATCGGCCTGTTGCTCGATGGCCTGCTCGCGGCTGGCCGCTTCGCGCCGGGCCAGCAGGCGCAGCAGCGATTCGCTGGGCGCCGGCAGCCCCTCGGCCCCTGAACTGGTCATGACCAGGGTGAGGCTGATCACGCGATCCGGCGCGAGGTCGGCCACATGCTGGGCGATCATCCCGCCCATGCTCGCGCCAAGCACATGGGCGCGCTCGACGTGCAGGGCATCCAGCAGGTGCAGCGCGTCGCCGGCCATGTCGGTCAGGCTGTAGGGCGCGCTGACCGGCAGCCCGAGGCGATAGCGAATCACTTCGTAGGTCAGGTTGCCGCTGGGTGTGGGCACGCGCCAGGACGACAGGCCGACATCGCGGTTGTCGTAACGGATCACCCGGAAGCCCTGCTGGCACAGGGCCTCGACGACCTCGTCCGGCCAGTGGATCAATTGCCCGCCCAGGCCCATGACCAGCAACAGCGTCGGGTCCTGCGGTCGGCCGATGCTCTGGTAGGCCAGGCGCACGTCGCCCAGGTCGACCAGCTCGGTCGGCACCCGCGCGTCGCAGCGCTCGGCGGCAATAGTGAGGGAGGGCAGGCCGCACAGGAGCGCGACTGCCAGCAAAAAAGCACGCATGAGTGAAAATCCGGAACGCAAAACCCCAGTTGAGCGCGATTCTGATGAATTTCCGTCGCTCGCTCTGCCACAGGTCCGTGACAGTTTGATGAAAGGCGCCGAGCGGTCAGCGACGGCCGTTCCCATGATCCGGATCAAGGGAAGCCGCCCCCTCCACTGGCGAACATACGAAACCTCCACTCGGACGTTTCCCATGGCCTACCCCATCCTGCTGGTGCTGCATCTGTTCGCCGCGATCCTGTTCGTCGGCACGGTATTTTTCGAAGTGCTGATCCTTCGGGGCATCCACCATCAGGTGCCGCCGGGCACGATGAGGCTGGTCGAGGGCGCACAGGGCCACCGCCTGCGCCGGGTGATGCCGTGGGCGATCCTGGCGCTGTTCGGCAGCGGCCTGGGCATGCTGCACCTGCGCTATGCGCCGCTGCTCGCCGACCCGCTGGCATCGACCTTCGCCACCCTGCTGAGTCTCAAGCTGCTGCTGGCGGTGAGCGTCCTGGGGCATTTCATCTTCGCCCTGTACTCCTTCCGCGTCGGCCGCATGACGGGTCAACGCTCCCGGCGCATCCACTCCAGCGTGTTCGCCCACGTGGTGCTGATCGTTCTGCTGGCCAAGGGCATGTTCTATCTGAGCGGCTGAGGGCGGGCTGGTGAAGCGCCCGCCGGGGGCTTATCATGAGTCCAGCTCAATTGCTCCGCCGTTTGATCAAGATTTCCTCATAGTGAGGCGAGGCCGCGCCATGCTTGAACTCCGTCACCTGAAAACCCTGCATGCCCTGCGCGAAGCCGATAGCCTGGTGGAGGCCGCCGAGCGTCTGCACCTCACGCAGTCTGCCCTCTCCCACCAGTTCAAGGAGCTGGAGGAGCGCCTCGGCCTGTCGCTGTTCATCCGCAAGACCAAACCGGTGCGCTTCACCAGCGCCGGCCTGCGCCTGCTGCAACTGGCCGACTCCGTGCTGCCGCAACTGCGTGGCGCGGAGCGCGACCTGGCACGCCTGGCCGGCGGCACTGCCGGCCGCCTGCACATGGCCATCGAGTGCCACAGCTGCTTCCAGTGGCTGATGCCGACCATCGACCAGTTCCGCGACGCCTGGCCGGAGGTGGAGCTGGACCTTGCCTCGGGCTTCTCCTTCGCTCCGCTGCCGGCCCTGGCGCGCGGCGACCTGGACCTGGTGGTGACCTCCGATCCGGTGGACATCGCCGGCATCACCTATGTGCCGCTGTTCACCTACGAAGCGCTGCTGGCGGTGGACAACCACCACGCGCTGGCCGGCAAGTCCTACATCGTCCCGGAAGACCTGGCCAACCTGACCCTCATCACCTACCCCATCGAGCGCGATCGCCTGGATATCTTCACCCGCTTCCTCGAGCCCGCCGACGTCGAACCGGCACAGGTGCGCACCTCGGAGCTGACGGTGATGATGATGCAGCTGGTGGCATCCGGCCGCGGCGTCTGCAGCCTGCCCAACTGGGCGCTGCACGAGTACAGCTCGCGGGGCTACGTGACCGCCAAGCGCCTGGGGGAAAAGGGCCTGTACTGCACACTGTTCGCCGCCATCCGCGCCGACATGCTGGACGCGCCGTTCATGCGCGATTTCCTGCTGACCGCCAAGGACACTTCCTTCGCCACGCTGGAAGGCGTCAGCGCTGCCAAGGGCTGACAGCCAATACTCGCCGCCGGGCATGTCTGACGAAACGGGTGTAGGCAAACGGGCGCCGTCATCTTCGCTTCCATAAAAAAGGCCCGCCATTGCTGGCGAGCCAAGGAAGTTAACGATTGACTAGTCGATCAATCATTACACGCCTTGTAGGACAAGGCGCGAGACGCATGATCCCCTAGCTGACAGCCCTCTCCAAGTCCGCTTATCGATGTAGGAATTCGCTGCGGTATTTTTGAGATTTCCACCGCATCGTCAGCAATTTCCTCACACCACACCGCGATTACTCCGGCAACCACGGCACTTTCCATACGCCGATCACCCTCGTTCCTGTCGGAAACAGCGCCCCGATCGACAGCGAAGCCTCCCCCCATAAAAAAGGCCCTCCTTGCGGGAGGGCCTCGGGGACATAAATCAAGTAGCGGCTTGTAGTCGTTATGGTTGCCGGCGCCGTGCGATGGGGTGCGCGGCGCTGGCGGGATGATTGACCACCTCTCCCGGCCGGAAAATATGGCCACATCGAAAAAGGAATTTTCCTATGCGGCCTGTGACCAAGTCCTCAAATCGTTCCGGTCGATAAGCCTCCGCCAGCACGGTTTCACGGCGCCTTCTCCTCAGCCGCTTTCCCATGCTCCGCCGCCCAGTGCGCATCACGCTCCCAGACCCGCTGGAAAGCCGGGCGCGACGTCACCAGTTCCACGTAGCGCTCGAACACCGGCAGCTTGGGCACTACGCCGAAGCCGATGGTCCAGCGCAGGGCCGCGCCCCACAGCACGTCGGCGGCGGTCATGCGGCTGCCCAGCAGGTAGGGGCCGGTTTCCAGTTGCTCAGCGAGGGCGCGCATCACGCTGTCGTAATCGCCGTAGGGGCTCATGGCCTGCGGGGCGGCGTCGCGTTTCAGGGCGCGGTCGACGATGGCCGGCTCGAAGCTCGAACCATAGAACACCAGCCAGCGCAGGTAAGGGCCGCGCAGCGGGTCGTCGAGGGCTGGGGCGAGATTGGCTCGGGGGAACAGGTCGGCGAGGTAGATGAAGATGGCGCCCTGCTCGGTGACCAGCGACTCGCCGATGCGGATCGCCGGGACCTTGCCCAGCGGGTTGATGGCCAGGTAGGCCGGCATGCGTTGCTCGCCGGCCTTCATGTTGATCAGTTCGAGGTCGTACTCGGCGCCCAGTTCTTCGAGCAGCACCAGCGTGCCGCTGGAGCGTGTCTGGGGCGAATGGTAGAGGGTGAGGCGGGGCATGGCGGGATCTCCTCGGGCATCACGGCTCGGAGTCCCCAGCATAGCCCCGCGCGGGGCTCACGCCTCCTCGAAATGCATCTCCGGCGGTTGCTCGCGGAAGCCGCCGGTGATCACCGCAAGGTAGATCACGCCGAGCACCAGCCAGGTGGCGCCGAGCCAGATGGCCAGGTGGTCGAGGCTGACCATCAGCCACAGGTCGGCGAGCAGGCCGATCAGCGGGAACAGCAGGAACAGCACCCCCTCGCGCAGGCCGCGACGCTCCGCCTTCAGGTAGTAATGGAAGATCACCGAGAGGTTCACCAGGCTGAAGGCCAGGAAGGCGCCGAAGTTGATGAACGAGGTGGAGGTGGTGACGTCCATGTGCAGCGCCAGCAGCGCGACCACGCCGCACAGCACGATGCTGTTCACCGGGGTTTCGAAGCGCTTGCTGATGCGCCCGAAGAACGGGCGCGGCAGCACGCCGTCGCGGCCCATGGCGAACAGCAGGCGCGAGGCGCTGGCCTGGGCCGACAGGCCGGAGGTGAACTGGCCGACGATCAGGCCGATCAGGAAGAAGCTGACGAACAGGTCGCCACCGATGTTGCGGGCAATTTCGTAGGCGGCGGAGTCGGCGTTCTGGAATTCCACCGAGGGGTGCGCCAGCTGCACGAAATAGCTGGCGGCGATGAAGATGCCGCCACCGATGAGGGTGATCAGCAGGATGGCGCGGGGAATGGTCTTGCGTGGCTCGTGGGTTTCTTCCGTCAGGGTGCTGACCGCGTCGAAGCCCAGGAAGGAATAGCAGGCGATGGCCGCGCCGCCCATGATCAGCGGCAGCTGGGTGCCTTCCTTGAGGAAGGGCTCCAGCGTCCACAGCGGACGGCTGCCGTCCCCCATCACGTAGTGGATGGCCAGGCCGACGAAGGCGATCAGCACGAGGAACTGCACCAGCATCAGCACGCCATTGATGTTCTTCGCCAGGCGCAGGCCGACCACGTTGATGGCCGTGGTCACGCCGATGAACGCCAGCACCCACAGGGCCTGGGGCACAGCGGGGAACGCGGAGTGCAGGTAGGCCGCGCCGATCAGCCAGATGGCCATGGGCAGGAACAGGTAGTCCAGCAGCACCGCCCAGCCGGCGAGGAAGCCCAGTTTCGGGCTGATGGACTTGCGCACGTAGGTGTAGGCCGAGCCGGCCACCGGGAAGGCGGCAGCCATACGCCCGTAGCTGAGCGCGGTGAAGAGCATGGCCACGGAGGCGACGAGGTAGGCCGAGGGCACTACGCCGCGCGTGACGTCGGCGAGGATGCCGAAGGTGCCAAGGACGATGATCGGGGTCATGTAGGCGATGCCGAACAGCACCACCGACCCCAGCGACAGGGTTCGTTTGAGTCGAGCCATTACTGCTTACTCCGCGTTGTGTTTGTTATGGCAGTACAAGGTTGCTGGCCTGCGCTCACCCGCAGGCCTCGCGGGCGCTCGGGGCGCCCGTCGACGTTGGAATGACGCTGTGTCGGCGCAGCCCTGCGCCCCAGCCCGTTGCAGCGGGGCCGGAGGGAACTCAGGCGGGAATGATCAGCTCGCGCAGGCCACCTTCGTGCTCGCGCGTCTCGCCCGGCAGCACGAAGCGGCGCTCGGCCAGGTAGCTGTAGTCGCGGCGCGATTGCGCCAGGCGTTCGAGGTCCAGCTGGACGATCTGCCGGCATTCGTCGCGGCCGGCTTCGACGATCAGTTGGCCATAGGGGTCGACCACGGCGCTGCCACCGGCGAATACCAGGCCGTCGTCGCCGGCGCCGACGCGGTTGACCATCACCGCGTAGGCCTGGTTTTCCATGGCGCGGCCCATGATCGCAGTGCGGTGGGTCGGGCCGTAGGGGTCCATGTTGCCGTTGGTGACGATGATCAGCTCGGCGCCGAGCTGGCCCAGGGCGCGGGCGGATTCGGGGAACTCGATGTCGAAGCAGATCACGATGCCGACGCGGATGCCGTTCCACAGGCAGGTGGCGTAGCGGTCACCGGGGGTGAAGATGCCGCGGTCCGACGCCCACAGGTGCGTCTTGCGGTACTTCAGGGCGATGCCCTCGGGGGTGATCAGCAGGGTGGTGTTGTAGAAGCGGCCGTCGGCGGCTTCGGCGAAGCCCACGGCGACAGCGATGTTCTTCTCCCGCGCGGCCTGCTGCACGGCCTGCACGCTGGGGCCGTCCACCGGCTCGGCAATGGCGGCGATGTTCTGCGCGGTGGGGAAGCCGGTCAGTTGGGTCTCGGGAAACACCACCAGCTGGGTGTCGTCGGCGCAGGCGTGGATGGCCTCCAGGGTGCGGGCCAGGTTCCAGGCCACGTCGCCATCACGGCCGGCGAGTTGGACGAGTTCTACTTTCATGGGGCTTCCTCGGATTCTTGTATTCCAGTGACCGCGCCGTGCAAAAGGGTCAGAATGCGCACCGCGCCGGCTCAAGGCATCCATCGAGTATGCCGGGCGTGCCATCACCGGGTAATTACGCCCGCGTGGTAACCCATCGGGGGTAGTGTCATGAGCCTTTCCCTTCAGGATATCGCCTGGCACCGGAGTGTTGGGCAACTGATCGAGGCGCTGGACAAGCCGAGCTTCTGGACCTTGCTGGTGCGCCTGCTGGGCCAGTATGTGCCGTTCGACAGCTGGGTCGTGCTGCTCTTCAGCGACGGCCGACCGCAGGTATTCGCCGAATGCCCGGGCGAGGACGGCGGCCCCGACCCGCTGTTCCAGGACTACCTCAAGGGCCTCTACCTGCTCGACCCCTTCTACATCGCCAGCCGCGAAGCGCCCGGCAGCGGGCTGCTGCGCCTGGACGACGTGGCGCCGGAGATGTTCGAGCAGACCGACTACTATCAGCGCTACTTCCGCCTCAACGTGGTCGCCGACGAGGTGCAGATCAACGTGCAGCTCGATGGCGAGCGCACCCTCTGCTGCTCGCTGGGCAGCAAGGGCCGCTTCACCCCGGAGCAGATCGCCCTGCTCGCCCTGGTGCAACCCTGGGTCGCCGGGTTGATGCGGCAACGCATGGCCTTCGAACGCGACGTGCAGGAAGCGCCCCCGCCGCCGCGCTGGCAGAACCGCCTGGAGGCCACCGCCCAGCAGGTGGAAACGCCGCTGACCGCGCGCGAGCTGGAAGTGGGCCGGCTGATGCTCAGCGGCTGCTCGGGCAAGGAGATCGCCCGCAAGCTGGCGATCTCCGCCGAGACGGTGAAGGTCCATCGCAAGCACATGTACGCCAAGCTCGGGATCAAGTCGCAGTCGGAGCTGTTCTCGCTGTTTTTGCAGGCGCAGGGCTGACGCCGCCGGCCACGGTGTCCGCGCCGAGCCATCGCGGATGAATCCGCTCCTACAGGAGCGCGATCAGTCTCGCAGGAGCAGCTGTCTTTCTCTGAAAGTCCGTGCCGAGAATTTCCCTCTCCCTAACCCTCTCCCTGAAGGGAGAGGGGACCGGGTCGGTGCAGGAGGAATCCATGGCGTAAGCCGGCACGGACAGCTCCCTTTCCCTTAGGAGCGGGGCGCGTAGCCAGGGCGGGGGAGAGGGCACGCCCCGGCGCGATTTTTCAGGTAGGAGCGGACTCCGTCCGCGATCGCCCCCCCCTTCACGCAGGCCTCCCCTGTAGGAGCGAGCTTGCTCGCGAACAGAATTCCCCGCCCGCTTCGCCCTGAATCGGTTCGCGGGCAAGTACCAGGCGTGCCCTTGCTCCCGGGAAAACGCCCCGCCGCCGAGCGGCCGATGAGCATTCGTGGCCTGGCGGGTCCATGCTTGGGGCAGGAGGAATTTCCCATGAGTCTCAGCGTCTTCGACATGTTCAAGCCCGGTGTCGGGCCGTCCAGCTCCCACACGGTGGGGCCGATGCGCGCCACCCGCGAGTTCGTCGACGGTCTGCGCGACGCCGACCTGCTGCCACGCACCACTGCCGTGGAGGTGCATCTCTACGGCTCCCTCAGCGCCACCGGCAAGGGCCACGCCACCGACCGCGCCTGCCTGATCGGCCTGCTCGGCATCGACCCGGCCGAAGCCGACCCGGCCGCCCTCGCCCCGCAGGTGGACGACATCTTCCTGCGCCATCGCCTGCGCCTGGGCGGCGTGCAGGACATCGATTTCGACCCGGCGCGCCAGTTGATCTTCCACGACGACAGCCTGCCCGCCCATCCCAACGGCCTGCACCTGCGCGCGCTGGACGATCACGGCGCACTGCTGGCCGAGCGCGTCTGCTATTCGGTCGGTGGCGGCTTCGTGGTGGACGCGGCGGACTTCAATACCGACCGCGCCTTGCAGGGCAACCCCATGCCCTACCCCTTCCACAGCGCCGAGGAACTGCTGCGCCTGTGCCACGCCCACGGTTTCCGGCGCATCAGCGACCTGATGTGGGCCAACGAACGCGCGCTGCGCAGCGACGAGGAGATTCACGCCGGCCTGGCGCATATCTGGGATGAAATGCAGGCCTGCGTGAAGCGCGGGCTGGAAACCGAGGGCACGCTGCCCGGCGGCCTCAAGGTGCGGCGCCGCGCGCCCATGCTCTACCGCCGGCTGAACGAAGCCGACAGCGGCAACCTGATCGCCACCACCCTGGGCGCCCTGGACTGGGTGGACCTCTGGGCCTTGGCGGTGAACGAGGAGAACGCCGCCGGCGGCCGCGTGGTGACCGCGCCCACCAACGGCGCAGCAGGCATCGTCCCGGCGGTGCTGCACTACTACGCGCGCTATGACGGCAACGCCTCCATCGACGGCATCGAACGCTATCTGCTGACCGCCGCCGCCATCGGCATCCTGTGCAAGCTCAACGCCTCCATCTCCGGCGCCGAAGTCGGGTGCCAGGGCGAAGTGGGCTCGGCCTGCGCCATGGCCGCCGGCGGGCTGGCGGAAGTCCTCGGCGGCAGCCTGGAACAGGTGGAGAACGCCGCGGAGATCGGCCTGGAGCACAACCTCGGCCTGACCTGCGACCCGGTGGCCGGGCTGGTCCAGGTGCCGTGCATCGAGCGCAACGCCATGGCCTCGCTCAAGGCGATCAACGCCGCCCAACTCGCCCTGCGCGGCGACGGCCAGCACCTGGTCAGCCTCGACAAGGCCATCGACACCCTGCGCGACACCGGGCGCGACATGATGGACAAGTACAAGGAGACGGCCAAGGGCGGGCTGGCGGTGAATGTGATTGCCTGCTAGCCCGGTTGAACGCGGGTTCGCGAGCAAGGACCAGGCTTCCCCCACGGCCCTGTGACGTGAACGCCAAGGCCAAACCGCGCGCCATGCGCGCGATCGCGGGCATGGCCCGCTCCTACAATTTGCTCCCCCCTGGACGGCGGATAACCCGTTCCGGGTTATTCACCCCACGCCCCTGTAGGAGCGAGCTTGCTCGCGAACAGCCCAGCGACGAAGGCAGCCTTTCTTGCACCGTCCGAAACAGCCTTTCTCAGCCCCCGCGAAAATCGTTAGCTAGCTTTCTTTTTTTGCCACTTCGGGCTACCGTCGATGCCCGCCAGAACCAGAAGATCTTCCGAATACCCGCTCCATTGACCCTTGCCCAGGCACGTTTGCGCGATGCCTGCCATGCTCTGTGGCGGCCCTTTCGGCCAACCTTACCGTGACCAAGCCCAACGACTGGAGATTCCATGAACCTGTCGCTGCTCAGCCGCTATGCCTTCTTCGCCGCATGCGTCCTGTTCACCGTGCTCAGCCTGCCCTTCCTGGGGTACGACTGGGTGTGGCCCTTCACCCTCACCACCCTCGCCCTGAGCCTGCTCGGGGTCTTCGACCTGTTGCAGGAACGCCACGCGGTGCGCCGCAACTACCCGGTCCTGGGCAACATCCGCTACCTGGTGGAGGCCATCCGCCCGGAAATCCGCCAGTACCTGCTCGAAGGCGACCAGGAAGCCCTGCCCTTCTCCCGCGCCCAGCGTGCGCTGGTGTACTCGCGGGCGAAGAACGAGACCGCCGACAAGCCGTTCGGCACCCTGATCGACGTCTACCAATCGGGCTTCGAATTCATCGCCCACTCCATCCGCCCGGCGCCGGTGGCCGACCCGTGCACCTTCCGCGTCACCGTCGGCGGCCCGGAGTGCCGGCAGCCCTACTCCATCTCGGTGTTCAACATCTCGGCGATGAGCTTCGGCTCGCTCAGCGCCAACGCCATCCGCGCGCTGAACAAGGGCGCCAAGCTCGGCGGCTTCATCCATGACACCGGCGAGGGCAGCATCAGCCCCTACCACCGCGAATACGGCGGCGACCTGACCTGGGAACTGGGCAGCGGCTACTTCGGCTGCCGCAACGACGACGGCACCTTCAGCCCCGAGCGCTTCGCCAAGCAGGCGGTCGACCCGCAGGTGAAGATGATCGAGATCAAGCTCAGCCAGGGCGCCAAACCCGGCCACGGCGGCATCCTGCCCAAGCACAAGGTCACCGAGGAAATCGCCGCCACCCGCGGCGTGCCCATGGGCAAGGATTGCATCTCGCCGTCCTCGCACAGCGCCTTCAGCACGCCCAAGGGGCTGCTCGATTTCATCGTCCAGTTGCGCGAACTCTCCGGCGGCAAGCCGGTGGGCTTCAAGCTGTGCATCGGCCACCCGTGGGAATTCATGGGCATCGCCAAGGCCATGCACGAGACCGGCATCCTCCCCGACTTCATCGTCGTCGACGGCAAGGAAGGCGGCACCGGCGCCGCGCCCTTGGAATTCACCGACCACATGGGCCTGCCGATGCGCGAGGGCCTGCTCTTCGTGCACAACACCCTGGTCGGCCTGGGCCTGCGCGACAAGATCCGCATCGGCGCCAGCGGCAAGATCGTCAGCGCCTTCGACATCGCCAGCGTGCTCGCCATGGGCGCCGACTGGGCCAACTCGGCGCGCGGCTTCATGTTCGCCATCGGCTGCATCCAGTCGCAGTCCTGCCACACCAACAAGTGCCCCACCGGCGTCGCCACCCAGGACCCGCTGCGCCAGCGCGCCCTGGTCGTGCCGGACAAGGCCGAGCGCGTGTATCACTTCCACCGCAACACGCTCAAGGGCCTGGCCGAGATGATCGCCGCCGCCGGCATCCAGCACCCGTCGCAGCTGGAAGCCAAGCACCTGGTGCGCCGCGTCTCGGCCACCGAGATCCGCCTGTTCTCCCACCTGCACTACTTCCTCAAGCCCGGCGAACTGCTCTCGGGCAACATCGAAGGCGAGTTCTACGAGCGCATCTGGCGCATGGCGCGCAGCGACAGCTTCGAAGCCGCCGCCGGCTGATTCGGTGCCCCACGGAGCGCCCGCCCGGGGCGCTCCCTTTCCTCCGCGGTGGTTATCCCAAGCGGCTCCACACCTGCGCCAACCCCAGCAGATGCACCAGCGCAAAGCCCAGGCAGATCGCCGAGCTGACGTAGATGAAACGCTGGCTGCGCCCCGTGCCCTTGAGCATCGATGGCCCGGCCACGCCGCGCAGCAGGTAGACCAGAGATATCGCCACCAGCGCCGGGCGCAGCAGCGGCAGCGGCTCCAGCACGCCGGCCGCGGACAGCGCATAGGCCGCCCAGGCGAACAGCACGAAGGCAATGGCGAAGGTGATGAGCGCCGGATAGGCCTTCCCCGCTTCCGCGGCACGGGCGAGCTTTTCGCCGGCGCCGAACAGCCGGTACCAGCGCGGCCCGACCAGCACCACGCCAACGTGCAACGCCCCGGCAATGGCGCTGAGCGCCGCGGCGACGATCAATGCCAGATTGTATTCCTGCCCCATGGATGACTCCCTCCTGGAGTTCATGTCCTTCCCGTGGGGCATCCTACCGTCGGCGGGCAGGATTCACGACCGCCGGCTGCACGAATCTTCCAGACAGCCGCCTTACGCGCGCTATGCTGGCCGACCGGGCAAGCGTGCGGAGGCAGCCCATGCACAAAGACAACTGGATCGACCTGCTGCAGGATGCCGACACCGGCATCCAGAGCCTGCGTGCGCATTTCAAGGGCCACGCCTACGATCCGCACTGGCACGACACCTACCTGATCGGCTACACCGAGTCCGGTGTGCAGCAGTTCCGCAGCCGCAACCAGCGCCACATCAGCACCCCCGGCAAGGTGTTCTTCCTCGAGCCTGGCGACATCCACGACGGCGACGCCCCCACCGAGGGCGGCTTCACCTACCGCACCCTGTACCTCGACGCGCCGTGGCTGGAGCGCGAGATCGCCACCCTGTTCGAAGAGGCGCCCGGCAACTGCCAACTGGCGGTGCCCGAACTGCTGATCGACGACCCGCAACTGGCGAGGTGCATCGACCACGCCTTCCAGGCCGTCCACGGGCATGAGCTGAAGATCGTCCGGCAAAGCGCCATCGACGACCTGCTCGACGGCATGACCCGCCACCTGCACTGGCGCCGGCGCGGCAGCACCCAGGCCCACCTGCCGCTGGTGGCGCAGCGCGCGCGGGACTACCTGCACGCCAACCTCACCGCCGACATCGGCCTGGACGACGTGGCCCGCGCCAGCGGCTGCGATCGCTTCCGCCTGACCCGCGCGTTCAAGCAGGCGTTCGGCCTGCCGCCCCACGCCTACCTGATCCAGCTGCGCCTGGCCCGCGCGCGGCAATTGCTCGGACGCGGCCTGGCGCCAGCCGACATCGCCGCCGACCTCGGCTTCGCCGACCAGAGCCACCTCGGCCGCTGGTTTCGCCGTGCCTATGGCATCACGCCCGCCTACTACCGCAAGCGCTGCTCAAAGCTTCCAGACTGAACCCGCCACGCTGGCGACGATGGACTCCCCACGGATTCAGCGGAGTTCCCCTCATGCACCTCTCGCAGCTCGGCCAATGGCTGCCCTTCGTCCTCTTCGCCTTCGTCGCCTCGATCACACCGGGGCCGACCAACCTGCTGATCTTCAGCAACAGCGCGCGCTTCGGCTGGGGCGCGGCCCTGCCGATCATGTTCGGCGGCTGCGCGGCCGCCGCCGCGCTGGTGCTGGCGGTGGGCAGCGGACTGGGCGAAGTGCTCGCCAGCCTGCCGCACGTGCAGCAGGCAATGAGCGCGGTCGGCGTGCTGTGGCTCAGCTGGCTGGCCTGGCAGATCTTCCGCAGCCCGCCGGCGGACCTGCAGCGTGATACCGACGCCACCCGCCTGGGCGCGCTGGGCGCCGCCGCGCTGCAACTGGTCAACCCCAAGACCTGGATGATGGCGCTGGCGGTGATCAGCGTGTACGCCGGCCATGGCGTCGATCGGCTGGACCGCGTGCAACTGCTGTCGCTGCTGTTCTTTCTCGTGTCGATTCCCTGCACCGCCGTCTGGGCCGGGCTGGGCATCGGCAGCCAGCGCCTGCTGTCGCCCACGCAGATGCGACGGCTCAACCAGTTGATGGCGGCCCTGCTGCTGGTGTCGGCCTGGGCCGGGGCGCTGCTCTAGGCCGTCAGAGGATGCCGTCGCGCCGCAAAGAGTCGCGCAGGTGCTCGATGAACGCGTGGATCTTGCGCGTCGCCCGGCGGTTGCTCGGGTATACCGCGAGTATCTGCGCGCCGAAGGTGTCCGGCTCGAAGAAGAACTCATCCAGCACCGTCACCAGCCGCCCGCTGCGCAGGTGTTCCAGCACGCTCCAGTGCGGGCACGGCAGCAGGCCATGCCCGGCCAGGCAGGCGGTGAGCAGTACCGCCTGGTTGTCGCTGTTCAGGCGGCCGTTGCGCGGGGTCGAGAAGCGCTCGCCCTCCACGTCGAACCACCAGCGGTCGTCCAGCGCCGGATGCCGGTAGACCAGGCAATCATGGTCGATGATCTCGCTGGGGTGCCGCGGGGTGCCGCGCCGCGCCAGGTAGGCCGGGCTCGCGCACATGATCAGGCGGCTCTCGGCCAGCGGCTGGGCGATCAGCCCCGGCAGGTCGCTGTTGCCCATGCGCAGGGCCAGGTCGTAGCGGCCATCGAGCAGGTCGACGTAGCTGTCGGAAAGGTCCACCTGCAGGCGCACGTCCGGGTGCAGGTCGAGGAAGTCGGCACAGGCCTGGTCGAGGAACACCGGGCCGACGATCAGCGGCCCGGTGATACGCAGCACGCCCCGCAGGCTGTGCTGCAGCTGGGCGATTTCCTCGGTGGTCTCGCGCATCCGCGCCAGCACCTCGCGGGCGCCGTCGAGATAGAGCTGGCCGGCTTCGGTGAGCGACATGCTGCGCGTGGTGCGCTCGAACAGCCGCGCGCCGACTTCGTTCTCCAGCTGGCCGACCGCCTTGGTCACCGCCGAGGGGGTCTTGCCCAGCTGTTCGGCGGCACGGCTGAAACTGCCGGTTTCGGCACTGGCGACGAACATGGCCAGGCTGCTGAATCTATCCAACGTCATTCGTGCCAATCCTTCACAAGTGTTATGCCTGCCGGCGACTTCCGCGATACCCGCCCCGCCATTAGCCTGCGCTGCAGACCAACAATAATCCACCGAAAAGCAGAGGGAAGTCATGCACGGCATGCTCAAAGGCGCGTTGGCGCTCGCCATCGCACTGGGTACTTTTGAAGCACAGGCACAGAACGCCGACCTGATCCTGTACAACGCCAAGGTCTTCACCGCCGAACCCGGCCAACCGCTGCAGCAGGCCGTCGCCGTCGCCGGCGGCAAGGTGCTGCAGGTGGGTTCCAACGAGGACATCCGCAAGCTCGCCGGCACCGCCAGCAAGCAGGTCGACCTGGGCGGCAAGGTGCTGATGCCCGGCTTCATCGACAGCCACTCGCACTCCATCTTCGGCGGCCTGGAGCTGATCGCCGCCAGCCTGGAAGACGAAGAGATGGACCTCGACGCCTTCGTCGCCCGCCTCAAGCAGGACCGCGACAGCGGCAAGGCGAAGAAGGGCGACATCGTGGTGATGAACGGCATGAACTCCAGCTACTGGTCCAAGGCCGACGGCCTGGCCGAGCGCCTGAACCACGGCGAGTGGGAGAAGGTGCCGGTGATCCTGATCGGCAGCGACCACCACACCGCCTGGGCCAACGCCGCCATGCTGGCGCGCGCCAAGCTGGACGCCAAGCGCGTGCTGGGGCTCAGCGCCCTGGAACAGGGCAACGTCGCCCACGACAAGGCCTTCAACCCCACCGGCTTCCTGGTGGACTCGGGCTTCGACCTGGTCGCCGCGACCATGCCCGCCGCCAGCACCGAGACCATGGACCGCGCTGGCCGCGCCGCGGTGAAGTACAACAACAGCCTGGGCATCACCGCCTGGATGGACCCGGCCGCCAACGGCGCACCGGGCGAGGCCGTGTTCAACATCAAGCCCACCGAGAAGACCGTCGGCGTGCTGCCGGTGTACCGCGACCTGGCCCGCGACGGGGAGCTCACCGCCCACGTCGCCGCGCTGCAGGTGGTCAACCCCAGGAGCACCCCGGCCGATCTCGAGGTCATCGAGAAGGTTCGCCAGCAGTTCCAGGGCATCCCCAACCTCACGCTGCCGGGCATCAAGGTGTTCGCCGATGGCGTGATCGAATTCCCGGCGCAGTCCGCGGCGCTGCTGGAGAACTACAAGAACAGCCACAAGCCGGGCGAGCTGCTGATCGATCCGAAGCACTTCGGCGAACTGGTCAGCGCCGCCGACGCCCGCGGCTGGCTGGTGCACGTGCACGCCATCGGCGACCGCGCGGTGCGCGAGTCGCTCAACGGCGTGGCCCAGGCGCGCAAGGACCGGCAGAGCGGCGTGACCCACTCGATCACCCACCTGCAGCTGGTCAATCCCAAGGACTTCCCGCGCTTCAAGCAGCTGAACGTGATCGCCTCGATGCAGCTCGACTGGGCCACCGCCGAGCCCTACACCGTGGAGATGGTGAAGCCCTACATCGCCGACGACGCCTACCGCTACATGTACCCGGCCAAGTCGCTGCTGGACAACGGCGCCACCATCGCCGGCGCCAGCGACTGGCCGGTGTCCACGCCCGACCCGCTCAAGGCCATCTACCAGGCGGTTACCCGCCAGGGCGCGGAAGGCGTGCTCAACGCCGCCGAGCGCGTGGACCGCCAGACCATGTTCTACGCCTACACCCGCAACGCCGCGCAGACCATCGGCCTGGCCGACAAGATCGGCACCCTGGCGCCGGGCAAGCAGGCCGACATGGTCGTGCTCGACCGCGACGTGTTCAGCGTGCCGGACCAGCAACTGGACGAAGCCCGCGTGCTCCACACCCTGTTCGAAGGCCGCGAAGTCTACCGCGCCGACGACCAACCGGCTCTCTGAGCCGGGCTCCTGCGCCGGGGCATGAACACCCCCGGCGCCTTGCCCGCCAGCCCAGCCCTTTCGTGACGCTCCTCGGCCATGCCGAAGGGCCGGCGCTGCGCGGGATTTTTCCGCTGCCCACAGACAATCACAACAAAGGGAACCCCGTATGAATCGCCCGCAATGGCTTGTCGGCGCGCTGCTCGCGTGCGCTCCGCTCACCTCCGCCCTGGCCGTCGAACTGGGCCAGGGCTTCGCCCTGCAGATCGACACCGCCCTGGTCAGCGACTACCGCACCCGCGGCATCTCGCAGACGCAGAACGACCCGGCCGCCCAGCTCGGCCTCACGCTGCAGCATGCCTCCGGCGCGTACCTGGGCGTCTGGAGTTCCAATGTCGATTTCGGCGGGGGTTTGAAGACGCGCCAGGAAGTGGATTACTACGGCGGCTGGTACTGGCAGGCCAACGACGACGTCGCCCTGGATCTGGGCTACATCAAGTACGCCTACCCCAGGGAAAGTCAGTTCAACCAGAGCGACACCTACGCCATCCTCCATGCCTACGGCTTCGAGGTGGCGGCCTACTACGGCAACGACTACCCCACCTACTTCGGCGAAAACCAGGCCAACCTCTACACCTACCTGGCCTACAACGCCGAGCTGCCGGCGGAGTTCAAGCTGCGCGTACGCTACGGCCGCAACGACGCCAAGGATCCGCTCTACCTCTCCGGAGACGGCAGCACCCGCGATACCTACCACGAGTGGGAAGCCAAGCTTAGCCACGAGCTGCTGGGCTTCACCTGGGCGGTGAGCTACCTCGACACCGACCTCTCGCAGAACGAATGCCGCACGCAGTTCGGCTTCGGCGACGTGTGCACGGCCACGGTGGTTGCCAGTGTGAGCCGGAGTTTCTAGTCCAGCCGCTCGTGCGCCGCGATGGGGCGTGTCATCGTGGTAGCGCGTCCTGCTCCGAAGGGAGAGGGGCTGTCCGTGGCGGCTGACGCCTTGGTTTCAACCTGCTCCATACGGTCCCCTCTCCCTTCAGGGAGAGGGTTAGGGAGAGGGAACCCCAGGCACGAACGTGACTGTTGCTCCTGCGAGCATCACGCGGGTTCGCGAGCAAGCTCGCTCCTACAGGCTCGGCAGCGGTGCGCTCTTCGTAGGACCTAGTCCTTGCTCGCGAACAGCGGTCAACGGCGAAGGACAATGCGAGCGCGGCCGCCTCCCGAAGGCTAAAGATTGTACGAGCGCCACACGCGTGATCGCGGGCATGGCCCGCTCCTACAGGATAGCGAGGTGCCACGTGGTTTCGCGAGCAAGCTCGCTCCTACAGGTTTAGCAGCGGTGCGCTCTCTGTAGGACCGAGGGGGACGCCTAGTCCTTGCTCGCGAACAGCAGGTCGCGGCAGTGGCCTACGCGATCGAAGCAGCCCTGGAGCAGGTGGCACAGTGGGTGACGGCAGGACAGCCCGCGTCAATTGTTCAGCGAGAAGATGCGGTACTCCACCCACCCCGGCCCCAGCCGCCCCTCGCCCACGGCCAGTTGGTGGTTGAGCCAGCGGTAGCGGTCGTCGCCGACCTCGAAGCGCGGCTGGATCATGAAGTAGGTATCGCCGTAGTCCGTGCTGTCGCCCCGCGACACCGCGTGGATGGTCTTCGGATTGGCCACCAGCAGGCCGTTGTGCTGCATGAGGATGCGCGCACCGTCGTCCGTGCGCAGCACCAGGCGCACGTCCAGGTGCCAGCCGCCGTCGCTGTCCACCAGGATCCAGTCGCCGCCGCCGGGCAGCACCTCGCCGCTCAGCCGCTGCCCCTTGAAGGTGCCGCCGCCGGCCGCGGAAATCAGGCGCTGGCCGTGCGGCACGCGACCGATCTCCAGCGGCACGCTGGCCTTCACGTTCATTTCCATCAACGGCTCGAGCTTCATCGCCGGCTCCCGTGCACGGTCGTCGTAGACGCATCAGTAAAGCAGGCGCAACACCGCCCGGCCATTCGCCCAGGCCGCTGGCCCGAAGCGATAGCGCAGCAGCCGGCCCAGGCGGCGCAGGACGTCGCGCCCCCGGTCGTCGAACAGCTTGGCGCGCAGGGCGATGCCCACCTGCCCGGCATGCCCGCTGCGCAGGCGGGCGAAATCGTAGTCGATGCGCACCACGGCCCGCCGGGAGAAACGATCACGCAGCACACTGTCCGGCAGTTCGCTCTCCTTCGCCTTGGCGTAGAGGGTGATCAGCAGGGCTTCCGGCGTACCGCGCCAGGTGATGCGTTCCACGTCATTCGTGCAGGTAGTAGAGCTTGTTGACGATCTGCCAGCCGTTGCCGATGCGCAGCAGGGCCAGGTAGTCGGTGAAGTGCATGCCGAGGAATTCGTCGGTGACCTTGGCCACGGCGCTGTCGCCGGTGATGTCCAGCGACTTCAGTTCCCACGGCGGCGGCGCCCCCTCGGAGGGCGGCGACTCGGCCTTGATCGCGCCGATGAACTCGTCCAGCGAGGCCCACTCCAGCGCGCCATGGTAGTGGCCGATGATCTTGCAGGACGGGTGGAAGGCCAGGCGCAGCCGCGCCTCGTCGCCAAAGGTCATGCCCTCGACATAGTCCGTCAGCACGCGGTTGATGGCGGCGCTCTCCGCCGTGTAGTTGCTCATCGCTGCAGCCCTCCCGGCCGGTGACCATGGGGCAAGGCTAGCACCCTGCCCCGGCCGCGCCCCGGCGAGCGACGACCGGGGCACGCTGTCAGACCATCGCCAGCGGCCGCTTGCGCGTGGGCGGCGGGAAGGCCGCGTCGAGAGCTGCAATATCCTCCGGCGTCAGGCGCACGTGCAGCGCGGC
Source organism: Pseudomonas sp. NY15437 (assembly GCF_048068435.1). Classification (NCBI taxonomy): domain Bacteria; kingdom Pseudomonadati; phylum Pseudomonadota; class Gammaproteobacteria; order Pseudomonadales; family Pseudomonadaceae; genus Pseudomonas; species Pseudomonas sp. NY15437. The sequence goes on from NZ_JBLUQC010000002.1 coordinate 268,818, forward strand.
GGCGTTATCGCGGATATGCAGCGGCTCCACGGCCTTGGGAATGGCGATCACGCCCGGCTGGTGGATCAGCCAGGCCAGGGCCACGCGCGCCGGGGTGGCGTCGTGGCGGCCGGCGATCTCCGCCAGCACCGGGTGGCGCAGCAGCTTGCCGCCCTGACCCACCGGGCAGTAGGCCATCAGCGGCATGCGCTGCTCCTGGCACCAGGGCAGCAGGTCCCATTCGATACCGCGTTCCTCCAGGCTGTAGAGCACCTGGCTGGCGGCGCAGGCCGGCTCGCCGAGTTCGTGCAGGTCGTCGAGGTCGAAGTTGGACACGCCCCAGCGCCTGATCTTGCCCGCCTCACGCAGGCGTTCGAAGGCCTCGACGGTTTCCTCCAGCGGATACTGGCCGCGCCAGTGCAGCAGGTAGAGGTCCAGGCAGTCGGTGCCCAGGCGCCGCAGGCTGCGCTCGCAGGCCTCGGGGATGCCGCACCGGCTGGCGTTGTGCGGGTACACCTTGCTGACCAGGAAGACCTGGTCGCGCAGGCCCGCCAGCGCCTCGCCGACCACCTCTTCCGCACCGCCCTCGGCGTACATCTCGGCGGTGTCGATCAGCGTCAGGCCGCGCTGGATGCCGTCGCGCAGGGCAGCGACCTCGCGCTTGCGCTGGGCGCGGTCCTCGCCCATGTGCCAGGTGCCCTGGCCGATGGCGGGAACGGCGGTGCCGTCGGCAAATACCACAGTGTTCATCGCGTGCTCCTTGTTGCGCGTGTAGGGGGACACGGGGCCAGCCACCCGAAACCGGGCAACGGCCCCTCAGGGTAGCGCAGAAGCAGGAGCCGGGTTTGCGATCAGCGGTTGGTCTGCAGGTTCCGGCGGGCGGCGTGGCGCTCGAGGGCCAGGTCGATCAGGCGGCTGACCAGTTCGCTGTAGGTCATCCCGGCGGCCTGCCAGAGCTTGGGATACATGCTGATGCGGGTAAAGCCGGGCAGCGAGTTCAACTCGTTGATCAGCACCTCGCCGCTGTCGGTGAGGAACACATCGACCCGCGCCAGCCCCGAGCACTCCAGGGCGAGGAAGGCTTCCACGGCGAGCTGGCGGATGCGCTCGCTGGCCTCGGCGGGGATATCGGCGGGCACCACGACCTTGGCCGCGTCCTCGTCGATGTATTTGCTGTCGTAGGAATAGAAGCCGCTGCCCACGACGATCTCGCCGCAGCCGCTGGCGATCGGCTGCTCGTTGCCCAGTACCGCGCACTCAATCTCGCGGCCCTTCACGGCGGCCTCCACCAGCACCTTGTCGTCGAAGGCCAGCGCCAGGCGAACCGCTTCGTCGTACTGCGCTTCGTCCTCGACCTTGCTCACACCCACCGAGGAGCCCATGTTCGCCGGTTTGATGAACAGCGGCAGGCCGAGCTTGCGCTGTGCCTCGGCGAAGGGCGTGCGCGCGGCGCTGGCGCGGGTCAGGGTGAGGAAGGGCGTGATGGCGAGGCCGGCGTCGCGCAGCAGGCGCTTGCTCACGTCCTTGTCCATGCAGATGGCCGAGCCCAGCACGTCGGAGCCGACGAAGGGGATGTCGGCCATGCGCAACAGGCCCTGCAGGCAGCCGTCCTCGCCCTGGGTGCCGTGAACGATGGGGAAGATCACATCGACATGGTCGAGCAACTGGCGGCTGCCGGTTTCCACCAGCTGCTGCTCGGCCTTGCCCGGCACCACGGCCAGCTCGCGGTTGGAGCGGTTGAGGGCGATCAGCGCCGGGTTCTCCTGGTTGAGCAGGTAGTCGGAGGCATCGTTGAGGTGCCAGCGGCCTTCCTTGTCGATGCCGATCAGCACCGGTTCGAAACGCTCGCGGTCCAGCGCGTCGACGATGTTTTTCGCCGATTGCAGGGACACCTCGTGCTCCGCCGAACGCCCACCGAAAATCACCCCAACGCGCACCTTGCCCATGACAGCCTCCACCTGATCGATGGGCGCTTTCTAACACGCGCACCGGCGCTTGGGTAGGAACAGTGAGCGGCGAACAGACGAGCCGCGCCGCCCTCAGAAACCGTTCAACGCCTGCGCCAGTTCGCGGGCGGCCTGGCCGCTGTGCACGCCGGGGAACAGGTGGGTGAAGGGCAAGGCCACGAAGCGACCCTCGCGCACCGCGCGCAGGCGCGAGAGCAGCGGGTCGGCACGCAGCGTGCGGATCTTCTGCGCAGCCGTGGACCAGCTCGCGTCGGCCAGCAGGATGACGTCCGGGTCGCGCGCCAGCAGTTGTTCGGTATTGGCGGTGAAGCTGCCCAGGTCGACGTCCTCGAACAGGTTGCGGGCGCCGGCGGCCTGCAGCAGCTGGGTGACGACACCACGCCGCCCCTGGCTGGCCAGCCCGTTGCTGGCGCTGTCGAGGTAGAAGACGTCCAGCGGCTGCCGGCCGGCGGAAAGGCGCTGGGCGTCGGCCAGTTCGGCGCGTTGCCGGCGGATCAGTTCCTGCGCTCGTTGTGGCTCGTCGAGCAGCTTGCCCAAGGTGCTCAGGTCCGTCTCGACGCCCGCGAACAGATCGTCCTGCCAGGCACCGCACCCGGCCTCCAGCAGGTAGCTGGCGACGCCGTGGCCGGCCAGTTCCCGGCGGGACAGGTTGCCCAGCCGGAACGCCGAGGCGAAGCCGGCCACCACCAGGTCCGGGCGCTGCGCGTACACCGCTTCGGCCGAGGGATACAACCGCGCCAGCAGCGGTACGCCGCGATAATGGCCGTCGCTGACGTCCAGGTCGTCATCGATGTACGCCACGCCGATCAGTCGCTTTCCGGCGCCCAGCGCCAGCAGCAAATCGGCGGCGTGCTGGTTGAGGGCGAGGATGCGCTGCGGCGGGTGATCGAGCTGCCAGGTCTGGGCGCAGTTGCGGTAGTCCTGTGCGGCGGCCGTCGTCGTGGCAAGCACGAGCGCGAGCAGCAGCGCCCCCTGTAGGAGCGGGCCACGCCCGCGATCGCGCGCATGGCGCGCTCCTACCGTCGAGCCACCGTGCATCAAGCGGTTCGCGAGCAAGCTTGCTCCTACCAAGAGCAGGCGCCTCATGGCTCGTCCACCCGCAGCTCCGCCACGGGCACGCCATCGCGCAGGTGCTCGACCACCACCCGGCACACCTGCTCGTCGCTGCGCAGGCCATACCAGACCCGCTCGGGATACACCGTCAGCAGCGGCCCTCGATTGCACGGGAACTGGCAGCCGGTACGGGTCAGCAAGGCGCCCTCGGCATTCTCGTACAGATCGAGGCGGATCAGCTCGCGGCGCAGGGTCTTCCACAGTGGCAGCGCACCGCGGCGCACGCAGCGCGGCCCGGTGCAGAGGAACAGATGACGGCGGTGCGGCGGCGGCGCCCACCAGTCCGGCTGCGCGGGCACGGCGCCGACGTCCCGGCACTCCAGTTGCTGCGCCGGGTCCTCGATTGCCGCCAGCACCGCCGCCGCTTCCAGCCCGCGCCGGCCCAGGGCCGAGGCGGTGACGTTCGCCACCGGCGCCTGCGGATAATGCGCCTGCAGCGCCGCCACTTCGGCGCGCAGCCAGTCGAGGTAGGCGCCATCAGCGCTCGGCTCGAGGTCCACCAGCAGCACGTCCCGACGCTCGGCAAACCCCGCGCGCAGGCGCGCCCACAGCCCTTCGAAACCGTCGCCGGTGTCGACGCACTCGACATCGGCCAGACGCATCGACACCTCGCGGAGCAGGCGCTCGCCCTGGGCGCCGGCCAGCGGGCCGACCAACAGGATGGCCTTCATCAGAAGCTGAAGGTGTAGCGCAGCTCGGCCGTGCGCGGCCGGCCGAGATTGTCCACCTGGCGGAGGCCGTTGCTGGTGCGGCCGGTGGCGTAGTCGCGGTCCAGCAGGTTCTCCAGCAGCAGGCTCAGGCGGTGTGCGCGGGCGGCATCGAGGTAGCGGTAGGCGTCGCCGTCGAGCACCGTGTAGTGGCCGTAGTCATCCCCCTGGGCGCTGACGATGGCGCCGACATAGCGGGTGGCAAGCCCCGCCCCCCACTGGCTGTCGTCGTAGCCCAGGCGCAGGCGGGCGAAGAACTGCGGGATGTTGTTCACCGCCACGCCCTCGCGGCTGTCCACCAGGTTGCGCGTGGCGTCGGCCCAGAGCTGCCAGCGCCGACCGAGCTGCCACTGGCCGCTGGCTTCGGCCCCGCGCACGGTGATCTCGCCGTTGCCGTTCACCCACTGGTCGCCGGCGAGGGTGATGAGGTCGGTGATCTCGCGGCGGAACAGCGTGACGCTGCCGCTCCACGGCTGGTCGAACAGCTCGCCGGTGTAGTCCAGGCCCAGCTCGGCGTTGCGGCTGCGCTCGGGCTTGAGGTCGCGGTTGCCGACTTCCTCGCCCGGTTCGTTGACGAACAGCTGCTCGGCGGTGGGCAGCTTGAAGGCGGTGCCGAACTGGCCGCGCAGCTTCAGCTGCCGGGTGAGGTCATAGAGCGAGGTGAGCATCCACACGGTGGCGCCCTCGCCGCCGGCGATCTCCTCGCGGCGCACCCCCAGGCTCGGGTGCCAGTCGGGCAGCGCCTCGATGTTCGGCCGCAGCTGGGCATAGAGCGCGTGGGACTCGGCCTGCTGGTTGTCGATGATCAGCACATCGTCCTGGCCCTTGTACCACTGGTTGTCATTGCCCAGGACCAGTTCGTGGGCGCCCGCCAGGGTCGCCTTGCCTTCGACCTGCGCGCCCCAGTCGGTGAAGCCCCAGTAGTCGTTGTGGTTGAGCACCTGGGTGCCGCCGCCCTGCAGGTTGTAGACGCGGTCGTAACGGGTGTCCCAGTCGTTGAGGTGGGTCTTGGCGAACCAGCTGAAGTCGTCGCCGACGCTCTGCTGGAAGGTCGCCGTGGCGATCTGCTGCACGCGGTTGTTGCGGGTGTGGCGGTTGGCGGTGGGCCGGGCGAAATCCAGCGCGGCGTCGGCGTACTGGTAGAACAGCTCCAGGCGCGAGGCCTCGCCGATGGTCTGGATGGCCTTGGCGCCGAACACGTTGACGTCGTAGGAGCGGCGCTTGTCGCTCAGCGTGTCGGTCATGTCGCGGTCGCGGTACGGCTGGTAGCCGTCGGAGCGGTTGTGGCTGACGTAGGCCATCAGCCCGAGGTCGCCCAGGCCGGTCTGCACGATCTGCTCGGCGCGGGCATCGCCGCTGCGGCCCTTGAAGGTGTCCAGGCCGAGGTTCACTTCCCCGGATGCCACGCGGCTGCGCGCGCTGCGGGTGACGATGTTGATCACCCCGGATACCGCCTGCGTGCCGAACAGCAAGCCCTGGCCGCCCTTGAGCACCTCGATGCGCTCCACCGCGGTGGTCGGCAGGGTATCGAGGTAGATGCCGCCGTAGAGGCGGTTGTTCAGGCGCACACCGTCCAGCAGGATCAGCGTGTCGTCGTTGCGTCCGCCCAGCAGCGAGTAGGTGCCGTAGTCGAACGGGCCGTTCTTCGGCGCGACGAACAGGCCGGGCACATACATCTGCAGCACGCGGGTGATGTCGGCGCCGGGGCCGCCGCGTTCGATCTGCTGGCGGTCGATGACCTCCAGCCGGCTGCCGTAGCGGGCCATGTCGGCCACCGTGGTGGATTCCACGGAAGGGCCGCTGACGACTTCGTCGGCCAGGTCCAGTGGCGCCGCCGCGAGCGGCGAGCCGAGCGTGCAGAGGAACAGAACGGGACTCCAGCGCAGCGCGCGCCGGTTCAGGTCAGGAGAGTGTTGCAAGGTTATCGCCTCGAAATCGGGATTTCGCAGGCGGCGCAGCGAGGCCCGGAACGAGCGCGCCCGGGGACCGGCTCACGCCCGCCCACCGCGGGTTTGCCAAACAGGTTCCAGGCCGGTCTCCGGGCTTGCGAGGGTCGTGGAACATCCGCCTTCCCATGCCTGAGCACAGTGGCCTCGTGGATGCTCCGCTCGCTTACCGTTGCGGGGGCAGCGCCGGACTGATCGCACGAAGGCGACGCACCGGCTTCCCGTTTCACCCCACGCACGGCGGCGGGGGGCACCTGAAACGGGAGGCATCTGAACATCGGCTGGCGGAAAGCGTCAAGCGCGGGGGTTGGGCAGGATGTTGCAGGCGCGGCGCGGGCGCCCTCAGTGCCAGGGATCGTAGGTGCCGAAGCTCCAGATGTGCCCTTCCGGGTCGCGGCAGGTGAAGCCCTGGCCGCCGTAGTCCTCGTCCTTGATGTCGATGACGATCTGCGCGCCGGCGTCGACGGCCGCGCGATACACGACTTCGGCGTCTTTCACCACCACGTAGATGCTCTGGGTGCAGCCGCCGATCTCGTCGGGCTGGCGCATCAGCCGGCCGTATTCGTTGTCGTGCAGCGAGCCGAGCATCACCAGCCCGCCGCCGTCGGCCAGGGCCAACTGCGCATGGGCGATACCGCCGTGGTCATCGGCGACCACCAGTTGCCGCTGGAAGCCGAACGTGGCGCACAGCCAGTCGATGGCCTGGGGCGCATCGCGGTAGCGCAGGCAGGGAATGACGCTGGGGCGGGTAACGGGAACAGGTGTGGACATGGCGATCTCCGAGCAGCAACGAGCGCAATGCTCTGAGCATAGTCGCGCGCCTTTCCCCGCCCAGCCCGCCGCCGCGACCGACAGCCAAGCGCAAGTTCCTGCAAGACGGCTCGCCCGACGGGTCGTAGTGTCGGCAGACCGATTTCAAGGAGCAACACACCGTGACCCAACGCCAACCGATCAACCTGCAGGACAAGCTCGGCCGCATCACTGACACCTGGCAGCCGCGGGTGATCGCCGAGATGAACGACTACCAGTTCAAGGTCGTGAAGCTGCACGGCGACTTCGTCTGGCACAGCCACGCCGACACCGACGAAACCTTCATCGTGCTCGACGGCGAGTTGCGCATCGACTTCCGCGATGGCCCGCTGACCCTGCGCGCCGGCGAGCTGTACGTGGTGCCGCGCGGCGTGGAACACAAACCCTATGCCGAGCACGAAGTGCAGGTGATGCTCATCGAACCGCGCGGCGTGCTGAACACCGGCGACCAGGGCGGCGAACGCACGGCGGAGAATGATCGCTGGATCTGACCGCTCAGAGATCCAGCAGGTCGGCGTGAATCCCCAGCGCCTTCGCGACCTTTTCCCGCGTCGGTTTGCGCGGCCGGGTCGCGGCTTCCTGCTGGGCATAGGCGGGCTGGCTGACGCCCATTCGCCTGGCGACTTCCGTCTGGGTCAGCCCCAGGTGCCTGCGCCAGGCGCCAATGGCGCTCAGCCCCTCCCGGACCATGAAACCCACCACCTCGTTGGGCACCAGGTCCTCCTTCGGGTGGCTGGCGATGTACTCCGCGTAGGGGATGACCACGAAGGCCGGCACACCGTCCGGTCCGTTGATGATCTGCACGTTAGTACGTGTGCTCATCGCGCTTGCTGACCTCTTCGATATTCACGATGCGGATGGCGCCATCCCAGTCGAACAGCACCCGGTAGTTGCCCACCCGCAGGCGGTAGCCATAGGCGTGCTTGACCAGTCTCTTGACGTTCTGGACGTCAGGCATTCGCGCCAGCGTCTGCACGGCGTCGTAGATCACCGGCTGGTCCGCCTTGTTGAGGCGGCCGAGCTGCTTTACGGCCTTACGGGTCCAGTGGATGCGGTTCATGACGGCCTCGCTGGGGAGGCGGTCAATATAAGCATCCTTATAAGGATATTAGCGCGACTTCAGCGACAGTGGGATCGCGTTCTCACCGTGCTCAGCTGCGGACCGGGAGCTCGCCCGCCTTGGCCCCGAAGCGCTTGCGGTAGTCGCTCGGCGCCATGCCGGTGATCTTGCGGAAGATGCTGCGGAACGAGCCCGGGTCGAGATAGCCCACCGTGTAGGCGATGTGGTCCACCGTGCCGTTGGTGAACTCCAGCAGCTCGCGCGCCTTGCCCACCCGCAGGTGCTGGCAGTACTCGGTGGGCTTGAGCCCGGTAGCGGCGCGGAAGCGGCGCAGGAAGGTGCGCTCTTCCAGCCCGGCCTGGGCGGCCATGGCGGCGAGGCTGACGTCCACCGCGCCATTGCCCTGCAGCCAGTGCTGCACCTTGAGGATCGCGGCGTCGCCATGGCCCAGCAGCGGCGCGAAGTTGCTGCCGCATTGCTGGGCGCTGTCGCTGTGTTCCACCACCAGGAAGCGTGCCGTGCGGTTGGCAATGCTCGGCCCGAGCAGGCGGTCGACGATGCGCAGGCCCAGCTCCGACCAGGCCATCAGCCCGGCGGAGGTGATCAGGTCGCCGTCGTCCACCATCGGCTTGTGCGTCTCAAGGCGCACGCGCGGAAAGCGCTTGGCGAAGGAGTCGGCGCCGCTCCAGTGGGCGGTGGCGCTGCGCCCGTCGAGCAGCCCGGCCTCCGCCACCAGCAGGCCGCCGATGCACACCGAGCCGACGATGGCGCCCTCGCCGTGGCGCGCGGCCAGCCAGTCGGTGAGGTTGCGCAGCGGCGTGGCGTCCGGCAGGCCGAACAGCGACGGCGGGACGATCACGGCAACCAGGGGGCTGTGCGCGCTGGGATGCGTGTCGAACACGCGCCGCGGCTCGCCGCCGTCCTCGCCGGACCAGTGGCTGACCCGCAGCGCCGGCAGTTGTTGCGCGGCCTCTTCGCTGGCGATGCGCTCGGCCACCGCGAACAGGTCGGTGAGCCCATGCAGCGCCGCCGTCTGCACGCCGGGATAGAGCAGCAACCCGATCTCGACGACGCTTCGTTCCACAGCCATTGTCAGTTTTCCCCCGGTTATTGTCGTTCCGACTGATCCCCGCGCGGCGCACGGCGAACCATACTGGCTCCACGTCCTCCCCCTCACGAAAGGAACCTGAAATGGCCAAGCAAGCGCTCATCCTAGTGGATATCCAGAACGACTACTTCCCTTCCGGCAAGTGGCCGCTGGTGGGCATCGAGGCCGCCGCCGACCAGGCCGCCAAGGTGCTGGCCGCGTTCCGCGAGCGCGGTGACCTGGTGGTGCACGTGCGCCACGAATTCGACAGCGCCGACGCACCGTTCTTCGCCCCCGGCAGCGACGGCGCGAAGATCCACGGCAAGGTGGCCAATCTGCCCGGCGAGCCGGTGGTGCTCAAGCACTTCGTCAATTCCTTCCGCGATACCGAGCTGAAGGCCCTCCTCGACCAGCACGGCGTCGAGTCGCTGGTGGTGGTCGGCCACATGAGCCACATGTGCGTGGACGGCGCGGTGCGCGCCGCCGCCGACTTCGGCTACCCGGTGACCGTGCTGCACGACGCCTGTGCCACCCTGGACCTGGAGTTCAATGGCGTGAAGGTGCCGGCAGCCCAGGTCCACGCGGCCTACATGGCGTCGCTGGCATTCGCCTATACCGAGGTGGTGTCCACCGCCGAGTACCTGGACCGCTGATTCGGGGCGCTCCCACAAGGAAATCTGACGCTGGGCAGTACCTGTAGGAGCGAGCTTGCTCGCGAACCGCTTGATGCCGAAGGTGCCTGGCGGGTTCGCGAGCAAGCTCGCTCCTACAACAGGGGCAGCCCTGCGCATCCGGTAACGAGGAGTCCCGTTTTGCTGGCTTTCCGCTATGATCGACGCTCATTCGCCTGTCGATAAGGACATCCCATGAGCGTTTCCTCGATCATCACCCTCGCCATCATCGCTGGCGTGATCTTCCTGCTGATCAGCGTGTTCAACCGCCTGGTCGCCCTGCGCAACCGCTACCAGAACGCCTTCGCGCAGATCGAGGTACAGCTCAAGCGTCGCTACGACCTGATCCCCAACCTGGTGGAAACCGCCAAGGCCTACCTCAAGCACGAGCGCGAAACCCTGGAAGCGGTGATCGCCGCGCGCAACGCGGCGGTGGCCGGCCTGAAGGCTGCCTCCGAGCAACCCGGCGACGCCGGCCGCATGGCGCAACTGGCCGCCGCCGAGAACGCCCTGGGCGGCGCCATGGGCCGCCTGAACGTGACCCTGGAAGCCTACCCGGACCTCAAGGCCTCGCAGAACCTGCAGCAGGTCAGCGAGGAACTGTCGAGCACCGAGAACAAGGTGGCCTTCGCCCGCCAGGCCTACAACGACGCGGTGATGGAGTACAACACCTACCGCCAGTCGTTCCCCGCCAACTTCCTCGCCGCCACCTATGGCCACAGCAAGGACGCCAGCCTGCTGCAGTTCGAGGACAGCAAGGACATCCAGGCCGCGCCGAAAGTCGCCTTCTGATCCCCGGCGCAGGACGCGCGATGAACTTCTTCGAACACCAGGACCGCGCCCGCAAGCAGACCGGGCGCCTGGTCGTGCTCCTCAGCGTCGCGGTGGTCTGCCTGGTCACCATCACCAGCTTCGCCCTGGGCTGGCTCTGGCGGCATTTGGGCGAGCCGGCGCTGCACCTCACCTCGCCCGCCTCCCTGCCCGACCCGGAGCTGTACCTGTCGGTGGCCGCCGTGATCGTCGGCGTGGTCGTGCTCGGCGCGCTGTACAAGCAGGTGCAACTGAGCGCCGGCGGCAAGGTGGTGGCCGAGAGCCTGGGCGGTCGCCTGCTCAACCTCAGCGCCAGCAACGCCGACGAGCGCCGCCTGCTCAACGTCGTCGAGGAAATGGCCCTGGCCTCCGGCTCGCCGGTACCGCCGGTGTACGTGCTGGAAGACGGCTCGATCAACGCCTTCGCCGCCGGTCTGACCCCGCGCGACGCGGTGATCGGCATCACCCGCGGCGCCATCGAGCAGCTCGAGCGCCATGAGCTGCAAGGCGTGATCGCCCACGAATTCAGCCACATCCACCACGGCGACATGCTGCTCAACACGCGACTGACCGCCCTGCTGCACGGCATGCTCCTGCTCGGGTTGATCGGCGGCATGCTGCTGCGCGGCTGGAGCGAGACCAGCAGCGGCGTGCGCATCAGCACCCGCAGTAGCAGCAACGACAAGAACGGCGGTGGCAGCGTGGTGCTGCTGGTGATCGGCGCCGGCGTGGTGCTCTACGTGCTGGGCTATGTCGGCACCTTCTTCGGCCACCTGATCAAGGCCTCGGTGAGCCGCCAGCGCGAGTACCTGGCCGACGCCTCGGCGGTGCAGTTCACCCGCGATCCCTCGACCATCGCCGGCGCGCTCAAGAAGATCGGCGGCAACCCGCTGGGCGCCCTGCTCAGCGCGCCGCGCGCGGCCGAGTTCAGCCATATGTACTTCGGTGACGGCGTGGGCAGCAGTTGGTTCGACACCCACCCGCCACTGAAGGATCGCATCCGCCGCGTCGACCCGGGCTGGGACGGCCGCTACCCGAAATTCGAGCCGCGCCTGGACGTGGCCCTGATGAACAAGGACGCCTGGACCGCCGCCGTTACCGGCCAGCCTTACCAGCCCGGCGCCGTGGACGTGGCGGTGGCGGCCGTGGGCGCGCCGACGGCCGCTCACCTGCTGGAAGCGCGCCACACCCTGCAGCGCCTGGACGAACGCCTGCAACGCGCCGCCCATGACAGCGAGGGCGCCCAGGCGCTGATCTACGGCCTGCTGCTGGACAGCGAACCCGGCCTGCGCGCGCGCCAGCTCGAAGAGGTCAGGAAGCGCCTGGACCTGAGCCTGGCGCTGCAACTGGACCTGCTGGAAGAGTCGCTGCTGCGCCTCGACCCTGGCCAGCGCCTGCCGCTGCTGGACCTGGCGATGCCGGCACTCAAGCAACTGGACGCCCAGGCCTTCCTCGCCCTGCGCGAGAACATGGCGCTGCTGATCAAGCTGGACGGCAAGGTGAAGCTGCTGGAGTGGACCCTCTTGCGCATCATCGAACGCAACCTGCGGCCGGGCAGCGGCAAGATCGGCCATGTGGCGCTGGCGGAGCTTGGCGAAGAGTCCGCGACGCTGCTGGCCTTCCTCGCTCGCGTCGGTGAAACCAGCGATGTGGAAACCGCCCAGGCCTTCGCCGATGCCTGGAGCGGCCTGCCCTTCCCGCCTCGCCCCTTGCCGGCGGCGGGCAGCCTGCGTGACCTGGAAGGCGCGCTGAAAAAGCTGGAGCAACTGCGCCCGCTGCAGAAGCCGCAGCTGCTCAAGTCGCTGGCGCGCTGCATCGAGCACGACGGCCGCATCAACGCCGGCGAGGCCGAACTGATGCGCGCGGTGGCGGATATCCTCGACTGCCCGATGCCGCCGTTGCTGGCGGGCTGATTCGCCCCCTGCAGGAGCGCGCCATGCGCGCGGTCGCGGGCATGGCCCGCTCCTACAGGGAAGTTCCGTGCCATGCGGTTCGCGAGCAAGCTCGCTCCTACAAAAAGCGAATGCGCCGCTCTGACTCTGAAGGCTTCCAGAGAAATCTCCGCGCACGCCGAAAGCCCCGTTCAGCGCGTAGGGCGAATAACCCGCTACGGGTTATCCGCCGATGCCCGGACGGCGTATAACGCTGGCGCGTTATACGCCCTACGAAGGGCCGCGGGAGGCAACGGCATTCCCCTGCAGGAGCGGATTCATCCGCGATGGATTTCGCGGACAAGGTCCGCTCCTACGCACCGGAGTCCGGCTGTAGGAGCGAGCTTGCTCGCGAACCGCATGGCAGCGGCGCCTACGTAGTCACCCGCATATCCGTCATGCGCCCTTCCCCCTAGCATGGCTGGCCTCATGAAGACTGGACGCTCACCATGCCTCACATCGCCATCGACTACACCGCCAATCTCGCCGACGACCTCGCACCGCTGGCCCTGGCACAGAAGCTCCACGACGCCGCGCGGACCCTGGGGGTGTTTCCCCTCAACGGCCTGCGCACCTTCGCCCGCGCCGTCGAGGAGTTCCAGGTCGGCGCCAACACGCAGGATGAAGCCTTTATCAATATCCAGATCCGTATCGCCCCCGGCCGCCCGGAGGAGCTGCGCCAGCGCATCGTCGACACGCTGTTCGCCATGGCCGAGCAGACCCTCGCCGCGCTCATGGAAAAGCGCCCCCTCGGCCTGCAGCTGGAGATCACCGAGTTCGAGCGCCGCCTGACCCGCATGGCCAGCAGCCTGCCCGCGGCATGACCCACCAACGAAAAAGGGCCTCCGAAGAGGCCCTTTGGTCAGTCGCGCGACCGCATCAAGCGCGGCTGGCAACGCTGCCCTGCTCTTTGGGGGCAAGGTTCAGCGCGTAGTACAGCACCGTCAGCAGCACCAGGAAGGCCGGGCCGATGTACAGCGCGATGCGGGTGTCCTCGAAGAAGGCCATCAGCACCACCACCAGCACCAGGAAGGCCATGGCGAGGTAGGAGCTGACCGGGTACAGCCACATTCTGAACTGCAGCTTGCCGGCTTCGGCGGCGGAGAGGCCGCGGCGGAACTTCAGCTGCGCCAGCAGGATCATCGCCCAGGTCCAGATCGCACCGAAGGTGGCGATGGAGGTCACCCAGGTGAACACCTTCTCGGGCACGAGATAGTTCAGCAGCACGCCCAGCAGCAGCGCGAAGATCGACAGCAGCAGCGCATTGCGCGGCACGCCGCCCTTGGAGGTCTTGGCGAACACCGCCGGCGCCTGGCCGTGCTGGGCGAGGCTGTAGAGCATGCGCCCGGTGCTGAAGATGCCGCCGTTGCAGGACGACAGCGCGGCGGTGATCACCACGAAGTTGATGATGCCGGCGGCGGTCTTGATGCCCATGCGCTCGAAGGTCATCACGAAGGGGCTGCCCTGGGTGCCGATCTCGTTCCACGGGTAGATGGACATGATCACGAACAGCGCGCCCACGTAGAACAGCAGGATGCGCCAGAACACCGAGTTGATGGCGCCGGGAATGGTCTTCTGCGGGTTCTTCGCTTCGCCGGCGGTGAGGCCGATCATCTCCACGCCCAGGTAGGCGAACATCACCATCTGCAGCGACATCAGCACGCCGGTGATGCCGTGGGGCATGAAGCCACCGTTGCTCCAGAGGTTGGAGATACCGGTGGCGATGCCGCCGTTGCCCAGGCCGAAGACGATCATCCCGCCGCCCACCAGGATCATGGCGACGATGGTGACGATCTTGATCAGGGCGAACCAGAACTCGAACTCACCGAAGGCGCGCACGGCGATCAGGTTGATGGTGCCCATGCTCGCCAGCGCGGCCAGCGCCCAGATCCAGCGCGGCACGTCGGGGAACCAGATGCCCATGTAGATGGCCACCGCGGTGATCTCCGCGACGCAGGTCACCAGCCAGAGGAACCAGTAGTTCCAGCCGGTCAGGTAGCCGGCCAGCGGGCCGAGGTAGTCCTGGGCGTAGCGGGCGAAGGAGCCGGCGACGGGATTGTGCACGGCCATCTCGCCCAGGGCGCGCATGATCACCAGGATGGCGAGACCGCCGATGATGTAGGAGAGCATGATGGCCGGGCCGGCCATCTGGATGGCCTTGGCGGAGCCGAGAAACAGGCCGACGCCGATGCAGGCGCCCAGGGCCATGAGACGGATGTGCCGCTCGTTGAGATCCCTTTGGAGATCGTGGGACGACATGGTGATGCAACCTCGTTTTGTTCTTGGGAGTAATCAGCCGCGGACTCGCAGTGCAGTCGGGATGCGGAAGCACCGGAAAAGCTTCGCCACCGCGCAGGAGGGCACGGGGGAGCAGTGTCTGGCAGTTCCAGGACGGCACACCGGAAGAGGCTGCCCGCTCTTGTGAAGCGGACGTGGGCATTGCGGGAGGACCACGGCTGAGGTCGCGGGCGAGTGTTACATAACTGCGTAGGAAACGTCTGCACCACCAAGGTGCAATGTGACCAAAGGGATAGCGGCGTTTCGCCACATCTGCCTCCCTCGTCAGGGCCGGTGTAGAGCGGCTCAGCCCACCACGGGCTGCAGCTCCAGCAGCAGCGAGCAGGGCTGGCCGGTCTCCGGATGACGCGGTTCGCGCAGCTGCCGCAAGCGCCAGCCGCTGGCGGCCAGCAGCGCCAGCCAGGACTCCAGGGTGCGGAAGTACCAGGGCATGGGTGCGCTGAAGTCGCCACCGAAGGTGGTGAAGGTTTCCAGCCGCCAGCCATCGGCATAGGGCTCGTCGCCGCCGGCGGTCCAGGGATGCACGGTCTGGATCAGCAGCCGCCCGCCAGGGACGAGCCGGTCGCGCAGCGCACCGAGCAGTGGCGCGGGATGGTCGTCGAGCAGGGCGAAGTTGCAGACCAGCGCGTCGAACTGGCCGAGGGTGGCGCCCGACGCGACCAGCGCCGCGTAATCCATCACCTCGAAGCGCGCGCCACCCGCCGCCCGCGCCGCGTCGATCAAGGGCGCCGAGGCATCCACGCCAACGCACTGGCGACCCTGCCCTGCCAGTGCGCGGCACAACCAGCCTTCACCGCAGCCGATGTCGAGCACCCGCTGCGCCGGGCCATCGGCGATGGCGCCGAGGATCGCCGCATCCGTCACCAGCCGCCGGCTCTCGATACGCTGCTCGCGCACGGCACGGGTCCAGGCCGCGGCGTTGGTTTGCCAGCTGTGGCGGATTCGGGCGGCGTGGTCGGTCATGGTCGGCTCCGTGCGTGGGGGATGCGATCGCGGATGAATCCGCTCCTGCAAAGTCGAAAAGCCCCTCACCCTAACCCTCTCCCGCAAGCGGGAGAGGGAACCGTCCGGTGCAGGATGAAACCACAGAATCAGCCGGCACAATCTGCCCCCTCTCCCTCAGGGAGAGGGCGGGGGTGAGGGTAGACAAGCTGCACACCTCGTCCCGGCAGAAAAAGCCGGACCTACCGCCCCTTCAACACCTTCGGCACCGCCAACCCCTTGGGCGGCGGGGTCTGCGGCAGTGCCTGGCGGCAGCCGGCGTCGCGGAACGGTCCGCCGACTTTCTGCCAGCCATTGCCCGGCGACGTCTGCTGGCAGGTGAAGGCGCCATCGACCTTGCTCTGCCAGCGGTAGAACGGCATCGGCGCCGCCTGGGCGCTCAAGGACGCCAGCAACAGCGCGGCCAGGGGCAGACGGCAAGGCAGAAAAGGCGAACGCATGGGCAAGGGTTCCTGTCGAAGTTCGTACATTGCACCTGCTGGCCGTCGGCAAATCAATCCGCATGGCCATGAACGGCGCCGGGCGGCGCGCAGATTTTTTGCCGCCGACTACGCTGGAAGTTAGGAAAGCCGCGGGGGAAGCGGCTTTCGCGGTGCCAGGATGGCGCCGGCCATCACGTGGGCGGAGTCCGCTACCTGGGCTGTCGTACAAGCAAGGGCGGGGCGTGAAGATGGGCAGAGCGAAGCATTCCGGTACGCAAGTGGCAGGTCAACCGGGAAGTCTGGGGCCCGGTATTTCCTCGCAGAAAGTCCACCACCACCGCTTCCTGATCCTCTTCCTGTTTCTCCTGCCGTTGCTGGCCGCCATGGGCGCGGCGCTGCTCTATGAAGCGCGCACCTCGAAGCTGCAGGCGCGCGAACTGGCGCGCTACGCCACCGGCCTGACCTGGAGCCTGGAACAGGGCGGCACCAGCAACGTGGTCTACCCCCAGGGCGGGCCCTTCGACCGGCGCCTGGGCTACCAGCAGTTGCCCAGCTTCCTCGGCCGCCTGCACGAGCGCAACTTCGTCACCCTCAGCCAGGCGCGCTTCTCCGACCCGCTGATGCAGTACACCGGCCACGGCCTCTTTCCGCCCTACCCGGAGAAGGCCCAGGCCGGCGTCGACATCGCCGATTGCCGCGGCCTGCCGATCTACAACTTCCGCTATCCGCAGCGGCTCTACGCCAACTTCGAGAGCATCTCGCCGACCATCGTCAACAGCCTGCTGTTCATCGAGAACCGCGACCTGCTCGATCCCGATCGCCCCTACCTGAACCCGGCCATCGACTGGAGCCGCTTCACCCAGGCCTCGGTGGCGCAGGTGGGCAAGCTGGTCGGCCTGGGCAACCACGCCCCCGGCGGCAGCACCCTGGCCACGCAGATCGAGAAGTACCGTCACTCCGAGGATGGCCGCACCAACTCCATCACCGACAAGCTGCGGCAGATGGCATCGGCCAGCGTGCGCACCTACCAGAACGGCGCGGAGAACATGGCCGCGCGGCGCAACGTCGCCCTCACCTACCTCAACTCCGTCCCGCTCTCGGCACAGCCCGGCTACGGCGAGGTGAGCGGCCTGCCGGACGGCCTGTGGATCTGGTACGGCGCGGACTACCAGCAGGTCAACAAGCTGCTCAACACCCCGCCCGGCTCCGGCGCGGAGCTGGCCGCCCAGGGCAAGGCGCTGCGCCAGGTGGTGTCACTGATGATCGCCCACCGCCGGCCCTCCTGGTATCTCGCCCGCGGCCGCGACCAACTGGCCGTGCTGACCGACAGCTACCTGCGCCTGCTGGCGCAGAACAACGTGATCGCCCCCGAGCTGCGTGACGCCGCGCTCAAGCAGAAACTCACGTTCCGCGATCCGCGCAGCGAGCCGAGCTTCACCCCGCTGGAGAACAACAAGGGCATCGGCCTGGCACGCACGCGCCTGGCCGGCATGCTCGATGTGCCGCTGTACGACCTCGACCGCTTCGACATGAGCTTCACCACCACCCTGCAGCATGAGTTGCAGGAGCAGGTCACCGGCTACCTGCGGCAGCTGTCCGACCCGGCGTTTGCCGAGCAGATCGGCCTGTTCGGCGAACACCTGCTGTCCAAGGACAAGACCAAGGACGTGCGCTACAGCTTCACCCTGTTCGAGCGCACCCCCAGCGGCAACCGCGTGCGCGTGCAGACCGACAGCACCGAGCAGCCCTTCGACATCAACGAAGGCAGCAAGCTGGAGCTGGGCTCCACCGCGAAACTGCGGGTGCTCGCCACCTACCTGGAAACCATCGCCGACCTGCATGAGCAATACGCCCCGCTGTCCGTCGCCGAGCTGAAGAAGGTACCGGTGGAGCCGCTGGACTTCCTCAGCCGCTGGTCCATCGATTACCTGATGACCGTCAAGGACCGCAACCTGCCGGACATGCTCGCCGCCGCCCTGCAGCGCAAGTACTCCGCCAGCCCCTACGAAAGCTTCTTCACTGGCGGGGGCATCCACACCTTCAGCAACTTCCGCAAGGAAGACAACGGGCGCATCCCGACCCTGCAGGATGCCCTGCGCGAGTCGATCAACCTGCCCTTCGTGCGCCTGCTGCGCGACCTGGTGCGCCACGACATCTATGCCAACGAAGGCAGCAAGGTCGCCGTGCTGGCTGACGACAAGGACCCGCGCCGCCAGGACTACCTGGACCGTTTCGTCGACAAGGAAAGCCAGGTCTACCTGCTGCGCTTCTGGCAGAAGTACAAGGGCAAGGACAACGACGAGCGCCTGAGCACCTTCCTCGACGGCCTGCGCGCCTGGCCGGTGCGGCTCGCGGCGATCCATCGCTACCTGCAGCCGCAGGCGGATATCCCGACCTTCGCCGCCTTCCTGCAGGACCGCCTCAAGCAGGGCAAGTACGCCGGCGACAAGCTCACCGACAAGCGCATCGAGGACCTCTACACCCGCTACGGGCCGGGCGCATTCAACCTCAACGACCAGGGCTACGTCGCCCGCGTGCACCCGCTGGAACTGTGGCTGCTGGGCTACCTGCAACGCCAGCCGGCGGCGACCTTCGCCGACGCCGTGGCCGCCAGCAGCGCCGAGCGCAAGGAGGTCTACGGCTGGCTGTTCAAGTCGCGGCACAAGTACGCCCGCGACAAGCGCATCCGCATCATGCTGGAGGTGGAGGCCTTCCTCGACCTGCATGAACAGTGGAAGCGCCTGGGCTACCCGTTCGACCATCTGGTGCCGTCGCTGGCCACCGCGCTGGGCAGCTCCGGCGACCGCCCGGCGGCGCTGGCGGAGCTGATGGGGATCATCCTCAACGACGGCGTGCGCCAGCCGACCCTGCGTATCGACAGCCTGCATTTCGCCGCCGGCACGCCCTACGAAGTCAGCCTGGGGCCGGAGGCGGGCAACGGCCGCCAGGTGATGCGCTCGGAAGTCGCCCAAGCCTTGCGCACCGCGCTGTCCCAGGTCGTGGATGCGGGTACCGCGCGGCGCCTGTCCGGCACCTTCAAGCTGGCCGACGGCAACGCCCTGGTGATGGGCGGCAAGACCGGCACCGGCGACAACCGCATCGAGAGCGTCACCCGCAGCGGCTGGGTGAAGAGTTCGAAGGCGATGAACCGCACGGCGACCTTCGTCTTCTACATCGGCCCGCGCCACTTCGGCACGCTCACCGCCTACGTGGCCGGCAGCGAGTCGGACGGCTTCAAGTTCACCTCGGCGCTGCCGGTACAGGTGCTCAAGGGCATGGCGCCGCTGCTGACCGGGTACCTGGAGCCGGGCATCAGCACCGGCTGCCAGGAGCGGCTGGACAACCTGCGGGTGAGTTGGCGCTGAGGGCCGCGGCGATGGGCTCCGCCCCCTCACCCTAGCCCTCTCCCGAAGGGAGAGGGGACTGTTCCGAGCGCTCTGGCATTGCTGCGTTAGCCGGCTGACTCGGTTCATATACAACGCCCCGAACGGCTCCCGCTCCTCGGGGAGAGGGCTGGGGTGAGGGGAAAGCCCCGAGCACACCTGCCTGCCTGAACCTGTAGGAGCGAGCTTGCTCGCGAACCGCTTCATGCCAGGGGTCGCCGGCACGGTTCGCGAGCAAGCTCGCTCCTACAAAGAGCTCCGCGTTCGCCGGCTGATTTCCTTGGCAGCCACCACACCGGACGGCCCCCTCTCCTCGGGGAGAGGGCTGGGGTGAGGGGATAGCCCAGCGCACACATGCCCGCCTGAACCTGTAGGAGCGAGCTTGCTCGCGAACCTCGCCGGGCACCCTTGGCATCAGACGATTCGCGAGCAAGCTCGCTCCTACGCAAAGCCGCTCTGTTACTTGCCCTGCACGCTCTTCACGTACAACGCCTCGACCTGCTCCCGCGCCCAGGGCGTGCGGCGCAGGAAGGTCAGGCTGGACTTGATGCTCGGGTCGTTCTTGAAGCAGCGCACGTCGATGCGCTTGGCCAGCCCGTCCCAGCCGTACTGCGCCACCAGGTGGTTGAGGATGGCTTCCAGGGTCACGCCATGCAGCGGGTTCTTCGGTTTGTCGTTCATGGTCGGTACCGTCGTGCGGGAAATGCGCGGCACCTTAGCATCAAGCTCCGGTTCGGGCGATCACGTCCGCAGCCCGGCCACCCCGGCGATGATCAGGGCCACCGAGGCCAGCTTGGTCAGCGTCAGCGCCTCGCCCAGCAGCAGGAAGCCGAAGAACACCGTGCCCAGCGTGCCGATGGCCGTCCAGATCGGGTAGGCGATGCTCACCGGCAACTGGCGCATCGCCAGGGTGAGGAAGAAGATCCCGCCGATCACCGCCAGTACCGTCACCACGGTCGGCAGCGGCCGGGTGAAGCCCTCGGCGTACTTCATCGACACCGCGAACATCACCTCGAACACCGCGGCCACCATCAGCATCGCCCAGGCCATCACGCGCGCGCCCACTCGCTCTCGGCGAGGTCGGCCAGGGCTTTTTCAGCCTGTTGGTAAGAGGCACGGAAGGCATCGGGATTGCCCTCCTCGCCCTCGGCGGCGACCACCTGCACATCCTCGATGCCGAGGAAGCCCAGCACCACGCGCAGCCAGGCGTCGGCGTGGTTCATCCACTCCAGCTCGCCGCCCGGCCCCATGCCGGCGCCGCCGCGGCTGGTGACGATGAGCGCCTTGCGCCCCTTGAGCAGCGGCTCGTACTCGGCCTCGCCGTCCTTCAGGTGCAGGTCGAAGGTGCGGCCGATGCGGACGATCTGGTCGACCCAGGCCTTCAATCCGCTGGGCACGCTGAAGTTGTACATCGGCGTGGAGATCACCAGCAGGTCATGGGCGAGCAACTCGTTCACCAGCTCGTCGCTCAGCGCCAGCTCGGCCTGCAACTCGGCCGGGCGATGCTCGCGCTGCGGGTGGAAGGCCGCGGCGATGAAGCCCTCGCTGACGTGGGGCAGATCGGCGCGGCCCACTTCGCGGCGGGTGATCGAGGCCTGCGGCAGCGCGGCCAGAAAGCCTTCCGCCAGGCGGCGGGAATGCGAGCGGTCGGCGCGGGGGCTGGCGTGGATGGAAAGAATCCTGTTCATCTGTCATTCCTTGCGAAGGTGTACACTGCGGAGGTCCAGGCTGGCCTCCTGTTGCGACCTAAGCTATTTCCAGCCGGGTCAGCGGACAACTGAGGGAATCTCCCTCCAGATGAATTGATCTCATCCATGGAGCACGCCATGTTCGCCAACCTGCCGCTTCCAGCACTGCGCACCTTCGAATCCGCCGCGCGCCAGTTGAGTTTCAAGGCGGCCGCCCAGGAACTGGCGGTGACCCCCACGGCGGTGTCACACCAGGTGCGCGCGCTGGAGGAATGGCTGGGCCTGCCGCTGTTCGAGCGCCTGCCACGCCAGGTGCGCCTGACCGAAGCCGGCGAGCGGCTGTTCCGCAGCCTGCATGGGGCGCTGCTGGAGGTCTCGCAATCGGTGGACAGCCTGCGCCCGCAGCGCAGCGCCAGCAGCCTGACGATCTCCACCACGCCGGCTTTCGCCGCGCTGTGGCTGGTGCCGCGCCTGGGCCGTTTCTATGCGCGCCATCCGCACATCCGCCTGCGCCTGGACAGCCAGTGCGAACTGCTCGACCTGCAACAGGACGCCAGCGTCGACCTGGCGATCCGCTAGGCTTCGGCGACTACCCGCGCATGCACAGCCAGTTCCTGCTGGCGGAACGTTTCGCCGTGTATGGCGCACCGGCGCTGGTGGCCACCGCGGACGTGGAAGTGCCGGAGATGATCAGCGTGCGCTGGCACAACTCCGAACTCTACGAGCGCGGCTGGAAGGCCTGGTGCCAGGTGGCCGGCGAGGAATGCCTGCTGGCCCAGGCGGTACAGCGCGAATACGACGAGGAGTTCTACGCCCTGCAGGCAGCCGTCGCCGGCCAGGGGCTGGTGCTGGCCAGTTCGCTGCTGGTGTCGGAGAGCGTGGAGCAGGGCCTGCTGGTCCCCTACCGCCCGGAGATCAACGTCCCCGGGGCGCGCTACACCGCGCTCTGCGTGCCGGGCCGCGAGCGTCATCCGCCGGTGCGCGCGTTCCTCGACTGGCTGGCCGAGGAAGCGGCGCAGGCGGCCGACCCGCTGATCGACAACGCCGCCTGAACCTGCCGCTGCACCCGCGCAGGCGCCGCTTCGCCGTGCGCGATGGGCAACCCGTGCGTAGAATGGCCCTGCCGCTACAACAATTCTTCTTCGCCCGCGACACGCCCGGCGCGTGATCCCAGGGCACGGCCTGAGCCCCACTTCACCTCAGGATTCCCATGAGTACCGCGCACCACACCCGCTCCGGCAGTTGGCTGAACGTCATCGCCCTGGCCATCGCCGCCTTCATCTTCAATACCACCGAGTTCGTCCCGGTGGGCCTGCTCAGCGACATCGGCGCGAGCTTCGACATGCGTCCGGAACAGACCGGGCTGATGCTCACGCTGTACGCCTGGGTGGTTTCCCTGGCCTCCCTGCCGCTGATGCAGCTGACCCGCAACATGGAACGCCGGCGCCTGCTGGTGGTGATCTTCTGCCTGTTCATCGTCAGCCACGTGCTGTCCGGCTTCGCCTGGAACTTCACGGTGCTCATGATCAGCCGCTTCGGCATCGCCTTCGCCCACGCCGTGTTCTGGTCGATCACCGCTTCGCTGGCGGTGCGCGTGGCGCCGCCGGGGCAGCAGGCCAAAGCCCTCGGCCTGCTGGCCACCGGGACGATCCTGGCGATGGTGCTGGGCATCCCGCTGGGGCGCATGCTCGGCGAGGCGCTGGGCTGGCGCACGACCTTCCTCACCATCGCCGGCGTCTCGGTGGTGGTGGTGCTCTGGCTGGCCCGCGCACTGCCGCTGCTGCCGAGCCAGAATTCCGGCTCGCTGCGCAGCCTGCCGCTGCTGCTGCGACGCCCGGCGCTGGTGGCGATGTACGTGCTCACCGTGCTGGTGATCACCGCACAGTTCACCGCCTACAGCTACATCGAGCCGTTCGCCCGCGAGGTGGCCGCGCTGGACAGCCAGAAAACCACCCTGCTCCTGCTGCTGTTCGGCGGCGCCGGGATGTTCGGCTCGATCCTCTTCAGCCGTTACAGCGAGCGCTTCCCGCGCGCCTTCCCGTGCCTGGCCATCGCGGTGCTCGGCGGCACGCTCCTGCTGCTGATGCCGCTGGCGCATTCGCCGACGGCGCTGCTCGGGCTGAGCCTGTTCTGGGGCGCGGCGATCCTCTGCTTCGGCCTGGCGCTGCAGGCCAAGGTGCTGCAACTGGCCCATGACGCCACCGACGTGGCCATGGCGATGTTCTCCGGCCTGTACAACGTCGGCATCGGCGGCGGCGCGTTGCTGGGCAGCCGCGTGGCGGTGGGCCTGGGGCTGGAGTGGATCGGCTACGTCGGCGGCGCGCTGGCGGCGGTCGGCCTGCTGCTGTGCCTGTTCGCCTGCTGGCGCTATGCGGCAGCGCTGAGTGGCGGGCACGGCTCGCACTGACACATCGGTGCTCCCGGTAGGAGCGCGCCATGCGCGCGATCGCGGGCATGGCCCGCTCCTACACAGGAACTCCGGAGCTGGGCTGAGCCTGTAGGAGCGAGCTTGCTCGCGAACCTTCCGGACGCCCATCCTACAAATGCGCCCCCCGGTCAGCACGAAGCACATCACGGGGCCCCAACGAAAAAGGCCGCGCCCCTCTCGGAGCGCGGCCTTTTTGATTCAGCGAAGACTCAGCGGCTGGTAGCCGGAGAACCCTCGGGCAGGTGCGCGTCCGCGTACTCGGCCTCGGCGGCTTCGAAACGCTGGATCATCGCCTTGGACGGTGCGGAACCGAACAGGCTGAACACCACGATGGAGAGGCTGGAGAGGATGAAGCCCGGGATGATCTCGTACAGGCCGAGCCAGCCGAACTGCTTCCACACGATCACGGTGACCGCGCCAACGATGATGCCGGCCAGCGCACCGTTGCGGGTCATGCCCTTCCACAGCACGGAGAACAGCACCAGCGGGCCGAAGGCGGCGCCGAAGCCGGCCCAGGCGTAGGACACCAGGCCCAGGACGCGGTTGTCCGGGTTGGCGGCCAGGGCGATGGACACCAGGGCGACCAGCAGGACCATGGCGCGGCCGACCCATACCAGTTCAAGCTGGCTGGCGTTCTTGCGCAGGAAGGCCTTGTAGAAGTCTTCGGTCAGCGCCGAGGAGCACACCAGCAGCTGGCAGCTCAGGGTGCTCATCACCGCCGCCAGGATGGCGGACAGCAGCACGCCGGCAATCCACGGGTTGAAGAGGATCTTCGCCAGCTCGATGAACACGCGCTCATGGTTCTCGCCGACCGCGCCAGCCTGCTCCGGGTGCGCCTGGAAGTAGGCGATGCCGAAGAAGCCCACGGCGACCGCGCCACCCAGGCAGAGGATCATCCAGGTCATGGAGATGCGGCGGGCAGCCGGGATCGACTTCACCGAATCGGCGGCCATGAAGCGCGCCAGGATGTGCGGCTGGCCGAAGTAGCCCAGGCCCCAGGCCATCAGCGACAGCACGCCGACGAAGGAAGCGCCCTTGAACATGTCGAAGTTGGCCGCGTCCTTCAGCTCGATGGCCGCGAAGGTCGGCTCCACGCCGCCGGTGGCGAACAGCACGATCACCGGGGTGAGGATCAGCGCGAAGATCATCAGCGAGGCCTGCACGGTGTCGGTCCAGCTCACCGCCAGGAAGCCACCGACGAAGGTGTAGGCGATGGTCGCGGCGGCACCGGCCCACAGCGCGGTCTCGTAGGACATGCCGAAGGTGCTTTCGAACAGGCGGGCGCCGGCGACGATGCCGGAGGCGCAGTAGATGGTGAAGAACACCAGGATCACCAGCGCGGAGATGACGCGCAGGATACGGCTGTTGTCCTCGAAGCGGGTGCTGAAGTAGTCCGGCAGGGTCAGGGCGTTGCCGTTGTGCTCGGTGTGCACGCGCAGGCGGCCGGCGACGAACAGCCAGTTCAGGTAGGCGCCGCAGATCAGGCCGATGGCGATCCAGCTTTCGGAGATGCCCGACAGGTAGATAGCGCCCGGCAGGCCCATCAGCAGCCAGCCGCTCATGTCCGAGGCACCGGCCGACAGCGCCGTGACGAAGCTGCCGAGGCTGCGGCCACCGAGGATGTAGTCGGAGAAGTTGTTGGTCGAACGATAGGCGGCCAAGCCGATCAGAACCATGGCCGCGATGTAGATCACGAAGGTGATCAGTGTTGGCGTGTTGACGCTCATGGGGACTCCCCTACAGCTTGTTTTTATCCAGGTTCGCGGGGTATCGCGGACCCTTGACTGGCAGCCGGCGTGGTTGACGCCGACCGGTTAGCGCTTGCTCACAGGCAAACCGGGTTGCGCGTGGCGCCAAACCGGCACCGAACCGCTACGCATCCCGACGCAGGCACGCCCTCGTCCTTGCTGGCGTCTTCCTGCAGCCACCGTCTCACCACGGCGACCTCCGTCCCGCCTGCGCCGGTAAGCGCAGGGCGGGCCGATTTCCGGGCGGACCCGGTCATCCATCAGGCGCCGAGGCAGGCGCCCTGCTCCCGGCGAATGCCCGCCAGCCGCACGATACGGGGCTGGCGACGACGTTCGTCGCGAGTGACTGAAACTGTGCTGACGCGCGCATGAAGGTGCGGCAGGGGGTGGCCGGCGCGCGAGGGCGCGGATTGTACAGAAAGCATCGACAGGGATGGCGCCATTGGTCCGAGGGCGGACGGCGCGCGGCCACGGGGGGGCGCTGCGGGCCGGGCCGTGGAGGCGGTGGCGCGGCCGGCTACGGGCGCGCGAGGGGCGAAGTCTGAACCGGTGATGGGCATGCTGCCCCTCCCGCGTATCGAGCTGGCTATTGTTCTTGGTATGACCGGGTTGCACCTGCAACACGGTGGGCGGACTCTAGGGGTTGCACCTTGGAGAATTCTTGCCGAAAGCTCTGGAGTTCTTGCAAAAAGCTCCGGCAACCGCCGGCGCGCCACTGACCACTCGATCAGCAAACCACGGCGCGCGGGCCGTGGGCCTCAGCTGCGGCGCAGGCTGCCCGGGGTCAGGCCGAGGTAACGGCGCATGGCGGTGGTCAGCGCGCTCTGGCTGGAGAAGCCGCATTCGCCGGCGACGCCGACCAGCGGCAGGTCGGTTTCGCGCAGCAGGCGCGCGGCGCGATCCAGGCGCTGGCGCAGCAGGTACTGGTGCGGCGTGAGGCCGACGCGGTCCTTGAACTGCGCGTGGAAGTGACTGGGGCTCAGGCAGGCCACCTGCGCAAGCTCCGCCACCGTGATGCGCCGCGACAGGTGATCGGCGATGTAGCCGTCCAGCCGCTCCAGGTCCAGCGGCCCCTGGCGCGGCGCGCGGTCCTCGCCGAACAGACGCAGGTGCAGGGCCCGCAGCAGCACGCCGCCGAGGGCGCGAGCGAGCAGCGGGTCGCCGCCGTAGCGAGCGATTTCCGCCCCCGCGTAGCTGAGCAGGTGCTGGAAATCCGCATCCAGGGTCGGGTAGCGCGGCACCTCGAACAACCGCGCCAGCAGGTCGCGGTCCTGCTCGGCCGCGCCGGCTTCGTCGAGATCGACGATCAGCAGGCGGTTGTCGCCCAGCCCGGCGAATTCATGATCGATCTCCCCCGGCACCAGGCAAGCGCGCATGCGGCAGACCTCACCACCAGCGCCGCCAATGGCGAATTCCGCGCGGCCGCTCAGGCACATCACCAGTTGGTGATGGCCATGGACGTGCTGGTCGGTCTGGTCGGACAGCGTGGCGAGTCGGGTATCGAACATGGCGCTGGGTGATCAAATTTTGAGCATGGTACGGAAAATTCGTACGCCTGCCCAGCAGCAGGTGCAACCGAGCGCAACTCCAGACAGCGCCAGCACAAAAGCATCTAAGCGAGAAATTCTTGCTAACCAATAGATATGTTATGTTATAACAAATAGCGCCTTTCCATTCCCCCTTCCCTGCCGCCTGGCGCAATCCCTGATCACCAGGGAGGGGTTCGCTTTGCCAGAAGAAAAACCAGGAGTTGTCATGCCCCCATCCCTTCCCCGTCCGCGCTGGCGTCTGGCCCCGCTGGGCCTGGCCCTGTGCGCCGGCGCACCCTCGCTGGCCGAGGCCGCGCCCACCGAGCTGGAGCCCCAGGTGATTACCGCCAACCCGCTGGGTGACGCCTCCCCCGCCGCACCGAGCAGCGTCCTGCAGGGCGACCAGCTGACCCTGCGGCAGAAAGGCAGCCTGGGTGAAACCCTCAACGGCACGCCGGGCGTGTCCTCCACCTGGTTCGGCCCCGGCGCCAGCCGCCCGGTGATCCGCGGCATGGACGGCGACCGCATCCGCCTGCTGCGCAATGGCGTGGGCGCGCGGACGCCTCGTCGCTGTCCTACGACCACGCCGTGCCGGAAGACCCCAACGTGGTCGAGCGCATCGAAGTCGTGCGCGGCCCGGCCGCCCTGCTCTACGGCGGCAACGCCATCGGCGGCGTGATCAACAGCTTCGACAACCGCATTCCCAGCGAACCGGTGGACGGTATCCACGGCCAGGGCGAGCTGCGTTACGGCGGCGCGGACACCACCCGCAGCGCCGCCGGCGCGCTGGAAGCCGGCGACGGCCACTTCGCCCTGCACCTGGATGCCGGCTCCCGCGAGTTCAACGACCTGCGCATCCCCGGCTACGCCCACTCCGGGCGGCAGCGCCAGGTGGACGGCGACGACGCGAAACATCGCGTGGACAACAGCGATGGCCGCCAGGACAGCGGCGCCGTTGGCGGCAGCTACCACTGGGACCACGGCTATGCCGGCCTCTCCTACAGCGGCTACGACAGCAACTACGGCTCCCCCGCCGAAGACGACGTGCGCCTGAAGATGCTGCAGGACCGCTACGCCTTCGCCTCGGAAATCCGCGACCTCGACGGTCCGTTCAGCTCGGTGAAGCTGGACGCCGCCTACACCGAGTACCAGCACAAGGAAATCGAGGACGGCGAGACCGGCACCACCTTCAAGAACGACGGCTACGAGGCCCGCATCGAGGCACGGCACCAGCCCATCGGCCCGCTGGACGGCGTGGTCGGCGCGCAGGTCGCCAACAGCCGCTTCTCCGCGCTGGGCGAAGAAGCGTTCGTGCCGCACACCGAGACCGACAGCACCGCGCTGTTCTTCCTGGAGAACTGGCAGGCCAGCGAGCGCCTGGCGCTGAACCTGGGCGGCCGCGTCGAGCACACGCGCATCGCGCCCAACGCCAAGGACAACGAGCGCTTCGCCGAGAACGACGACGCGCGCAGCTTCACCGCCGGCAGCCTGTCCACCGGCGCGGTGTACACCCTGACGCCGATCTGGTCGCTGGCCGGCACCCTGGCCTACACCGAGCGCGCGCCGACCTTCTATGAGCTGTACGCCAACGGCGCCCATGCCGCCACCGGCACCTATGAAGTGGGCGACGCCGACGCGAGCAAGGAAAAGGCCGTCTCCACCGACCTCGCCCTGCGCTTCGACAGCGGCCGTCACAAGGGCAGCGTCGGCGTGTTCTACAGCCGCTTTTCCAACTACATCGGGCTGCTGGCCAGCGGGCGTTATCGCGACGAGGAAGGCGCGCTGGTGGACGCCGGTGACGACGAGGCGCTGCCCGAGTACCTCTACAGCGGCGTGAAGGCGGACTTCTACGGCGTCGAGGCGCAGGACCGCATCCACCTGCTGGACAGCCCCTACGGCCGCTTCGACCTGGAGCTGTCCGGCGATTACACCCGCGCGAAGAACAAGGACACCGGCGAGGCCCTGCCGCGCATCGCCCCGCTGCGCCTGAACAGCGCGCTGCTCTGGGAGTTGCAGCAATGGCAGGCGCGGGTCGATGTGGAATACGCCGCCGACCAGAACCGCGTGCCCGAGAACGAGCTGCGCACCGACGGCTACACCACCCTGGGCGCCAGCGTCGGCTACCGCTTCGACCTGGGCGACAGCCGCTGGCTGGCCTTCGTCAAGGGCGAGAACCTGACCAACCAGACCGTGCGCTACGCCAGCTCCATCCTGCGCGACAGCGTGCCGGCCGGCGGGCGCGGCATCCAGGCGGGGATCAAGGTCGCGTTCTGATGTGCTAGCGCTGCCGCCCGGCGTAATCCCGGGCGAATTGCGCGGCGATCCGCCCGGACCGCGACCCGCGATGGGTCGCCCAGCGGATCGCCGCCTGCTCCCACTCCTCCGGCTGCACGCCGCCCAGGCCGTGGTATTCCAGCCAGCGGGCGACCGCCTCCAGGTACTGCTCCTGGCTGAAGGCATAGAAGGATATCCACAGGCCGAAGCGCTCGGAGAGCGAGATCTTCTCCTCCACCGCCTCGCCGGGGTGCAGTTCGCCGCTCTCGCTGCGCTGGAAGGACAGGTTGTCCTCGGCGCGCTCGGCCAGCAGGTGGCGGCGGTTGGACGTGGCATAGATCAGCACGTTGCCGGACTGCCCCGCCACCGAACCATCCAGTACGGTTTTCAGGCCCTTGTAGCCGGTCTCGCCGTCCTCGAAGGACAGGTCGTCGCAGAACAGGATGAAGCGCTCCGGGCGATGGCGCAGCAGGTCGATGATCTGCGGCAGGTCGGCCAGGTGCTCCTTGTCCACTTCGATCAGGCGCAACCCTTCGGCATGGAAGGCGTGCAGGCAGGCCTTCACCAGCGAGCTCTTGCCGGTGCCGCGGGCGCCGGTCAGCAGGACGTTGTTCGCCGGGCGGCCGGAGACGAACTGGCGGGTGTTCTGCTCGATCAGCGCTTTCTGGCGCTCGACGTTGCGCAGGTCGTCGAAGGCGATCAGCGCCGGCTCGATCACCGGCGTCAGGCGCGGCTGGCCCTGGCGGTACTCCCACAGGTGGGCGATGGCGCCTTCTTCCAGCGCCAGCGCGGGGCGCGCCGGCAGGGCGTGTTCGAGCAGGCCGGCGATGCGCGCCAGTTGTTCGGAGATGGCGGCCAGTGCGTTCAGGGGAAGCTCGGTCATGACGAAGATCATCGGGCAGAGGAGGACTGTTCAGCAGCCTAGCGATGGGCGAAAGTGGTCGTCTAACGACAAACAGGCATGCACATGCGCAAAAAGGACATTCCGCCCCAACCGCTGGAGAACCACGGCGACGAACGGGCCGCCAGCCCGGTGGCGGCGGTCGCGCTGGATTTTCCCGACGGCCATCAGGTGCCCGCGCACAGCCACCACCGCGCGCAACTGCTGTATGCCGTGCGCGGCGTGCTGGTGGTGGGCAGCGCCAGCGGCCAGTGGGTGGTGCCGGACAACCGCGGCCTGTGGATACCCGCCGGCGTCGAGCACTGGACGCGCATGGTCGGCGAGGTGCAGGTGCGCACCCTGTATGTGGAGCCGGGCAGCGCCCCGCACCTGCCGCCGGACTGCTGCGTGCTGGCGGTGTCGCCGCTGCTGCGGGAGCTGATCCTCGCCGCGCTGTCGATCAGTGGCGAGGTCACGCCGGACTCCCGCGACGGTCGGGTGCTAGGCCTGGTGCTCGACGAGTTGCGCGAAGACCCCATGCTGCCGTTGCACCTGCCGCTGCCTGCCCATCCACGCCTGCGCGCGCTGTGCCAGGCCATCCAGGCGCAGCCCGGCGACAGCGCGAGCCTCGCCCAGTGGGCCGCGCGGCTGAGCGTGGACAGCAAGACGGTGCAACGCTGGTTCTTCGCCGAAACCGGGCTGACCTTCGGCCAATGGCGGCAACAGGCGCGCCTGCTGACCGCCCTGGAGCGCCTGGCGCTGGGCGACAGCGTGCTGAGCGTGGCGCTGGACGTGGGCTACAGCACGCCCAGCGCCTTCAGCGCGATGTTCAGCCGCCAGTTCGGCCGGCCGCCCAGCGATTTCCTGCGGCCGCGTCGCCCCTGAGCTTTGCGAGCACACGTGGGCCGCAACATCTTCAGGCACATTGCTGAAAAATGGGATTGAAACCCCGCGCCGGTTTCCCCATCTAGACTGTCATGTTCAATCAGTCAGGTGCCTCATGAGCGACCACGACGAGATTCACGATATCCATAGCGCCGAAGAGGTCAGCAACACCGGGCTGGTGCTGCCGGGGCAGAACCTGCCGACCACGGTCTACGTCATCCCGATCCACAACCGCCCGTTCTTCCCGGCGCAGGTGCTGCCGGTGATCGTCAACGAGGAGCCGTGGGCCGAGACGCTGGAGCTGGTCGCCAAGACCGAACACCACAGCCTGGCGCTGTTCTTCATGGAGAACCCGCCGGAAGACCCGCGCCATTTCGACCCGGACAGCCTGCCCGAGCACGGCACCCTGGTGCGCGTGCACCACGCCAGCCGCGAGGGAGGCAAGCTGCAGTTCGTCGCCCAGGGCCTCTCGCGCGTGCGCATCCGCGGCTGGATCAAGCGCCATCGCCCGCCCTTCCTGGTGGAGGTGGAGTACCCGCACACCCCCAGCGACCCGAGCGACGAGGTGAAGGCCTACGGCATGGCCCTGATCAACGCGATCAAGGAGCTGCTGCCGCTCAACCCGCTGTACAGCGAAGAGCTGAAGAACTACCTCAACCGCTTCAACCCCAACGACCCGTCGCCGCTGACCGATTTCGCCGCCGCGCTGACCACCGCCCCCGGCTCCGAGCTGCAGGGCGTGCTCGATACCGTGCCGATCCTCAAGCGCATGGAGAAGGTGCTGCCGCTGCTGCGCAAGGAAGTGGAAGTCGCGCGGCTGCAGAAAGAGCTGTCCGCCGAGGTCAATCGCAAGATCGGCGAGCGCCAGCGCGAGTTCTTCCTGCAGGAACAGCTGAAGATCATCCAGCAGGAACTGGGCATCACCAAGGACGACAAGAGCGCCGACTCCGACGAATTCCGCGCACGCCTGGAGGGCAAGACCCTGCCCGAGCAGGCGAAGAAGCGCATCGACGAGGAGCTGAACAAGCTGTCGATCCTCGAGACCGGCTCGCCCGAGTACGCCGTCACGCGCAATTACCTCGACTGGGCAACCTCGGTGCCATGGGGCCTGATGGGCGTCGACAAGCTCGACCTCAAGCACGCCCGCAAGGTCCTCGACCGGCACCATTCCGGCCTGGAAGACGTGAAGGACCGCATCCTCGAATTCCTCGCGGTGGGCACCTTCAAGGGCGAGATCGCCGGCTCCATCGTGCTCCTGGTCGGCCCGCCCGGCGTGGGCAAAACCAGCATCGGCAAGTCCATCGCCGAGAGCCTGGGGCGGCCGTTCTATCGCTTCAGCGTCGGCGGCATGCGTGACGAGGCCGAGATCAAGGGCCATCGCCGTACCTACATCGGCGCCCTGCCCGGCAAGCTGGTGCAGGCGCTGAAGGAAGTGGAGGTGATGAACCCGGTGATCATGCTCGACGAGATCGACAAGCTCGGCAGCAGCTACCAGGGCGACCCCGCCTCGGCGCTGCTGGAGACGCTGGATCCGGAGCAGAACGTGGAGTTCCTCGACCACTACCTGGACCTGCGCCTGGACCTGTCCAAGGTGCTGTTCGTCTGCACCGCCAACACCCTGGACTCCATCCCCGGCCCGCTGCTGGACCGCATGGAAGTCATCCGCCTCTCCGGCTACATCGCCGAGGAGAAGCTGGCCATCGCCAAGCGTCACCTGTGGCCCAAGCAGCTGGAAAAAGCCGGCGTGCCCAAGCATCGGGTGTCGATCAACGACGCCGCCCTGCGCGCGGTGATCGAGGGCTACGCCCGCGAGGCCGGCGTGCGCCAGCTGGAAAAAGTGCTCGGCAAGCTGGTGCGCAAGTCGGTGATGAAGCTGCTGGAAGACCCGGACTCGGTGGTGAAGATCGGCGCCAAGGACCTGGAGCAGTACCTGGGCATGCCGGTGTTCCGTACCGAGCAGGTGCTGTCCGGGATCGGCGTGATCACCGGGCTTGCCTGGACCAGCATGGGCGGCGCGACCCTGCCCATCGAGGCGACGCGCATCCACACGCTCAACCGCGGCTTCAAGCTCACCGGGCAACTGGGAGACGTGATGAAGGAGTCGGCGGAGATCGCCTACAGCTATATCAGCTCGAACCTGAAGAAGTACGGCGGCGAGTCGACCTTCTTCGACCAGGCCTTCGTGCACCTCCACGTACCCGAGGGCGCCACGCCCAAGGACGGCCCCAGCGCCGGCGTGACCATGGCCAGCGCGCTGCTGTCGCTGGCGCGCAACCAGGCGCCGAAAAAGGGCGTGGCCATGACCGGCGAGCTGACCCTCACCGGCCAGGTACTGCCCATTGGCGGAGTGCGCGAGAAGGTCATCGCGGCGCGGCGGCAGAAGATCTTCGAGCTGATCCTGCCCGAGCCCAACCGTGGCGACTTCGAGGAGCTGCCGGAGTACCTGAAGGAAGGCCTGACGGTGCATTTCGCCCGGCGCTTCGGGGATGTGGCGAGGGTGCTGTTCCCCGTTTGAACCCTGCGACCGATCGGCTCGCTCCTGCCCTTGTAGGAGCGAGCTTGCTCGCGAACCGCACGGCACAGCGCTGATCGCGGACAAAGTCCGCTCCTACGCAGGCAGGAGGCAAATGCGCTCCCGGTCGGAGCCGATTCTTCCGCGCAGGATTTCGCGGACATGGTCCGCTCCTACGACAGCCGACATTGCGAGGGCACGCGCCCACGGGGCGCGCCTACAGGCTGGCGCCAGCCGCCCTACATATCCCGCCCCGCGAAACCTCTACTTCTCCCACGATTGCGGTATCCTGCGCCCCAACCTGTCCCCACTCAGGAGCCGTCATGCCGTCGTACCGCCCGTTGCTGCCCCTCACCCTGGCCCTGCTCGCCGGCTGCGCCGGGCAGAGCAAACCCGTGGTCACCCTGGAAGACGCCAGCGACTGCAAGCCGCTGAAACTGCACACCGGCCAGGAGCTGGTGCTGATCCTGCCGAGCAACCCCACCACCGGCTTCCGCTGGGAGCTGCGCAACGCCGCCAACGGTCTGCTACGCGCGCTCGGCCCCGAGGTGTACAGCAACCCGGAGGACGTGGGCCTGGTCGGCAGCGCCGGCGAATCCACCTGGCGCTTCCGCGTAACCGCCGCCGGCGAGGACACGCTGGAACTGGCCTACCGCCGTCCGTGGGAGGCAGAAGTGCCGCCGGCCAAGACGTTCGTCTGCCCCATCGCGGTGAAATAAGGCGCCATAAGCTCCTCACCCTGACGCCTTCGGCCTGTGGCCGGGGCGCCGCGCTACGGCACAGTAGGCGTTCATTTCCTCGGGAGGGAACCCCATGCGCTGGGCACTCTTGGCACTGATCGGCGCTGCCGCCTACCTGTTCGCCGTCACCTTCGACCTGCCTGCCCTGCGCATGCTGTGCAAGCCGCTGCCCGTGCTGGCCATGTTGTTGTGGATACTCGGCAGCCCCGCCGACGGCTATCGCCGCTGGGTTGCCGTCGGCCTGGTGCTGTCGATGCTCGGCGACATCCTGCTGGAATGGCCGATCAATGCCTTCGTGCCCGGCCTTGCCGCCTTCCTGCTGGCGCACCTCGCCTACCTCGCGGCCTACCTGGGCGATACCCGCCGCGTCGCCCCGCTCGGCCTGTTGATCGCAGGCACCCTGGGCGGCGGTCTGTTCGCCCTGCTCTACAGCCGCGGCCTGGGCCCGCTGCTCGTGCCCATCGCGCTGTACAGCCTGACCATCAGCGCCATGCTCTGGCGCGCCATCGCCCGCCTCGGCGTACCCGGCATCGCCAACGCAAGCCGCGCGTGCGCCGCTCTCGGCGCGCTGCTGTTCGTCAGCTCCGACGCGATGATCGGCATCAGCCGCTTCGTCGCCGCCTTCGACGGCGCCTCCTACGCCATCATGCTGACCTACTGGCTCGGCCAGCTCGGTATCGCCGCCTCGGTGACATCCCGTCACATCGCTCTGCCATACTCGGAAGACCCCACCACTTCCCGGGCCTGACATGCTGCGACTCGCGTCACCGCTGCTCCTGCTCTGTTCGGCGCTGGCCAGCGCCGAACCCCTGCGCCTGGCCGGCGACGACTGGTGCCCCTACCTCTGCCCGGACGATCCGGACAAGCCCGGCTACCTGCTCGAGGCCCTCGGCCAGGTGTTGCCGCAGCCGCCACGCTTCGAACCGCTGCCCTGGCCGCGCGCCCTGCAGATGGCCCGCGAAGGCCTGGTGGATGGCGTGGTCGGCGCCTACAGCGAGGAGTCCGCGCAGTTGCTGATCGGCGAGGAACCCATCGGCTGGGTGACCATGCGCTTCTACGTGCGCAGCGACAATCCCTGGACCTGGAAAGGCCCGGCCTCGCTGAGCAGCCAATCCATCGGCCTGGCCCAGGGATACTCCTACGGCAAGGAGCTCGATGCCTGGCGCGACGAACACCTGAGCAACCTCGAACAGGTACAGGTGCTCAGCGGCGAGAAGGTCCTCGAGCGCAATATCCAGAAGCTGCTGCTGGGGCGTATCACCGTGCTGCTCGAAGACAGCCAGATCGTCGAGCACTACCTGCACCGCCACGGGCTGTCCGGGCGCATTCAAGCCGCCGGCGAGCTCGCCGATAAACGTCCCATGTATGTCGCGCTCAATCCGCGGCTGGAAGGCGTGCGCGAGCGCCTGGACGACCTCGACGAGGGCCTGCGCGAACTGCGCCGCAACGACCAGTGGAAACCCCTGATGCAGGGTTACGGCATCGCCGTTGACTAGCCCTGCAAAGGCGTGAGAAAAGTCCGGCAGAGCCCTCTGTCATCGGCTATAGATCAATCATAAGAGACTGGGAAAAGGGGAGCTCCATGCGTGCAGTAGGTCGCTCGATGTTGTTGCTGGGAGCCTGCCTGATCCTCTCGGCCTGTGGCAGCCTGCTGCCCAGTGAACGCGCGGAAGTGCAATCGCCCTTCCTGGATTACCAGGACGCACAGAGCCGCTACAACCAGGTCGATCCCGGCAAGACCACCAAGTCGCAGCTCTATGCGCTGGGCTTCGATCCGCTGTCCCAAGGCAATGCGAAGATGCTGTCGTTCATCGACGTGCGCCTGCTCTTCGTGCAACCCAACATTCCCATCGACTACCTGCCCGACGGCCTGGTGACCTGCCTGCAGGCCAAGGACCGCTGCATCGGCTATGCCTTCGACTTCAACAAGACCGACAGCCAGCGCGTGGGCAGCTTCTGGGCGGACATCTTCAACTTCCGCAAGCGCCGCCAGGTGCAGGGCTGGTCGTTCCGTCCGGTGTTCGTGCTGATCGACGACGTGGTGGTGCACAAGACCAGCAACGGCGAACCGAACATCCGCCGCATGGAAGACAAGAAGAACCCCCTCGGCCCGCTGCAGGGCGCCGGCGAGTACTTCTCCGACCAGCTCAAGTGACCCTTATCGGCTGAAGCTTGGGCGCACCCTGCGCCTCGGCTACAATGCGCGCCCCGGCAAACCGGGCGCGCCGCGCCCGCTTGCCTGTTCAGCGCAACGAGGCCCCATCCAGCGTGAGCGAATCCGACCGCATCTTCGCCCAGCCGCAAAGCCAGGTTCCCGACTTCACCTTCAACGAGGACGTGGTGCGCGTCTTCCCGGACATGATCAAGCGATCGGTGCCGGGCTACCCCACCATCGTCGAGAACATCGGCGTGCTCGGTGCGCGTTTTGCCGCGCCCCACAGCGTGCTCTACGACCTCGGCTGCTCGCTGGGCGCCGTGACCCAGGCGCTGCGCCGCCATGTGAAGACCGAAGGCTGCCGCGTCATCGGCGTCGACAACTCCGCGCCGATGATCGAGCGCTGCGGCGAGTACCTGCGCGCCCAGGACGCCATGCACCAGGAAC
The DNA here is from genome assembly GCF_048068435.1 of Pseudomonas sp. NY15437. NCBI lineage: Bacteria > Pseudomonadati > Pseudomonadota > Gammaproteobacteria > Pseudomonadales > Pseudomonadaceae > Pseudomonas > Pseudomonas sp. NY15437. The sequence goes on from NZ_JBLUQC010000002.1 coordinate 305,290, forward strand.
TGCTGCCGGTCGAACTGATCGAGGCGGATATCCTGACGCTGGACCTCAAGCCCTGCTCGCTGATCGCGCTGAACTTCACCCTGCAGTTCATCGCCCCCGAGCAACGCCTGGGCCTGCTCACCCGCCTGCACAGCGCCCTGCTGCCCGGCGGCGCGCTGATCCTCTCGGAAAAACTGCGCTTCGCCGATGAGCAGGAGCACGCGCTGCTCACCGACCTGCACATCGACTTCAAGCGCGCCAATGGCTACAGCGAACTGGAAATCGCCCAGAAGCGCACCGCCATCGAGAACGTGATGCGCCCCGACACCCTGGAGACCCACCGCGAGCGCCTGCTGGCCGCCGGTTTCTCCAAGGTGGTGCCCTGGTTCCAGTGCCTCAACTTCGCTTCCCTGATTGCCCTGCCATGATCGAACGCTTCGACCTCGACCGCCTGCGCCTTGAACTGGCCGGCACGCCACTGGAATCCTGGGCCGCCTCGCTGCCCGCGCAACTGGCCGCCAAGGTCGAGGATGGCCATGGCGACCTGGAACGCTGGCTGGCGGCGGTGGACCGCCTGCCGCCGCTGCAGGCGTCCGCCGTCGAACTGGGCGAACGCTTCAACCTGGAGGGCGCCTGCGACGAAGGCACCCGTGCCCAGCTCACACTCGCCCTGCAAGGGCTGATCCCGTGGCGCAAGGGGCCGTTCCACCTGTTCGGCGTGCACATCGACACCGAATGGCGCTCGGACTGGAAATGGCAGCGCGTCTCGCCGCACATCGACCTGGTGGGCAAGCGTGTCCTCGACGTCGGCTGCGGCAATGGCTACTACCAATGGCGCATGCTAGGCGCCGGCGCGCGCAGCGTGGTGGGCGTGGACCCGAACTGGCTGTTCTTCTGCCAATTCCTCGCCATGAAGCGCTACCTCCCGGACCTGCCGGCCTGGCATCTGCCGTTCGCCCTGGAAGACCTGCCCGAGAAACTGGAAGGCTTCGACACGGTGTTCTCCATGGGCGTGCTCTATCACCGCCGCTCGCCCATCGACCACCTGCTGGCGCTCAAGGACTGCCTGCGCCGGGGCGGCGAACTGGTGCTGGAGACCCTGGTGGTGGAAGGCGACGTGAACACCGTGCTGGTGCCCGAGGACCGCTACGCGCAGATGCGCAACGTGTGGTTCCTGCCGTCGGTGCCGGCGCTGGAGCTATGGCTGCGCCGCGCGGGTTTCACCGACGTGCGCAGTGTCGATATCAGCCGCACCTCGGTGGAAGAGCAACGCGCCACGCAGTGGATGCGCTACCAGTCGCTGCCGGACTTCCTCGACCCGCAGGACCACAGCCGCACCGTCGAAGGCCTGCCGGCGCCGCTGCGCGCCACGCTGGTGGCGCGCAAGCCTTAGCTTGTGCCGGGTTCGCGAGCACGAGCGGTGCTCTTCGTAGGAGCGAGCTTGCTCGCGAACCACCCAATCCCTATCAACCATGGCGGCGAATAACCCGTTCCGGGTTACCCGCCCTACGACGCCGAATCAGCCAGCAATCAGCGATTCGCCGCCGCCACGATCAGCGCCTTCATCTCCGCCACCGCCTGCTTGAAGCCCACGAACAGCGCATGGGCAACGATGGCGTGGCCGATGTTCAGCTCGTTGATGCCGGCAATCGCCGCCACCGGCTCGGCGTTGTGGTAATGCAGGCCGTGGCCGGCGTTGACGATCAGGCCGTGGGACAGGCCGAACTCCACGCCGTCACGGATGCGCGCCAGCTCCTGGGCGGCTTCGGCCGGGGTGTGCGCGTCGGCATAGCGGCCGGTGTGCAATTCCACCGCCGGCGCGCCGATGCGTGCGGAGGCTTCGATCTGGCGCTGATCCGGGTCGATGAACAGCGACACCTCGCAGCCGGCGGCCGCCAGGCGCTGCACCGCTTCGCGGATGCGTGCTTCCTGGCCGGCGACATCCAGGCCGCCCTCGGTGGTCAGTTCCTGGCGGGTCTCAGGGACCAGGCAGACGTGCGCCGGACGGATGATCTCGGCGAACTTCATCATCTCCTCGGTGACGCCCATCTCGAAGTTCATGCGGGTCTGCAGCACCTCGGCGAGCACGCGCACGTCGCGGTCCTGGATGTGCCGGCGATCTTCGCGCAGGTGCACGGTGATGCCGTCGGCACCGGCTTCCTCGGCATCCAGCGCGGCTTTCACCGGGTCGGGATAACGGGTGCCGCGGGCCTGGCGCAGGGTGGCGACGTGGTCGATGTTCACGCCGAGCAGGATACGGTTGGCTTCAGTCACGGGAAGTGTCCTTGCGATTCATGAAGAGCTCGCGGCTGACCAGCGGTCTGCCGCCAAGGTGGGGCGCCAGGGCCTGGCGCATCAGGCGCTTGGCCGCCGCCAGGGCGCCGGGGGCGCTCCAGTCGGCTTCGGCCATGGCCAGCAGGTCGGCGCCATGGAACAGGCCTGGCTGCAGGCTGCCGACCGGCTCCAGGCCCGAGTCGGGCAGCAGGCGGTAGAGGCCGTCCGGCGCCACGCTCTGGCCGACGATATCGGTGTCCAGGGAAAAACCATAGCCCAGGTCGTCCAGCAGCCGCCATTCGAAGGCGCGCAGCAGCGGCTCCAGCGGGCTGCCGGCGGCCAGCAGCGGCAGGGTCGCGCGGTAGTGTTCGAACAGGGCGGGGTGCGGGTCTTCCGCCGGCAGCAGGCGGATCATCAGCTCGTTCAGGTACAGGCCGCTGAACAGCGCCTCGCCACTGAGCAGGTTGGGGATGCCGTTGGGCTCCAGGCGCGCGACGTTCTTCAGGTCGCTGCGCCCGCGGAATTCAGCTTCCAGCGGCACGAACGGCCGCGCCAGCGCACCGGCCTTGCCCCGCGCACCGCGCAGCACGGCGCGCAGGCGCCCCTGCGGGGTGAAGAAATCCACCAGCGCGCTGGTTTCCTTGTAGGGACGGCTGTGCAGGACAAACGCGGCTTGGGCAGTAGAAGCGAGGCTCATGGCGCTGCGCCTGGAGTGGGAATCGGGATATCGGCGCGCTCACGCACCGGCAGGCTGCGCCCCGCGATGGCTCGCGGGGCGCCGGAGGATCAGAGGTCGCCGTAGCCCAGCGAACGCAGTGCGCGCTCGTCGTCGGACCAGCCGCCCTTCACCTTCACCCAGAGGTTGAGCATGACCTTGGAGTCGAACAGCACCTCCATGTCCTTGCGGGCGTTCTGGCCGATGCTTTTGATGCGCTCGCCCTTCTCGCCGATGATGATATTCTTCTGGCCGTCGCGTTCCACCAGGATCAGCGCGTGGATGTGCAGGATCGGGCCGTCCTGCTTGAACTCTTCGATTTCCACGGTGACCTGGTAGGGAAGCTCGGCGCCCAGCTGGCGCATGATCTTCTCGCGCACCAGTTCGGCGGCCAGGAAGCGGCTGCTGCGGTCGGTGATCTGGTCTTCCGGGAAGAAGTGCTCGCTTTCCGGCAGGCGCTCGGCCACCAGCCCTTCGAGCACGTCGAGGTTCTGCCCGTGCTGGGCGGAAATCGGCACGACTTCGGCGTTGGGCAGCTGTTCGGCCAGCCACTGCAGGTGCGGCAGCAGCTCGCCCTTGTCTTCCATGCGGTCGACCTTGTTCACCGCCAGCAGCACCGGGCAGCTGACGTACTTGACCTTGTCGTAGACCATCTGGTCTTCGTCGGTCCAGCGATTGCGGTCGACGACGAAGATCACCACGTCGACGTCCTTCAGCGCGGCGCTGGCCGAACGGTTCATGTAGCGGTTGAGCGCCTTGTCGTTGTCCTTGTGCAGGCCGGGGGTATCGACGTACACGGCCTGCACGTCACCCTCGGTCTTGATGCCCAGCAGGGTATGGCGGGTGGTCTGCGGCTTGCGCGAGGTGATCGCCAGCTTCTGCCCGAGGATATGGTTGAGCAGGGTCGACTTGCCCACATTGGGACGGCCGACGATGGCGACGTAACCGCAACGGACGGCTCCTGCTTCATCGTGCTCGGATGGTTCGTGCGGGGTTTGCTCGTGCTCACTCATGGCCATTCTCCACGCCCAGGGCTGCCAGCGCGGCGGCGGCGGCCACCTGCTCGGCGATGCGGCGGCTGCCGCCGTGACCGTGGGTCTTGTCGTTCAGCAGGGCCACCTCGCACTCCACGAAGAAGGTGCGGCAATGCGGCTCGCCCTGGATATCCACCACGTCGTAACGCGGCAATTCGCACCCGCGCGATTGCAGGAATTCCTGCAGGCGGGTCTTGGGGTCCTTGTTGGTATCCACCGGGGTCAGCTCGCGCAACTGCGGGCCGAGCCAGGCCATGATCCGCTCGCGGGCGGAATCCATGCCGGTGTCCAGGTAGATGGCGCCGATCAGCGCCTCCATGGCGTCAGCCAGGATCGACTCGCGGCGGTAACCGCCGCTTTTCAGCTCGCCCGAGCCCAGACGCAGGTAATCGCCGATCTCGAAACCGCGCGCCAGCAGCGCCAGGGTCTCGCCCTTCACCAGGCGCGCGCGCAGGCGCGACAGCTGGCCCTCTCGGGCCTGGGGAAAGTGGGTGAACAGGGCTTCGCCGATGACGAAGTTGAGGATGGCGTCGCCGAGGAACTCCAGGCGCTCGTTGTTGCGCCCGGCGAAACTGCGATGGGTCAGCGCCAGGACCATCAGGTCCTGGTCGCGAAAGGTGTAGCCAAGCTTGCGCTCGAGTCGATCCAGACTGTTGTTACTCACGGCATTCGTACACGGAATTCTTTGTCAAATTTGACCACCAGGTCGATGTTCTGCACCAGTGGCTCGCGTTTTTCGTATTTCAGGTGGGCGCGGAACTCGTTGTTCTCGAGTTTCACGTCCAGTGCGTCATCCAGCTTCAGGTCGCGGATGTTGTTGAGCATGAGCGCCTTGTCGACATAGGAGTAGAACTCCGGCACGGTGCGCACTTCGGCGGCCTTGTCCGTCTCCACCGAGGTAATGGCCTTCTCGATTGCGTAGTAGTCCAGGTAATGCGGGATGACCTTGAACGCGGCGCTGGCCAGGAACGCCACCACGGCGAGCACCACCAGCCAACTCAGCAAGGACATGCCCTTCTGCGAACGTGCGTACGTCATATCGACCTCATGTCGGTATCTTTTCTTATTTGCCCGCCAACCGCGGCGGGTCCAAGTGAAGCGGGGCTGCCTCGCTCCCCGCGTGCAGCCCCGCCCTTTTCTAGCACCGTTCCAGCCATGCTGGCCTGGAGCGTCTCACAAGTTTAGTGAATCACGCCGACTCGTGAGAAGTTCGGCAGATTGCGCATCTTCGGATCCGGCCAGCTCATCCACACCGCGAACGCCTTGCCGACGATATTGCGGTCCGGAACCATGCCCAGCAGGTCCTTCGGAATCTTCGGGTCGTTCCAGTAGCGGCTGTCGTTGGAGTTGTCGCGGTTGTCGCCCATCATGAAGTAATGGCCGGCCGGCACTTTCCACTGCTTGCCCGGTTCGATGCGGAAGCGGGTCATTTCCTTGCGGATCATGTGCTCCACGGCGCCCAGCTTCTCCTGGTACAGGGTCACGCTGCCCAGGGTGCCCGGCTCCTCGCCCACCAGCGACTCGGCCACGGCCTGGTCATTGATGTACAGGCGCTTGTCGCTGGTGTAGCGGATGGTGTCACCCGGCACGCCGATGACGCGCTTGATGTAGTTGATGTTCGGGTCGCTGGGGTAGCGGAACACCATGACATCGCCACGCTGCGGGTCACCGATCGGGATCACCTTGGTGTCCAGCACCGGCAGGCGGATGCCGTAGGCGAACTTGTTCACCAGGATGAAATCGCCCACTTCCAGGGTCGGCTTCATCGAGCCCGACGGGATCTGGAAGGGCTCGACCAGGAACGAGCGCAGCACCAGCACGATGAACAGCACCGGGAAGAACGACTTGCCGTACTCGACCAGCACCGGCTCTTTGTTCAGCTTCTCCAGCACTTCCGGGTCAGCTTCGCTGACCGAGCCTTCGTAGGCGGAAATGGCCGCCCGGCGGCGCGGCGCGAACAGCACCAGGTCCACCAGGGCGAGAACGCCGCATACCGCAACGGCAATCACCAGCAACAGCGGGAAATTCAGGGTCATAGGGTTCAACTGTCCACTTTGAGCACAGCGAGGAAGGCTTCCTGCGGAATCTCCACGCTACCGACCTGCTTCATCCTTTTCTTACCGGCCTTCTGCTTCTCCAGCAGCTTGCGCTTACGGCTCACGTCACCACCGTAGCACTTGGCCAGCACGTTCTTCCTGAGCGCCTTGACCGTCGAGCGAGCGATGATCTGCCCACCGATGGCGGCCTGAATCGCGACGTCGAACATCTGCCGCGGAATCAATTCCTTCATTTTCTCCACCAGCTGACGGCCCTTGTACGGGGCGTTGTCGCGGTGGACGATCAGGGCGAGGGCGTCGACCTTCTCGCCGTTGATCAGCACATCGAGACGAACCAGGTTGGCCGGTTCGAAGCGATCGAAGCTGTAGTCCAGCGAAGCATAGCCGCGGCTGGTGGACTTCAGGCGGTCGAAGAAGTCCAGCACCACTTCGTTCATCGGCAGATCGTAGATCACCTGGACCTGGCCGCTGAGGAAGTGCATGTCGCGCTGGACACCGCGCTTCTCGATGCACAGGGTAATGACGTTGCCCAGGTGCTCCTGAGGCACAAGGATGGTCGCGCGGCAGATCGGCTCGCGCATCTCGTCGATGGACGAGAGGTCGGGCAGCTTGGACGGGTTGTCGACATAGAGGATGTCGCCGTTCTTCTGCACGATCTCGAAGATCACGGTCGGCGCGGTGGTGATCAGGTCCAGGTCGTACTCGCGCTCCAGGCGCTCCTGGATGATCTCCATGTGCAGCATGCCGAGGAAGCCGATGCGGAAGCCGAAGCCCAGGGCCTCGGAGCTCTCCGGCTCGTACTGCAGCGCGGCGTCGTTCAGCGTCAGCTTCTGCAGCGCCTCGCGGAAGTCTTCGAAGTCATCGGAGCTGACCGGGAACAGGCCGGCGTAGACCTGCGGCTTGATGCGCTTGAAGCCCGGCAGCACGTCCACGTCGGGGGTGCTGTTCAGCGTCAGGGTGTCGCCCACCGGCGCGCCCAGGATGTCCTTGATGCCGGCGATGATGAAGCCCACTTCGCCGGCCTTGAGGTCCGGGGTCTCGGTGTGCTTCGGGGTGAAGACACCGACGCTGTCCACCTGGTGGACCTTGCCGGTGGATTTCACCAGGATCTTGTCGCCCTTCTTCACGCGGCCGTGCTTCACCCGCACCAGCGAGACCACGCCCAGGTAGTTGTCGAACCAGGAGTCGATGATCAGCGCCTGCAGCGGCGCATCGATTTCGCCCTCGGGCGCCGGAATGGCGGTGACCAGGCGCTCCAGCACATCTTCAACGCCCATGCCGCTCTTGGCCGAGCAGGCCACGGCGTCGGTGGCGTCGATACCGATGATGCTTTCGATTTCGTCCTTCACGCGGTCCGGGTCGGCCTGCGGCAGGTCCATCTTGTTCAGGACCGGCATCACTTCCAGGCCCTGCTCGATGGCGGTGTAGCAGTTGGCGACCGACTGCGCTTCCACGCCCTGGCCGGCATCCACCACCAGCAGCGCGCCTTCGCAGGCGGCCAGCGAGCGGCTGACTTCGTAGGTGAAGTCGACGTGGCCGGGGGTATCGATGAAGTTCAGCTGGTAGGTCTTGCCGTCCTTCGCCTTGTAGTGAAGGGTGACGCTGTGCGCCTTGATGGTGATGCCGCGCTCACGCTCCAGGTCCATGGAGTCCAGCACCTGGGCCTCCATCTCGCGGTCGGAGAGGCCGCCGCACATCTGGATGAAGCGGTCTGCCAGCGTCGACTTGCCATGGTCGATGTGGGCGATGATGGAGAAATTGCGGATATGACTCAGGTCACTCACGGCTGAACACACTCGGAAGGCTGAAGGCGGTGGTCCGCCGAAAAATAGCCGGGGAGTTTACCTGAATACAGCGCGGGGCGTCACGCCGCGCCGGACGGTCAGGCATGAAAAAGGGCGGTCGAAACCGCCCTTTTCTGGTGCACAGGCTTACTCGGTCAATTTGAACGTGATGAAGCTCGCACGACCCTGACGCAGCACGCGCATGGAAATCGAACGGTCCTTCGGCAGCGCCTTGGCGATCTCGCTGAAGGTTTTCGAGGAATCCACCGCGCGGTTGTTCAGGTGGGTGATGACGTCGCCCGGACGCAGGCCGATCATGGCCGCCGGACCGCCCTGCACTTCCTTGATGACCACGCCGCCCTTGATATCCAGGGACTTGCGCTGCTCGGCAGTCAGTTCCGCCACGGTCACGCCCATGCGGTTGCTGCTGCGCTCGGCGCCCTTGCCCTCGACGGCGGCGACGGCATCGTCGTCGTCCGGCAGGCTGCCGATGGTCAGGTTGAGGGTCTGGCGCTTGTTGTCGCGGATGACCTCCAGGCTGGCTTTGTCGCCCGGCTTCATGTTGCCCACCAGGTGCGGCAGGTCGGCGGATTCGTTGATCGCCTGGCCGTTGAGGCTGAGGATCACGTCACCCACCTGCAGCCCGCCCTTGGCGGCCGGACCGTCTTCCACCAGCTGCGCCACCAGCGCGCCGGACGGCTTGTCGAGACCGAAGGACTCGGCCAGGTCCTTGTTCACTTCCTGGATCACCACGCCCAGCCAGCCACGGTTGACCTTGCCGCCGGCCTTGAGCTGATCGGCAACGTTGAGCGCCACATCGATCGGGATCGCGAAGGAAAGACCCATGAAGCCGCCGGAACGGGTGAAGATCTGCGAGTTGATACCCACGACTTCGCCCTGCAGGTTCAGCAGCGGGCCACCGGAGTTGCCGGGGTTGATCGCCACGTCGGTCTGGATGAACGGCACGTAGTTCTCGTTCGGCAGGCTGCGGCCCTTGGCGCTGACGATACCGGCGGTCACCGAGTGGTCGAAGCCGAACGGCGAACCGATGGCCAGCACCCACTCGCCGACCTTCAGCTTGTCGGAATCGCCCAGCTTGAGGGTCGGCAGGTTCTTGGCATCGATCTTCAGCACGGCGACGTCGCTGCGCGGATCGGCACCGACCAGCTTGGCCTTGTGCTCGCTGCGGTCGGACAGGCGCACGAGGATCTCGTCGGCGTCGGCCACCACGTGGTTGTTGGTGAGGATGTAGCCATCATCGGAAATGATGAAGCCCGAACCCAGCGACTGCGCTTCGCGCTGCTGGCCACGGGGCGCCTGCCCCTGGCCGCCCTGGCCGCGGGGAATGCTGCGTTCGAAGAATTCGCGCAGGCCCGGCGGCAGGCCGTCGAGGTCCGGAATGCCCATCTGCGCGTTGGAGCGGTCGGGAATCTTCTGCGTCGTACTGATGTTGACCACCGCCGGCGAGGCCTTCTCGACCAGCGGGGTGAAGTCCGGTAGTTCAGCCCGCGCGACAACCGACAGGCTCAAGGCCAGCAGGGCGACCAGCGCAGCCATGCTGCGTTTCAGGGTTTGCATTGACTACAGCTCCCGTGATGTTGATTGGGAAAATCACTATACAGGGCCGGGCGGCCCACCGACCGGCGCACGCAGCACAACCGGTTGCATCGCCGGATCATCCATGTGGCGTCGCGCATGGCGACGCACGAGCAGCCAGGTCAGCAGGAAACCCGCCAACCCGGCCACGATGATAAGAGGTTCCCCGCCGCCGAACTGCGCTGCCAGCAGGGACAACGCCAGTAACCCTAGCAGAGGGGCAAGATAGAGAAGCAGGGCATGTTTGAGCAGAAGGTCTTCGCCGATGCCCAGCACGATGTCGTCGCCGGGCGACAGTTGCAGCGCAGCGACACGCTGCGAGGGGAGCGTACGGACCTGGCCGCGATCTCGCGCAATACCCAGTCGATCGAGCAGGCCCCGGCCGCAACCGGCGTTGGCCGAACAACCCGAGCAGGTGGAGCGGCGCAGCGTTTCGACCTGGACAGCGCCAGCCTCGACCGCAATCACCCTCCCCCGCTCGTGGATCACTGAGCCTTGGCTCCCGTTGGCCGCATGGACAACGCCACGCGTTCGGCGGTGCCGCTGGGTATCTCGCCGACCACGGTCACCATGGTGCCGCCATCGTCGCTGGCGAACCGCCTCGACACCACGGTGGTCGGGCCCAGCTGGGTGCGGGCATCGTCGACCTTGGCGCCGTGCAACGGCTCGAGGAACACCGAGAAGCGCGCCAGGCCGTCGCCATAGGCGAGGCACAGGACCTGGTCATTGGAGACCGGGCTGCGTTCCTGCAAGGTGCTGTTGAGCGTGAAGCCCGGCGGCACCCATTCGGAATGCCAGCTGGTTTTCACTTCGGCGACCTTGGCTTCCTTCACCGGCTTGCAGGCCGCGGTCGGCTGCAACTCGCCGTCGTCCGGGGCTGCCATGTCGATGCGGGTGAACTGCAGGCGCTCGATGATCTGGCCCTTGTCGTTGAGCAGCAGGGACTTGAGCGGCAGGCCGGTCTGCTTGTCCACGTGCAGTTCGAAGCCGTAGCGGTGCTGGTCGCGCGGGATCACCGCCAGGACCACCGCCGGGCGATCGGCAATGCGCGATTCGCCGGCCACGCGGACGTCGTAGTAACTGGACAATTCAGTCGGATCGAGCTTGCGCGCCGGCCACATCTCGCCGGTCGACACCTGCCCGGACATGCCGCCCGCCACGCACTGGGTGGCGCCGTCGACGCGCACCACTTCCTGGCGCGGCCCATCGACCTGGACCAGGTGCTCGCGCACGGAACCGTCGCTCTCCACCCGATGCCAGACATCGTGGGTGGAGAAGGCTCCGCTGCGTTCGTAGATGAAGGTACCCTGGAAGTTCTGCTGCTGATCAGCCTCGGAGAGGCGCTTGATCCAGTCCAACGCATCGGCGGCCTGAACTGGCACTGCCAGCAGACCGCCGAGGAAGAACAACAGTGCTGTGGTTGCGCGCATGTCGCTCCTTAAGGTCGCAAATCAGCGGTCTTCCAGGCTCGCGGCGCGTGCGTAAGGCAGGGCGCTGTCGGTGCCGCTGACGGCGGACTGCTGCGCGTGTTGACGCAGGTAACCCGGAAGGCGCTGCTCATGCCAGGTGGTCTGCCCGCCCTGGGCATTGGTGATCACCTGCGGCGCCTCGTCCTGAGTGTAGCCTGCCAGCACCGCCGGGCCTTGCACTTGCGGCAGGGCGATCTGCGGGGTGGCGCCTTGCTGGGCAAGGCCGCTGGCGACACTGTCATCCTGGTGGTACAGGCGCACACCGGCCAGCACGGCCAGCGTCACCGAGGCGGCGACGGCCAGTCGGCCGACATTGCGCCACGGGTTGCGGCTGCGCACCGCCGGGGCGGCCTCATCGGCCAGCGCGGCGGACACGGCGGCGGCGATGTCCAGTTTGGGCAGGGCTGGCTCGCGGTGCATCACTGCACGAGCCAGTTGGTAACGGGACCAGGTGGCCCGCAATTCGGCGTCCTCGCCGCAGGCTGCAAGCACACGCCGCAGCTCCAGCTCATCCGCTTCGTTATCCATAACAGCGGACAGCGACTCCTGCAGGGCTTCACGACTCATAGCGGTACCTCTCTTGGCTTCTGCCGCTGTATCAGACTTCATCATGCAACAAAGGCTGCAAAGCTTTGTCGATCGCTTCCCGCGCACGGAAAATCCGTGAGCGGACGGTTCCCACCGGACACTGCATCACGGTGGCGATATCTTCGTAACTCAGGCCTTCGAACTCGCGCAGGGTCAATGCCGTGCGCAAATCATCGGGCAGCTGCTGGATGGTGCGATGGACCGTTTCCTCGATCTCATCCCGCAGCATGGCTCTTTCCGGCGACTCGATGTCCTTCAGGGCATGGTCGCCGTCGAAGAACTCCGCGTCCTCTGCCGTGACATCGCTGTCCGGCGGCCGCCGACCGCGCGCCACCAGGTGGTTCTTCGCGGTGTTGATGGCGATACGGTACAGCCAGGTATAAAAGGCACTGTCACCCCGGAAGTTACCCAAGGCGCGATACGCCTTGATGAATGCTTCCTGTGCAACGTCCTGGGCTTCCTGGGCGTCGTGCACGAACCGCACGATGAGCCCCAGAATCTTGTGCTGGTACTTCAGCACCAGCAGGTCGAAAGCCCGTTTGTCTCCGCGCTGTACCCGTTCAACCAGTTGCTGATCCTGTTCCTGGGTTAGCATGAATGCTCCTCTGAAAACCTGGAGGAGCATCGAGCACCCTGGTAAATCGTCCTGCCAAGATAGACTCGGGTCTTTTGCAAAAGTTCTCCCCTCCAAGCATGCGCCGCACAGTTTTTTCACATTTGTGGCAATCGGACCCCGACATGCGTCCGAAGCCCGTCAAATTCAACTGTACCGGGCGGAACACCCGCTCCCCTTCCGCGCAATGTCAATCTGCGCGCAAAGTTGAATGGGTATTCCGGGTTCGAACCGGAACCCCTGAAAAAGTTCCGGTGATTTGCCGTGATCCTTCAATCACTTCGATGTCACCCTCGGCGCCCGTCAGGCCGGCTTGAGCGGGGAAGAATGTCTCCCGCCCTGCGACCGCCGCCCCAGCGCGGGCGTCTTCGGTGTCATCGGTTCGCCAGTATTGTGCCGTGGCCCCCTTCTATATACTAGGGCGCCATTTTGTGGAGCCGGGTATGAGTCAGCATTTCCAGCACGATGTCCTAGTGATCGGCAGCGGGGCCGCCGGCCTGACGCTGGCGTTGACGCTGCCTTCGCACCTGAAGATCGCCGTGCTGAGCAAGGGCGAGTTGTCCCAGGGCTCCACCTTCTGGGCCCAGGGCGGGGTCGCGGCCGTGCTGGATGACACCGATACCGTCGAGTCCCACGTCGAGGACACCCTGGTCGCCGGCGCCGGCCTGTGCCGCGAGGACGCGGTGAAATTCACCGTCGAGCATAGCCGCGAGGCCATCCAGTGGCTGATCGAACAGGGCGTGCCGTTCACCCGCGACCATGAACCGGGCCGCGAAGACGGCGGTTTCGAATTCCACCTGACCCGCGAGGGTGGCCATAGTCACCGGCGCATCATCCATGCCGCCGATGCCACCGGCGCGGCGATCTTCAATACCCTGCTGGAGCAGGCGCGCCAGCGGCCGAACATCGAGCTGCTGTCGCAACGCGTCGCCGTCGACCTGATCACCGAGCGCAAGCTGGGCATGAACGGCCAGCGCTGCCTGGGCGCCTACGTGCTGGATCGCGCGACCGGCGAGGTGGACACCTTCAGCGCGCGCTTCACCGTGCTCGCCTCCGGCGGCGCCAGCAAGGTCTACCTCTATACCAGCAACCCCGATGGCAACTCCGGCGACGGCATCGCCATGGCCTGGCGCGCCGGCTGCCGGGTGGGCAACCTGGAATTCAACCAGTTCCACCCGACCTGCCTGTACCACCCGCAGGCCAAGAGCTTCCTGATCACCGAGGCGCTGCGCGGCGAAGGCGCCCTGCTCCGCCTGCCCAATGGCGAGCGCTTCATGCCGCGCTTCCACGCCCTGGGCGAACTCGCCCCGCGCGACGTGGTGGCCCGCGCCATCGACCACGAGATGAAGCGCCTGGGTATCGATTACGTCTACCTGGACATCAGCCACAAGCCGGCCGAGTTCATCCGCGAGCACTTCCCCACCGTCTACGAGCGCTGCCTGGACTTCGGCATCGACATCACCTGCGAACCGATTCCGGTGGTGCCGGCGGCGCACTACACCTGTGGCGGCGTGGTGGTGGATTCCCAGGGCCGCACCGACGTGCCGAACCTCTACGCCATTGGCGAAACCACCTTCACCGGCCTGCACGGCGCCAACCGCATGGCCAGCAATTCGCTGCTGGAGTGCTTCGTCTACGCCCGCTCCGCGGCCGCCGACATCCTGGCCGAACTGCCCAAGGCGCAGGACCTGGTCGCGCTGCCGTGCTGGGACGCCAGCCAGGTGACCGACTCGGACGAGGACGTGATCATCGCCCACAACTGGGACGAATTGCGGCGCTTCATGTGGGACTACGTGGGCATCGTGCGCACCAACAAGCGCCTGGCCCGCGCGCAGCACCGGGTGCGCCTGTTGCTGGACGAGATCGACGAGTTCTACTCGAACTACAAGGTCAGCCGCGACCTCATCGAGCTGCGCAACCTGGCCCAGGTGGCCGAGCTGATCATCCTCTCCGCGATGCAGCGCCACGAAAGCCGCGGCCTGCACTACACACTGGACTATCCGGACCTGCTGCCCGAGGCCCGCGACACTATCCTGGCGCCGTCCACCTACTGCGGCTGAAGCGCAACCGCACGCGCAGGCGCCGGTGCAACTCCGGCGCCAGGGCATCGGCCGGGACGCAGACGCTGCGCGCCAGCCAGTCGCCGGGACGCCGGAAACGCAGGACGATCAATGTCGGCAGCGCCAGGCTGTCCGGCAGCAGGCGCACCGGCTGGAAACCATCCCGCTCGCTCCACAGCTGCCAGCCGTCGGCGTTGTGGCGCAGCGCACGTAACGAATCCGGCGCGCGCAATAGAATCCGCCGCGGCACCACCCAGCAGGCATGCAGCAGGCAGAGACTCAGGCCGAACGTTTTCCAGTGCAGGGGAATCTCCGCCAGCAGCAGCGCCAGGACGGCACCGCACTGCGCGGCGAGGTAGGCCGCGAGCAAACCGATGGACGGCTGCCAGCGGCACTCGAAGGGCTCACTTGGGCTGGACACGGTCCAGGATCATGCGAACGATGATGCGCAGGTCGGCATCTTCCGGCTCGCCGCGCTGCATGAACCAGCCGAACATGTCCTGGTCCTCGCATTCCAGCAGCTTGCGGAAGCGCGCCTGATCCTCGGCCGGCAGGCCCGGATAGACTTCCTGGACAAAGGGCACCAGCAGGACGTCCAGTTCCAGCATGCCGCGGCGGCTGTGCCAGAAAAGGCGTTTGAGTTCGGTTTCGTCGGTCATCTGCGGGCACCTCGATTAACAGCGGGCGAATACGGCGTGGCGCTCGCGAAGTCGACGGACGGCGCGAGCCGAGCGGCATTATACGCATGAGCAGGCTCCCCGGCACCCGCTGACAAGGCGTGGCCTGGGCTCTATCATGAGTCCCCTAACTTTCTTCCAGCGAATCGTGATGACCGACTCTGCTTTCTACACCGAACTCAATCACGAAGGGATTCTCGCCGTCCGTGGCGCGGACGCCGCCAAATTCCTCCAGGGCCAGCTGACCTGCAACCTCAACTACCTCACCGCCGACCATTCCAGCCTGGGCGCCCGCTGCACACCCAAGGGCCGCATGACGTCCAGCTTCCGTATCCTCGCCGAGGGCGACGGTTTCCTGCTGGCCATGGCCAAGGACCTGCTGGACAGCCAACTGGCGGACCTGAAGAAGTACGCGGTGTTCTCCAAGGCCACGCTGTCCGATGACAGCGCCCAGTGGGCGCGTTTCGGCCTGGGCGGCGCGGACGCCATCCTCGCCGAACTGGGCCTGGAGCTGTCCGGCGACGCCGACCAGGTGGCGCGGGCCGATGGCCTGATCGCCGTCGGCCTCGGCCAGGGCCGCGTCGAACTCTGGGTGCCGGCCGAGCGCGCCGCCGCCCTGATCGACCTGCTGCAGGCCCGCCTGGCCCACGCCGAGCTCAACGACTGGCTGCTGGGCCAGGTGCGCGCCGGGGTCGGCCAGGTGTTCGGCGCCACCCGCGAGCTGTTCATCCCGCAGATGATCAACCTGCAGGCCGTGGGCGGCGTGAGCTTCAAGAAGGGCTGCTACACCGGCCAGGAAATCGTCGCGCGCATGCAGTACCTCGGCCGCCTCAAGCGCCGCCTGCAGCGCCTGAAACTCGACGGCGGCGAACTGCCGGAGCCGGGCTGCGAGCTGTTCTCGCCGGTGCACAGCACCAGCGTCGGCGAAGTGGTGCTGGCCGCCCGTGCAGAAGATGGCGTGGAGCTGCTGGCCGTGCTGCAGGACGACGCCGCCGCCGACGGCAATGTGCGCCTGGGCGACGACCAGCCCCTGCGCCTGCTGGATTTGCCTTACGTTCTGGACAGCGACCGCGAGATCCAGCGCTGACTTTCGTGCCGGGCGGGGAGCCCGGCGCCCCTCACAGGAAACGCCATGAGCAAGCTTGCCGAAAAAGTACAACAGGAACTGCTGCGGGCCATCGACAACGATGAACTGGTGCTGCCGACACTGCCGGAAGTCGCTCTGCGCGTCCGCGAAGCGGCGGAAAACCCCGACATCAGCATCCAGGATCTGGCCAAGGTAATCGGCAACGATGCCGCCCTGACCGCGCGCATCATCAAGGTGGTGAACAGCCCGCTGCTGCGCACCAACAAGGAAATCAACGATCTGCAGATGGCGATCAGCCGTCTGGGCATCAACTACACCTGCAACCTGGCCACCGGCCTTGCGATGGAGCAGATGTTCCAGGCCACTTCCGATGTGGTCGACCGCAAGATGCGCGAGGTGTGGACCAAGAGCACCGAGATCGCCGGCATCTGCCACGCCCTGTGCCGCCACTACACGCGCCTGGCGCCGGACCAGGCGACCCTCGCCGGCCTGGTGCACCAGATCGGCGTGCTGCCGATCCTCACCTACGCCGAGGACCACAGCGAGCTGCTGGCCGATTCCATCAGCCTCAACCACGTGATCGAGCGCATCCACCCGATCATCGGCGACCGCATTCTCAAGGCCTGGGACTTCCCGGCGCCGATCGCCGCCGTGCCGGGCCAGCACCTGGACTTCAGCCGCGACTCGGCCAAGGTGGACTACGTGGACATCGTCCAGGTCGCCACCCTGCAGAGCTACCTGGGAAGCCAGCACCCCTACACCGAGCTGGACTGGGCGGCCATTCCGGCCTTCGCCAAGCTGGGCCTGGACCCGAAGGCGGACGTGAAGGAAGACGAAGACCTCTCCGCCGCGATGGAAGCGGCGATGAGCATGTTGCAGTAACCGGAAACGCCCGGAAGCCCCTGCTCTTCGTAGGAGCGAGCTTGCTCGCGAACCCGCAAGGCAGCGGCGTTGCGGGAACGCTCGGTTCGCGAGCAAGCTCGCTCCTACAGGCCACACCGAAACCCGCCCTCACCGGCGGGTTTCGCGTTTCCGGTTCAGGCGTTTTCCGCCGGGAAGGTCACGCGCACCAGCAACCCGCCCAGCGCGCCCTGCCCCAGCTCGATCCGCGCGCGGTGCGCACTGCAGATCTCACCGACGATGGCCAGGCCCAGGCCGGTGCCCTGCTGGCGGCGGCGGTAGAAGCGGCGGAACACCTTGTCGCGCTCCTCCGCCGGAATACCGGGGCCGTCATCCTCCACCTCCAGCTCCGCCGGCGAGCGCACGCGGATGATCACGTTACCCTCCGCCGGGGCGTGGGCAATGGCGTTGTCCACCAGGTTGCTGAGCAGTTCGTAGAGCAGGGTCGGGTCCCCCTTCACCCAGGCCGGCTCATCCGCTTCCAGGGCCAGCGCCACCCCGCGCGAATAGGCCAGCGGCGCCAGCGCCAGGCCCAGCTCGCGGGCCAGTTGGCCGAGTTCGATGCGCTCGCCCGCGCCTTCGGCAATCGCCCGGGCGCCACTTTCGACCCGCGCCAGCGAGAGGAGCTGGTTGGCCAATCCCGTCACCCGATCGGTGTTCTGCACCGCCTCCACCAGGGTCGCCCGCCACTGCTGCGGGTCCTGCTCGCGCAGGCCCAGTTCCAGGCGCGCCTTGAGCGCGGCCAGCGGCGTGCGCAACTCATGGGAGGCCTCGGCGATGAACTGCGACTGACGGTCGAACAGCCCGCGCAGGCGTACGGTGAAATGGTTGAGCGCCGCCACCAGCGGGCGCAGCTCCTTCTGCACGCGTACCTCCGGCAACGGCCGCAGGTCGTCCGGCTGGCGTTCCTCCACGGCTTCGCGCAGGCGGTCGAGCGGGCGCAGGCCGGCGCTCACCGCGTACCAGACCATCATCAGCGCGGCGATGGCCGACAGCGCCAGGTTGAGCAGCGTGTCGGCGAGCAGGTTGCGCGCCAGCCGCTCGCGGGCGCCCAGGGTCTCGGCGACGCGGATTTCCGCCATGCCGTTGACCGTTGGCTGGCTCACCGGCTGCAACAGGCTGACCACCCGCACGCCCTGCCCTTCGTAGGTGGCGTCGTAGAACTTGGCCAGCGCGGGGTAATCGTCGGTGCGCGGCGTGGTCGGCAGCGGCGCGGGCAGGTTCTCGTAGCCGGAGATCATCTGCCCCTGGGGGTCGATCACCTGGTAGAAGATGCGCCCGGCGCTGTCGTACTCGAAGCTGTCCAGCGCCACGTAGGGCACGTTGGCCCGCAGCGAGCCGTCGCTGGCGTAGAGGCCGTCGGCGATGTCCCGCGCCGAAGCCAGCAGGGTGCGGTCATAGGCGATGTCGGCGGCGTGCCGGGCGCGCCAGTAGGTGGCCGCGCTGCCGATCAGCAGCAGCACCAGCAGCAGACCGCCGAGGCGCCAGAGCAGCCGACCGCGCAGGCTGCCCGTGCCGGGCAAGGCCCAGCGTCGATCAGCCATCCTGGGCTTCCAGCAGGTAACCCAGGCCACGGAAGGTGACGATGCGCACCGAGCTGCCTTCGAGCTTCTTGCGCAGGCGGTGCACGTAGATTTCGATGGCATCGGCGCTGGCGTCCTGGTCCAGGCCGAATACCTGCGCCGCCAGTTGTTCCTTGCTCATCACCCGCCCGGGACGTGCGATCAGCGCCTCGAGCACGGCCTGCTCGCGGGAGGTCAGGTTCATCGCCTGCGCCGCCAGGGTGAAGCGCCGTGCGCCGAGGTCATAGACCAGTTCGCCACAGCGCTGTTGCTGTTCGCCGCCCAGCACGCTGCGGCGCAGCAATGCCTTGACCCGCGCTTCCAGCTCGGTGAGTTCGAAGGGTTTGGCCAGGTAATCGTCGGCGCCCAGGTTCAACCCGTGCACACGGTCGCGCACTTCCCCGCGGGCGGTGAGCATCAGCACCGGCAGGGTCTTGCCGCGCTCGCGCAGGCGCGCCAGCACCTGGAAGCCATCCAGCCGCGGCAGGCCGACATCGAGGATCGCCAGCGCGTAGTCCTCGCTGGCCAGGGCCAGGTCGGCGGCCACGCCATCCTGCAACAGGTCCACGGTCCAACCGGCGCCCTTGAGCGCCTGGGCGACGCTTTCGCCGAGTTGCGGGTGGTCTTCAACCAGGAGAATTCGCACGGGTTTCTACCCCTCGGACTACAGGTTCGGGCCGGCAGTTTACCCATCCGCGCGCCGCTGTGAATGGGGGAAATTCGCTGAAATCACTGCGAAAGGACACTGAAAGCCTGGCGAAAGCTTAGCCCGTTAGCATCGCCAACGAGCCGCCTCCCAACCCCGATTCTTCCGCGCCGACTGCCCAGGCGCAACGGCGGGAGCAGCGGACTCGACGACGGCGAAGACCGTCAGCAGAGCGAAAGGCGGCGTGGTGCCCTTTCGCGACAACAACAAGAACGGAGACCACAGATGCCCACCGCCCGGCCTTTGGCTGCACCGGCTTTCACCAAGCCCAGTTCCTGCTGTCTGACCCCTGCCCTGCTGGCATTCGCGGGGGTCGCCCCGCTGTGCGAAGCCGACGGCTTCATCGAGGACAGCAGCGCCACGCTCAGCACCCAGAACATCTACTTCAACCGTGATTTCCGCGACGGCGCCGGCCAGTCCAAGCGCGAAGAATGGGCGCAGGGCTTCATCCTCGATTTCCAGTCCGGCTACACCCCCGGCCCCGTCGGCGTCGGCCTCGATGCCATGGGCATGCTCGGCCTGAAGCTCGACTCCTCGCCCGACAGGACCGGCACCGGCCTGCTGCCGACCCACGATGACGGCCGCGCCGCCGACGAGTACAGCAAGCTGGGCCTGACCGCCAAGTTCAAGGCCTCCGAAACCGAGCTGAAGATCGGCAGCCTGATCCCCGACCTGCCAACCCTGCAGCCCAACGACAGCCGCCTGTTCCCGCAGACGTTCGAAGGCGGCCTGCTCAACTCCACCGACCTGCCGGGCCTGAACTTCACCGGCGGCCGCCTGGAAAAGGTCAAGGACCGCGACTCCACCGACTACACCGACCTGGCGCTGAACAACAAGAACCGCCGCTTCTCCGGCGGCAGCGCCGAGGGCAAGCACTACGACCTGGCCGGCGGCGACTACCAGTTCACCGACAACCTCACTGGCCGCTACCACTACGCGCAACTGGACGAGGTCTACCGCCAGCACTTCGTCGGCCTGCTCGCCAGCTACCCGCTGGGCCCCGGCAAGTTCAGCGCCGATGTGCGCCTGGCCATCAGCGACGACCAGGGCGAGGCGCGCGGCGGCGAGATCGACAACCGCGCCTTCAACGGCATGCTCGGCTACGCCATCGGCGCCAACAAGTTCAGCCTCGGCTGGCAGCGGATGAGCGGCGACAGCGCCTTCCCCTACATCGACGGCAGCAACCCCTACCTCGTCAACTTCGTCCAGGTCGGCGACTTCGCCGAGACCGACGAGCGCTCCTGGCAGGTGCGCCACGACTACGACTTCGCCAAGTTCGGCATCCCCGGCCTGACTCTGATGAACCGCTACATCAGCGGTGACAATGCCAGAATCACCGGCATGGACGGTCACGGCAAGGAATGGGAGCGCAACACCGATATCAAGTACGTGATCCAGAGCGGCCCGCTCAAGGACGTGGCAGTGCGCGTGCGCAACGCCACCTACCGTTCCAGCTTCGCCCGCGATGCCGACGAGACGCGTATTTACCTCAGCTACTCCCTGGCGATCTGGTAAGCCAACAACAATAAGAGGAATTGCCCCATGCCCACCGTCCTGCGCACCCTGACCCTCGCCGGCGCCACGCTGCTCGCCGCCAGCCAACTGATGGCCGAGCCCAAGCGCCCGGAATGCATCGCCCCCGCCTCCCCCGGCGGCGGCTTCGACCTCACCTGCAAGCTGGCGCAGAGCGCCCTGGTGGACGGCAAGCTGCTGTCCCGGCCGATGCGCGTCACCTACATGCCCGGCGGCGTCGGCGCCGTGGCCTACAACGCGGTGGTCGCCCAGCGTCCGGCCGACGGCAACACCATCACCGCCTTCTCCAGCGGCTCGCTGCTCAACCTGGCCCAGGGCAAGTTCGGCCGTTTCGATGAAAACGCCGTGAAGTGGCTGGCTGCCGTGGGCACCAGCTACGGCGCCATCGCCGTGCCCAGCGACTCGCCGTACAAGAACCTCGGCGACCTGGTGGCTGCGCTCAAGGCCGACCCGAGCAAGGTGGTGATCGGCTCCGGCGGCACCGTCGGCAGCCAGGACTGGATGCAGACCGCGCTGATCGCCAAGGCCGCCGGCATCGATCCCAAGCAGTTGCGCTACGTCGCCCTGGAAGGCGGCGGCGAGATCGCCACGGCCCTGCTGGGCGGTCACATCCAGGTGGGCAGCACGGACATCTCCGACTCCATGCCGCACATCCGCGCCGGCAAGATGCGCCTGCTCGCGGTGTTCGCCGAGGAGCGCCTGAAGGATGAAGGCATGGCCGACATCCCCACCGCCAAGGAACAGGGCTACGACATCGTCTGGCCGGTGGTGCGCGGCTTCTACGTCGGGCCGAAGGTGAGCGACGAGGACTACCAGTTCTGGAAGGCCTCGTTCGACAAGCTGCTGGCCTCGGAGGACTTCGCCAAGCTGCGCGACCAGCGCGAGCTGTTCCCCTTCGCCATGACCGGCCCGGAACTGGACGCCTATGTGAAGCAGCAGGTCGCCCAGTACAAGCAGCTGGCCCGCGAGTTCGGCCTCATCCAGTAACGTCCTGAGCGGCGCCGCCTTCCGCGAAGGCGGCGCCAGGAGACTCCCCATGTCCCGTACCAGCCTCTTCCAGCGGCTGTTCGCCGGCGCCTGGCTGCTCGCCTGCGTCGCCTTCGCCCTGATCGCCTGGCAGCTCCAGGCGCCCTTTTCCTACGAACCGGTCGGCCCGCGCGCCTATCCGCTGCTGTGCCTGGGCCTGATGGCCGTGGGCCTGGCCTGGCTGATCGCGCGCCCCACGCCGATCAAGCGCGAGGACGACGAACCCGCCCTGGAAGGCGCGCTGCTCGGCAAGGTGGTGCTCTGCGTCGCGCTGCTGGCCGTTTACGCCGGGCTGTTCGAACCGCTGGGCTTCATCCCGGCGAGCGCCCTGGTCGGCACCTTCATCGCGTTGATCTACGGCGGCCGCCCGGTGGCCAGCGTGATCACCGCGACGCTGCTCGCCATCGGCCTCTACGTGCTGTTCGACCGCACCCTGGATGTCCCGCTGCCGCTGGGCATCCTCGACCCCCTGCTCTGAGGACTGAGTCATGGATACGTTGAGCTACCTCGGCCAGGGCTTCGGTGTTGCCCTGAGCCCGTACAACCTCATCACCGCGCTGATCGGCACCCTGATCGGCACCGTCGTCGGCCTGCTGCCGGGCCTGGGCCCCATCAACGGCGTGGCCCTGCTGATCCCGGTGGCCTTCGCCCTCGGCCTGCCGCCGGAATCCGCGCTGATCCTGCTGGCCGCCGTGTACCTGGGCTGCGAGTACGGCGGGCGGATTTCCTCGATCCTGCTGAACATCCCCGGCGAAGCCTCCACCGTGATGACCACCCTCGACGGCTACCCCATGGCCCGCAACGGCCTGGCCGGCGTGGCCCTGTCGCTGTCGGCGTGGAGCTCCTTCATCGGCGCCTTCATCGCCACCTGCGGCATGGTGCTGTTCGCCCCGCTGCTGGCGAAATGGGCGATCGCCTTCGGCCCGGCCGAGTACTTCGTGCTGATGGTCTTCGCCATCGTCGCCCTCGGCGGGCTGGCCGGCGACCGTCCGCTGAAGACGCTGCTGGCGGCGCTGCTCGGGCTGTTCCTGTCCAGCGTCGGGATCGACGCCAACAGCGGCGTGTACCGCTTCACCTTCGACAACATCCACGTCTCCGACGGCATCCAGTTCGTCGTGCTGGTGCTGGGCCTGTTCTCGGTGAGCGAAATCCTCCTGCTGCTGGAGAAGACCCACCACGGCCACAAGATGGTCGAAGCCAGCGGGCGGATGCTGTTCAACCTGAAGGAAGCGGCCTCGGTGGCCGTGGTCAACGTTCGTTGCGGCCTGCTCGGCTTCATCATGGGCGTGCTGCCCGGCGCCGGGGCGACCCTGGCCAGCGCCGTGGCCTACATGACCGAGAAGAAAATGGCCGGCGAAACCGGCAAGTTCGGCAAGGGCGACCTGCGTGGCCTGGCCGCCCCGGAAACCGCCATCGGCGCCTCCGCCTGCGGCGCCCTGGTGCCGATGCTGACCCTCGGCGTGCCTGGCTCGGGCACCACCGCGGTGATGATCGGCGCGCTCAGCCTGTACAACATCACCCCCGGCCCGCTGCTGTTCCAGGAGCAGCCGAACATCGTCTGGGGCCTGATCGCCTCGCTGTTCATCGCCAACGTCATGCTGATCATCCTCAACGTGCCGATGGTGCGGGTGTTCACCCGCATCCTCTCGGTGCCGAACTGGGCGCTGGTGCCGGGCATCGCGATCATCACCGCCATCGGCGTGTACGCCGTGCACGCCACCACCTTCGACCTGTTCCTGATGGTCGCCATCGGCATCCTCGGCTACATCCTGCGCAAGCTGGACTTCCCGCTGTCACCGCTGCTGCTGGGCTTCATCCTCGGCGGGCTGATGGAGCAGAACCTGCGCCTCGCGCTGTCCATCTCCAACGGCGAGCTGGGCATCCTCTGGTCCAGCCCCATTGCCATCGGCACCTGGGCGCTGGTCGCGCTGATGCTCGGCCTGCCGCTGTATCGCGCCTGGCGCAAGCGCACCCGCCGCGCCCGCGAGGCGCTGGCTGACGCCGCGTAACGCAAAACCACGCTCGCCGCGTCGAGACGCGCGGCGACTTTCAAGGCCCGCCTTCGTGCGGGCCTCTTTTTTTTGGGGATCAGGACGTCGGGGAAACGCGCAGCGAAACCGTCCAGCGCTTGCCACTGACGGGTTTGGCGCAAACGACGTCGACCACCTTGCGCCTGAGCTCGCGCCCGTCCGGCGCGAACAGGCGAAGCTCACCCCAGCGGGTGTCCAGCGGCACCGAGCAGCGGGCGACGAGGGTCTTGAGATTGGGTTCGGCGACGGCCCAGTCGGTGTTGTCGCGGGCGTTCTCGGCGGCCACGAAGGCGCGGGCCGCCTGGTCGATCTCGTACAGGCCGTGAATCGACTCGCTGGAGCGATAGTCTTCGAGAGGGGAACCGGCGGCGAGGCCGTTCATGCCGAGCACAAGGCCCGGAAGGAGCAGCAGCCACGCGCGCCGGAGCATCGGTATCACACCGGCGGCAGCGACCAGTCGATGGGCGCCAGGCCGTGCTGTTCGAGGAACTTGTTGGTGCGGCTGAAGTGGCCGTTGCCGAGGAAGCCGCGGTAGGCCGAGAGCGGCGACGGGTGCGCGGACTTGAGCACCAGGTGCTTCTGCGCGTCGATCAGCTTCTGCTTGCTCTGCGCGTGGGAGCCCCAGAGCAGGAACACCAGGTTCTCGCAGCGCTGGCTGACCACTTCGATCACCTTGTCGGTGAACGGGCCCCAGCCCGCCTGGGCGTGCGAGCCGGCGCGTGCCTGCTCGACGGTGAGCGAGGTGTTGAGCAGCAGCACGCCCTGCTCGGCCCAGTGCTGCAGGTAGCCGTGATTGGGGATGGGCAGGTTGAGGTCGCGGTGCAGCTCTTTGTAGATGTTCTGCAGCGACGGCGGCGTCGGCACGCCCGGCTGCACCGAGAAGCACAGGCCGTGGGCCTGGCCGGGGCCGTGGTACGGGTCCTGGCCGATGATCACCACCTTCACCTTGTCCAGCGGCGTGGTGTTCAGCGCGTTGAAGATCAGCGGACCGGGCGGGAAGATCACCTTGCCGGCGGCCTTCTCCGCGCGCAGGAATTCACCCAGCTGCTTCATGTAGGGTTTTTCGAATTCCTCGTGGAGGGCTTCTTTCCAGCTGGGTTCCAGCTTGATCCGGTCGTCGTGGGTCATGGTGCGTCTGCCTGGTGAAACGAACCGGCACGCTAAGCAAGCGCCCCGGCCAAGTCAAGGCGGCCTCAGCCGGTGTGCAGCGCCCGGTAGTGACTGGGCGCCATGCCCACCACGCTCTTGAACAGCCGCGAGAAGTAGTACGGATCGGCATAGCCCAGCTGTTCGGCGACCTGGCGCACCTCCAGGTTGCCTTGGTCGAGCAAGCGGCAGGCGTGGGTCATCTTCAGGCGGATGAAATCCTGGATCGGCGCCTGGCCGGTCAGCGCCCGGTAGGTCTTGGCGAAGTGAAAGCGCGACAGGCGGAACTGCGCGGCCAGCTCGTCGAGGTTCAGCGCGTCGTGCAGGTGCTCGCGCATCATCGCCTGCACCGCTTCCACGTCCAGCACCCGCCCGGACTTCAGCCGCGCCCGCGCCGGGCGCAGCGCCAACGAGGTCAGCAGGCTCTGCAACAGATGCGCCGCATGGATGAAGTGCGGCAGGCTCAGGCCCTGCCGGCGCAGCGCCAGCAGCGCATCGAACTCGCCGAGCAGGCGCGGTTGCACGCCCACCCGCAGGCGCGGCGACTTGCCGAGGGGCCGCAGGAAGTCTTCGGCCAGCCGGCCGTCCAGGTGCACCCAGAAGATCGACCAGGGCCGCTGCGCATCGGCTCCGTAAGCGTGGGGGCGGCCCTTGGGCAGCACCAGCAGATCACCGCCGGCGACCTCGAATCGTCCATCCGCCGTTTCCAGCCAGCCGTGCCCGGCGCTGCAGTAGATCAGCAGGTGATCGTCCGGGTCTTCCCGCTCCATGCGGTGCCCCACCGCCGCCGGGTAGTAGCCCAGGGCCAATGGATAGCAGGCCTGGCCAAGCGGATGGCGGTCCAGGGCGCGGCGCAGGCGTGGCGGCGTGATGAAGCGCACGCCCTGCTGCGGCAGTGGCCAGGTGGAGATCAGGGGACGGGACATGCTCCGGGTTCCGACGATGGCAATGCCAAGATCGTCCATCCTCAGCCCAAGATCGTCAATCCACAGCGGCCGGCGCAACGGCTATAACCGAAGGACTCTTTACCCAAGAGCCTCTTCGCCCAGGAGCGCGCGCGCCACAAGCGCGAAGCGGTAGCCAACAAGAACAAACAGAGGTAGCTGCATGCATTTCGATCTGTCCGAAGAACAACGCCTGCTGGTGGACAGCGCCCGCGCCTTCGCCAGCCGCGAACTGGCGCCCCACGCCGCCGACTGGGACCGCCAGCACCACTTCCCGGTGGACGTCATCCGCCGCGCCGCCGAGCAGGGTTACCTGGGCCTGTACATCGCCGAGGAAGACGGCGGCCTGGGCCTGTCGCGCCTGTCCGCCTCGCTGATCTTCGAGCAACTGGCCGCCGGCTGCGTCGCCACCACCGCCTACATGACCATCCACAACATGGCCAGCTGGATGCTCGCCAGCTTCGGCGACGCCGCGCTCAAGGAGCAATGGCTGCCGGGGCTGATCGGCGGCGAGCTGCTGGCCTCCTACTGCCTCACCGAGCCGGACGCCGGCTCCGACGCCGCCCGCCTGCGCACCCGCGCCAGGCGCGACGGCGACGACTATGTGCTGGACGGCGCCAAGACCTTCATCTCCGGCGCCGGCAGCACCGACGTGCTGATCGTCATGGCGCGCACCGGCGAGGAAGGCGCAAAGGGCATCTCCTGCTTCCTGGTGCCGGCCAACGCCGAGGGCATCCGCTATGGCCGCAACGAGGACAAGATGGGCTGGAAGGCGCAGCCGACCCGCACCATCACCTTCGAGGGCGTGCGCGTTCCCGCGGGCAACCGCATCGGCCCGGAAGGCCAGGGGTTCGTCTACGCCATGAAGGGCCTGGACGGCGGCCGACTGAACATTGCCAGTTGCTCCCTCGGCGCGGCCCAGGCGGCGTTGGAGCAGTCGCTGCGCTACGTGGAGGAGCGCAAGCAGTTCGGCAAGGCGCTGGCCGAGTTCCAGGCGCTGCAGTTCAAGCTCGCCGACATGCTCACCGACCTCACCGCCAGCCGGCAGATGGTGCGCCTGGCCGCGCACAAGCTGGACCACAAGGACGGCGAGGCGACCCTGTACTGCGCCATGGCCAAGCGCTTCGCCACCGACCGCTGCTTCGCCCTGTGCAACGAGGCGCTGCAACTGCACGGCGGCTACGGCTACCTCAACGACTACCCGCTGGAGCGCTGGGTGCGCGACAGCCGCGTGCACCAGATTCTGGAGGGCACCAACGAGATCATGCGGGTCATCGTCGCCCGCCGCCTGCTGGAGCAGGGTGGGATGCTGGACCGGTTGTTGTAAGGAGTCACCTGTAGGACCGAGAGGGGCGCCTAGCCCTTGCTCGCGAACCTGCCCCGCTGCGGAGTCGGTTCGCGAGCAAGCTCGCTCCTACGAAAAGCCGAGAGCCGCTTCACTGGAAAAACCGCCCGCACGCCGGGCGCCAACTGAACAGATCGGACATGGACGCGCCCCGCCGCGCGGCCCTAGAGTCCTTGCCCATACGCCCGCCCGCCGGCGGCACCGACAGGAGATGCCCATGAGCAATGCCATCGAGCCTTACAAGCCCGGAGTCTTCGACCTGACCCACAAGCTGACCGTGGAAAAACACGGCCACACCGCGCTGATCACCATCAACCACCCGCCGGCCAACACCTGGGACCGCGACTCGCTGATCGGCCTGCGCCAGGTGGTCGAGCACCTGAACCGCGACGACGACATCTACGCCCTGGTGGTGACTGGCCAGGGCCCGAAATTCTTCTCCGCCGGCGCCGACCTGAACATGTTCGCCGACGGCGACAAGGCCCGCGCCCGCGAGATGGCGCGCCGCTTCGGCGAGGCCTTCGAAACGCTGCGCGACTTCCGCGGCGTCTCCATCGCCGCGATCAACGGCTACGCCATGGGCGGCGGGCTGGAATGCGCCCTGGCCTGCGATATCCGCATCGCCGAGCGCCAGGCGCAGATGGCCCTGCCCGAAGCCGCCGTGGGCCTGCTGCCGTGCGCCGGCGGCACCCAGGCGCTGCCGTGGCTGGTGGGCGAAGGCTGGGCCAAACGCATGATCCTCTGCGGCGAGCGGGTCGATGCCGAGACCGCGCTGCGCATCGGCCTCGTCGAGCAGGTCGTGGATACCGGCGAAGCCCGGGGCACCGCCCTGCTGCTGGCGGCCAAGGTCGCACGGCAGAGCCCGGTGGCGGTGCGCACCATCAAGCCGCTGATCCAGGGCGCCCGCGAACGCGGCCCGAGCACCTGGCTGCCGGAAGAACGCGAGCGCTTCGTCGACCTGTTCGATGCCGACGACACCCGCGAAGGCGTCAACGCCTTCCTGGAAAAACGCGATCCGCACTGGCGCAACCAATAAGGGCCTGACGATGAATGTGATGTTCGAGGAACGCCCCGGCCTGCACGGCTTCCGCATCGGCGTGGTGACGCTGGACGCGGAGAAGAGCCTGAACGCCCTGAGCCTGCCGATGATCGAGGCGATGAACCACCAGCTGCGCGTCTGGCAGGACGATGCGCAGATCGCCTGCGTGGTGCTGCGCGGCAACGGCGGCAAGGCCTTCTGCGCCGGCGGCGACGTGCGCAAGCTGGTGGATGCCTGCCGCGAGAAGCCCGGCGAGGTGCCCGAGCTGGCACGGCGCTTCTTCGCCGATGAATACCGCCTGGACTACCTCATCCACACCTATTCCAAGCCGCTGATCTGCTGGGCCCACGGCTACGTGATGGGCGGCGGCATGGGCCTGATGCAGGGCGCGGGCGTGCGCATCGTCACCCCCAGCAGCCGCCTGGCCATGCCAGAGGTGAACATCGGCCTGTACCCGGATGTCGGCGCGAGCTGGTTCCTCGCCCGCCTGCCGGGGCGCCTCGGCCTGTTCCTGGGCCTCACCGCGACGCAGATGAATGCCCGCGACGCGCTGGACCTGGACCTCGCCGACCGCTTCCTGCTCGACACCCAGCAGGAAGACCTGATCGACGGCCTGGTGCAGCTGAACTGGCGCGAACAGGCCGACGTGCAGCTGCACAGCCTGCTCCAGGCACTGGAACACGAGGCCCGCGGCGAGATGCCCGAGGCCCAGCTGCTGCCGCGCCGCGCGCGCCTGGACGCGGTGCTGGACTGCGCCAACATCGCCGAGGCCTGGAACGCGCTGACCGCCCTGGCCAACGACGAGGACGCGCTGATCGCCCGGGGCGCGAAGACGCTGGCCGCCGGCTGCCCGCTGACCGCTCATCTGGTCTGGGAACAGATCCGCCGCGCGCGCCATCTGTCGACTGCCGAGGTGTTCCGCATGGAGTACGCGATGAGCCTGAACTGCTGCCGCCACCCGGAATTCCCCGAGGGCGTGCGGGCGCGGCTGATCGACAAGGACAACACCCCGCACTGGCACTGGCCGGATATCGCTGCCATACCTGATGCAGTGGTGAATGCGCACTTCGACGCGACCTGGGAGGGCGAGCATCCGCTGGCGGACCTGTAGGTCCCTCCTCTGCTCTCCCTGTAGGAGCGGGCCATGCCCGCGATCGCGCCCAAGGGGCGCTCCTACAGCAGCGTAGGGCGCATAACCTGGAACAGGTTATCCGCCGCCCACCTGGGCGGCGGATAACGCTTGCGCGTTA
Organism: Pseudomonas sp. NY15437; assembly: GCF_048068435.1. NCBI lineage: Bacteria > Pseudomonadati > Pseudomonadota > Gammaproteobacteria > Pseudomonadales > Pseudomonadaceae > Pseudomonas > Pseudomonas sp. NY15437. The sequence continues at coordinate 334,704 of NZ_JBLUQC010000002.1, forward strand.
TGCGCCCTACGAGAGCTGCCGCCCTGAGCCGGCATGGCTTCTCTCCTGGCGCTGGAACGATCTGCGGTCCAACAGGAGGAAACCAGCATGCAAACCATCGCCTTCATCGGCCTCGGCCACATGGGCGCGCCCATGGCCGCCAACCTGATCAAGGCCGGCTACCTGCTGCGCGTGTTCGACCTGGTGCAGAGCGCCATCGACGGCCTGGTCGCCCAGGGCGCCAGCGCCGCGCGCAGCGCCCACGACGCGGTGGACGGCGCCGACGTGGTGATCACCATGTTGCCGGCCAGCCAGCACGTCGAAGGGCTCTACCTCGGCAACGAGGGCCTGCTGGCGCACATCCGCCCCCGGCACCCTGGTGCTGGAATGCTCCACCATCGCCCCCGCCTCCGCGCGCAAAGTCCACCAGGCCGCCGCCGAACTCAAGATTCCAATGCTCGACGCACCCGTCTCCGGCGGCACCGGCGGCGCCATCGCCGGCACCCTGACCTTCATGGTCGGCGGCGACGCCCCGGTGCTCGAACGCGCCCGCCCGGTGTTCTCCGCCATGGGCCGGAACATCTTCCACGCCGGCGGCGACGGTGCCGGGCAAGTGGCCAAGGTGTGCAACAACCAGCTGCTCGCCGTGCTGATGATCGGCACCGCCGAATCCCTCGCCCTGGGCGCCACCAATGGCCTGGACCCGGTGGTGCTGTCGGAGATCATGCGGCGCAGCTCCGGCGGCAACTGGGCGCTGGAGGTCTACAACCCGTGGCCCGGCGTGATGGAGAACGCCCCGGCCTCGCGTGGCTACACCGGCGGCTTCATGGCCGCGCTGATGACCAAGGACCTGGGCCTGGCGCAGGAGACCGCGCAGGTCAGCGGCAACAGCACGCCCATGGGCAGCCTGGCCCTGGCGCTGTACCGCCTGCTGGTCAGGCAGGGGCATGGCGAGCAGGACTTCTCCGTGGTGCAGAAGCTCTTCGATCACTGAGCCGATTGTGAAGCCAGGCTTACGAGTGCATGGCGCGGGCGTGGCTTTATCCCCCGTCGCGCTCGGCCGAAGATGCATCACCTGCCGCCCTCACCGACCTGAGCGCGGCTCCTCCTCCCACGAAAAGGTGATTGCATGAACATTGCCCTGATCGGCGCCACCGGCCACGTCGGCCATTACTTCCTCGAAGAAGCCCTGCGCCGCGGCCACCAGGTGACCGCGCTGGTGCGCGACCCGGCGAAACTGCCGGCGCGCGATGGCCTCAACGTCGTCCAGGCCGACGTCTACGACCCGGCCCAGGTCGCCCGTGCCGTCGCCGGCCAGGACGCCGTGATCAGCGCGTTCAACGCCGGCTGGGGCAACCCGGACATCCGTGGCGCCCACGCCAGGGGCAGCCGCGCCATCCTCGACGGCGTGAAGGCCGCCGGGGTGAAGCGCCTGCTGGTGCTCGGCGGCGCCGGCAGCCTGGAAATCGCCCCCGGCCAGCGCCTGGTGGACAGCCCGGAATTCCCCGAGCAGTGGAAACAGGGCGCGCTGGGGGCGGCCGATGCGCTGGACCAGCTGCGCGCGGAGAAGGACCTGGACTGGGCCTTCCTCAGCCCGGCCATGCTGCTCGACGGCGAAACCCGCACCGGCAGCTTCCGCGTCGGCGGTGACCAGGTGCTGTTCGACGGCAACGGCGAGAGCCGCATCTCCCTGCCGGACCTGGCGGTGGCGATGATCGACGAGGCCGAGCAGGCCAACCATCACCAGCAGCGGTTTACCGTGGCGTATTGAAAAACAAAAAGCCCCGCTCGAATGCGGGGCTTCCAGGCGCCATGGGGATTATGGCTTGACGGCGAAATCGCGTCCCCAAAGGCGGATCGACTGCACAGCAGCAGTCGGACCATCGAACACGAACTTCTGCCGCACTCCGGTGTTCGCCGGGATGGTCACGTCATCCGGATTAATCGCACCGGGTAAAGGCGCGCTGGAGTAACCCTCCTGATCGATGGCCAACAACGCGCCGGTCTGACGCAGGTTGATCAGGCGCAGCGGCTTCCCGGTGGCGTTCTTGAACCCGAGCGTGGCAACCAGGTTGCCATCCTCGCCTGGTTCGACCTTGAGCAACTGAACGCTGACCTGACCGTCCATTTGCGCCAGGCTGGAGACGACGATGGAACCATCGCTACCCTGGGCGGACTCTCGACCTTCGGTGACGCCGTCGGAAACTCCCCCCAGCAGATTCTTGCCAGCGGAAATGGCCGAGGACACGGCCGCCTTGGCGGAATCCTTTAGGGCACTGGAACCGGTTGCAGCCTCCTCGGCGAAAACCGTGGGCGCTCCCAGCGCAACGAGTAAAGACAAGGCCAGCGGCAAATTCCCTTTCATGATCAAGCTCCTGATGAACCAAAACGCAAAGAGCTCAAGATTGCCGGCGCTTCCCGAGAAAAGCGAGTCGATTCCTGCAGAAACTCCGACTCGCTTGCGTTTTCGCCATGCCGCCCGGATCACCGCTCGCGCAGCGCCTCCGCCTTGGCCCGCAGGATGGGCTTGAGCAGGTAGCTGAGGATGCTTTTCTTGCCGGTCATGATGTCCACCGTGGCGATCATCCCGGGGATGATCAGCAGCGGTTTGTCGTCGGTGCCCAGGTGGCTTTTGCGGGTGCGCAGCTTGATCAGGTAGAAGCTGTTGCCGTCGTCGTCGGTGACGGTGTCGGCGCCGATCTGCTCCAGGTCCGCCTGCAGGCCGCCGTAGATGGTGTAGTCGTAGGCGGTGAACTTGACCATGGCATGCTGGCCGGGGCGCAGGAAGGCGATGTCCTGCGGGCGGATGCGTGCTTCCACCAGCAGGGTGTCGTCCAGCGGGACGATCTCGATCAGGTCGCTGCCCGGCTGGATCACGCCGCCAATGGTGTTCACCAGCAGCTGCTTGACGATGCCGCGCACCGGCGAGGTGACCAGGGTGCGGCTGACGCGGTCTTCCAGCGCCTTGCCGGTGGCCGTGGCCTTGCTCAGTTCGGTGCGCGCCTCGTTGAGTTCCTTCAGCGCGTCGCTGCGGAAGCGCGACTGGGTCTCGGCAACCTTGCGCTCGACTTCCTTCACCGCCGCCTCGGCCCGCGGGATGGCCAGCGTGGTGGCATCGAGCTGGCCGCGGTTCTCCACTTCCGAGCGCTTGAGGCGCAGCAGTTCCACCTGCGACATGGCGCCCTGCGCCACCAGTGGCGCGGACATGGAGATCTCCTCGCGCAGCAGGTTCAGGCTGTTGCGGTATTGCGCCTGCTTGGAAACGAACTCCCGCAGTTCCTGCTGCTTCTGCACCAGCTGCTGCTGCAGGCCGTCGGTTTCATCCTTGAGCTGCTGCTGGCGGCTGTGGAACAGCGCCTCTTCGCTGCTGGCCTGGCCCGGCGCCTTGGCGCGCACGTCCTCGGGGATGTTCAGCGGGCGGTCTTCCACCTCGGCGGAGAGGCGCTCCACACGCAGGAACATCGCCAGCCGGTCGGCCTCGGTCTCGCCGACGTTGGACTGGAAGCGCGTCGGGTCCAGGCGCATCAGTTGCTCGCCGGCCTGCACCACCTGCCCCTCGTGGACGAAGATCTGCGAGACGATGCCGCCTTCCAGGTTCTGGATCTTCTGCACCTTGGACGAGGGAATCGCCTTGCCCTCGCCCCGGGTGACCTCGTCGATCTGGGCGAAATGCGCCCACAACAGCAGGAAGGCGACGAAGCCGATGAGGATCCAGATGGTCAGTCGCACCACCCGCGGCGCGTCCTCGATCAGCGCCTTGCTGACTTCCGGAAGCGGCTGGCCGGAGAGGCTGTCGCCGCCCTTGAAATAGCCACGGACGGAGTGGCGGATACCGCCCTGGGGATTAAGCGACACTGATCTGCCCCTTCTTCAGTGCATCCATGACCACGTCCTTCGGACCGTCGGCAATGATGCGTCCCTTGTCGATGATCACCAGACGGTCCACCAGGCTGAGCATGGAGGCGCGGTGGGTGACCAGCAGCAGTGTCTTCTCGCCCATGATCGCCTGCAGGCGCTGTTTCAGGCGCTCTTCGCCGGCGTTGTCCATGGCGCTGGTGGGTTCGTCCAGCAACAGGATCGGCGGGTCGAGCAGCAGTGCGCGGGCCAGGGCGACGTTCTGCCGCTGGCCGCCGGAGAGGTTGTGGCCGCGCTCGCCGACCTGCAGTTCGTAGCCCTGCGGGTGCAGGCGGACGAACTCGTTGACGCCGGTCAGCTCGGCGACTTCCAGCACGCGCTCGTCGTCGATGTAGCGCGCGCCGCTGACCAGGTTGTCGCGCAGGGTGCCGCTGAACAGGCTGATGTCCTGAGGCACGTAGCCGATGTTGTGGCGCAGCTCGCTGATGTCCAGCTGGCGCACGTCGGCGCCGTCCACCAGGAGGTTGCCGTTCTCCGGCTGGTGCAGGCCGACGATCAGCTTGGCCAGGGAGCTCTTGCCCGAGCCGCTGCGGCCGATGATGCCGACCTTCTCGCCGGCGCGGATCTGCAGGTTGATGCCGTGCAATGCCGCCACCTGCTGGTTCGGGTAGGCGAAGTCGAGGCCGCGCATCTCGATGCCTCCGCGCAGTTGCGAGCGGGTCAGCGGACGCTCGTCGGCGTTGCGCTCCTGCGGCAGCTCCATCATCTGGTTGGTGGTGGCCATGGACAGGCGCGCCTGCTGGTAGCGCTGGATCAGCCCGGAGAGCTGGGTCAGCGGGCCGAGGGCGCGGCCATTGAGCATGTAGCAGGCGATCAGGCCGCCCATGGACAGGTCGCCGGCGATGATCAGGTAGACGCCGCCGATGATCATGATGACCCCGGCCAGCGCCTGGATCAGCACGGTGATGTTCATCGCCAGGGTGGACAGCAGCTTGACCCGCAACTCCAGGCGGCTGAGGGTGCCGATGGTCTGCTCCCAGAGGTACTGGCGCTCGCTCTCGGCGTTGTTGACCTTCACCGCGTCAAGGCTGGCGAGCGTCTCGATCAGGCTGGACTGGCGCTCAGCGGCCAGCGCCATGGTGCGGTTCATGGTCTCCACCAGCGGCTTCTGCAGCAGCCAGCCCAGGCCCGCGGCCAGCGGGAAGGCCACCAGCGGGACGAACACCAGCGGCCCGCCGATGATGCCGATCACCAGCAGGATCAGCAGGGTGAACGGCAGGTCGATCAGGGTGGTGAGCGTGAGCGAGTTGAGGAAGTCGCGCAGCGTCTGGAATTCGTGGATGTTCTGGGCGAACGAACCGACCCGCGCCGGGCGGTACTTCATGCTCATGCCGACGATGCGCTCGAACAGCGTCGCCGAGATGATCAGGTCGGTCTTCTTGCCGGCCAGGTCCAGGCACAGGCCGCGCATGGTCTTGAGCAGCAGGTCGAACAGGTAGGCGCCGCTGATGCCGATGGCCAGCACCCAGAGGGTGGCGGCGGCCTGGTTGGGCACCACGCGGTCGTAGACGTTCATGACGAACAACGGCGCGGCCAGGGCGATCAGGTTGATCAGCAGGCTGGCGGCCACGGCGTCGACATACAGCCAGCGCGAGCGCTTGAGGGTGTCGCGGAACCAGCTCTTGGCGCGCGGGATCAGCTCGCCATGCTGCAGGTCGAACTTGTGCTGCGGCTGGGCGAAGAAGGCCTGGCCGGCGTAGTCCTCGCTCAGCAGTTCGCGGCTGACGCGCACTTCGCCGCCGTCGCTTTCCGACAGCAAGAGGCGCGCATCGCCGTTGCTCTCCCAGCCCAGCAGCACCGCGCAGCGCCCTTCGCGCAGCAACAGCATGGCGGGCATGGCCAGGGCGGGAATCTGCTCCAGCTTGCGCTGCAACAGGCGCCCCTGCAGGCCGGCGCGAGCCGCTGCACGGGGCAGCAGCTCGGCGGACAGGCGCTGCCCGGGCAGCGGCAGGCCGCTGGTGAGCATGGCGCGGCTGGCCGGTTTCTGGTGCAGCTGACAGAGCGTCAGCAGGCTGTCCAGCAACGGGTCGTCGAGCAGACCGCGCGGATCGTGGCTTAAGGGTACGGCGCTGACTTCTTGATCCACGCGGATGCTCTCTCGGGCTGGTTAGTTGAGGCCGGGCAGCTGGACTTTCGGCTTGACGTCTTCGGAAGCCACGGCGGCCATCGGCGCCACCACGCCCTGGCTCTTGAGCAGCTCGCCCAGGGTGGCCTTGATGCGGTACTGGGTGAACAGCTCGGTGTACTTCAGGTCGACCAGGCGGCGCGAGGCGTTGAACAGCTCGTTCTCGCTGTCCAGCAGGTCGAGCAGGGTGCGCTCGCCGATGGTGAACTGCTTCTGGTACGCCTCACGCACGCGGGTGCTGTAGTCCACGTACTGACGGGCGATCGGCAGCTGGTCGCGGGCGTTGTTCAGGGCATTCCAGGACAATCCGAGTTCCTCGTTCAACTGGCGCAGGGCGTTGTTGCGGATGTCCAGGGCCTGGTTCGCCTCGTAGGACTTGGCCTCCAGCTGGGCCTTGTTGCTGCCGCCGGCGAACAGGTTGTAGCGCATGCGCAGCATCGCCTGCCATTCGTTGTTGTGGCCTTCCTCGCCATCGAGGTTGTTATCGGCACCCTTGGAAAGTTCTGCATCGAATCTCGGATAGAAGGTCGACTTCGCCGCTTCGTACTGCTGCTCCGCCGCGGCCACGTCCGACTCCGCCGAGCGCAGGATCGGGCTGTTCTCCACCAGCTGGCGGCGGGCCGCCTGCAGGTCGTCGGGCAACTGGCCGACGAGGCCGGTCGGCTCGCTCAGGTCGACCGGGTCGCTGCCCACCACGCTGTAGTAGTTGGTGCGGGCGTCGGCCAGGTTGGTCTTCTCGGTCATCAGGTTGTTCTGCGCCTGGGCCAGGCGTGCTTCGGCCTGGTCCTGGTCGGCGAGACGACCGACGCCGCGGGAGCTGCGCAGGCTGATCTGGTCGTAGACGCGCTGGTGGCGTTTGAGGTTTTCCTCGGCCAGGCGAACCATTTCCTCGCGGCGCAGCACGTCGGTGTAGACCTGTGCGACGTCCAGCGCGGTGCGCTCGGAGGTGCCCAGCAGCGCGTAGGCGCGGGAGTTGACGGTGGCCTGCTGGCGACCCACTTCGCTGGAGGTGGCGAAGCCGTCGAAGACCATCTGGCGCAGGGCGAGGTTGGATTCGCCACGGTTCAGGGTCTTCCAGTGGTCGCCTTCGCCACGGGTGGTGGTGTTGTCGGAGCCTTCACGGCCATAACCGGCGGTCAGGTCGACGGACGGCAGATAGCCACCCTTCGCCGCACGCAGTTGCTTGTCTGCCGCCAGACGGGAGTTCACCCCGGCCTGGATTTCCGGGTGGTACTCCAGCGCCTTCTGCATGGCCTGGTTGAGGGTATCGGCCTGCACCGGCAGGGCGGCGGGGATGACGAAAGCCAGGGCGAAGGGTACGGCGTGGGCGAATCGCATGCGCATGAGGAAAAACATCCTTATCAGTGAGATAGCCGCAGCGATTCGATTGCCGCAATCAGCGTCAAAAGACCGGCGAATGGCTGCAAGGAAAGCTTCAAAAAGCGTGATGAATTTCACGCTAAATTTTTTTGGGCGGACCACCGATATCAAAGTGACATCGATTTGCCAATTGTTTAGGATGGCAATCGAATGGTCAATACATTGGCATATACCTAATTTCCAACCGCTATAAGCCATGTTTTTGACGCCAAACTTTTTGCTCTTACAGACAAGGGAATGCCTCCTGAGCCGACCCCACTCGCGGCCGGTCGGCAACCAGGCAAGCCTCACCAGGAGAAGTGCATGAGCAGCGTCGTCGCCGTCGTAAAAAGCATCATCGGCCAAGTGATTGCGGTATCCCCCGAAGGCGCCCAGCGCGTGCTGGTCGAAGGCGATCGCATCTACCAGGGCGAGCAGCTGCTCACCGGCGCTTCCGGCGCGGTGACGCTCGACGTCGGCAAGGGCACGCTGGTGGACCTGGGCCGCGACAGCCAATGGAGCAGCGCCGACCTGCCGCAGGGCGAGGCGCACCACGCCGCCGCGCAGCCGGTCAACGCGCCGAGCACCGAGGACCTGCAGAAGGCCATCGCCGCCGGCCTCGACCCGACCCAGGCGCTGGCGCCCACCGCAGCCGGCCCGAGCGCCGCGCCTTCGGCCGCGGGCGGCAACGGCGGCGTGGGTGGCGGCCACAGCTTCGTGGTGCTGGACGCCACGGCCGGTCGCGTCGACGCGAACATCGGCTATGCCACCAACGGCCTGGGCAACGGAGGCGCCGGCGACGACCAGCGCCAGGGCGAACTGCCGCCCAACCTCCCCCCGGTGATCACCGACGGCCGCAACGGCGTGCTGAACCTCACCACCGCCGAAGACACCCAGCTCACCGGCACCTTCTCCGCCCGTGCCCCCAACGGCGACCTGATCGCCTACAGCGTCGGCCAGGCTCCGGCCAACGGCCTGCTGGTGCTCAACCCCAACGGCACCTGGCAGTACAACCCCAACGGCGACTACAACGGCGCCGACACGTTCACCGTGATCGTCACTGACGCCCGTGGCGCCAGCAGCACGCTGGTGGTGAATGTCGGCATCACCCCGGTGAACGACACCCCGGTGGCCACTGGCACCTATACCAGTGCCATCACCGACACCGCCGCCAATGACAGCTTCGCCGACATCAAGGGTCAGCTGGCCGCCACCGACGTCGATGACCGCAACCTGACCTGGAGCGGCAGCGCCAAGGGTGCCTATGGCGAGCTGACCGTCAACGCCGACGGCAGCTACACCTACGTGGTCGATGCGAATGCCGTGAACGCCCTGCCCCAGGGCCAGAACCCGAGCGACAGCTTTACCGTCACCGTCACCGATCCGTCCGGCGCCACCGACACCCGCGTCATCACCATCAACGTCCAGGGCGCCAACGACACCCCGGTCGCCCAGGATGGCCAGGCCAGCGGCAATGAGGACAGCGTGATCGGCGGCCAACTGCTGGCCACCGACCGCGACACCGGCAGCAGCCTCACCTTCACCAGCAGCGGCAATCCGCCGGCGGGCTTCACCCTGAAGCCGGACGGCAGCTGGACCTTCGATGGCAAGGACCCGGCCTACCAGCACCTGGCCGAGGGCGAAACCCTGGTGGTACAGGTGCCCTACACCGTCACCGACGAGCACGGCGCCACCAGCACCGCCACCCTGACCGTGACCCTGACCGGCACCAATGACGCGCCGGTCGCACAGCCGGGCGCCGCCAGCACCGACGAGAACAGCGTGCTCAACGGCCAGGTGCCGGCCGCCTCCGACGTGGACGGCAGAGTTGCCGGCTACCAGCTGACCACCGGCGTCGGCCAGGGCAACGGCAGCTTGACCTTCAACCCGGACGGCAGCTACGTCTTCAACCCCGGCAAGGACTTCGACAGCCTGGCCCAGGGCGAGACCCGCGACGTCACCTTCACCTACCAGGCGAAGGACAACAACGGCGCGCTGAGCGACCCGCAGACCATCACCCTCACCGTGACCGGCACCAACGACGCGCCGGTTGCCCAGCCGGGCGCGGCGACCACCGACGAGAACAGCGTGCTCAACGGCCAGGTGCCGGCCGCCTCCGACGTGGACGGCAGCATCGCCGGCTACCAACTGACTACCGACGTCGGCCAGGGCAACGGCAGCCTGACCTTCAATGCCGACGGCAGCTACGTCTTCAACCCTGGCAAGGACTTCGACAGCCTGGCCCAGGGCGAAACCCGCGACGTCACCTTCACCTACCAGGCGAAGGACAACAACGGCGCGCTGAGCGATCCGCAGACCATCACCCTCACCGTCACCGGCAGCAACGACGCCGCGGCGATCGCCGGCCAGACCAGCGGCAGCGCCGATGAGACCAACGCCCCGGTCACCCTCGAGGGCAAGCTGACCATCAGCGACGTCGACAGCCCGGCGAGCTTCCAGGCCCAGACCGGCACCGCCGGCGACCACGGCACGTTCAGCATCGCCGCCGACGGCAGTTGGTCCTACGTCGCCAATGACGCCTACAACGCGCTCAAGCTCGGCGAACACCTGACCGACAGCTTCACCGTGCTGGCCGCCGACGGTACCCGCACCACCGTGACCGTGACCATCAACGGCACCAACGATGCCCCGGTCGCCTCCGCCGATACCGCCACCACCGAAGAAAACACCGTTCTCAACGGCCAGGTTCCGCCGGCCAGCGACGTGGACGGCACCGTCGTCGGCTACCAGCTGAGCACCGACGTCGCCCAGGGCAAGGGCTCGCTGACCTTCAACGCCAACGGCAGCTACACCTTCGACCCGGGCAGCGCGTTCGCCCATCTGGCCGCCGGCGCCAGCGAAACCGTGACCTTCACCTACCAGGCGCAGGACAACAACGGCGCGCTGAGCGATCCGCAGACCGTCAGCATCACCGTCACCGGCACCAACGACGCGCCGGTGGCCTATGCCGATAGCGCCACCACCGACGAGAACAGCGTCTTCAACGGCCAGGTCCCGGCCGCCACCGACGTGGACGGCAGCATCGCCGGCTACCAGCTGACCACGGGCGTCGGCCAGGGCAATGGCAGCCTGACCTTCAATGCCGACGGCAGCTACGTCTTCAACCCGGGCAAGGACTTCGACGGCCTGGCCGAAGGCGAATCCCGCGACATCACCTTCACCTACCAGGCGAAGGACAACGATGGCGCCCTGAGCGACCCGCAGACCATCACCCTCACCGTCACCGGCAGCAACGACGCCCCGATCGCCAGCGCCACCACTGGCGCGGTGAAGGAGGACGCGCAGATCAGCGGCCAGCTCGCCGCCAGCGACGCCGACAACGGCGCCACGCTCAGCTACGCCCTGGACAAGGCCGCCCCGGCCGGCTTCAGCGTCGATGCCGACGGCAAGTGGAGCTTCGACGCCAGCGTCAGCGAGTACCAGCACCTGAAGGCCGGCGCCACGCAGACCCTGAGCATTCCGTTCACCGTCACCGACGAGCACGGCGCCACCAGCACCAGCTCGCTGACCATCACCGTCACCGGCACCAACGATGCGCCGGTGGCCAACGCCGCCTCGGCGAACGCCAGCGAGGACAAGCTCAGCCTCGGCAAGCTGACCGCCAGCGACGTCGACGACGGCGCCAAGCTCAGCTTCAGCCTCAACGACAAGGCCCCCGCCGGCTTCACCCTGTTCAAGGACGGCACCTGGGCCTTCAACGGCCTCAACCCGGCCTACCAGAGCCTCGCCTCCGGCGAGAGCAAGGTGTTGTCCATCGACTACACCGTCACCGACGAACACGGCGCCACCAGCAGCAACACCCTGACGCTGACCGTCACCGGCACCAACGACACGCCCATCGCCCTGCCCTCGCTGACCTTCGTCCGCGAAGACGCGCAGATCAGCGGCGAGCTGAAAGCCATCGACGTCGACCACGGCGCGCAGCTCACCTACAGCCTGAACCAGGCCGCCCCGGCGGGCCTGACCCTGGGCAGCGACGGCAAGTGGAGCTTCGACGCGGGCGATGCCGCCTACCAGCACCTGAAGGCGGGCGCGACGCAGCTGATCAGCGTCGGTTACACCGTCACCGACGAGCACGGCGCCAGCACCCCGAGCGTGCTGCCGATCACCGTCACCGGCACCAACGACGCGCCCAAGGCCAACGCCGCTACCGCGGCAGCCGCCGAGGACGCCGTCAGCAAGGGCCAGCTCACCGCCACCGACGTGGACGACGGCGCCAAGCTGAGCTTCAGCGTGGCCGGCAACCCGCCCGCCGGCTTCACCCTGAAGACCGACGGCAGCTGGACCTTCGACGGCAAGGACCCGGCCTACCAGTCCCTCGCCGAAGGCGAGACCCGCGACATCCAGGTCAAGTACATCGTCACCGACGAGCACGGCGCCACCGACACCCAGACCCTGACCCTCACCGTCACCGGCAGCAACGACCCGGCCGTGATCGGCGGCGTGGCCAGCGTGAATGTGGACGAGACCGACGCGCCGATCACCACCGGCGGCCTGCTGACCGTCAGCGATGTCGACGGCGCCGCCAGCTTCCAGGCGCAGACCGGCGTCGTCGGCAAGTACGGCAGCTTCAACCTGGGCGCCGACGGCCAGTGGACCTACACCGCCAACGCGGCCTACAACGAGCTCAAGCAGGGCGAAAAACTGACCGACAGCTTCACCGTCAAGGCGACCGACGGCACCAGCGCCACGGTCACCGTGAACATCGTCGGCACCAACGATGCGCCGGTGGCCTTCGGCGACAGCAAGACCACCGGCGAGAACGCGGCCTTCACCAGCCAGGTTCCGCTGGCCACCGATATCGATGGCAGCGTGGTCGGCTATCAGCTGGCCACCGACGTCGGCCAGGGACATGGCAGCCTGACCTTCAACGCCGACGGCAGCTACACCTTCGAGCCGGGCACCGACTTCGATCACCTGGCCGCCGGCGAAAGCCAGGACGTCACCTTCACCTACCAGGCGAAGGACGACAACGGTGCGCTGAGCGACCCGCAGACCATCACCATCACCGTCACCGGCAGCAACGACGCCGCGGTCATCAGCGGCCAGACCTCGGTCAGCGTCAACGAAACCGATACGGCCGTGAACACCGGCGGCCAATTGACCATCAGCGACGTCGACGGCCCGGCCAGCTTCCTGCCGCAGTCCGATACCCTCGGCAATTACGGCAAGTTCAGCATCGATGCCAGCGGCAAGTGGACCTATTACGCCCAGGGCGCCTACAACGAGCTGAAGGTCGGTGAAGTGCTCACCGACACCTTCAGCGTCACGGCCGCCGATGGCACCACCGCCAACGTCACCGTGAACATCGTCGGCACCAACGACGCGCCCTTCGCCATTCCCGCCAGCGCCAGCGCCGTGGAAGGCGGCATCAAGGACCTCGGCATCGTGGCCGGCGCCACCGACGGCTCGTCCATCACCCTGACCGTGACCACCACCCAGCCGGGCGAGGCGGTCAGCTTCAACTGGTCGTTCGGCACCCAGGACTACGGCCCGTTCAACGACTTCGCCTACGTGCAGGTCAACGGCCAGAAGGTGCAGCTGCTCTCCAGCGTGTCCGTGGTCGGCGACGGCGGCAACTCGGGGCTGCAGACCTTCCAGCAGGTGTTCGACAAGCCGGGCACCTACACCATCGTCCTGGGCGTTTCCGACTCCGGCGACACCCTCGTCGACTCGACCCTGGTGCTGAGCAACCTGCCGTCGCAGGTGAGCGTCGGCAATGTGCTCGGCCAGGTCAGCCATACCGGCAACAACTGGACCCTGACCACCAACGGCGCCAACGGCACCACCCTGGGCAACCAGCTCAAGCCAGTCAGCGAGATCACCGGCAAGCTGCAGGCCACCGACGTCGACCACGACGCCCAGCTGACCTTCAGCACCGCCCAGAACACCGCCGGCTTCACCCTGAAGCCGGACGGCAGCTGGCTGTTCGATGCCAAGGACCCGGCCTACGACAATCTCGCCCAGGGCGAGCAGCAGGCGGTGGTCATCCACTACACCGTCACCGACGAGCACGGCGCCACCGGCACCAGCACCCTGACCATCACCGTCACCGGCACCAACGACGCACCCGTCGCCGGGGTGATGAAGGAAACCGTCTACGAAGACAGCAAGATCGGTGGCCAGCTGGCCGGCAGCGATGTCGACCACAACGCCGTGCTGACCTTCGCCACCACCGGCAGCCTGCCGGCGGGCTTCAGCAGCGACAGCAGCGGCAAGTGGAGCTTCGACGCCAGCAACGCGGCGTACCAGCACCTGGCCGTGGGCGCGACCCAGGTCTTCACCGTCAACTACAGCGTCACCGACCAGTTCGGTGCGAAGAGCGCCAGCACCCTGACCATCACCGTCATCGGCACCAACGATGCGCCGGTGGCCAAGGCGGCCAGCGCCTCGGTGAATGAAGACAAGATCAGCGGCGGCACCCTCACCGCGACCGATATCGATGACGGCCACGCGCTGTACTTCAGCCTGAAGGACGCCGCGCCCAGCGGCTTCACCCTCAACGCCAACGGCACCTGGAGCTTCGACGGCAACCACGCCGACTACCAGACGCTCGGCGCCGGCGAAACCCTCGAGCTGCAGATCAAGTTCATCGTCACCGACGACAAGGGCGCCACCGACGAGAACGTCCTGACCCTGACCGTGAACGGCAGCAACGATGCCGCCATCATCAGCGGGGCGAAGATCGTCAACGTGGACGAGACCAACGCGCCGATCACCACCACCGGCAAGCTGGACGTCAGCGACGTCGACGGCCCGGACGCCTTCCAGGCCCAGACCAATGTCGCCGGCAAATACGGCACCTTCAACCTCGGTACCGACGGCACCTGGACCTACGTCGCCAAGGACGCCTACAACGAGCTGAAGCCGGGCGAGCAACTGACCGACACCTTCACCGTGAAGGCCGCCGACGGCACCAGCTCCAGCGTCACCGTGAACATCCTGGGCACCAACGACGCCCCCACCGCGTACGATGACAGCGTCACCATCGACGAGAACGGCCGCGTCAATGGCAAGGTACCGGCCGCCACCGATCCGGATGGCAAGGTCTCCGGCTACCAGCTGGTCACCGACGTCGGCCAGGGCAACGGCTCGCTGAACTTCAACTCCAGCGGCACCTACCACTTCGAGCCGGGCAGCGACTTCGACCACCTGGCCGCCGGCCAGAGCCAGGTCGTCACCTTCACCTACCAGGCGAAGGACGACAACGGCGCGCTGAGCGAGCCCCGGACCATCACCATTACCGTCACCGGCAGCAATGACGCCGCCGTCATCAGCGGCGTGAAGTCCAGCAGCGTCAACGAGACCGACGCGCCGGTCAGCACCGGCGGCAAGCTCAACGCGAGCGACGTCGACAGCCCGGCAACCTTCCAGGCGCAGAGCGATGTGGCCGGCAAGTACGGCACCTTCAACCTCGGCACCGACGGCGCCTGGACCTACGTCGCCAGCAGCGCCTACAACGAACTGAAGGTCGGCCAGACCCTGACCGACACCTTCACCGTGAAGACCGCCGACGGCACCAGCGCCACCGTGACCGTCAACATCGTCGGCACCAACGACAACCCGGTCGCCTTCGACGGCACCGCGGCCACCGACGAAAACAGCGTCTTCAACGGCCAGGTTCCGAGCGCCACCGATGTGGACGGCAGCATCGCCAGCTACCAGCTGGCCAGCGACGTGGCGGCCGGCAAGGGCACCCTGACCTTCAACGCCGACGGCAGCTACAGCTTCAACCCGGGCAGCGCCTTCGACCACCTGACTGCCGGCCAGAGCGAAACCGTCACCTTCACCTACCAGGCCAAGGACAACAACGGCGGGCTGAGCGATCCGCAGACCATCACCATCACGGTCAACGGCAACAACGACGCACCGGTCGCCTACGCCGACAGCCAGACCACCGACGAGAACGCCGTGCTCCAGGGCCAGGTCCCGGTCGCCACCGATGTGGACGGCAGCGTTGCCAGCTATCAGCTCGCCAGCAACGTGGCGGCCGGCAAGGGCACCCTGACCTTCAACGCCGACGGCAGCTACACCTTCGCGCCGGGCAGCGATTTCGACCACCTGGCCGCCGGCCAGAGCGAAGCCGTGACCTTCACCTACCAGGCGAAGGACAACGACGGCGCACTGAGCGACCCGCAGACCATCACCATCACCGTCACCGGCAGCAACGACGCGGCGGTCATCACCGGCCAGGCCAGCGCCAGCGCCGATGAAACCAACGTCCCAGTCACCCTCGACGGCAAGCTGAACGTCACCGACGTCGACGGGCCCGCCAGCTTCCAGGCACAGACCAACACCGCCGGCACCTACGGCACCTTCAGCATCGCCACCGACGGCAGCTGGACCTACGTGGCCCACTCCGCCTTCAACGAGCTGAAGGCCGGCGAGCACGTCACCGACACCTTCGTCGTGAAGGCCGCCGATGGCACCAGCAGCAACGTGACCGTCACCATCAACGGCACCAACGACGCGCCGGTCGCCTTTGCCGACAGCCAGACCACCGACGAGAACGCCGTGCTCCAGGGCCAGGTCCCGGTCGCCACCGATGTGGACGGCAGCGTCGCCAGCTACCAGCTCGCCACCAACGTGGCGGCCGGCAAGGGCACCCTGGCCTTCAACACCGACGGCAGCTACACCTTCGCGCCGGGCACCGCCTTCGATCACCTGGCCGCCGGCCAGAGCGAAGCCGTGACCTTCACCTACCAGGCGAAGGACAACGCCGGCGCACTGAGCGACCCGCAGACCGTCACCATCACCGTCACCGGCAGCAATGACCGCCCGATTGCCGTCGACGGCACCGCCTCGACCGAAGAGAACACCGTCCTGCACGGCCAGGTCCCGACCGCCACCGATATCGACGGCACCGTGGTCGGCTACCAGCTGGCCACCGACGTCGCCCAGGGCAAGGGCAGCCTCGTGTTCAACGCCGACGGCAGCTACACCTTCACGCCGGGCAACGCCTTCGACCACCTGGCCGCCGGGCAGAGCGAAACCGTCACCTTCACCTACCAGGCGAAGGACGACGCCGGCGCGCTCAGCGATCCGAAGACCATCACCCTCACCGTCAACGGCAGCAACGATGCCCCCAACGGCGCCGACAAGACCGTCACCCTGGACGAAGACAGCAGCCGCAACTTCAGCGCCGCCGACTTCGGCTTCACCGACGTGGACAGCGGCGACACCTTCAGCGGCGTGCGCATCGACAGCCTGCCCACCCATGGCACCCTGACGTTCAACGGCAACGCCGTGACCGCCGGCCAGGTGATCGGCGCCGCCGACCTCGGCAAGCTGGTGTTCACCCCGGCCGCCAACGCCAACGGCGACAACTACGCCAGCTTCACCTTCTCGGTGAAGGACAGCGCCAATGCGTTCGACACCACGCCGAACACCCTGACCCTGAACGTCACCCCGGTGAACGACGCCCCGCTGGCGGTGAACGACACCTTCACCCTCAGCGGCCTGAAGGGCAGCTACTGGGGCTACCGCGAGGGCGTCGATGGCAGCAACCTGACCAGCCTGTCGCAGGTTTCCTCGTTCATCACCGGCAAGGCGGCCGCCGCCACCTTCACCGCCACCTCGCTGAACTACAGCCTCAGCGGCGGTGACCTGGGCGGCGACGGCAACCTGCAGAAGTTCCTCGGCAACGATGCGAACTCCCTGAGCAGCGACCCGGCGAACACCTCCGACGCGATCATCCAGCTGACCGGGGCGATCAACCTCAACGCCGGCAACTATCAGCTGCGGGTGAATGCCGACGACGGTTTCAGCATCAGGATCGACGGCGTGGAGGTGTTCAAGTTCGACGCCAACCAGAGCCCGACCGGTCGTGAATCGGCGGTCTTCAGCATCGCCCAGAGCGGCAGCCACAGCATCGAGATCGTCTACTGGGACCAGGGCGGCCAGGCCCAGCTGCAGGTGGAAATGCGCCCGCAGGGCGGCACCTACAGCGTGCTCGGCGGCACGGCGCTGACCCACGCGGTGAGCGAGCTGGTGACCAACGAAGACACCGCGCTGACCATCGCCCCGCAGACCCTGCTGGGCAACGACAGCGACGTCGACGGCGACGCCCTGTCGATCGTCAGCGTGCAGAACGCGGTCAACGGCAGCGTGAAGCTGGAAAACGGCAACGTCGTGTTCACCCCGGCCAAGGACTTCAACGGTACCGGCAGCTTCACCTACACCATCAGCGATGGCCACGGCGGCACCAGCACCGCGACCGTCACCGTGGGCATCAACCCGGTGAACGATGCACCGGAGGCCAAAAACGACCAGCAGACCACCGGCGAGAACAACAGCCTCAGCGGCGTGGTGCCGGCTGCCAGCGACATCGACAGCGCGGTCAACCCCAACGGCTATGCCCTGGTGAAGGACGTTGGCGCCGGCAACGGCAGCCTCACCTTCAACGCCAACGGCAGCTACGTGTTCAACCCCGGCACTGACTTCGACGCGCTCAACGTCGGCGAATCGCGCCAGGTGACCTTCACCTACACCGCCAGGGATGCCCAGGGCGCGGTCAGCGCACCGGCCACCGTGACCATCACCGTGACCGGCAGCAACGACCTGCCCACCGCCACCGACAGCACCGTGACCCTGAACGAGGACGGCAAGCGCAGCTTCAGCGCCAGCGACTTCGGCTTCAGCGACAAGGACGCCGGCGACGCGCTCAAGGCCATCCGCATCGACAGCCTGCCCACCGCTGGCAGCCTGAGCCTCAATGGCCAGTCGGTGACCGCCGGCCAGGTGATCGCCGTCAGCCTGCTCGCCAGCCTGGTCTACACCCCGGTGGCCAACGCTGCGGGCAACGCCTACGCCACCCTGAAGTTCTCCGTGCAGGACAGCCACGACGGCTTCTCCAGTGCCTCCAGCACCCTGACCTTCAACGTCACTCCGGTGAACGATGCGCCGCTGTCGGCCGACGGCTCGGCCAGCGTCTATGCCGGCAAGACCTACACCTTCGCCCTCAAGGACTTCGCCTTCAGCGACACCGCGGACTCCGCCAACGGCCAGAACCACAGCCTGCAGAACATCCTCGTCAAGGCCCTGCCGGACGCCGGTACCCTGCTGCTCAACGGCACCGCGGTGAAGGCCGGGCAGGCCATCAGCGCCAGCGATGTGGCCGGCGGCAAGCTGACCTTCGTGCCGGACGCCTCCGGCGCCAACGGCCACTTCAGCTTCGCCGTCCAGGACAGCGGTGGCGTGGCCAACGGCGGCGTCGACACCTCGCCGACCTACGGCTTCGACATCCACGTCGGCCAGGTGCAGATCCCGGCGACCAACCCCAACGGCGACAACACCCTCACCGGTGGCTCGGGCGACGACGTGATCCTGGGCGATGTCGGCGGCATCAAGACCCTCACCCAGGGCGGCACCAACTACAACATCGCCCTGGTGGTCGACACCTCCGGCAGCATGTCCTACAACCTCGCCGGCCAGTCCGGCGCGGCGTACGCCAACTCGCGGATCAAGCTGGTCAAGGACGCGCTGATCAACCTGGCCAACGAGCTCAAGGGCCATGACGGGATCATCAATATCTCGCTGATCGGCTTCCAGAGCACCGCCAGCCTGAAGGTCAGCATCACCGACCTGTCCGATGCGAATATCGATCAACTGATCAACGCCATCGGCCAGAACCAGAACCAGGGCCTGCAGGCTTCCGGCGGCACCGACTACCAGGAAGCCTTCGGCCAGGCGGTCAACTGGTTCAACACGCAGAAGAACGGCTACGAGAATGTCACGCTGTTCCTCACCGACGGCGACCCGACCGAGTCCAGCGGCAGCGGCTCCCTGATGCAGAACACCACCCAGGCCTTCGCCAGCCTGTCGGCGCTCAGCGAGGTGCGCGCCATCGGTATCGGCACCGGCGTCAACGAGAGCACGCTCAAGTACTTCGACAACACCAGCGTCACCGGCATGGGCTCGGTCTACACCACCGCCACCACCACGCTGTCCACCTTCGACAACAGCGCCAGCCTGGCGAAGTGGACGCTGTCGCCGAGCTCGACCGGCAGCGCCGGTGTCGCATCCGGCAAGCTGAGCATGACCGACACCAACGCGGCCGGCGCGACCACGGTGAACAGCGCCGAGCTGACCGTCGCCAAGTACGCCACCTCGAGCTTCAGCTTCGACTTCGCCGACAGCATGCGCAGCGGCGATACCTTCACCTGGAAACTGATGAAGAGCGAAGGCAACGGCGTCTGGAGCGAAGTCGAGTCGCATACGCTGAACTTCAATGCCAGCAACACCACCTACACCACCGACAATGTCGTGGGTGAGGGCACCTACCGCCTCGACTTCGTGCTGAACGATGCCACCAGCAACAACCAGGCAGCCGGCGTCACCATCGACAACCTCAAGCAGATCATCAACAGCTACGCCCCGGTCGGCCAGGTGGACATCGTCAAGCAGGCCAGCGACCTCACCGCCGCCCTGCACGGCGGCTCCACCTCCACCGAGCTGGCGCCCTCGGGCCACGACACCATCACCGGTGGCGCGGGCGACGACATCATCTTCGGTGACACCATCAACACCGATAACCTCCCCTGGGGTGTCAACGGCAACCCGGCGAAACCGGCCGACCTGCCAGCGGGCTCCGGTGTCAGCGCACTGTCGGCGTTCCTCGAGCTGAAGAACGGCCATGCCGCCACCAGCGACGAGATGTACGACTACATCAAGGCCAACCACGCGCTGTTCAACGTCGACGGCGATACCCGCGGCGGCGACGACCACCTGTACGGCGGCGATGGCAACGACATCCTCTACGGTCAGGGCGGCAACGACTTCCTGTTCGGCGAGAATGGCAACGACATCCTCTTCGGCGGCACCGGCAACGACCAGCTCACCGGCGGCAAGGGCGACGACATCCTCACCGGCGGTGCGGGTGCCGACACCTTCATCTGGAAGGCCGGCGATATCGGCAACGACACCATCACCGACTTCAAGGCCGGTGAAGGCGACCGCATCGACATCAGCGACCTGCTGCCGGACACCGCGCACAACGACATCCTCAGCTACCTGAAGGTGGACACCGCGACCTCGACCCTGCAGGTGAGCACCACCGGGCAGATCAACAACGGCGGCGCGGCGGACGTCACCATCAAGCTGAGCGGCGTCGACCTCTCCGCCTACGGCTCGACCTCCACCGAGATCGTCAACAAGCTGGTGGCGGGTTCCGACCCGGTGGTCAAGACTGAGCATCACTGATCCGCGGTTGCCCCACGGCTTCCAACCGGTCAGGCTCTGACACGGCGACAGCGGGCCACCCTTCGGGGTGGCTGCGCTGTCGCCCCTTCACATCACGAAACAGGGGACGGGTCGATGCTGTACATCCAGCGCAACGCCGAGGGGAAGATTTCCCGCGTCGAGGACGCCGAATTCGAAGGCGCCACCGGCACCCTGCCGGCGGACCATCCGGACATCCAGGCCTGGGCGGCCGAGAGCAGCCTGCTGCAGCTCAAGCAGAGCGACCTGGACATGATCCGGGTACTGGAGGACTTGATCTCGGTGCTGATCACCAAGGGCGTCATCCGCATCACCGACCTGCCGCCGGCGGCGCGCTCCAAGCTGCTCAACCGCACCCAGGCGCGCGAGGCGCTGGGCGGGCTGACCCGGCTGATCAACGACGACGAGGAAACGGGGCTGATCTGAGCCCCGTTTTCTTTGGGCCGACGCCTGCTGGCTTCGGTTGCCCAGCAGCGAGCTGCCTGATACGCCGGCCCTGCCGGCGGTTCGCGGGCATGGCCCGCTCCTACAGGGTAAGTTCGGCGCTGGGGGTTCGCGAGCAAGCTCGCTCCTACGAAGAGCTCGTACGTTCAGCTTTGGTTCGGCGAGACTTCCAGAAAAACACCCGCGCGCTCCCACTGCCCCGATCAGGAGGCCGAGAGGAAGCGGAGTTTCAGGGGTTGAGCGACATGGATGTCGCGAGAGCGTCGATGGGCCAGGGATGGTCCTTCGACGCGTGCCCCTGAAACTTCGCTTCAACGAGGGAATTTTTCGCCTGAGCGAAAAACCGGATGTCCGGGGCAAGACCTTTGCCTACTTTGCGTCGTTTGGCAAAGTAGGTCGCCCGAGGGGGCGAAACCGGAAGTCCGAGCGCACGCCGAAGCGGCGCAGCAACTCACCACCTGAAGCAAAAATATGTAAGGCGCATGACCCGGAACGGGTTATCCGCCGATGCCAGGACGGCGGATAACGCTGGCGCGTTATACGCCCTACGCGCTGCCGACGGTTCGCGGGCATGGCCCGCTCCTACAAGGCGTTGCAATCCAGTGATTCCCGGTAAGAGAGGAGCCCGCCGCAAAGGATTTCGCGGACAAGGTCCGCTCCTACGCAACCGGTAACTCCGGCACCAACCTGTAGGAGCGAGCTTGCTCGCGAACAGCCGGCGCGAACACCCATCACCAAGGCGCCGGCCCACCAAACAGCTGCCCCTGCACGCCCTGGATGCCCATCTCCTTCAGCACCCGGAACTCCCCCGCCGTCTCCACGCGTTCGGCGATCAGCGGCAGGTCGATGCTGTGCGCCGCGCGCTGCATGGCCTCGATGAACAGGCGCTTGTCGTTCTCCTGATCGATATGGCGGATGTGGCTGCCATCCACCTTGAGGTACGCCAGCCCCAGCCGCGCCAGGTTGCCGATCATGCTGAAGCGCCCGCCGAAGTGCTGCAGGCTCAGGCGATAGCCCAGCTCGCCCAGGCGGCGGGTCAGGGCTTCGAGCACCGGCTGCGCCGGCAGTTGGTCCTCCTCCAGCTCCAGGGTCAGGCGCCCGGCAAACTGCGGGTGCTGGCGCAGCAGGTCGAAGACGCGGGTGGTCGCCCACTCATCGCGCAGCAGCGCGCTGGAGAGGTTCAGCGCCAGCGGGCGATTGTGCCGGGCCATGTCGGCCAGCACGCTTTCGAGCATCAGCAGGTCCAGCCGCGCGGTCCAGCCGAAGCGGTCCAGCCAGGGCAGGAAGCGCCCGGCGGCGAGGCTGCCGCCCTGCCCGTCCGGCAGGCGCGAGAGCACCTTGTAATGCAGCACCACCTGCGGGTCGGCGCAGGACACCACCGCCTGGAAGTGCAGCTGGAAGCGCTTGTGCACCAGCGCCTCGTCCAGCAGCTGGTGCCAGCTGTGGCGCTCCTCGGCGACCGGCTTCGCGCCGCCCTGGAGGAAGGCCCAGCAGCTGTCGTGCTGCCGCTCCGCCTGCACCAGCGCCTCGTCGGCGCGCTGCAGCAGCGTCTGCGCCGACTCGCCGGAAACGAACGGCACCAGCCCCAGGCACGCCACCGGGCTGACATCGCTGGCACCGGTGCTCACCAGCGCCGCGAGCATGCCCTCCAGGCGCATCGCCAGGGCCGGCGCGTCCTCGGGCATCAGCCCCGGCGCCAGCATCACGAACTCGCCGCCGCGGCTGCGCGCCAGGGTCAGGCCGGCGCCCAGGCCCTGCCCGGCCAGGCGCAATTGATCGGCCACCGCCTTGAGCAACTGGTCGACGCGTTGCCCGCCCAGGCGCTGGTTCAGCCCGGCCAGATCATTGACCCGCAGCACCAGCAGCACGCCGCTGCTGACCTGGTCCTCGGCGCTCAGCCGGTTGCTCAGCTGCATGTCGAAGAAGCGCCGGTTGCCCAGCCCGGTCAGGCTGTCCTGGTAGGCCTCGTCGCGCAGGCGTTCGCTGCGCTGCGCCTGCTCCTGGAACAGCGCCTTGAGCTTCTCCACCATCTGGTTCATCGCCTGCACCACGCGGCGCAGCTCGGGCGTGCGCGGCAGTTCCGGCAGGCTGAGGAATTCACGCCGGGCGATGGCGTGGGACTGCGCCACCATGTAGTCCAGCGGCTTCAGCTGGCGGCGCAGCAAGATGGCGCCGAGCACGGCGCTGGCGATGCCGCACAGCACCAGCCAGAGCAGGCTGCCCAGGGCGCTCTGCCAGAGCCTGGCGATGGCGAACATCGGGTGGCTGAGCACTTCGACCCGCGCCGCCTGGGTCCAGCCGCGGCTGACGATGGCATCGCCGCCGGCCGAATGCAGGTCGATCAGCGCGATGAACCACTGCGGCACCTTGGCCGCCACCGCGTCGGGCACGCCGGTGCGCTCCACCATCACCTTGCCGGTGGCCAGGTCGATCACGCGGATGCTCTCGAAGTAGCCGCTGTCGAAGATCGAGCTGACCATCAGCTCGACCATCGCCGGGTCGTCGATGTTCGGCGTCAACGACAGGCCCAGCGCGGTGGCCGCGTCCTGGGCGTGGGAGCGCAGCTGGTTGCCGTACTGCTCGCGGGAGCTTTCCAGGCCGACCATGAAGCTGCCGCTGAAGGCGACCACCAGGAACAGGCAGATGGCGATCAACAACTGTTTGAACAGGGACATCGTGTCTCCAGGCTCCCCCCGTGGGAGCTATTCGTTGCGCGGCTATTCATCGAAGGCTATTCCTCCAGGGGGAAGCCTTCGGCCTTCATCTTCTTCAAGAGGTCCTGCCAGCGCGACAGCCGCTTGCTGTCGCCCACCTGCTTGCCGCCGCCGGCACCGTTGCCGGCAAGCCAGAGGCCCTCGCCATTGAAGGCGTAGACCGGCTGCAGATCGCTGCGCTGGCTGGCCGGCAGGATGCTGCCGATCAGGTTGTCCAGCACCAGCGGCACGGCGTCGGGCCGTGGGTAATAGGTCAGCACCATGTGCGCCTGGTTCAGGCGCAGCGCCTTGACGTAGGTAATGCGCAGCTTCTGCGCCGGCACCCCGAGGTGGCGCAGGCTGATGTACTTGGCGATGGCGAAATCCTCGCAATCGCCGGCCCCCTTGAGCAACGCCTCCACCGGCGTGGCCCAGTAGTCCACTTCGTGCCAGAGGCTCAGGTCGTCGGTGAAGCGCAGCTGGTCGTTGAAGAAGCGATTGACCGCCTGCAACTGGTCACGCTCGCTGGCGGCGGATTGTTGCGCCAGCAGCTTCTGCCAGGCATCGATGCGCACCTGGCCTTCGCCCAGCGGCCCATAGAGCCGGGTGGACTGCTGGCTGATCCGCTGGAAATCCCACTCGGTCTGCTGCGCGCCCGCCAGGACACCGAGCGACGTCGCCAGCACCAGGGCCAACGGCCCCGGCCAGCAACGACGCAGCATCCTGGAACAACGGCTGAGCATGATCGCGACGACTCGACTGCGAGCGCCGACAACCAGCTGCGGGCGCAGGGGTGGCATGGTGCAGACTGGCGGCGGAAAAAACAATGGCACAATGCAATCACTCGCATCGTGCCATCGAGGGACGCGCGGCCAGCAGGGGAACGGCCGCGCGGGAGGGGAAAGGGATCAACTCTTCTGCGGCGGGGTGACGATGTCGAACCAGAAGTCGAAGTCCTCCAGCATGCCGAACAGCTTGGCCAGCAGCAGCGGGTTGCCCGAGCTCTTGAGCTTGCCCTCGAACACCAGGCGTACCGGCGACACCTGCTTGAGCATCAGGCGGTTGAGGTCGGCGCGGTCGATGGTCACGGTCTGCCCGGCGTTCTCGCTCTGCACGCCCTTGATGTTGTTCAGGTGCGAGTTCTTCAGTTCCAGCAGGTACTGCTCGTCCTTGTCCGGCAGCACCAGGTTGATGGCGAAGTCCTCGCCCTCGGCCTTCTCCGCGTTCAGGCGCACGCCCAGGTAGTCGAACAGCAGGCCGGTATCCATCGCCGCCAGGGCATCGGGGCTGCCCGACTTCATCGACGGCAGGTCCTTGGGCACGCCGTTGCGCAGTTCCTGCGCGGCCATCAGGTAGCTGTTGCGCCAGCCGGCGTTCTCCGCCTGGTAGCCGAGCTGTTCCAGGGCGTCCGCCTGCAGGTTGCGTGCGGCCTGGTTGGCCGGATCGGCGAAGACCAGCTTGTTGACCACCTCCACCACCCAGCGGTACTCGCCCTTGTCGAACGATGCCCTGGCCATCTGCAGCAGGTGATCGGCGCCGCCCATGAACTCGACGTACTTCACCGCCGACTCTTCCGGCGCCAGCGGGTTCAGCGTCGCCGGGTTGCTGTCGTAGTAGCCCAGGTACTTGTTCACCACCGCGCGCACGTTGTGGCTGACGCTGCCGTGGTAGCCGCGGTTGAACCACTCGTTGGCCAGCTCCGGCGGCACCTTCAGGCGCTCGTGGATCTGGTTGATGGTCACCCCGTTGTTGGCCAGGTGCAGGGTCTGGTCGTTGAGGTAGCCGTACATGTCGCGCTGCTTCTCCAGGGTGCGGACAATGTCCTCGTGCCCCCAGCGCGGCCAGTTGTGCACGGCGAACATCACCTCGGCCTTGTCGCCGAAGCGGTGCAACGCCTCGTTGATGTACTTGCTCCAGCCCAGCGGGTCGCGGGTTTCGGCGCCGCGCAGGGTGTAGAGGTTGTGCAGCGTGGCGGTGACGTTCTCGGCCATCAGCAGGGCCTTCTGCTGCGGCAGCCAGACGTTCATCTCCGCCGGCGACTCGGTGCCGGGTGTGTTCTGGAAGGTGACGGGCACGCCGTCGATGTCCATCTCCACCAGCGAACCGTCGACGGTCTTGGTCGGCGCGATGAGGCTCATCGGGCCGTGGGCGACGGCCTTGCCGATGGCCATGTCGACATGCCCTTGCGGACCCTGTGGCAACATCGTGCCGTACTGGTAGGTGGCGCGGCGCAGCATGGCGTTGCCGGCGAGCACGTTTTCCTTGATCGCCGCTTCCATGAAGCCCTTGGGCGCGATGATCTGCACCTCGCCCTTGTCCACCTGCTCCTGGCTCACCAGGCCCTTCACCCCACCGAAGTGATCGATGTGGGCGTGGCTGTAGATGATCGCGCGGATCGGCTTCTGCCCGAGCTCCTGGCTCACCAGGGCGTAGGCCGCCTTGGCAGTGGCCGGCGTGGTCAGGGTGTCGATGACGATCCAGCCGGTCTTGCCTTCGATAAAGGTGGTGTTGGCCAGGTCGTAGCCGCGCACCTGGTAGATGCCGTCGGTGACCTTGAACAGGCCGTAGCTGAGGTTCAGCTGGGCCTGGCGCAGCAGGCTGGGGTTGACGCTGGCGACGTCCTTGGCGGCCTTGAGGAAGTCGTAGCCACCCAGTTGCCAGGCGATGGTGCCGTCGTCGTTCTTGATGATGAGGTTGTCGGGGCGCTTGATCAGGCCCTTTTCCACCCGCTCGAAATCGGCGCGGTCATTGAAGGGCAGCGACTGGCGCACCTGCTCCTGGGCGGCCTGGGTGAAGGATGACGGCGGCTTGGGTTGTTCGGCGGCGAGCAGCAGGCCGGGGCAGAGGCTGGCGAGCAGCACGGCGGCGGAAAGACGGGACATCGGAGCACTCCGGACTTTGTTGTTGTGCTCGCACTATGCCGGCCGCTGCGTTAATAATTCCAATGCATTCCTATTCAACAATCGATGCAGGACGCGCATGAGCGATCTTCGCCAGCTACGCCACTTCGTTGCCCTTGCCGAGCACGGCCACTTCGCCCGCGCCGCCGATGCAGTGAATCTCAGCCAGCCCGCCCTGTCGCGCAGCATCCAGGCGCTGGAGGGCCAGCTGAGCTGCCAGCTGGTGGACCGCAACCCGCGCGGCGTCACCCTCACCGCCCATGGCCGGCTGGTGCTGGAGCACGCGCGCCGCCTGCTGGCCGGCGACCGCGCGCTGAAGAACGCGGTGCTGCAACTGGCGGACCTGGAGACCGGTGAGCTGCGCCTGGGCGCGGGCCCCTTTCCCGGCGCGCGCCTGATGCCGCAGGTGCTGGCGCGCTACAGCAGCGCGCACCCGAAAGTCTCGGTCCTGCTCTCCATCGAGAACTGGAGCGAGCTGCACCAGCGCCTGCTGGACGACGAACTGGAACTGTTCATCGCCGACTACCGCGAACTCGAAGGCGACAGCCGCCTCGACATCCTGCCGTTGCGGGTGCACCGCGGCGTGCTGTTCTGCCGACCGGGGCATCCGCTGATCGGCAGCACCCCCTCGGTGGCGCGGGTGCTCGACTACCCCCTGGCCGGCCCGCGCCTGCCGCGCGACGCCCACGAGGGACTGGCACGCACCCTGGGCCGCGAGCAACCGCTGAGCGTGCAATGCGATGACGTGCTGATGCTCAAGGAACTGGTGAAGGGCAGCGACGTGCTCTGCCTGGCCACCTGGGACGTGGTGGCCGCCGATGTGCAGGCTGGCAACCTGGCCGTGCTGCCCTGGCCCGGCAGCAGCGAGGTCGCCGGGCGCGGCTCCGCCTATGCGCTGGTGCGCCACGCCAGCCGCAGCCTGTCGCCGGCGGCCAGCCAGTTCGTCGAGCTGTTGCTGGAGGAAGACGCGGCGTTCAACGCCGCGCTTTGAGCACCATCATGAGAGTTCGGCTCTGGGCTCTCCCTCACCCCAGCGGGTGAGGGGCTCTGGATTTCCCCTGAGACTCAACGGCGCCAGTCCGGGTGGGGGCCACCGTAGTAGCCCGGCGCCGGCGCATCGTAGCCGTAGCGATGCGGGCCGCCCCAGCGGCCGTGGTCATGATCGATGAACACACACCCGGTCAGCGGAAGGGTGAGCAAAACAGCAGCGAAAATACGACGCATGGCGCCTCCATCAGGCGAGCCGGCCGCCCCGCCGGGATGCGGGGCGTACATTCTTCCGGGCTCACAGGATCAGACAGGCGCACCCGACGGCGGTGCCGCGGCCAAAGGTAAAGCTTGGGTAAATCAGCCGTTTACAGTGCCCGCCCGGCGAAGCTTGCGGCTCTGCAGGTGCAGCACGCCGAACAGCAGCACCTGCGCCTGCTCCAGCCAGGGACGGCGGCGCGCCAGCAACAGCACCTCGCCCACATGCGCCACCAGCAGGATCGTGGACAGCCACAGCAGCGGGCGATGCAGCTCGCCGAAGGGGTAGATCAGGTTGAGCACGGCGGCGACCCAGAACAGCGTCAGCGCGCCCTTGGCGAAGCTCAGCAACTCGGACATGGCGATGGATTCCTCGACGGTGAAGGTCACCGCAGTCTGCCGCCGGGCTGGCGTGGCACGCTCCTGCCTTTCGACTGGCCCGCACGCACCAGGATGCGGCGCCGCGCTTCATTTGGGGGCGGACGAACGCCCCGGCATGCAGCGAAAAATCCCCCGTAAGGCGACGCAGCCCTTCTGCCTCGGCACTTTCGCCAACTTGGCACGCCGCTCGCTTGGTTCCCGGCGTGCAGGAACGATCCGAAGCCATCGGACAGCGGCACCACAATCTGACAATGGATGACTAGGGTTCCGGCTCGCGCGGCGAGTGGCTGGTCCGAGAGTCATCGACCTCCAGCGAGGTTACACGGCGGGACAAAAGCCCGGGAGACGAGAGCGACACGTGCCGCCCGACTCCTGCCTGCCCGACAATCGACTGGAGATGCTCCATGCGCAAGCCCCTTCTGACCGCCCTGTTCGCTGCCGGCCTCGCCGCCTTCAGCGTCTCTGCCTCCGCCGCCGCGAAGAACAGCTTCAACCTCTGCTGGACCCTCTACGCCGGCTGGATGCCCTGGGAGTACGCGGCCAGCCACGGCATCGTCGACAAGTGGGCGAAGAAGTACGGCATCCAGGTCAAGGTCACCCAGCTCAACGACTACATCGAGTCGATCAACCAGTACACCGCCGGGCAGTTCGACGGTTGCACCATGACCAACATGGACGCCCTGACCATCCCCGCCGCTGGCGGCGTCGACTCCACCGCGCTGATCGTCAGCGACTTCTCCAACGGCAACGACGGCATCGTCCTCAAGGGCGAAGGCAAGACCCTGGCCGACCTCAAGGGCATGAACGTCAACCTGGTGGAACTGTCCGTCTCCCACTACCTGCTCGCCCGCGCCCTGGAGAACGCCCGCCTGACCGAGAAGGACGTGAAGACGGTGAATACCTCTGACGCCGACATCGCCGCCGCCTTCAACACCGACGACGTGCAGGCCGTGACCACCTGGAACCCGATGCTCGCCGAAGCCCGCGCCAAGCCGGGCACCACCGAGGTGTTCAACTCCAGCCAGGTTCCCGGCGAGATCATGGACATGATGGTGGTCAACAGCGCGGTCCTGAAGGACAACCCCGCCCTGGGCAAGGCACTGACCGGCGCCTGGTTCGAAACCGTGGCGCTGATGCAGGGCGACAGCGCCGAGACCCGCGCCGCACTGGAGCACATGGCCAAGGCCTCGGGCACCGACCTCGCCGGCTACCAGAGCCAGCTCGCCACCACCAAGCTGTTTGCCACCCCGCAGGAAGCACTGGCCTTCGCCACCAGCCCGAAACTGCCGGCGACCATGGACAAGGTGGCGGCCTTCTCCTTCGCCCACGGCCTGCTCGGCGAAGGCGCGAAAAGCGCCGAGGCGGTCGGCATGAGCTTCGCCGGCGGCCTCACCACCGGCGATGCGCAGAACCTCAAGCTGCGCTTCGACCCGACCTACGTGCAGATGGCGGCGGACGGCAAGCTCTGAGGCGGCTGCACATGGCACCTCACTTCACCCCCGAAGCCCCTCTCCCCCGCCCTCTCCCTGAAGGGAGAGGGAGCCGTCCGTGCCGGCTGACGCCATGGTTTCAACTTGCACAGAACGGTCCCCTCGCCCTTCAGGGAGAGGGTTAGGGAGAGGGCGCTTCACACGGAAATCCACAGGTACACCCCATGCGCCTGATCAACCGAACCCCCGACCGCAGTGGCCGCCTGTTCCTGGTGCTGCTGCCGTTCGCCCTGCTGCTGTTCGCCTACTTCGCAGGCTCGGCGTCGCGGCTGGCGGAGAACCCCAACGACAAGCTGCTGCCCAGCGCCGCGCAGATGGCCGATGCGGTCAATCGCCTGGCATTGAGCGAAGACAAGCGCACCGGCGAGGTGCTGTTCTGGCAGGACACCGGCGCCAGCCTGCAACGCCTGGGGCTGGGCCTCGGCATCGCCGCCCTGCTCGGCCTCGTGCTGGGCATCGCCGCCGGCAGCGTGCCGCTGTTCGGCGCGCCGCTCTCGCCGCTGCTCACCGTGCTGTCGATGATCCCGCCGCTGGCGATCCTGCCGGTACTGTTCATCGTCTTCGGCCTCGGCGAGCTGTCCAAGGTGGTGCTGATCGTCATCGGCGTCGCCCCCTGCATCGCCCGCGACATCGAGCAGCGCGCCCGGGAAATCCCCCGCGAGCTGCTGATCAAGGCACAGACCCTGGGCGCCAGCACCTGGACGCTGATCCTGCGCGTGGTGCTGCCGCAACTGATGCCGCGCCTGCTGATCTCCCTGCGCCTGATGCTCGGCTCGGCCTGGCTGTTCCTCATCGCCGCCGAGGCCATCGCCTCCACCGACGGCCTGGGCTACCGCATCTTCCTGGTGCGCCGCTACCTGGCCATGGACGTGATCCTGCCCTACGTGGTGTGGATCACCGCGCTGGCCTGGCTGATGGACTGGGCCCTGCGCGCCCTCACCCGGCGTGCCTTCCCCTGGTACGAAGGAGGCAAGGCATGAGCTTTATCTGCGTCCGTAACGTCTGGCAGTCCTACGACGGCAACGTGGTGCTGGAGCGCCTGAACCTCGAGGTGAACGAAGGCGAGTTCTGCACCCTGGTCGGCGCCTCCGGCTGCGGCAAGTCCACCTTCCTGCGCCTGCTGCTCGGCCAGGAGCGCCCCAGCCGTGGTGAATTGCTGCTCGACGGCCAACCGCTGCCGGGCGAGCCGGACCCGAGCCGCGGCGTGGTGTTCCAGCGCTACTCGGTGTTCCCGCAGCTGTCCGTGCTCGACAACGTCGCCCTGGGCCTGGAGCTGCCGCGCTCGCCGCTGCTCGGCCGGCTGCTGGGCAGCGCCAAGCGCGAGGCCCGCGAACAGGCCGCCGAACTGCTCAAGCGCGTCGGCCTCGGGCATGCCCTGGAGCAGTACCCGAGCGCCCTCTCCGGCGGCATGCAACAGCGCCTGGCGATTGCCCAGGCGCTGGTGATGAAGCCACGCGTGCTGCTGCTCGACGAACCCTTCGGCGCGCTGGACCCGGGCATACGCAAGGACATGCACGCCCTGCTGCTGGAGCTGTGGCAGGAAACCCGGCTCACCGTGTTCATGGTCACCCACGACCTCGCCGAGGGCTTCAGCCTGGGCACCCGCCTGCTGGTCTTCGACAAGGTCCGCCACGACCCGCAGGCACCGACTGCCTACGGCGCCCGCATCACCTACGACATCCCGCTCAACGCCGACCGCAAGGCCGCCCGCGCGGCCCTGCCCGAACCGCTCGCCGCGCGCCTGGAAACGGCCGCGCCGCTGCTCACGCCGGCCTACTGAGGAACCCGACATGAACGACCTGCGCACCACCCTTTACGAAGAAACCGTCCCCGGCGGCGGCCACACCTCCTTCGTCCTCAAGCGCGGCCAGCTGCTACGCCTGACCGACATCGAAGGCGGCGGCAACGTCAGCCTGCTGCTGTTCAATGCCGCCGAGAAAAGCGAGCGGCTGAACCTCCCCGACAGCCTCAAGTGCCAGCACACCGCCAAGCTCACTGCCGGCCACTGCCTGTACTCGGACATGGGCCGCGTGCTGGCCGCCATCACCGCCGACAGCTGCGGCTGGCACGACAGTTTCGGCGGCGTGCTGAACGCCGCCGAGGTGCAGGAAAAATACGGCGCGGGCCGCTACCAGGAACTGCGCAACGGCTTCCACCGCAACGGCGTGGACAACCTGCTGGTGGAAATGGGCAAGTGGGACATGCGCCTGCAGGACCTGCTGATGTGCCTGAACCTGTTCAGCCGCGTGGACGTGGACGCCGACGGCTGCTTGCGCTTCGCCCAGGGCAACTCGACAGCCGGCGACCATGTCGAGCTCTACGCGCCGATGGACACCCTCGTCGTGCTCACCGCCCTGCAACACCCGCTGGACCCGAACCCGCAGTACGCGCCCAAGCCCATCGGCCTGACCTGGCAGCAGGTCGCGTCCGACGGCATCAGCGTGCTCTGCCGCACCTCGCGCGCGGAGAACGGCCGCGGCTTCCACAACACCGAACGCCAGTACCTGTAAGGAGCGCGAGCATGCCCATCGTCCCCAGCGACAAACACCCCGAAGCCTGCGTCTCGCGCACCCTGATCCCGGCCGGCGAACCCAGCCTCACCGAACTGAAAGCCGGGCAGACCCTGCGCATCCTCGACCTGGAAGGCAACCAGGCGGTGGACACGCTGTTCTTCAGCGCCGCCAACCCGCGCGAGCGCTACGACGTGCAGCGCACCCTGCGCAAGCAGGGGCAGGTCTACCTCAGCGCCGGCAGCGTGCTCTGGTCCAACCTCGGCAACCCGATGCTGACCATCACCGCCGACACCTGCGGCCGCCACGACACCCTCGGCGGCGCCTGCGCCCAGGAAAGCAACACCGTGCGCTACGCCCTGGACAAGCGCTACATGCACAGCTGCCGCGACAACTTCTTGCGCGCCAGCCTGCACGACGGCCGCCTGACCAAGGCCGACATCAGCCACAACATCAACTTCTTCATGAATGTGCCGGTCACCGCCGAAGGCGGCCTGACCTTCGAGGACGGCATCTCCGGCGCCGGCAAGTACGTCGAACTGCTCGCGCACATGGACGTCATCGTCCTGATCTCCAACTGCCCGCAGCTCAACAACCCCTGCAACGGCTGGAACCCGACCCCGGCGGAGCTGCTGGTATGGGACTGAAGCAGCCACAAGCGGCAAGCGGAACGCTGCACGCGTTGCGGCGCTGGCTCTTCCTCCTTGCCCAGAGCCGAAGTGCCCAGTGCAGCCCGACGCTGTGCGGCTCTTCATGTAGGAGCGAGCTTGCTCGCGAACAAGATCCCCTGACACGCCGGCGCTAAGCGGTTTCGCGAGCAAGCTCGCTCCTACAGAAAAGCCAAAGCTTCTGCGCCACGGACGACCGTGGCGCGCACCGAATGACGGCGGGACGGCCCGCCCCCATGGGGACGCCCTCATGTTCGACAAACTGCTCATCGCCAACCGCGGCGCCATCGCCTGCCGCATCCTGCGTACTCTTCGCGAGTTGCGCATCGGCGGCGTGGCCGTCTACTCCGAAGCCGACGCCGCCAGCCTGCACATCCAGCAGGCCGACCAGGCCATCAGCCTCGGCGATGGCCCGGCGTCCAGCACCTACCTGGTGGTGGAGAAAATCCTCGCGGGGGCCCGCGACAGCGGCGCCCAGGCGATCCACCCCGGCTACGGCTTCCTCTCCGAGAACGCCGCCTTCGCCGAAGCCTGCGAAGCCGCCGGCATCGCCTTCGTCGGGCCGACGCCGGAACAGCTGCGCCTGTTCGGCCTCAAGCACACCGCCCGCGCCCTGGCCCGCGAGCAGGGCGTGCCGATGCTCGAAGGCACCGACCTGCTGGAAGACCTCGACGCGGCCCTGCGCGCCGGCGAACAGGTCGGCTACCCGGTGATGCTGAAAAGCACGGCCGGTGGCGGCGGCATCGGCATGCGCGTGTGCCGCTCGGCGGATGAGCTGCGCGACGCCTTCGATGCGGTGAAGCGCCTGGGGCAGAACAACTTCAGCGACTCCGGCGTGTTCATCGAGAAGTACATCCAGCGCGCGCGTCACCTGGAAGTACAGGTGTTCGGCGACGGCCAGGGCGAGGTCATCGCCCTCGGCGTGCGCGACTGCTCGGTGCAGCGGCGCAACCAGAAGGTGCTGGAGGAAACCCCGGCGCCCAACCTGCCCGCCGGCATGGCTGAGGCCCTGTGCGCGGCGGCGATCCAGCTGGCGAAAGCCGTCAGCTACCGCAGCGCCGGCACTGTGGAGTTCGTCTACGACAGCCAGGCGCAGCGCTTCTACTTCCTCGAAGTGAACACCCGCCTGCAGGTGGAGCACGGTGTCACCGAACAGGTCTGGGGCGTCGACCTGGTGCGCTGGATGATCGAGCTGGCCGCTGGCGACCTGCCGCCCCTGGCCGAGCTGGTGGCCACGCTGAAGCCCAGCGGCCACGCCATCCAGGCACGCCTCTACGCCGAAGACCCGGGCCGCGACTTCCAGCCCTGCCCCGGCCTGCTC
The DNA here is from genome assembly GCF_048068435.1 of Pseudomonas sp. NY15437. Classification (NCBI taxonomy): domain Bacteria; kingdom Pseudomonadati; phylum Pseudomonadota; class Gammaproteobacteria; order Pseudomonadales; family Pseudomonadaceae; genus Pseudomonas; species Pseudomonas sp. NY15437. Next base: position 368,973 of record NZ_JBLUQC010000002.1, read on the forward strand.
ACCGCCGTGCAGTTCCCGGCGGCGGACGGCAAGACGCTGCGCATCGACACCTGGGTCGAGGCCGGCTGCGAGATTCCGCCCTACTTCGACCCGATGATCGCCAAGCTGATCGCCTGGGCGCCGACCCGCGAACAGGCCAGCGCCGGCCTCGACCGTGCCCTCGCTGACAGCCAGCTCTACGGCGTGGAATGCAACCGCGACTACCTGCGGCAGATCCTCGCAGATGCGCCCTTCGCCAGCGGCTCGCCCTGGACCCGCTGCCTGGAAGGCCTGCGTTACCGCGCACAGACCGTGGAGGTGCTCGGCGCCGGCACCCAGACCAGCGTGCAGGACTACCCCGGCCGCCTTGGCTACTGGGCGGTGGGCGTGCCGCCGTCCGGGCCGATGGATGATCGCGCGCTGCGCCTGGGCAATGTCCTGCTGGGCAACCCCGAAGGCGCCGCCGCGCTGGAAATCACCATGAGCGGCCCGACCCTGCGCTTCAACACCAACGCGGTGGTGGCCGTCACCGGCGCGGCGCTGCCGATCAGCCTGGATGGCATCGAGCAGCCGATGGACACCGCGCTGTTCATGGCCGCCGGTTCCACCCTCAGCCTCGGCACCGTTGGCGGCGCGGGCGCGCGCAGCTACCTGTGCCTGCGCGGCGGCCTGCAGGTGCCGGACTACCTGGGCAGCAAGAGCACCTTCACCCTCGGGCAGTTCGGCGGCCACGGCGGCCGCGCCCTGCGCGCCGGCGACGTGCTGCATCTGGCGGAACTGGTCGACGACAGCCACGGCGCCAGCCTGCCGCCGGAGCTGTGCACCGAACTGCCCGCCGTGCGGCAGATCCGGGTGATCTACGGCCCCCACGGCGCGCCGGAATACTTCACCCCGGCGTACATCCAGACCTTCTTCGCCACCGACTGGGAGGTGCACTTCAACTCCAGCCGCACCGGCGTGCGCCTGATCGGGCCGAAGCCGGAATGGGTGCGCGAGAGCGGCGGCGAAGCCGGCCTGCACCCGTCGAACATCCACGACAACCCCTACGCCATCGGCGCAGTGGACTTCACCGGCGACATGCCGGTGATCCTCGGCCCGGACGGCCCGAGCCTGGGCGGCTTCGTCTGCCCGGTGACGGTGATCGAGGCGGACCTCTGGCAACTCGGCCAGCTCAAGGCGGGGGACAAGGTGCGGTTCCTGCCCATCGACATCTCCACCGCCCGTGACTTGGCGGCTTTTCGTAGGACCGAGGGGGGCGCCTTGGCCCTTGCTGGCGAACAGCATGCCACGGCCTTTCGTAGGAGCGAGCTTGCTCGCGAACCCGCGCAGCTCCTGGACCTCCAGCAGAATGCGTTCGCGAGCAAGCTCGCTCCTACCGATCAGCCCAACTCCGCTGCCGCCGGTTTCCCCTCACCCCAACCCTCTCCCACAGGGAGAGAGGGCCGCGCGGAGCTGCCGGCGATTACCGTGCTATCCGGCCACGCGGACAGCCCCCTCTCCCGCTTGCGGGAAAGGGCGGGGGGTGAGGGCAGCCCGAGCGCCAGTCTCACCTCCCCCATCGTCCTCGACCTCGGCCAGGACGACACCCGCCTGGTCGCCCGCCTGGCCGGCGACACCCACCTGTTGCTGGAGATCGGCCAGCCCGAGCTGGACCTGGTCCTGCGCTTCCGCGCCCACGCGCTGATGCAGGCACTGGAGGCGAAGAACCTGCCCGGCGTGATCGACCTCACCCCTGGCATCCGTTCGCTGCAGGTGCACTACCAGCCGGAAACCCTGCCGCTGCACAGCCTGCTGGACACCGTCGCCGGGCTGTGGGACGCTGTCTGCGCCGCCCAGGACCTCAAGGTGCCGTCGCGCATCGTGCACCTGCCGCTGTCCTGGGACGACCCGGCCTGCCAGCTGGCCATCGAGAAGTACATGACCACCGTGCGCAAGGATGCGCCCTGGTGCCCGAGCAACCTGGAGTTCATCCGCCGCATCAACGAGCTGCCGGACCTGGAGGCGGTGTACCGCACCGTGTTCGAGGCCAGCTACCTGGTGATGGGCCTGGGCGACGTCTACCTCGGCGCGCCGGTGGCCACGCCGCTGGACCCGCGCCACCGCCTGGTGACCACCAAGTACAACCCGGCGCGCACCTGGACCGCGGAAAACTCCGTGGGCATCGGCGGCGCGTACATGTGCGTCTACGGCATGGAAGGCCCCGGCGGCTACCAGTTCGTCGGCCGCACCCTGCAAATGTGGAACCGCTACCGCGAGGTCGCGGCGTTCGACGGCAAACCCTGGCTGCTGCGCTTCTTCGACCAGGTGCGGTTCTACCCGGTGTCCGCCGAGGAACTGCTACGCATCCGCCGCGACTTCCCGCTGGGCCGCTATCCGCTACGTATCGAACACAGCGAACTGCGCCTGGCCGACTACCAGCAGTTCCTCGCCGAGGAGGCCGAGAGCATCGCCGCCTTCCGCCGCCATCAGCGCGCCGCCTTCGATGCCGAGCGCGAACGCTGGATCGCCTCCGGCCAGGCGCACTTCGAGAGCGAGGAAGCCGCCGTCGACAGCGGCGAGGACGCCCCGCTCAGCGCCGGCCAGCATGCCGTGGAGAGCCACATCGCCGGCAACCTCTGGCAGGTGCAGGTGGAAGCCGGCGCCAGCGTGAAGGCCGGCGACATCCTGGTGATCCTCGAATCCATGAAGATGGAAATCCCCCTCACCGCCCCGCGCGACGGCGTGGTCCGCGAGGTGCGCGTACAGCCCGGCTCGCCGGTGCGCGCCGGGCAGCGGGTGGTGGTGATGGAGGAGGCGTGATCGAAAACTGACGAGCGCCCTCTCCCCAGCCCTCTCCCTGAAGGGAGAGGGAGCAGTCCGGAGCAAGCGGCACCTTTCGAAGCAACCGGAAACTACAGCTGCGCCAAGAGACAAGCTGTGGATCGATCCCAACACCGCGCCAGCCTGCTCTTCCCCCTCTCCCTTCGGAGCGGGGCGCGTAGCCAGGGCCGGGGAGAGGGTAGCCGCCCAGCACAGGAACCCGAAACCACGACACACCGACGGGTGGGTCGTGGTTGGAAACAGACACCACGCCGGACTGCTCTGCCCCCTCTCCCTCCGGGAGAGGGCTGGGGTGAGGGAAATCCGAGTGAAGAATTGACAGGATCAAAGGACCTCCAACCATGCCCACCACCTTCGACCTCCGCCTCGCCACCCTGCGCGCCGCCTACCGCGAAGGCCGCGCCACGCCGCGCCAGCTGATCGCCGAGCTGCGCGACAAGGCCGCCGCGCTGAACCCCGACTACCTCCTGTTCATCCACCTGTTGAGCCTGGAAGAACTGGAGCCCTACCTCGCCGCGCTGGAGAAAACCTCCCCCGAGGCGCTGCCGCTCTATGGCATCCCCTTCGCCATCAAGGACAACATCGACCTCGCCGGCATCCCCACCACCGCCGCCTGCCCGGCCTTCGCCTACACGCCGGAAACCTCCGCGACCCTGGTGCAGCAACTGATCGACCTGGGCGCCATCCCGCTGGGCAAGACCAACCTCGACCAATTCGCCACCGGCCTCAACGGCACCCGCTCGCCCTACGGCGAATGCCGCAACAGCGTGCTGCCCGAGTACCCCTCGGGCGGCTCCAGCGCCGGCTCCTCCCTGGCCGTGGCGCTGGGCGTGGCGAGCTTCGCCCTGGGCACCGACACCGCCGGCTCCGGCCGTGTGCCGGCGGCGCTCAACGGCCTGCTGGGGCTCAAGCCGAGCAAGGGCCTGCTGTCCAACACCGGCCTGGTGCCGGCCTGCCGCACCCTGGACTGCATCACCTACTTCACCGCCAGCGCCGCCGAGGCCAGCGAGCTGCTCGCCCTCACCGCCCGGCTCGACCCGAAGGACGGCTACAGCCGCGCCAATCCGGCCTGGAACGACGCCGGCGCCTTCGGTGCGCCCCGGCCCTTCCGCTTCGGCGTGCCGCGCGCCGACCAGCTGGAATTCTTCGGCTGCCATGAAGGCCCGGTGCTGTTCACCGATGCCCTCGACCAGCTCAAGGCCCTCGGCGGCGAGCCGCGGGAGATCGACTTCGCGCCCTTCCTCGAAGCCGCGCGCCTGCTCTACGAGGGCCCCTGGGTGGCCGAGCGCTACAGCGTGGCGGGCGAGCTGATCGAGCGCGACCCACAGGCCGTGCTGCCGGTGATCCGCGACGTGCTGGCCAAGGCGCCCGGCGCCACCGCCGTGCAGGCCTTCGGCGCGCAGTACCGGCTGCAGGAACTCAAGGCGCGGTGCGACGCGATCCTCGCCGACCTCGACTGCGTGCTCACCCCCACCATCGGCCGGCCGGTGACCCTGGACGAGCTGCACGCCGAACCGGTGAAGCGCAATTCCGACCTGGGCTACTACACCAACTTCATGAACCTGCTGGACTACGCCGCCGTCGCCGTGCCCAGCGCCCTCATGGGCAACGGCCTGCCCTGGGGCGTGACGCTGTTCGGCCGCGCCTTCACCGACCAGTACCTGCTGGGCCTGGCCGACGCCCTGCAGCGCCAGCACAACCTGCCCCTCACCGGCGGCAATGCCATCACCCCGGCGTCCTCCGCCAACCCCGCGCGCAACGACCGCGCGCGCCTGGTGGTGTGCGGCGCGCACCTGGATGGCCTGGCGCTGAACGGGCAACTGCGCCAGCGCGGCGCGCGCCTGCTGCGCGCCACCCGCAGCGCCCCGGCCTACAAGCTCTACGCCTTGGCCGGCGGCCCGCCGCTGCGCCCCGGCATGTTGCGGGTAGCCGAGGGTGGTGTGGCCATCGAGGTGGAAGTCTGGGAGCTGCCCAGCGCCGAGCTGGGCTCCTTCCTCACCGGCATACCCGCGCCGCTGGGGCTGGGCAAGGTGCAACTGGAGGACGGCAGCTGGGAAACCGGCTTCATCTGCGACGCCTGGGGCCTGGACGGCGCCGAGGACATCAGCCACTTCGGCGGCTGGCGCGCGTGGCTGGCAAGCCGCACCTGATCGTGCGGAATTTCGCAGGGCGGATAACTTGTTCCAGGTTATTCGCCCTACGCCTCGACCTCGCTCCAAAAACCGATCCATGCGCAGGAGCAACTGCCTTTGCCTGAACGTCCGTGACAGGGGGCCGGCCCTCTCCCTAACCCTCTCCCTGAAGGGAGAGGGGACTGGATCGGCACCGGTGGAACTGCGGCGTCAGCCGGCACGGGCTGCTCCCTCTCCCTTCGGAGCGGGGCGCGCAGGCAGGGCGGGGGGAGGGATGTCCCAGCGCAGGAGTTTCCCGGTAGGAGCGGGCCATGCCCGCGACGGCGTATGACGCCACGCGTCATGCGCGCTGCGAAGCTGCCCATGGAACCGCGCCCCGCCGGCAGCTAGAGTTCAAGCATCATCCGCCGCAAGGACAGGTCATGCCCGACCTCAGCCACCAGCAGGCGCAGCACCGCGTCAACGATATCCTCGCCTTCGACCGAGAGTTGCGCCGCCTGCACGACGAAGGCGCCCTCCTCCTCGACAACGCCCAGCGCGAGCGCCTGCACGACCACCAGCAACGCCTGCTCGCCGACTACCGCGCGCGCTTCGACATCGATCGCGACAGCCAGGACCACCGCCTCTCCCTGGGCATGCGCATCGCCTCCTTCCTCGGCGCCCTGGCGCTGGCCGCCAGCCTGTTCTTCCTCTTCTACCAGTTCTGGGGGCTGTTCAGCGAAAGCGTGCAGGTCGTCATCCTCATCGGCGCCTCGCTGATCAGCCTGCTGCTGACGCTGCTGCTGCAGCGCCGCGATGCGTCGGGCTACTTCGCCAAGCTCGGCGCCATGCTGGCCTTCGCCTGCTTCGTGCTCAACGTCGTGATGATCGGGCAGATCTTCAACATCACGCCCTCGGACAAGGCGCTGCTGCCCTGGGCCGCCTACGCCCTGCTGCTGGCCTACACCTGCAACGCCCGGCTGCTGCTGTCCGCCGCGCTGGTCTGCGTGATGGCCTTCGTCGCCGCGCGGGTCGGCACCTGGAGCGGCGCGTACTGGCTGGACGTGGGCGAACGGCCGGAGAACTTCTTCCCCGCCGCGCTGCTGATTTTCCTCGTTCCAACGTTCTTCTCGCAGCAGCGCTTCGACGGCTTCGCCGCGATCTACCGCGTCTTCGGCCTGCTCGGGCTGTTCCTGCCGATGCTGGTGCTGGCCAACTGGGGCGGCAGCAGCTATCTGCCGTTCCACCCGCGCTCGCTGGAAAGCGCCTACCAGGTGCTGGGCTTCGTCGTCTCGGCGCTGGCCATCTGGCTGGGCGCGCGCCGCGAATGGCCGGACGTGGTGAACACCGGCCTGACCTTCTTCGTGATCTTCCTCTACACCAAGTTCTTCGACTGGTGGTGGACCCTCATGCCCAAGTACCTGTTCTTCCTCGTGCTGGGCCTGTGCGCGGTGCTGATCCTGCTGGTGCTGCGCCGCCTGCGCCGCGCCCACGGCCTGCTGGGAGGGACCGCCTGATGAACTGGACGCGCACCCATGCCCTGGCCGGCGGTGTCGGCCTGATCCTGCTGGTCAACGCCATCGCCCTGGGCGGCGTCGCCTGGAACCGCTCCGGCGAGCCCGACAGCACCTTGCCGCTCAGCCAGCGCGAGCTGCTGCGCAACAGCGACTGGTACAAGGAAAACAGCGGCCTGAGCCTGCGCCTGCACTGGCGCACGCCCAGCCGCGACGAGGACGCGCGGCAGCACAACCGCGGCTGGCAGCCCGCCCTCGACAGCAGCAAGATGGCCGAGCTCGGCTTCACCATGCCCGAGCAGGTCGACGACGACAGCGCCCGGCGCTTCGGCCGCCAGCAATCGCGCGATGCCCTGCTGGTGCTGGAACTCAATGGCCCGCTGTACGAGCGCGAAGTGCAGCTGACCCGCAAGCGCCTCGACGAAGCGCGCCTGGCCGCCGATGCCGCGCCGCAGAATGCTCGCCTGGCGGACGAGCGCGACTTCATCCGCCGCGAGCTGGACAGCGAGGAGAAGACCGACACACGCCTGCTGCTCAAGGACGTCGGCCGGGACCTGGCGACCCTGCGCGCGCGCTACCCCGATCGCCGGCGCTACCTCATCGTCCACGGCCAGGTGCGCCCGGTGTCCAACTACTACGAGCACATCTGGACCCTGGGCGGCACCGCCAGCTCCGTCGGCACCGACAGCCTCAACGTGCCGCACCAGTGGCGCGAGCGTCTCGACCAGATCACCGCGCAACCGCACCGCGCGGCGGACGGCCGGGCCCAGCCCTTCGTCGCCGATGTCGCCTTCGGCCGGCGCCTGGAACCCTGGATCGTGCGCATCGAGATGCCCTGAGCCAGCACCGCGCGCCGATCCGAATCCGCTTGCGCGATGCGGGTCGGCGCTGCACCCTGTGCGCCCGCATCGCCACCGCTTGCCGCCCGACCGGCCATGAACGACGCTACTCCCGCCCCCAGCCGCTGCCCGCTCTGCGGCCAGTCCAACCGCTGCACCCTGGCCAACCCGGCGCTGGCGGGCCAGGACTGCTGGTGCTTCAGCACGCCCGTCGACCGCGAGGCGCTCGAGCGCATCCCGCCTGAACTGATCGACCGCGCCTGCCTCTGCCCGCGCTGCGCAGCCGGACTGAAGGCCGCCGAGCAAGCCTGATGCGCCTGGACCGCTTCATCGCCAACCTGCCGCACCTGAACCGCCAGCAGGCCCGTCAGTTGCTCGCCGAGGGCCGCCTGCGCGTGGATGGGCAGGTGGTGCGCGATGGCCGCCACGAGGTACGCGAGTTTTCCCGCGTGGAGCTGGACGACGGGCTGCTGCAGGCCGGCAAGCCGGCGCGCTACTTCATGCTGCACAAGCCGGCCGGTTGCGTGAGCGCCACCCGCGACGCCGAGCACCGCACCGTGCTCGACCTGCTGGACGAGCCGGACAAGCACGAGCTGCACATCGGCGGCCGCCTGGACTACAACACCACCGGGCTGTTGCTGATCACCAACGACGGGCAGTGGTCGCGGCGCATGACCCTGCCGGGGCGCAAGCTGCCCAAGGTCTACTACGTCGAGACGCAAGACCCGATCGAGGAGCGCTACATCGCGACCTTCGCCCAGGGCCTGTATTTTGCCTTCGAAGACCTCACGACCCTGCCCGCCCAGCTGGACATCCTCGACACCCGCGCAGCGCGCCTGACCCTGCATGAAGGGCGCTATCACCAGGTCAAGCGCATGTTCGGCCATTTCCAGAACAAGGTGACCCGCCTGCACCGCGAACGCATGGGCAGCCTGGCGCTCGACCCCGCCCTGCAACCCGGCGACTACCGCGCGCTGACCGCGCAGGAAATCGCCGAACTGGGCTGATCCGCCCTGTTGCAGGAGCGAGCTCGCTCGCGAACCGCCCCCGTACCAGGCCCACCGGCAACCCTGTTCGCGAGCACGCTCGCTCCTACATACTGCGCCGGTCGAACGTTCGGAAAAGCCCTACGCGCACCGTTCAGCCCGGCAGTTTGCAGCCGCCCGCGCCGCTTGGCTAAGCTGCCAGCCAACCCCGCGTCCCAAGGAAAGGTGATGAAGAAACTCTCGGTTGCCCTGCTGATCGCCCTGAGCGCCAGCGTTGCCGTTGCCAACCCGAGCAAGCCCTCGCCGTTGTCCAACCTGCAGGCCGCGCTGAAGACGCTCAAGCCCGGCCAGTTCCTCTGGTACCCGGAAATCTCCCCGGCGGGCCCGGTGACCGTGGTGGTCAGCCTCACCGAGCAGCGCGCCTACGTGTACCGCAACGGCATCGCCATCGGCGTGGCCACCGTGAGCACCGGCAAGAAGGGCAAGGAAACCCCCACCGGCGTGTTCTCCATCCTGCAGAAGAAGGTCGAGTACCACTCCGACCTCTACAACAGCGCGCCCATGCCCTACATGCAGCGCCTGACCTGGGACGGCATCGCCCTGCATGCCGGCAACCTGCCCGGCTACCCGGCTTCCCACGGCTGCATCCGCCTGCCCATGGCGTTCGCCAAGAAGCTCTATGAGGTCACCGGCTTCAGCACCACCACGGTGATCATCTCCGATGCCAAGAGCTCGCCCGTGGAGGTCTACCATCCCGGCCTGCTCGCCCCCATCGTCAGCGCCGGGCGCGCCGCCGGCCCGCATGACGACAGCGGCATGGTGGTGCCGTTCTGGGGCGACCCGGGCGCGGAAAAGGGCCCGGTCTCGGTGCTGGTCAGCCGCGCCGACCGCCGCCTCTACGTCTATCGCGGCGGCGTGCAGATCGGCACCGCGCCGGTGGCCTTCGAACATCCCGAGGAGAAAACCGGCGTGGCCGCCTTCTCGTTGCTGGAGAAGCCCACGCAGAGCGAGATCGACAGCGAGAACCCCAACCTGCGCTGGACCAGCGTGCAGGTCAGCGATCCGCAGCGCGGCCTGTCGCCGGCCGAGCAGCTGGGCAAGTTCAGCCTCGACCGCGAGTTCCTGCGCAACCTGCTGGCCAGCATGGATGTGGGGAGCACCCTGGTGATCACCGACCTGCCCTCCACGCGCGACATGCGCAGCAACCCTGACTTCACCGTGATCACCACCAATGACCGCCAGGCCGAGCAGAAGCCGGTCAAGAACCAGAGCGTGCAGTAGGGCGATGAACCGGAGTGACGTTGCCGTGCTCCGGACTTCCCCTACAGCCTGTTCATCGTTTCCCTGCTCCCATCACCTGCCGCTCACGCCACACTGTCGGCACTCGCCCACGGACAGACGGCCTCAAGCCGGCCGTGCAAGCTGCCGAAGAATCTCGAAACACAACGAGTCAAGGCGCCTGTCCGGGGCGAGCTCCTTTCGCCCAGCTCCCCAAAAACCAACGCTTTGCGGCGATCCACCGCACGGGAAAGTTCGTAATTACCGACGGGCGGGGCCATACTCGATCAAAAAACAGCCACACCACTGATCAAAAATCACGCACAATCCGGCGTTTCCCAGAAAAAACCATATCGATTCCACGGGAATGTTGTATTCATGCTGACTTTCTTGAAGTTACGGGGGTTCTTCCGGATTTCGCTCGCCAGTGCCGCGCTTTTTGCGTTCGGCAGCTGGCAGACCGCGTCCGCCGCCCGCCTGCCCACGGCCGAGGAACTGCACCGCCTCGCGCCCGCCACCAACACCGAAACCCTGCGCCTGGCGCTCAACGCACTGCAGTGCGCCAGCACCCAGCTCGGCGGCCAGAACCGCCTGTTGACGGTGATCGACTACTCCAAGCCGTCCCGCGACAAGCGCCTCTGGGTGTTCGACCTGAAGCAGCGCACGCTGCTGTTCGAGGAGTGGGTCGCCCACGGCAAGAAGAGTGGCGAGGACATGGCCACCTCCTTCTCCAACCTGCCCGAGAGCAACCAGTCCTCCATCGGCCTCTACCAGACCGGCCAGACCTACAGCGGCAAGCACGGCCGTTCCCTGCGCCTGCTGGGCCTGGAACCGGGCTTCAACGACAACAGCGAGGAGCGCGCCATCGTCATGCACGCCGCCGCCTACGCCGACCCCAAGGTCGTCCCCGGCCTCGGTCGCCTCGGCCGCAGCCTGGGCTGCCCGGCGGTGCGCCCACAGGTGGCTCAGCAACTGATCGACACGGTGAAGAACGGCAGCTACGTGTTCGCCTACTACCCGCAGCAGCAGTACCTGCGCAACTCGCAGTTCCTCGCCGGGCAAAGCTGCACCGTGGCGAAGAACCCGCAGATCAACCGCTACGCCACCAACCTCGCCAAGCGCTGATCCCCGCCTGTTCCGCCAAACGCAAACCGCCGCATCAGCCGGCGGTTTGCGTTTGGATTGCTGCTGCTCGGTCCCTGAGCTAGCATCGCGCAAGGTTAGTTCACTGGGTTAGCTAACACCGAGGTAAAGCTATGAGCAGCGATATCGAGATCGTGAACATTCACGACGCCAAGACCAACCTGTCGCGTCTGGTCGATCTCGCCAGCAAGGGGCATCCCTTCATCATTGCCATGGCTGGCAAGCCCCTGGTGAAGGTCGAGGCCATCCACGACAAGCCGGAGAAGCGCATCGGCGCGCTCAAGGGCCTCTATCCGGCCGTGGACGACATCGACGTGCCCTTCGCCGACGACATCGCCCAGCTGTTCAGCGGCGAGGCCGACTGATGCGCCTGCTGCTGGATACCCACATCCTGCTCTGGGTACTGACCGACGACCCACGGCTGACCAGCGAGATCAGGTCGCTCATCCTGTCCGATGACACCGACCTGTTCTTCAGCGCCGCCAGCATCTGGGAAATCTCGATCAAGAGCGCACTCAAACGCGCAGACTTCCCCTATGACCCGAGCATCGTTCGCAAGGCCCTGCTGGACAATGGTTACGCCGAACTGCCCATCACCGGCGAACATTCGGTCTTCGTGGGCTCCCTGCCCGCCCTGCACGCCGATCCCTTCGATCGCATGCTGATCGCCCAGGCGCATGTGGAAGGCATGCTGCTGCTCATTCACGACAGCAAGATCGAGGGTTATCCGGGGCCGATCCGCAAGATCTGAGCCCGCCCTCAGGCCTTCACCCCATCGAGGATCTGCAGGATCGCCCGCACGTCCACGGCGTCCATCTGCTCTGGGTTGAGGAAGCGCTCGCCGTACTCGCGGTACACCCCCTGGCTGATGAACAGGCGGAACAGATCGGCGTCGATGTGCTGGTCGCGGGCCATGAAGGCGAGGATCTTCAGCGACTCGGAGAGCGTCTTCGGTGCCTTGTACGGGCGGTCGGCGGCGGTCAGCGCCTCGAAGATGTCGGCGATCGCCATGACCCGCTCGGGGATGCTCATCTGCTCGCGAGTCAGTTTGCGGGGGTAGCCGGTGCCGTCCATCTTTTCGTGGTGGTTGGCGGCGATGGTCGGCACGCGGCGCAGGTGGCGCGGCAGCGGCAAGGTGGTGAGCATCATCAGGGTCTGGACGATGTGCTCGTTGATCTTGAAGCGCTCCTCGTCGTTCAGCGTGCCGCGGCGGATGCCCAGGTTGTACAGCTCGCCGTAGTGGCTGGCATAGGGCGGCAGGCGCATGTCGAAGCCCCAGATATTGCGCGGGTCGTCCTTCGCCACCGGCGGCTTGCGCTCGCCCCACATCACGCGGTGTTCGGGCTTGTCGGCGAGCAGGCATTCCTCGGCCGGCAACGGCCGCTCGGGGCGCCCCTGCAGGCGCTCGGCCTCGTCGTGGGAGATGCCCAGGCGGTCATCGAAATAGCGCAGCCAGCGGCGCTCGCCGATCTGCTTGAGGCGCTCGATGTCCTCGTCCTTCATGAATTCGCCGCCGACGTTGGCCTGGGCGACGAAGGCAAAGTCGTCGCGCAGCGATTCGTGCAGCGCGTCGCGGCGGGCGGCGAGCAGGCCGATGTCGTTGCCTTCGGCGATGCCGCGCCAGTAATCCAGCTCGATGTCGCGCCAGATCACCTCGAAGCGCGTGCGCACTTCGTGCAGGCGGTTGTACAGCGTCTCCAGCTTGGTCGCCTTGTCCACCACGTACTCGGGGCTGGTGATCTTGCCGCAGTCGTGCAGCCAGGCGGCGATCTGGAATTCATAGCGCTCGGCGTCGCTCATGGTGAAGCCGGCATACTCGCCGTCCCGCGAGTCGATGACCTTCTGCAGCAGCAGGTCGGCCAACTGCGGCACGCGCTCGCAGTGGCCGCCGGTATAGGGGCTCTTGGCGTCGATGGCGTCGGCCAGCAGCTTGATGATGGCGTCCAGCAGGCGCTGCTGGGCTTCGATCAGCTGGCGGGTCTCGATGGCCACGGCGGCGGCGCCGGAGAGCTCCTCGACGAAGCGCTTGAACGGCTTGCGCGGCTGCTGGCTGTGCGCGCCCTCCTGGGCCAGTTGCAGGACGAGGATGCCCAGCAACTCATCGGAACGGTTGCGCAGCGAGACCTCCAGGTACTGGCCGCGATTGGCCAGCGCCAGGTCCACCCGCTCGGCCAGCTCCGCCTCGGTGAAGCCTTCGATCAGCATCGATTGCGGGTACTGCTCGCCGTTCACCGCGCAAGCCAGGCGCAGGCGGCAATCCTCGTCGTCCAGCAGGTAGACCGCGCCGCCCATCACGTTGGTGGCTTCCACCAGGCGCGAGAGCACGCCGTCGAGCATGCTTTCCAGGCGCGTCTCGCGGCTCAGGGTGAGGGTGATCGCCTGGAAGTTGTGGATGGTGCGCGACATGCTGCCCATCACGCTGCTCAGGTCGCGAACCTCGGCGATCTTCGACTCCACGCCGACCGGCCGGGCGAAGTCGAAAGCCGCCAGCGCGCCCACCTGGTCCGCCAGCGCCGTCAGCGGGCGGGCGATGCGCCGGCCGATGTACCAGCCGATCAGCAGCAACACCAGCAGCAGCGTGCCGCTCCACAGGGCCTGGTTGAACAGCAGTTGCCGCGCGCCCGCCAGCAGCTCCACGGCGGGGATGGCGATCAGCACCTTCACCTCGTTGCTGGTGAAGTTCGACAGCGGCACCCAGATGCCGTACCAGACCTCGCCGCCGACCTGATACGACTGCGGTGTTCCGGACGGCACCTTCTCGGCGTTGAGCGCGCTCAGCGCCGGCACCTTCAACTCAGCCAGCGAGGCCAGCCGCAGTTCCTTGCCTTCGTGGATCATCAGGCGGGACAGGTCCGGGTAGGCGATCACCGTGCCCTTGCCGTCGACCACCGCCAGCTCCGTGTTGGCGGTCTGGCGCAGGTCGCCCATTTCGCCGCCCAGGTCGTTGACCGAGGCATCCATGCCGATCACCGCCGCGCCGTCGACGCTGCGGTGCGCCAGGGTCAGGCCAATCTCGCGGGTGGTGAAGAAGACGTACGGCTGGGTCAGCACCGTCTTGCTGGTGAGGCGCGCCTCGTTGTACCAGGGCCGCTGCCGCGGGTCGTAGTTGTAGTCGGGGCGCTCCTGCACGCGCAGCAGGCGCAGTTCGCTGTCATAGAAGCGCCACTCGCCCAGCAGGCCGCCCTGGCCGTTGAGCGTCTGGCTCTGTACCAGGTACATGGCGGCATCCGGCGCCTGCAGGGTCTGGCGTACCTCGGGCACGCGCAGCGCGCGGATCAGCAGGAACTCGCCATTCGGATAACCGATGTACACCGCGCTCAGGGTGCGGTTGGCGCGCAGGTTTTCCACCAGCATCGGCAAGCGATCCAGGCGCGCCGGCAGGTTGTCCGTCTGCGAGATGGGGTCGTGGGTGAGCAGGCGCAGCGCGCTTTCCGCCGGGTCGATCAGGCGGCGAATGCGCTCGTTGATGGTCGCCCCCAGTTGGCTGGCCGACTCGCCGGCCGCCGTTACCAGCGCGCCTTCCACACCGCGGTATCCCTGCACCAGCAACGCGCCCGCCAGCACCAGCATGCTGGCGATGATGGCCCCGGCCACCAGCAGTTGCAGCGGAATACCCCGTTCGAATGCCTTCATCCTTTACCAGCCTCTGTCCGTGGAGCTGTAGCGATATCCGCTGTCGAGCAGTCCTTCCGCCACCGGCGGCGGTGCATTGTCACGCATGATCCGGGCCAGGGTGCCATCCAGCCACAACGTCTCCAGCAGGCGCATCCATTCGGCGCCCTGCGCCGGAGTGAAGCGCTTGCGAGAGAGCATCAGGTTGTGGGGCGTCGCCGGCCCGGGCATCACGTCTACCACATGAAAGCGTTCACGCTGACGACGGTCGTGAACGGCCCCTTGCAAATTCATCTCATGGCCGATCACGCCCTCCACATCACCATTGAGCAGGGCGCTGAAGCGGCTCGTGTCGTCCTTGTACTCCACCACCCGCCCCTCGGCGCGCAGGATGCGCAACATGCCATCGATGAAGGCGCCGTGGCGGTAGCCGGCGATCACCCCCAGGCGCGCGCCGGGCATGTCGTGGAAGGCGTCCAGGCTGTTGATCTCGCCCAGGTCGTCGCGCACGATCAGCTTGTTGCGCAGGTACAGGTACGGCAGCAGGTAGGTGTAGGCCCGCCGCTGCGGCGTGGCGACGCCGCTGGTACCCATCTGCAGATCGCCGCTTTCGAGCAGGCTCCAGATTTCGTCCCGCGGGCGCACGGAGGTGACGAACTCGCAGCCGGTGCGCTTGCCCAGTTCGGCGATCAGGTCAGGGTCGATGCCGACGTCGTCATGGAAGAACACCACGTTGCGGGTGTAGGCGACGCTGATCGGCTGCTCGCAACCGTAGCGATCCTCCGCCATGGCGTGCGCACACAGCCAGGCGGCCGGGGCAAGGACCAGCGGTGTGACGAACCTTGGGTGAAGTGCCATGGACCCGCTCCGCACGCGGTATCGGCCTCAGGGGGAGCACGGCGTGATCGCTCGTCTTCGGCAAGGGGCATAACAGCTATCCCAAGAGTGTAATCCGGCTTCACCAAAGCGCCGGACAAATACGCGGAGAAATGTCATTTCGTCGGAATTCGCACCACCGATGTGACTCAAGCACGCGATGACGGTTGCGCCGGCGGAACGGTGCTGCTTAACTCTAGCTCAAGCGTGACCAATGAGTCACACGCTGCATCCAATACAGCTTTTCGCGGCACGCCGTTCCCCACGCCGCCCCTTCCCTGCCTGATCAATAGCCCGAATCCCCGTCCTGACCGGCGCCGGAAATCGTGCCCATTGATGCTCCAACCAGTTGAAAATCAAGAGATTGTTAACTTTCGTCGAGTGACATGAAGCTGTCACGTCAAGACGCTTTCCTCTGCCTGGGTACTTTCTTCGCATCCGATGGTGGGTGCGCACCATGACCTGCGTCTGGAGGAATACGACATGAGGCCGGAAACCGCCGTCGTCGAGATTCAGCAACATCGGGTACACACGGAGTTCCACGCCAACAGGGAAGCGCGCCAGACCATCATCCTGGTCAATGGCTCGCTGGCAACCACCGCCTCCTTCGCGCAAACGGTGAAATACCTGCAACCGCATTTCAACGTGGTCTGCTACGACCAGCCGTACGCCGGCCGGTCCCGGGCGCACAACGACTGCCGCGAGTTCATCACCAAGGAGTACGAGGCACAGCTGCTGCTGGGCCTGATCGAGCACTACCGCGCCGACGTGGTGATGTCGTTCTCCTGGGGCGGCGTCGCCACCCTGCTCGCCCTGGCCGAGCGCCCGGCGCGGATCCAGAAGGCGGTGATCAACTCCTTCTCGCCGCTGCTCAACGCCTCGATGCTCGACTACCTGCACCGCGGCCTGGACTACCTCTCCGCCTGCGACCGCGCCAACATCGGCAACCTGGTGAACGACACCATCGGCCAGTACCTGCCGCAGTTGTTCAAGCGCTACAACTTCCGACACGTCAGCGGCCTCGACGAGCATGAATACCGGCAGATGCACTTCCACGTCTGCCAGGTGCTCAAGCTCAGCGCGGAAAGCTACATGGAGAAGTTCGCGGCCATCGACATCCCGTTGCTGTTCATGAACGGCGAGTTGGACATCTACACCACCCCGGCCGAGGCCAAGCTGTTCCAGCAACTGATCCGTGACTGCGAGTTCCGCACCATCCGCAACGCCGGTCACTTCATCGACGTGGAGCACAAGAAGGCCTGGCAGGAAACCCAGGACGCCCTCCTGAGCTTCCTCCAGCCGCAACGCCACCCGGTGCTGGCCAACCCGTACCTGCCCACCAGCCAGGGCGTCCCCATCGCCGCCATGGTGGGCTGATGCAGCCTGCGCCCACAGCCGGGGGCCGGCCCCAGACCTTCCGCCCCCGGTTTTCCATGCGCCAGCCTGTTCACACCAGCCACCCGCTCGGCACGCCTGACCGCAGAAGGCTTCACTAAGCCTCGCCCTTCTGGTAAAAAGGCACCCCCAAGCGGGCGTCGTATAATGGCATTACCTGAGCTTCCCAAGCTCATGACGAGGGTTCGATTCCCTTCGCCCGCTCCAGAATCCAAGCAAAAGCCCCCAGCAGCGTGAGTTGCCGGGGGCTTTTGCGTTTTTGGTGCTGCCAAATCCCGTCTTGTAGAATCTCCATCTCCCCACATCCCGGACTCGCCGCATGCCCGCTTCCGCCCTGCACCGGCAATCTCCGTCCTGGCTCCTGCTCGCAGCGCTCCTGTTATTGATCCGCCCCGCCTGGGCCGGCTTGGTGGTTGATGCCGCCAGCGTCACCACCCAACCGCTGACGCTCACCACGTACGTTTCCGTCCTCGAAGACCCGAGCCGCGCTCTGACGCTGACAGACGTGCTATCCCCGGAGCAGCAGGCGCGCTTCAAGGGCGGCCAGCCGCCGGGCAGTTCGCTGGCGATGGGGTTCACCCGCTCGGCGTTCTGGCTGAAGGTGCAGTTGAGCAACCCGAGCGACGCGCCGTTGCAGCGTTTGCTGGTGGTGGAGAACCCGCGGGTATCCCATGTGCAGGCGAACATCCCGCAGGCGGACGGCTCGTACCGGACCATCGACACCGGCAGCGATGTGCCGCAGTCGAGCAAGGTCTACCCGAATCGCAATTTCGTCTTTCCGCTGGACCTGCCAGCGCATTCGGAGCAGGTGGTGTACCTGCGGGTGGCGTCGAGCATCGGTTTGCTGGTGCCGCTGCAGCTGTGGCCGGTAGAGGCGTTCCACGCCTACGAGCGCGACGATTACACGGGCAAGGCGTGGTACTTCGGCATCGCCATGGCGATGATCCTGTTCAACCTGATGCTGCTGTTCGCGCTGCGCGACCCGATCTACCTGCTCTACGTGGTCTTCGTCAGTTGCACCGCCTTGGCGCTGGCAATCAAGAATGGCCTGGCGCCGGACTGGTCGATTCTCGGCGTGCCGCTCAACGCCAACATCGTCTACTACTCGGGCGTGTCGCTGGCGCTGGCGGCGCTGCTGCTGTTCGCGCGGAGGATGATGCAGTTCGAACGCAATTTGCCGCGCCTGGATTGGGTGCTGCGCGGGATGATCGTGCTGTATCTGCTCAGCCTCGTCGCCTATGCGCTCTTCCTGCCGTACGTGTCCCGCGCCGGTATCCTGCTGAACTTCGCCACGGCGGTCATCCTGCTGGCGGGCGCCGTGGTCAGCGCATTCAAGCGCCAGCGCAGCGCGTTCTTCTTCCTCGCGGCCTTTGCCTTGCTGATGCTCGGCGGGGCGATGACGTCGCTGCGGGCCATGGGCCTGGTGCCGACCAACCTGTTCACCGTGGATGGCCTGCAATTGGGCTCGGCGATGGAAATGATCGTGCTGGCCTTCGCCCTCGCCGACCGCTTCAACGTCATGCGCCGGGAAAAGGCGCGGGTGCAGGAGGAGTTGATCCGCACCCAGCAGCAGTTGGTGGACAACTTGCGCACCTCCGAGCACGAGCTGGAGCTGCGCGTGGCCGAGCGCACCGACGAGTTGCGCGAGCTGAACAGCCAGTTGCACGCCATGAGCCTGACCGACGCGTTGACCGGCATCGCCAACCGCCGCCGCTTCGACGGGGTGCTGGAGCAGGAATGGGGCCGCGCGCGCCGCTCGGGTGAGTGGCTGGCGCTGGCGGTGGTCGATGTGGACTGGTTCAAGCGCTACAACGATCACTATGGCCACCCGGCGGGCGACGCCTGCCTGCGGCGGATCGCCCAGGCGCTGGCGGCCACGGTGAACCGCTCCACTGACCTGGTGGCGCGTTATGGCGGCGAGGAGTTCGTCTTCCTCGCGCCGACGACCGACCTCGCCGGCGTACAAGGCATGGCGAACAAGCTGCTGCAGGCGGTGGAGGCCCTCGCCCTGCCCCATGAGTTCTCGCCGCTGGGGCGGGTGAGCGTGAGCATCGGTGTGGCGGCAATGGTGCCTGGGCAGGAACGCTCCGCCGACGCGCTGGTGGCGCGGGCGGATGCGGCGTTGTACGAGGCGAAGAGGCAGGGACGGAATCGGGTGGCGGGCTGACCGAGCTCCTACGCGCTGCTCGGTATTTTCATCTCGATAGGCAGATATTTCAGATGCGAGCTGGCTAGCGCACCTGTATCCTTATGGATACAGCCACTTCATGGCCTATCACCTCAAGCAAACAGTCCAGTTTGATCATTGGCTTTCCGGTCTGCGGGATGTCCGCGGGAAAGTTGCAATTCTTCGGCGGCTGGACCGTGTCCGAGCCGGTCATTTCGGTGACATCAGGCCGGTGGGCATTGGAGTACCGGAAATCCGTCTGGATGTCGGCCCCGGTTATCGCGTGTATTTCACGCGCCGCGGCGATGTGGTGGTCCTGCTGTTGTGTGGCGGAGACAAATCTTCTCAGCAAGGGGATATCAAGCTGGCGCAGCAACTGGCGGGAGCAATTGAATGAACATCGAACTGAGCGACTTCGATACCAGTCAACACCTCGACAACGAGGAAGTGATCGCCGAGTACCTGTCCCAGGTGCTGGCAGACGGGGATTCCGATGAGCTGCTTCTGGCTATCGGAAATATTGCCAAGGCCCGCGGGATGACGAGGATTGCCAACGACTCGGGTCTTGGCCGGGAGAGCTTGTACAAGGTCTTCGCACCTGGCGCCAAGCCGCGCTTCGAGACGGTGATGAAAGTAATGCGCGCTCTGGGGGTCGAGCTGCAGGCAAGGCCAGCCGGTAGCAGTAAATAAAAGAGGAAGGGGCGGATACACCGCCCTCCCCTTCGCCAGCTCAAGCCCCTGCCTTCCCCCCATCCCTCTCCTTCAACAACGCCTGGATCACCTGCTCCTGCTCCTCATACCCACCCTCGCCGATGGACACGTGGCGAATCCGCCCCTGGGCGTCGATGAAGTAGTGCGCCGGCCAGTACTGGTTGGCGAAGGCATTCCAGAGGCGGTACTGGTTGTCCAGCGCCACGGGGTAGTGGATATCGTGTCGCTTCACCGCTTCGCGGACGTTGGCCGGCACGCGTTCGTAGGGGTACTCCGGGGTGTGTATGCCGATCACCACCAGCCCCTGGTCCGCGTACTTCTTCGCCCAGGCGTTCACGTACGGCAGGCTGTGCTGGCAGTTGATGCAGTCGTAGGTCCAGAAGTCGACCAGCACGACCTTGCCGCGCAGCTCGCGCAGGTTCAGTTCGGGGCTGTTGATCCACTCCACCGCGCCTTGCAGCTCGGGCGCCGGGCCGAGGTCGGGCAGGCGCTCGGCGCCGTGGGCCATGTCGCCGGGCATCAGTTGGCTGATCAGCGCGGGCACCCCCTCGATGACCTTGCGCTCCAGGCTGTTCACCAGCGTGGATGAGCGGCCGGCGGCCAGTTGTGCGCTCGCACCGCTGGCGATGCCGATGACGGCCAGCAGGGCGAGCAGGCCGGTAGCGCGGCGCAGCCCCTCGATGACCGCCATGCGCGGGCGCACGTGCTGCATCAGCCGGCGGCCGGCGAAGAGCACCACGCCCAGCACCGTCGCGCTGCCCAGGCCGTAGGCGAACAGCAGCAGGCTGGTCTGCGCACTCGGGCCTTGCAGCATGGCGCCGGAGAGAATCAGCCCCAGCACCGGCCCGGCGCACGGCGCCCACAGCAGGCCGGCAGCGAAGCCCAGTACCCACGCGGAAACAGTCGGCGGCAGGCGCCGGGACTCACCGTGCAGGCGATCACCGAGCCACGCCCAGGGCTTGGCCATTACGTCGCTGAAGCGCGGCCACAGCAGCGCCAGCGCGGACACCGCGAGCAGCGCGAGGGCGACGTAGCGGCCCCACTCGCTGGCGGCGATCACCCAGTTGCTGGAGACGGTCGCCAGGCTCGCCAGCGCGGCGAAGCCGCTGGCCAGGCCGAGCAGCGTGACCCAGGGCGACCACGCCGGGCCGCCGGCGCGCTGCAGCAACAACGGCAGGACGGGAAGGATGCAGGGGCTGAGCAAGGTCAGCGCCCCGCCGAGAAAGGCGATGAGCAACATGGGCACCTCGATGGGCCGTCGGCCCGGGAGTCTCGATGGTTAAGCGCCAGGGAGAAAAACGCCGCGGCCGTTCCGTGGCCGCGGCCCAGGGGAATCAGCCGCCTTCGTTGCAGTTGGTGGCGAACTTGCGATAGGCCAGGCTGTGCGGCTGGCCGTGGGAATCCAGGTAGTCCATGCGGGCGTTGACGATGCCGCAGTCGAACGGCGAGGCATTCTCTTCGTGGATGGCCAGGACGCGCTTCACGTCCAGTTTCTGCCCGTAGTGGTACTGCTCGGCGGGCGCGGTGTCGGCAGCCTGGGCGCCGACGCTGGCAAAGGCGGCGATGGCAGCGAAGAGGCAAGCTTGGGCGATGTGAGCGGCTTTCATGGTGGTTCTCCTGTCCTGTGTCGGGTTTGATCGGCGGGGGCTGTGTGCCTCGCCGTTGGTGCCCATTTCACGTTCAGGAGGTATCGGGCTTGTGTCGCGCAAGCCCAGGGTTTGCCGCGCCGGGTATCGCCGGCGGGGTTGGATACA
The DNA here is from genome assembly GCF_048068435.1 of Pseudomonas sp. NY15437. Classification (NCBI taxonomy): domain Bacteria; kingdom Pseudomonadati; phylum Pseudomonadota; class Gammaproteobacteria; order Pseudomonadales; family Pseudomonadaceae; genus Pseudomonas; species Pseudomonas sp. NY15437. Next base: position 390,158 of record NZ_JBLUQC010000002.1, read on the forward strand.
GTGGAATACAAAGCACGGCAGGCAAGCACGGCGCTGCGCTATACACTCGCCTCAACCCACTACGAACGAGGCACCGGCATGGACCATGTCGATCACGTACTGATCGTCGACGACGACCGCGAAATCCGCGAGCTGGTCGGCAACTACCTGAAGAAGAACGGCCTGCGCGTAAGCCTGGCGGCGGATGGCCGGCAGATGCGCGCCTTTCTCGACGCCAACGCGGTGGACCTGATCGTCCTCGACATCATGATGCCCGGCGACGATGGCCTGAAGCTGTGCCGCGAGCTGCGCGTGGGCAAGCACAAGTCCACCCCGGTGCTGATGCTCACCGCACGCAACGACGAAACCGACCGCATCATCGGCCTGGAAATGGGCGCCGACGACTACCTCACCAAGCCCTTCTCCGCCCGCGAGCTGCTGGCGCGGATCAACGCCGTGCTGCGCCGCACCCGCATGCTGCCGCCGAACCTGCAGGTCAGCGAGGCGAGCCGGCTGATCGGCTTCGGTCGCTGGAAGTTGGACACCACCGCGCGCCACCTGCTCGACGAAGACGGCACCCTGGTCGCCCTCAGCGGCGCCGAGTACCGCCTGCTGCGCGTGTTCGTCGATCACCCGCAGCGCGTGCTCAGTCGCGAACAGTTGCTGAACCTCACCCAGGGCCGCGAGGCGGACATCTTCGACCGCTCCATCGACCTGCTGGTCAGCCGCCTGCGCCAGCGCCTGCTGGATGACGCCCGCGAGCCGGCCTACATCAAGACGGTGCGCAGCGAAGGCTACGTCTTCGCCCTGGCCGTCGAACTGCTCGAGCCGAACGAATGAAATCCCTCCTGCACTGGCCACGCACGCTGGCCGCGCGCCTGGCGCTGATTTTCCTCGCCGGGCTGGTGTTCGCCTACAGCCTGTCGTTCTGCTCGCAGTTCTACGAGCGCTACCAGAGCGCGCGCAACATGATGCTGGGCAACCTGGAGACCGACGTCAGCACCGCCGTCGCCCTGCTCGACCGCCTGCCCCGGGACGAGCGCCAGGCGTGGCTGCCGATGGTGCAGCGCCCCAACTACCGCTACCTGCTCAGCGAAGGCCAGCCGGGCGAGCCGATGAACATGGCGCAGGCGCCGATGGCCGCCCAGTCCATCGCCGACGTCGTCGGGCCGCGCTACCCGCTGCGCTTCGAGAACATCCCCGGGGCCATCCCGCACTTCCAGGTGCACCTGACGCTCAAGGACGGCAGCCCGCTGACCATCGACGTGACGCCCAAGGGCGTGCCCGTGGCGCAATGGCTGCCGTGGGTGCTGCTGGTCCAGCTGGCGCTGTTGCTGTTCTGCACCTGGATCGCCGTGCGTCTGGCCATCCGCCCGCTCACCCAGCTGGCGCAGGCGGTGGACGACCTCGACCCCGACGCCCCGGCGCCGGAACTGGACGAGCGCGGCCCCAGCGAAGTCGCCTATGCCGCCCGCGCCTTCAACGCACTGCAGGGCCGCATCGGCAGCTACCTCAAGGAGCGCATGCAACTGCTCGCTGCCATCTCCCACGACCTGCAGACGCCCATCACACGGATGAAGCTGCGCGTTGAGCAGATGGACGACTCCCCCGAGCGCGAGCGCCTGTGGAGCGACCTGGAGGAAATGCAGCACCTGGTCCGCGAGGGCGTCGCCTACGCACGCAGCATGGACGGCGCCAGCGAGGCGGCAGTGAAGGTCAACCTCGACGCCTTCCTCGACAGCCTGGTGCTGGACTACCAGGACAGCGGCCAGGCCGTGGAACTGCTGGGCAGCAGCCACGCGGTGCTGGAAACCCGCCCCCATGCCCTGCGCCGGGTGCTCACCAACCTGGTGGACAACGCCCTGAAGTTCGGTGGCTCCGCCCAGGTGGAGGTCGAGCGCGACACCCAGGGTACGGTGTATGTGCGTGTATTGGACGATGGTCCGGGCATCCCCGAGGACGAGCTCGCCGAAGTGGTAAAACCTTTCTACCGGGTGGAAAGTTCGCGCAACCGCAGCACCGGCGGCACCGGCCTGGGCCTGGCCATCGTCCAGCAACTGAGCCAGGCGCTGGGCGGCACGCTGACCCTGTCCAACCGCGCCAGCGGCGGGCTGTGCGCGCAGCTGCAATTGCGCCCGGCGCCGTGAGTGGTTTGTACAGAGCGATACAAGACGCCTGTCCCCGGACACATCCGGGATAAGCCCTGCCCCCAGGATGGCTCCACGAACAGCGGCGGCACCCCGCCCGCCGCGTTCCTCCAAGGAGCCCGCCATGAACCGTCCCGCCGAACCCGCCCGCCTGCATGGCTGGCGCCTGTTTTGCCTGCTGTCGCTGCTGGTGCTGATCGTCACCGCGCTGGCCCTGTGGTCCCAGCCGCAGTGGGTGGAAGCGCTGCGCAGCGCCATCCGCGTCACCGCCCGCACCTCCTTCGCGCTGTTCCTCGCCACCTTTCTCGCCTCGTCCCTGGCGTCGCTGCTGCCGGGCGACTTCACCCACGGCCTGCTGCGCGAGCGGCGCTTCCTCGGCCTGGCCTTCGCCTTCTCCCACGCCGTGCACGCCGTGCTGATCGTCTTCTACGTAAAGTGCTTCCCCGAGACCTTCTGGCACGGTCGCAGCGCCGCCGCGAACATCCCCGGCTCGGTCGGCTACCTGTTCATCATCTTGTTGACCCTCACCTCATTCCCCTACGCGGTGAGGCGGCTCGGCGCCCGCACCTGGAAGCGCCTGCACAGCACCGGTACCTGGGTCATCGCCCTGGTGTTCCTGCTGTCCTTCTACAAGCGCCTGCCGCTGGGCTCGTGGTACCCGCTGGGCTTCGGCCTGATCTTCAGCGCCATCGCCTTCAAGCTCCTCGCCAAGCTGGCGGTACGCCTGCGCCGTAGCGCGCGCCCCGCCCTGCCGAACGCCTGACTCCTATGCCTGCCACGACCGGGCCGGACCTGCGCCCGGCCGCTGATCCCTTGCCCACGACTCCGCCTTCGAGGTGTGCCATGACCCTGCTGACCCTGAACCCGATCAAGACCATTTTCGCCCAACTCGACCGCCTCGCCGCCTGGGGCTGGGACATCCCGCTGCGGCTGTTCCTGGCCTGGGAATTCTTCGAATCGGGCCTGGAGAAATGGCATGGCGACAACTGGTTCGAACAGATCCACGCCAACTTCCCCTTCCCCTTCAACCACTTCTCCGCCGGCTTCGACTGGCAGGTGTCGATGTGGGCCGAACTGATCGCGCCGGTATTGCTCCTGCTCGGCCTGGCCACCCGCTTCGCCTCGGCCTCGCTGATCGTCGTGACCCTCGTCGCGATTGCCGCGGTGCACTGGCCGGCACAGTGGTCGAGCCTGGCGGAGCTGGCCCAGGGCTACTCGATCACCGACCATGGTTTTGGCAACTACAAGCTGCCGCTGATCTACCTGGTGGCGCTGCTGCCGCTGGCACTCAAGGGGGCCGGGGCGTTGAGCCTGGATGGGGTGGTGCGGCGAGTGCTGGGAGCTTCGCGGAGCGCCTGATCGGCTGGCCACTCGTCTGCTAGACCCGCAACGCCCTCTCCCTGTGGAGAGGGCGTTTTTGTTTGTCTGCGGGAAGTCGGTGCAGGAGGTTGAACGCGGACTTCGTCCGCCGTTCGCGGGCATGGCCCGCTCCTACAAGGTGCGAATTACCCTCGGGGTTTCATGCCAGTCCGGACACCGCCGCAGCGATCGTAGGGCGCATAACGCGCCAGCGTTATCCGCCGTCGAGGTATCGGCGGATAACCCGTTCCGGGTTATTCGCCCTACGTGCAGCCCTAGCTTTGGCTTTGGCTTTGGCTACTCAAAACTTCCAGAAGAGCATCCGCATGCGCCGAATGCCCCGTTCAGGAGGCCTCGTTGAAGCGGAGTTTCAGGGGTTGAGCGACATGGATGTCGCGAGAGCCGCGATGGGCCAGGGATGGCCCTTCGCGGCGGGCCCCTGAAACTGCGGTTCAACGAGGGCATTTTTCGCCCCAAGCGAAAAACCGGATGTCCGGGGCAAGCCTTTTGGTTACTTTTTGGGGGGCGGCCTTCCGTCGTTTGGAAAAGTAACTCGCCCGAGGGGGCGAAACATGAAGCCTACGCGCAAACCGAGGCGGCGCAAAAACTCCCAGCCCGAAGCAAAAGCATCGCGGACAAAGTCCGCGCCTACGCGGTCGGGAATACCGGCGCCAACCTGCAGGAGCGCCCCATGGGCGCGATCGCGGGCATGGCCCGCTCCTACAGGGAAGCACCTCGCGCGCCGATGAGACACAAAAAAAACCCGCGCACCGATGAAGGTGCGCGGGCTGCACGGTGGAGAAGGGATCGATCAGGGGATGACGAACCCCACCTCGATATTGCCGCGGGTAGCTTTGGAGTACGGGCAGATCTGGTGCGCTTCTTCCACCAGTTTCGCCTTGTCCTCGGCGGCCAGCCCCGGCAGGTGCACGGTGAGTTGGGCCGCCAGGGCGAAGCCGCCGTCGGCGGTGTTGCCCAGGGACACGTCGGCGCTCACCGCCACGTCAGCCGGCAGGCGCAGGTTCAGTTTCTGCCCGGCGCGACGCAGGGCGCCGATGAAGCAGGCGGACCAGCCGATGGCGAACAGCTGCTCGGGGTTGGTGCCGGGGCGGCCCGAGCCGGGCGGGCTCAGGGGCAGGTCCAGCTCGCCGTCGGCGGTCTGGCCGCGGCCGTCGCGGCCGCCGGTGGTGTGGGTGTGGGCGGTGTAGATCACGGTTGCGAGGGTGTCGGTCATGGCGCTTCTCCTTCAGGGGCGGTGCAAGGGGGGACGACGGGGGGTGGTGCAGTTGGGGCGGGTGCCGAGCACCACGCCCTGTTCTTTCAGGCTGCGCAGCAGGGCGATGCCCTGCCCTTCGATGGCGGCCGCTTCGACGCCGGCGATTTCCGCCAGCGCCGTGAGGTGTTGGCGCCCGGTGAGCTGCCACTGTTGCAGCGACACCAGCAGCGCATGGGCCAGCGGTGCCAGGCGCGAGAAGTACACCCTCAGGTCGGTATCCCGGCGCGCCAGCAGCAATGTCGGCTCGGCCGGCGCGTGGGACGGGAGGTGCTCGGGGCCGATATGGCTGACCGGCCAGGCGTAGGCCAGCGGCACGGCAAGGCTGGAAAGCAGCGGCACGCCGTCGAGCAGGTCACCGTGCGGATCATGGGGCGGCTCGGCGTTGTCGCTGAGCAGCAGCGCCGTCTCGATGAACTCGTAGTGCGCCAGTTCCGCCACCCAGCCGGGCTGATCGGTGCGCCCCTCCAGATACTCGACGAACTCGCCGGCAACCTCGGTGAACAGCGGCGTCTGGCAACGGAAGGCCGCGTATAAGTCCTCGGTCAGCGCCTGCCATTGCTCGCGCGCCAGGCTGGCGTGCAGCACCGGGAAGTTGCCGGCGAGCAGCGACTGCAGGTTGCCGAAGAACAATTGCCGGTACACCGCCAGGCGCCGCGCCTCGATGCCGGGCGGCGGCTCGTTGGCCTGCGGGTCGCGGATGTAGCGGGTCATGCGCAGTTGCTGGTCGCGCAGGGTCTCAGCCATGGCGCACCTCCGGCTGGCGCGCGGCGGCTTGCAGGCGGCGGATGGTGTCCACCTCGCCGAGCAGTTCGGCCAGCGGCGGCAGGTTGAAATCTCGCTCGAGCAGGGTCGGCACCGTGCCCAGGTGCTGGTAGGCGCTGGCCAGCAGGCTCCAGACGTCGTCCTTCACCTCGGCGCCATGGGTATCGATCTTCAGGTCCGGCGCTTCGTCGTAGTGCCCGGCGACATGCAGGCAGACGACGCGCTCGGCCGGCACGCGGGCCAGGAAATCGGCGGCGTCGTAGCCGTGGTTGTGGGCATTGACGTAGAGGTTGTTGACGTCCAGCAGCAGGTCGCAGTCGGCCTCGCCGAGCACAGCGCGGAGGAAGTCGATTTCGCTCAGCGCCTGGTAGGGCGCGGCGTAGTAGGAGATGTTCTCCACCGCGATGCGGCGGCCGAGGGCGTCCTGCACTTCGCGGATGCGCCCGGCGATGTGGCGCACGGCCTCGTCGGTGAAGGGCATGGGAATCAGGTCGTAGAGGTGGCCTTCGTCGGAGCAGTAGCTCAGGTGTTCGCTGAACAGCGGCACCTGGTGCTGGTCGAGGAACTCGCGGATACGGCCGAGGAACACGTGGTCCAGCGGCTCCGGGCCACCAAGGGACAGCGACAGGCCATGGCAGGACAGCGGGAAGCGCTCGGCCAGGCGGGCCAACCCTTCGCCGTAGGTGCCGCCCACGCCGATCCAGTTGTCCGGGGCGACTTCGAGGAAGTCCACGGCGCGATCGTCCAGGGTCAGCAGGTCGGGCAGCAGGGCGCGGCGCAGGCCCAGGCCTGCCCCCTGCAGGGGTGCGGTGGTGCTCATGGCGGTCTCCTTGGCGAAGTGCCCTCCCCGGCCGGCGGCGCGGGGAGGCAGTCGGCTCGGCTCAGTTCCTGGCCTGGCTCAGTTTGCTGTACAGGTCGGACGGGAAGGGTTTGCCGTTGGAGTCGAACTGGTGCTTGCGGAACTGGTAGACCTCGGCCTCGGAGAGGTAGCCGTCGTGGTTGGCGTCGATGGCGTCGAACTCGGCATTGGCCTTGGGCGCCACGGCCAGCAGTTCGGCGCGGGAGACGCGGCCGTCGTGGTCGGCGTCGGTACGGGCGAAGGAGGCGTCGCCACATTTGCCTTCGCCGCACTTGCCTTCCGCACCGCTGGCCTTGGCCTGGGCACCGTCGGCGCCGCATTTGCCTTCGCCACACTTGCCTTCGCCCTGGCTGGCCTTGGCCTTGGCCTGGTTGGCGCCGCACTTGCCCTCGCCACATTTGCCTTCGCCCGCCTTGGCGGCAGAGGCCAGCTGGTAGCCCTGGGGCAGGGCTTCGACAGCGAAGGCGGAGGATGCCAGGTTCAGGCCACCGGCCAGGGCGACAGCGAGCAGGCCCAGTTGAGTCTTCGAGGTACGGGTCATGGTGCTTCTCCAGATGCTGTGGCGCGGGCTGCGCCGGGGTCATGCCGCAAGGGCGAATCCCTGGGGACGCTGCGCTGGAGGATTTGCCCTGCCCAGGCGCCGTGTCGTTCGGGTAGGGCTATTTCGCCTGGGCGATGTATCGCGGGCGTATCGGCGGCTGGAGGCTTTTGTATGCGTGTACCGGCGCAGGGAGTGGCGGATACACAGCAATACATTCGGGCGAGGGGGATCGGAGGGGAGCGGTTCGCGAGCAAGAGCTGGGCGTCTGCCTCGCTCTACAGATCCGCGTTGCTCTTCGTAGGAGCGAGCGTGCTCGCGAACCCGCGGCGTCACCATGCAAGGGAGAAAAAAAGAAAGGGCCGCAAAGCGGCCCGATCGAGCGACGACGGGGAATCAGCCCACGCGCTTGGCCGCGATGGCGGTGACTTCGACCTTCATGCCCTCGACCGCCAGCTCGGCGATCCCCACGGCGGCGCGCACCGGGTAAGGCTTGGCGAAGAAGCGGCAGTACACCTCGTTGAACGCGGCGCGCTCGGCCATGCTGGTGAGGTAGATGGTCAGGTGCAGCACGTGGTCCAGGCCGCTGCCGGCCTTTTCCAGAGCCACTTGCAGGCTGCGCAGGGTGGCTTCGCTCTGGGCGGTGATGTCGCCCAGTTCCAGGCTGCCGTCCTCGCGGGTGGGGATCTGCGTGGACACCAGCAGGCCGCCGAAGCCGGCGACGTCGGAGGAGATGGATTCGGGGTCCGCGTCGGGAATGAAGGTAGGCGTCATGGGACAAATCTCTGCAATCGATGGGGGACACATCGCCGCATCGTGCGGCGACCGGGGCGCGCAGCTTAGCGTCATCGCGGCGCCGGCCGCCATGCCCATCGATATTCTTGGAGCTCCTTGCGCGGGCCCGCGAGTATTGTCGTCAGTCAATACTTCCAGTCCATGAGCGCGCACTATCCCCACTGAACTTCAGCGAGGGATTATTACACTTTGAGACATAGACCTTTTCATATTCCGTCATTTAAATCGGGCACTCGTTCGGCATTATGGGCGCTGGCTTTTACCGGTCTGGAGCGGACGGGTAAAAGTTCATAGCAACAATGCCAACGCAACTTCCTGCGATTTCCGTCGTGGTCAATCCATGTTCGGGTTCATTGTGCCTGCCTATAAAAATGTCCGGTTCTCACGCATCTCATCGAGCCGGCCCTCCAAGACTCTAGGGGCAATATCCATGAAGCACCTCAAACGCAGCGTCATCATGCTCGCTGTTTCCGCCGCCGCCAGCCAGTTCGCCAGCGCCGAACCCTTCGTCACCAGCCAGGCCGACGCCAAGGGCTTCGCCGAGGACGCCAAGTTCGACATCCTGCTGCGCAACTACTACTACGACCACGACGGCAAGAACGGCCGCGACGACAACCGCGACTGGACCCAGGGCTTCCTGGCGAACTTCTCCTCCGGCTACACCCAGGGCACCGTCGGCTTTGGCGTCGATGCCTTCGGCTACCTGGGTATCAAGCTCGACGCCGGCGGCGGGCGCACCGGTACCGGCAACCTGCCGGTGGACAACCATGGCGACCCCGAGGACGACTACGGCAAGGCGGGCGCAGCGCTGAAAGTGCGCCTCTCCAAGACCGAGCTGAAATTCGGCGACATGCAGCCGGTGGCGCCGGTCTTCGCGGCCGGCGGTTCGCGCCTGATCCCGCAGACCGCCTCGGGCTTCAACCTGCTGAGCAGCGAAATCGACGGGCTGGACGTGGAAGCCGGCCACTTCACCGCGGGCACCAGCCCGATCACCACCAGCCATGACGGCGGCCTGTACGCGACCTACGCCAACGTCGAGGCCGACAGCGTGGACTACGTCGGCGGCAAGTACGCCATCACCGACCACCTCAACGTGTCGCTGTACGGCTCCGAGTTCGAGGACATCTGGCGCCAGTACTACGGCAACGTGAACTGGCTGCTGCCGATGACCAGCGACCAGTCGCTGGGCTTCGACTTCAACATCTACAACACCCGCGACCATGGCCAGGCCAAGGCCGGCAAGATCAGCAACACCACCTGGTCGCTGGCCGCCGCCTACTCCTTCCTGCAGGCGCACACCTTCACCCTGGCCTTCCAGAAGGTCAACGGCGACACCCCGTTCGACTACGTCGGCTTCGGCGACAACGGCGCCGGCGCGGGCGGCGACTCCATCTTCCTCGCCAACTCCGTGCAGTACTCCGACTTCAACGGCCCGGGCGAGCGCTCCTGGCAGGCCCGTTACGACCTGGCGATGGATACCTACGGCGTTCCCGGCCTGAGCTTCATGGCCCGCTACATCAAGGGCGACAACATCGACGGCACCCACGCAGACCCGAACGGCCAGTACGTCGGCCTGTACGGCGAGGATGGCAAGCACCACGAGACCGACCTGGAGGCCAAGTACGTCGTCCAGGAAGGCCCGGCGAAGGACCTGTCGTTCCGTATGCGCCAGGCGTTCCACCGCTCCAATGGCGACCAGGGTGAAGCCGACAACAACGAACTGCGCCTGATCGTCGAATACCCGCTGTCGATCCTGTAATTCAGCGCGGAAACTATTCGCTCATTCGACCGGGGCAACTTTCGGATTCATCTGAATGTTTGCCCCGCGTTCTGGCGAGATTATTACGCCGGTGCAGAAAGTCTCTTCCCGGATTAACGGTTTATCCCGCGCAGACAACTTTCTAGAATCAACTCCATCTTCCCGCTTCCGCACTTTTCCGGCGGAAGACACCTCCTGACGTTGATATTGTGATTGCTCCTTCGACGTCCTTCCGAGCCGCTCCCATGGAGCGGCTTTTTTTATGTCCGGCATTTATCATCCCTATCCGGTGCCCGAATCAGCCACAGCGCATGCACCCGCCTGCCCGGCTGCACGCCGGCAGATAGGCGCGTTCGTCGTCCGTGTCGCAGGCGGAGATTGTGGCCGCTCATCCGCCGTGATTTCATAAAGCCACTGCGTCGGCTCGCCGCATGTCCGGTGCCGACCATCACGCAGAATCGTGCCTATCCTCCGTTGAGAAGCTGCTATCGGATGCGAACTTCCAGTAATCCCGGGGTAAAGGAATACGAGCGATACGAGGGCCTGCTGCGGCTCGCCCGCCACGCCGGTGGGGACTGCGCCGTGCTGCTCATCGATATGCACGGCCAGCTGCTCGGCCAACTCGGCCTCGACGGCGCCGGTGCGCTTTCCCTCGCCACCCTGCTGTCACTCAATGCCGCCACCAGCCCGCTGAGCCATCAGGGGCAACGGCTGAACCTGCTGGCGAGCCGGGTCCTGCGCGACCCGGAAGGCTTCCCCCAGGCCCGGTTGCTGCTGCTGGGCAATGGCGACAACGTGCTCAGCCAGGAGCAGCAGAGCTTGCTGCGCGACGTGCTGGAACTGGGCGAGGCCCTGCTCGACCGCGCCCGCTCACCGCACAAGGAAAGCGCGCGGCGCATGGCCCTGGCGGTGGATGGCAGCGGCACCGGCATCTGGGACCGGCATGTGCCCACCGGCGAGATCCACTACTCCAGCGCCTGGAAATCCCTGCTGGGCTACAGCGAGGATGAAATCGGCAGCCGCATCGAGGACGCCTACACCCGGGTACACCCGGATGACCTCGACTATGTGCAGAACACCATGCGCGAGCACTTCGAGGGCCGCACCGAGGCCTACGAGGTGGAACACCGCCTGCGCCACAAGGACGGCCACTACATCTGGGTCTGCAGCCGCGGCAAGGTGGTCGAGCGCGATGCCGCCGGCAATGCCCTGCGCATGCTCGGCACCACCACCGACATCACCGCCCTGCGCAGCATGGCCGAAAAGCTGCGCGAGAGCGTCGAACTGCTCACCGACCTGACCAACGAAATCCCCGGCATGGTCTTCCAGTTCCGCCGCCAGCCCGACGGCACCGGCTCCTTCCCCTACGTCAGCGCGGGGGTGATGGACATCTACGGCGTGCCGGCCGAACAGATGCAGCAGAACTCGGTGTTCCTGCGCGACCTGATCCACCCCGAGGACCTGCCCGCCTGCCTTGCCTCGCTGGAAACCTCCGCCGCCCAGATGCAACCCTGGCGGCACGAATACCGCGTGCAGATCGCCGGGCGCGGCACCCTCTGGCGCCAGGGCAACGCGCACCCCAAGCGGCTGCCCGACGGCAGCCTGATCTGGCACGGCTTCATCACCGACATCACCGAACGCAAGCGCATCGAAGCCGAACTGCAGGTGCTGGCCACCACCGACTTCCTCACCCAGCTTCCCAACCGTGGCCACTTCATGCGCCTGATCGAGGCCGAACTGGGCCGCGTGCAACGCTCGACGACGCGGCACGCGGCGATCCTGATGTGCGACATCGACCACTTCAAGGCCATCAACGACCGTTGGGGGCACGCCGTGGGCGACGAGGCCCTGCGCCATTTCGCCTGCATCCTGGGGCGCGACATCCGCCGCGTGGATTTCGCCGGACGTATGGGCGGCGAGGAATTCGCCGTGGTGCTGGGCGACGCCGACGTCGCCGCCGCGCAGATATTCGCCCAGCGCCTGCAACAGCAGCTGCAGGAACTGCCGCTGATGCAGGGTGGCCAGCGCATACCGCTGAGCATCAGCATCGGCATCGCCGCGCTGGAAGCGCACGACACCTCCGCCGAAGCCGCGCTGTCGCGCAGCGACACCGCCCTCTACCGCGCCAAGCAGAACGGCCGCAACCGCATCGAGTGCTTCTGATCGCCCCTCGTGGCAAACCCGCGCGGCAGAGCGTGCCGCCCGCGCGGGCGTTGCCGATCCTGCACAGGCGGCGTGAAAAAGTGTGCGAAATTTTTCACCATTATGACCGTGCGTTTTAAATAATGGACTTTTCAGAGCGCCGGGAAATTAATAAAAATCCTTTAAAAACAGTCAGATAGAAATATCCCGCCGCAGGATTTCGGCCATTATTTTTGACGCCTCGCGTCGAATTCGTTTGACATATTTAACGGCTCTGGCAGGCTGGTAGGCAGGTTTCGACCGGGAAACTTCGCCTTCTGTGCGCTCCCGGCAGTGCTCGAAGCCTCAGGTAGCGCGCCTTTTCGCTGCGCGCCTGCACAAAAACGATGGGCTGCAGCCCGTCCAAAGGTGACATATGTCCAACAGCAACATTGGCAACAAGAAACAGACCCTCCGTAAACCCGTCGTACTGATGTCCATGGGCAGCCAAGAGCGCAAAGGCCACGACTATCAGGTCATGACCCACAAATACATCGTGCCCCTGGTCGAACAGTCCGACTGCGTGCCGGTACTGGTACCGACCTGCTGCGGCATCGAAGACCTCGAGCAGTACCTGGACATGGCCGACGGCGTGTACCTGACCGGCGCCGGCAGCAACATCGATCCGACCCTCTACGGCCAGGAGAACCAGACTCCCGGCAAGGGCCAGGACAAGGACCGCGACAACTTCGACATCCCGCTGATCAAGGCTGCCATTGCCCGTGGCCTGCCGATCTTCGGCATCTGCCGCGGCATGCAGGAAATCAACGTGGCCCTGGGCGGCGATATCTACCAGAAGGTCTACGCCGAGCCCGGCTTCAACGACCATCGCGAGAATCCCGACGACCCGGTCGACGTGCAGTACAGCCCGGCCCACGGCGTTCGCCCGGTCCAGGGCAGCTGGCTGCAGCAGCTGCTGGGTGACGAGATCCGCGTCAACTCGCTGCACGGCCAGGGCCTGAAGAACCTGGGCAAGGGCATCGAAGCCATCGCTCACGCCGAAGACGGCCTGGTCGAGGCGATCCACGCACCGACGCTCTCGCCCTTCCTCTTCGCGGTGCAATGGCACCCGGAGTGGCAAGCCGCGAAGAACCCCGACTCGGTGAAGATCTTCCAGGCGTTCGGCGATGCCTGCCGCGCGCAGGTGAAGAAGAAGCAGGCCCGCGCACTCGCTGCCTGATTCGCTTCCCGCATCATGAAAAAGCCCGGCCCTGCGCCGGGCTTTTTCTTTTCCGCGGTTTTACAGAAGCCATCGTCTTCCCCACGGAGTCCGTGATTGCGTGTCCCCTCACCCCGCCCTCTCCCTCAGGGAGAGAGGGCAGATCGTGCCGGCTGACGCCACTGTTTCATCCTGCGTCCCCTCTCCCCCGGGAGAGGGCTAGGGTGAGGGCCAGTCCCGAGCACTAGGCTACCGGGTAGAGAAAGGTCGATTTTTAGAAGACCTTGCGAGCACTCTGCTCCACGTCATCAGCCGCGCGAATGGCGCACCCTGCACGCCCTTGAGAGCACCTCGGGCTACCCTTGGCGGCCAGCGATTTCGCTCTGACGAACAAGGTGCAGCCATGAGCAACGACCTCTTCTCCCTCGCCGGCAAGACCGTGCTGGTCACCGGCGCCTCCAGCGGCATCGGCGCCCACCTGGCGCGCGTTGCCGCCGCTGCCGGTGCCCGTGTGGTGCTGGCGGCGCGGCGTACCGAGCGGCTGGCGCAACTGGCTGAGGCCATCCGCGGCGACGGCGGCCAGGCCCACGCGGTGGCCCTGGACGTGACCGACCGCGCCAGCGTTGAAGCCGCCTTCGACAGCGCCGAGGCACAGTTCGGCGTGGTCGACGTGGTGCTCAACAACGCCGGCATCGGCAACGGCCAGCGCGCCCTGGACATCAGCGAAGAAGACTGGCGCGCCATGCTCGCCACCAACCTCGACGGCGTCTGGCGCGTCGCCCAGTGCGCGGCGCAACGCCTGGCCAGGGCCGGGCGCGGCGGCAGCATCGTCAACATCGCCTCGATCCTCGGCCTGCGCGTGGGCGGCGGCTACAGCCACTACTGCGCGGCCAAGGCCGGCGTGGTGCAGCTGAGCAAATCCCTGGCGCTGGAACTGGCGCGCTTCAACGTGCGGGTCAACGCCATCGCGCCGGGCTACTTCAAGACGGAAATGAACGACGTCTACTTCGACAGCGACAAGGGCCAGGCCTACATCCGCGACACCGTGCCGATGCGCCGCCTCGGCCAGCTGAAGGAACTGGAAGGGCCCTTCCTGCTACTGGCCAGCGACGCCGGCGCCTTCATGACCGGCGCGGTGCTCGCCGTGGACGGCGGCCACCTGGTGAGCAGCCTGTAGCGCACACCGCCTGGCCGCTGGATGTCCCGCGGCCACTCAGCGCTCCAGTTCGCGCAGCCGCTGCTCCAGGAAGCGCCGCTCCGGCTCCAGCTTCGCCAGCGCCAGGGCGCGGGCATAGGCTTCCCGCGCCTCGTCGCGGCGCTCCAGGCGCCGGCAGAAATCGGCGCGGGCGGCGTGGGCCAGGTGGTAGTCCTGCAGGTCACCGCCGGCAAGGATGGCGTCCACCTGCGCCAGCCCCGCTGCGGGGCCATCGCGCATGGCCAGGGCCACAGCGCGGTTGAGCGCGATCACCGGCGAGGGCTGCATGGCCAGCAGCAGGTCGTAGAGACCGACGATCTCCGCCCAGTCGGTGCCGGCCATGTCGGGCGCAGCGGCGTGCACGGCGGAAATCGCCGCCTGCAGCGTGTACGGGCCGACACGCCGGGTGGCCAGCGCGGCGTTGATCAGTTGCTGGCCCTCGTCGATCAGGGCGCGGTTCCAGCGCGAGCGGTCCTGGTTCTCCAGCAGCACCAGTTCGCCGTCCTCGGCGGTGCGCGCCTCGCGCCGCGACTCGTGCAGCAGCATCAGCGCCAGCAGGCCCATGACCTCGGCCTCGGGCAATAGCTCGAGGAGTTGCCGGCCCAGGCGGATGGCCTCGGCGGACAGATCGGTGCGGGTCAGCGAGTCGCCGGCCGACGCCGAATAACCTTCGTTGAACACCAGGTAGATGACCCGCAGCACGCTGGCCAGGCGCTCGGGCAGCTCGCCGGCTTCCGGCACCTGGTAGGGGATCTTCGCGTCGCGGATCTTCGCCTTGGCGCGGACGATGCGCTGGGCAATGGTGGACGGCGTGGCGAGGTAGGCGCGGGCGATTTCCTCGGTCTTCAGGTCGCAGACTTCGCGCAGGGTCAGCGGCACCTGCGAGTCCGCCGGCAGCGCCGGGTGGCAGCAGGTGAAGATCAACCGCAGGCGGTCGTCCTCGACGCTTTCGTCGGCCAGCTCCTCCACCGATTGCGCGTCGATCTCCAGTTGTTCGGCGATCTGCGCGAGCGAGGCATCGAAGCGCGAGCGGCGACGCAACCCGTCGATGGCCTTGAAGCGTCCGGCGGAGACCAGCCAGGCACGCGGATTGGCCGGCACGCCGTCGCGCCGCCACTGGTCCACGGCGGCAAGGAAGGCTTCGTGCAGCGCCTCCTCGGCCAGGTCGAAATCGCCCAGCAGGCGGATCAGCGTGGCCAGCACCCGGCGCGATTCGCGGCGGTAGACCTCGTCTACCACATCGCGCTGGGGCTGCGGAGCGTAATCATGCATGGGGCCGGACGTCCTTGGCGGGGTAAGGTCTGCCTATCCTGCACGGATTCCCTTCGGGGTGGGAAATGGTCGGACGGATGCGACGGGCGATCGTTGCGGGGTGTTGCGTTGGGGCGGGAAGGCCGAGCGGGGTGTTGCCCTCACCCCAGCCCTCACCCAGAGGGAGAGGGGGCCGATTGTGCCGGCTGACGCCATGGTTTCATCCTGCGCCGAACGGTCCCCTCTCCCGCTTGCGGGAGAGGGTTAGGGTGAGGGCCTTTGCTCTTGCAGGAACGGGCATGGCGCACTCCTGCAGGCCAACCGGGTTACGGCTTGGCATCGAACAGCAACTGCCCCGTCGCCGGGTCGAAGGGAATGGAGAAGTGCTCGTGGGCGATCTTCCAGCGCCCGGCCTCGCGGCGCAGGCCGACCGTCACGCGCGCCCAGGAAGCGTTGTGCTGGCCCTTGTCGTCGGTGCCGCCGCAGTAGGCGAGGTAGTGCCCGAACGCGGTGTCGCCGCCGCACTCGAAGCTCAGCTGGTGGATGTCGAAGGTTGGCTCCCGGCACATCTGCGTACAGTCGCGCCAATGGCTGGCGTAGGCCTCGACGCCCTTGAATTGCAGTTGCTTCACCGCGTCGAAGGCGAGGATGTCGCGGGTGTAATGGCTGGTGATGCCCTCGACGTCCGAGGCCCGCACGGCGTTCAACCAGCTTTCCAGCACGGCGTGCAGCTCGCCGTGGTCTGCATTCTTGTCGCCAGTCATGGGATTTGCTCCTGTTCGAGGTTCAGGAACCGCAGCAGCTGCGCGGCTGCGGGGCGTCGTCGTATTCGTCGTGGAAGCGCGTCCAGTTCATGCCCTTGCCCTGGTAGTCGGGCATCCCGCCCCAGCCTTCGCCACGCCCCAGCGGGGTGAGGTCGAGCAGGTGGTAGGTGAACAGCGGCGCCTCCAGCCCCCGGCCATAGGTCGAGTAGCTGTGGTAGACCTGCTCGCCGTCGCGCAGGAACACGCTCATGCCCGGCTGCTCGCCGCGCACGTGGTAGCCCTGGCCAAGTCGCTCGAGCTCCGCCTTGTCACGATAGTTGTATTCCACCGGGGCGACGGACTCGTCGATGCTGACGTGGAAGTCGTAGTTGAAGTCGCTGCCGAACGACGAGTACCAGGGGAACTGCCAGCCCATGCGCGCGCGGAACGGCGCGATCTCCTCCAGCGGCGCGCGGGAGACCATGGCGAAGGTGGTGCCGCGGGCGTGCAGGTGCTCCAGCCGGCCGAGGTTGTCGATCAGGTAGGAGCAGCCTTCGCACCCCAGGCCGGTGTCGCGGTGGAACATGAAGTGGTAGACGATCAGCTGCGGCCGCCCCTCGAACAGGTCGAGCAGGCGCAGCGGGCCGTGCGGCCCTTCGAAGCGATAGTCCTTGTCGATGCGCACCACCGGCAACTCGCGGCGCTGGGCATTGAGCGCATCGCGAGCGTGGGTGGCGGCCTTTTCCTGCTCCAGCAGGCGAAGGCGCGCCTGCCGCCAGGCGGCCGGGGAAACCATGCGGGGGAAGTCCTGGTTGGCCAATGTCATGTCGCACGCTCCTGGGGGCGTTCCCCCTGCGGGTGGGGCCGGGCGCGGCGTTTGCCGCGCAGGCGGGTGACGGCGAACGCACTGACGCCGCCGGCGGAAAGAACGCTGGTCAGCGCCAGCGTCAGGGTCGATACGCACACGGGGCACATGGCTCACCTCCTTCGCATCGTGGGTCGCGTCAGCCTTTCTCGGCCAGCGCCTTGAGGTTGCCCAGGCCCGCTTCGAAGTCCTTGCCGACCATGCTGTCCACGTCGAAGAACAGGTGCATGATCTTGGCCACGAAGGGCACCGGGCCGAACATCGCCCAGGTCACGTCGGTGCCGCCGTCACGCGGCGCCAGGGTGAACTCGGCGGTATTGCTGGCCCTGAACGGCTTGAGGAAGTCCAGGGCGATGGTCACGCGGCGGCCGGGGTCGCTCTCGAGGATCTGCATGCGCCCTGCCCCCGCCTTGCCGTTGCCTTCCCAGGCGTATACCGCGCCCGGGCCCTGTGCGGCGCCGGAAAAGCTGCGCTGCATCTGCGGGTCGAGCTTCTCGAAGGGTGACCATTGCGGCCAACGGTGGAAGTCCTCGATATAGCCCTGGATTTTCTCCGGCGGCGCCTGGATGCGCAGCGTGCGCTCCACGCGAAAGGTGTCCG
Source organism: Pseudomonas sp. NY15437 (assembly GCF_048068435.1). NCBI lineage: Bacteria > Pseudomonadati > Pseudomonadota > Gammaproteobacteria > Pseudomonadales > Pseudomonadaceae > Pseudomonas > Pseudomonas sp. NY15437. Next base: position 407,626 of record NZ_JBLUQC010000002.1, read on the forward strand.
GCCGGTTCGCCGCCAGCACCAGCACCACCGCCACGACCACGACCACTACCGCCGCTATCCACTTGAGCATTCCATTCTCCTGACGTTGCTTTCTTCAAGGCACCGGGCGTCAGCGCCCGGCGAAGTATCGATCCCAGTCGCGCACCGGGCGGACCTCCACGGCGCCGAGATGGCCACTGGGGATCCGCTCGGCGATCTGCAGTGCCTCGTTGAGGTCTCGGGCATCGATCAGCACGAAGCCGCCCAGGTACTCGCGGGTCTCGGCGAAGGGCCCATCGGTGATCGACAGGCCGGCGGCGCCGTGCCGCAGCGTCGTGGCCGTTGCCACCGTTTCCAGCGCCTCGGAGGCCAGCACGCGCCCGGCCCGGCGCTGGTACTCGTCGTTGGCGAAGCACTCGTCCATCAACCGCCGGTACTGCGCATCGGACAGGCTCGCCAGGCGCTGCTCATCCACATAGATCAGGCAGAGGTACTTCATGCTCGTCTCCCGCACAGTGCGCTTGCTGTTACGTCCTAGTCGAAGCGCGCGGATGGGAATCGACAGCGGGGTGAAAATTTTTTTTCCGCAGGCGCGGGCGAATGCCTGGCCAGCGGCCCGGGGCCGCGCTCATCCGTGGCACGCCGGCCCTTTCAGATTCGTCTCAGAGCCTTCAGGACGCGGTGTAGCGAAGATGGCCGTGGGAAAAACCCCCGTGACCATGGAGCTCAAGAGAATGAAACTTCACGCAACCGCCCTGGCTGTCGCAGCCGCTTTCGCTGTGCCGGGCTTTGCTTTCGCCGCCAACACCATCAACTTCAGCGGTGAAGTGACCGACCAGACCTGTTCGGCCGTGGTCGATGGCAACACCGACCCGACCGTCATCCTCGACAGCGTGCCGGTCAGCGCCCTGAACGGTTCCGTCGGCCAGACCACCGGTGAAACCAGCTTCACCCTGCAACTGACCGGTTGCGCCGCGCCCAGCGGGGCCGCCGAGCACTTCACCACGCTGTTCCAGGCCACCAACGCCACTGCCTCGGGCAACCTGACCAACACCGCCGCCAGCGGCGCCACCGGCGTCGCCCTGCAGCTGCTCGACGCCCCGGCCGGCAACCCGGTGAACCTGGCGGGCGGCGCGGCCGTGGCCGCCGGCGACATCGTCCTCGCCGACGGTGAGACCAGCGCCAGCTACGACTACGCGGTGCAGTACGTCTCCGAAGCCACCACCGTGACGCCTGGTCCGGTACTCGGCTCGGTGACCTACACCCTGCGCTACGAGTGATACCCCGCGGCACCGCCCCCCGGTGCCGCTTTTTCGCATTGCGCCGCGTCGCCCAGGGGAACAGCCCCTCGAGCGCCCCGGCAGGACAGGTGAACCGGATGAATGCCCTTCCACTGCGCCCTCTGCGCGCGGCGACGCTCGTGCTCGCCCTGCTGGCAGCCTTCAGCGCCACGTTGGCCCAGGCCAGCGTGGTGATCACCGGCACCCGCGTCATCTACCCTGGCGATGCGCGGGAAAAGACCGTGCAACTGACCAACAAGGACGGCTTCCCCAACGTCATCCAGGCCTGGATCGACGTCAACGATCCCGCCTCCACGCCGGACACCGCCAAGGCGCCCTTCGTGGTCAACCCGTCCGTGTCGCGCATGGCACCCGGTAGCGGCCAGACCCTGCGCATCCTCTACACCGGTTCCGGCCTGCCCCAGGACCGCGAGTCGCTGTTCCACCTCAACGTGCTGCAGATCCCGCCACGCAACGCCGCCAAGGCCGAGCAGAACCAGATGCTGCTGATGCTGCGCAATCGCCTGAAGCTGTTCTATCGCCCGGCCGGCATCGCCGGCAGCCCGGAGCAGTTGCCGGAGAAGCTGCGCTTCTTCCTGGTACAGAGCGGCAGCACCTGGAGCGTGAAGGTGGAAAACCCCACCGGTTACCACGCCTCCTTCGGCAGCGCGACGCTCAGCGTCGGCGAGCGCCAGTGGAAGCTGCAGGCGGGCATGATCGCCCCCCTGGGCCAGGCCCTCTGGCAGGCGGAAAAGCCCTCGGCACTGCCCGCCGGCACACCGCGGCTGTCCGCCCTGCTGATCAACGACTACGGCGCAAGAGTGGAACTTCGCCATGATCTGCCGCGTTGAACGCCACCCCCGAGCATTGCTGCCGTTCGCTCTCGGCGGCCTTGCCATGGTGGTCGCCGGTCTGGCCCAGGGCGAGGCGGACTACCGCTTCGACGACAGCCTGCTGATGGGTTCGGGGCTGGCCGGCGGCAGCCTGGAGCGCTTCAACCGCGCCGACCAGGTGGACCCTGGCACCTACCATGTCGACCTCTATCTCAACGGCCAGTACGCCACCCGCGCCGAAGTGGAGATGCGCCAGTACGGCAAGCGCGCCGAGCCCTGCTTCAGCGAACGCTTCCTGCGCCAGAGCCTGGGGGCGCGTCCCGACCCGAACGCCGGCAAGGACGACCAGGGCATCTGCCACCGGCTCACCGAGCGCCTCCCGGATTCGACCTGGAACCTCGACACCGCTCGCCTGCGCCTGAACCTCTCGGTGCCCCAGGCGCTGCTCGACATCAAGCCGCGCGGCTATGTCAGCCCGGACGAGTGGGATGCCGGCAGCACCATGGGCTTCGTCAACTACGACGCCAACCTCTACCGTTCGAGCTTCGAAGGCTCCGGCAGCGGCGATTCGGACTACGGCTACCTGGGCCTGAACGGCGGCCTCAACCTCGGCCTGTGGCGCCTGCGCCACCAGTCCAACTACACCTATTCCAGCTACGCCGGGGATACCCGCAGCGACTGGAACAGCATTCGCACCTACGCCCAGCGGGCGGTGCCGGGCCTGCGCAGCGAACTGACCCTGGGCGACAGCTACACCGAGGGCAACCTGTTCGGCAGCATGGGCTACCGGGGCGTGCGCCTGGCCAGCGACGACCGCATGCTGCCCGACTCGCAGCGCCAGTACGCGCCCCAGGTGCGTGGCACCGCGAACACCAATGCGCGCGTGGTGATCAGCCAGAACGGCCGGAAGATCCACGAAGCCACCGTGGCGCCCGGCCCCTTCGTCATCGACGACCTCTACGGCACCGCCTACGACGGCGACCTGGACGTGCAGGTGATCGAGGCCGATGGCAGCGTCTCGCGCTTCTCCGTGCCCTTCTCCGCCGTCCCCGAGTCCATGCGCCCGGGCCTGTCGCGCTACAGCGCCACGGTCGGGCAAGCGCGCCAGTATGGCGACGGCAACGACCTGTTCGGCGACCTGACCTACCAGCGCGGCCTGACCAACGCCCTCACCGCCAACCTCGGCACCCGCGTCGCCGAGGACTACCTGGCCGTGCTCGGCGGTGGCGTGCTGGCCACGCCCTATGGCGCCTTCGGCGTGAACACCACCTTCTCCAGCGCCACCGTGGAAAACGACCAGCGCAAGCAGGGCTGGCGCGTCGGGCTGAACTACAGCCGGACCTTCCAGCCGACCCAGACCACCCTGACCCTGGCCGGCTACCGTTACTCCACCGAGGGCTACCGCGACCTCGGCGATGCGCTCTCCGCCCGCGATGCCAGCGACCACGGCGACAGCTGGGACTCGAGCAGCTACAAGCAGCGCAACCAGTTCACCCTGCTGGTCAACCAGGGGCTGGGGCAGTACGGCAACCTCTACCTGTCCGGCTCCACCGCCGATTACTACGACGGCAAGAGCCGCGATACCCAGCTCCAGGTCGGCTACTCGAACACCTGGCGGCAGCTCAGCTACAACCTCGCCTACTCGCGCCAGCAGACCACCTGGTACCGCGACGTCAACGACGACTACGACCCGTCGCAACCGCCGCAATACAACCTGCAGCATGGCAGCAACCGCAACAACACCCTGACCCTGAGCCTGTCGATGCCGCTGGGCTCCACCAGCCGCGCACCGAACCTCAGCGCCATGGCCTCGCGACGCTCCGGCGACAGCAGCGGCAGTACCTACCAGACGGGCCTCAACGGCACCCTGGGCGAAGAACGCAGCCTGAGCTACGCGCTCTCTGCCGGGCGCGACAGCGAAGGCCAGGGCACCGACTTCAACGGCAGCGTGCAGAAGCAGACCGCCGTCGCCACGCTCAATGCCGGCTATGCCGAAAGCTCCAGCTATCGCCAGGTCAACGCCGGCATGCGCGGCGCCGCCGTGCTGCACAGCGGCGGCCTGACCCTGGGCCCCTACGTCGGCGACACCTTCGCCCTGGTCGAAGCCAAGGGCGCCAGCGGCGCCGGCGTGCGCGGCGGCCAGGGCGCGCGGGTGGACGGCAACGGCTATGCCGTGGTGCCGTCGCTCTCGCCCTACCGCTACAACCCCATCAGCCTCGACCCGCAAGGCATCGACGAGAACGCCGAGCTGGTGGAGACCGAACGCAAGATCGCCCCCTACGCCGGCGCCGCCGTGCGCGTCGAGTTCAAGACCCTCACCGGCCATCCGCTACTGATCCAGGCGCAACTCGCCGATGGCCAGCCGCTGCCGCTGGGCGCCGACGTGTTCGACGACAAGGGTGTGAACATCGGCATGGTCGGCCAGGGTGGCCAGGTCTACGCCCGCGCCGAAGGCGAGAAAGGCCGGCTGCGCGTGCAGTGGGGCGAGCGCCCGGAAGACGCCTGCCTGCTGCCCTACGACCTCAAGGACGCCAAGCTCGACCAGGTACTGGTCCGCCTGCAAGGCACCTGCACACCGGAGGCCTCATGAACCCCATCCTGCGCAGCCTGCCGCTGCTCGCCCTGCTGCTGGCGCCAAGCGCCTGGGCCACCTGCTACAAGGTCACCAGCGTGGGCAGCGCCACCACCACCTCCACTACGGCGATCCGCCCCGGCGAAGGCGTGGCCGGCGCCTGGCCCGGCGATGGCGCCTGCGATACCTGCAACGGCTCTCTCGGCCTGCCCAGCGTGATCAACGTCAGCGATGCCAGCTTCCAGCCCGACGGCAGCGTGATCGCCAGCTCGGTGGCGCCTTTCACCCAGTACGGCGCCACTGCCGGCCATGATCCGGAGCGGGTGTTCTTCCGCTGCGCGCCGGAAGACGCGGTCTACGAGATGTTCTCCAGCAACGCCGACAACCTCTACAGCGGCTACTACAACGGCGGCGACAGCGTGGGCAACTCCATCGGGCTTCAGTCGGCCTACCGCACCGCCTGGCCCAACGTCCTGCTGCGCCTGACCCACGTGGAAACCGGCGAGTACTTCACCGATATCTGGCGCGAACGCCAGCTGACCGGCCTGGACATCGACTCGCGCGGCTACCAGCTGGTCAAGGCCAAGAACCTCAGCGCGGTGCGCGCCGAGCTGTTCCGCGCGCCGCTCGAGGCCACCCGCTACTACTCGGCGACCATCGCCTCCCAGGCCTATCTCTACACCCAGCCGGCCGGTTACATCGCCATCAAGGGCCCCGGCCTGGCCTACCCCACCGTCGGCCAGAGCCACATCGGCAACTACCCGGGCTGGCATTACAACTGGCCAGGCGCCATTGGCCTGTACAACAAGGTCACGCTCAAGCGCTACCCCACCTGCGCTGTCACCAACGTCACGCCCCACGTGGTGTTCCCGTCGATCTCCATCGGCGAGATCAACGCCGGCGCCAGTCGCGAGATGCCCTTCCAGGTCGATTTCAAATGCCAGAGCGGGGTGATCAACAGCACCGCCGCCAATGGCACGGCGCTGGGTATCAAGGTGTCCGCCGGCGCACTGGCCGCCTCCTCGGGCCTGGGCCTGGTGAATGCCAACGGCGGGTTGTCCTACCTGGTTTCCGACCGCTATGGCCAGCCCGGCATGGCCCAGGGCGTGGGCATCCGCCTGCTGCGCGACGGCAGCCCGATGAACCTGCTGGCCAACGAGGATTCGGCCAACGGCAGCAACGCCGAAGCCCGTGGCTGGTACCCGGCGATCGGCAACGCCTCGAACAAGTCCGGCGAGGTCAGCGGCATCACCCAGTACACCGAAACCTTCCGCGCGCGCCTGGAAAAGCTCAGCCTCGGCAGCATGCCAACGGTCACTCCCGGCCGCGTGGAAGCCACGGCGCAGGTGGTGATCCGTGTGCAGTAGGTCGCTGCGCGCCGCGCTGCTCGGCCTGGCCGTGCTGGTCGGCGCGAATGCCTATGCCGGGGTCACCGCCGAGCGCACGCGGGTGATCGTCACCGAAGGCCAGCGCGAAGCCTCGCTGGCGCTGGTGAACCAGAACCGCTACCCAGTCATCGTGCAGACCTGGGTCGACAACGGCGACCTCGAGGCCGCGCCGCAGACCGCCCAGGCGCCGATCATGCCGCTGCCGCCGGTGTTCCGCCTGGACCCCGGCCAGCAGCGCAGCCTGCGCCTGCTCTACACCGGCGAGCCGCTGCCCACCGACCGCGAATCGCTGTACTGGCTCAACCTCTACGAAATTCCGCCGCAGCCTGGCGAGGCGCTGGCCGACGGGCAAGCGCGCCTGACCGTGACGTTGCGCACGCAGATGAAGGTCATCCATCGCCCACGCAGCCTGGTGAACGACGCCGAAGAGGCGCCGCGCCGCCTGGTGTTCCGCCGGGCTGGCGAGCAGGTGCAGGTGGAGAACCCCACCGCCTACTTCATCACCCTGGCCGGCGCCGAGGTACGCCAGGGTGAGGCGGGTTCGCCGCTACCGGGCGGACTGCTGCCACCGTTTTCCCAACGCACCCTCACCCCCACCCGGGCCCTGCCGGCCAGCGGCGGCGAGGTGCGTTACCTGTGGATCGACGACGGCGGCAACAGCCAACCGGGGCGCTCGCCGCTGCGCTGAGGACTGACGCGCAGTATTCCCCTGTAGGAGCGCGCCATGCGCGCGATCGCGGGCATGGCCCGCTCCACAAGGGCGCTCGGTTTCGGGCGGTTCTGCTCAATGTCTTTCTCCGAACGTCCGCGCCGGGAACTTCCCTAACCCTGCTACGCACCCCGCTCCGAAGGGAGAGGGAGCCGCCTGTGCCGGCTGACGCTCATCCTGCTCCGAACCAGTCCCCTCTCCCTTCAGGGAGAGGGTTAGGGAGAGGGCAAGCCACGACGCAGGAGTTGACGTAAGCGGACCTTGTCCCTCCCCTCGCGTGGCGGTGGGACTTCGCGGACAAGGTCCGCTCCTACAGGGGAAGGCCGGCGTTGGGCGGTTCGCGAGCAAGCTCGCTCCTACGAAAAGCCCCCCGGTTTGATGTTGGCTTTTCAGAAGGCTTCCAGATAACTATCCACGCGCGCCGAATGCCCGTTCAGGAGGCCTCGTTGAATCGGCATTTCAGACCGAAGGGCGCATAACCCGGAACGGGTTATCCGCCGATGACGGATACCCTTGAGTCAGCCTGCGCCAGTCGGGCCACTCTCCCTCCGGGGTTCGTGATCTCGTAGGAGCGGACTCCGTCCGCGATAGGTTCGTATGGGGCCGGAGACCATCGCGGACAAAGTCCGCTCCAACCTGAAAAATCGCGCCGGGGCGTGCCCTTCTCCCCCGCCCTGGCTGCGCGCCCCGCTCCGAAGGGAGAGGGAGCTGCCCGTGCCGGCTGACACCTTTGATTCCTCCTGCACCGACCGGTCCCCTCTCCCTTTAGGGAGAGGGTTAGGGAGAGGGAAGCCCTCGGCATGGACCTTCAGAGAAAGACAGTTGCTCCTAAGCCGCGAGACATGGCACGGCCGCCTGCAGGAATGCAGCGTCAGGCCTACTGAAACAGGTTCGCCATCACACAGAAGGTCAGCAGCGCCTGGTCGGTCTCGACGTTCAGCTTGCGCATGGCGGAAATCTTCTGCGCGCTCACGGTCTTCACGCTGCGGTTGAGCAACAGGGCGATGTCGCGCACGCTCATCCCCGAGACGAAGTGGCGCAGCACCTCGTACTCCTTCGCCGACAGGCTGGCGATACGCCCCTCCACGTCATCGCCGCTGGCCAGCACGCTGCTGGCGGACTGCATGCCCGGGCCGCGGTAGATACGGTCCTGGGCCAGCGCCTTGAGCGCCACCAGGATCTCGTCGAGATCGCCGTTCTTCAGGATCACCCCGGAGACCCCCAGGTCGTACAGGCTGGAGAGGATCAGCGGGTTGGACAGCATGGTGAGGATGAGGATGCGCGTGCCGGGGAAGTTGCGCAGCAGGAACTCGATGAGCTTGAGGCCGTCGCCGTAGGTCTGGTCGCCCGGCATGTTGTAGTCGGTGATGACGATGGCCGGGTGCTGTTCTCGGTACAGGGCCACCAGTTCGCTGGAGTTGTGTGCCTCGCCGATCACCTCGAAGCGATCGTCCCGCTCGATCACTTCGCGAACCCCCATCAGGACGATGGGATGGTCGTCCGCTAGTGCCACTCTGACTTTTTCCATGAGTTTCCTGAGTCCCAACGTTTGCGATCGTCGGCCGGCCACAGGGGCACGGCCACTTTTCCAGAGTAGCCCCGGTTTGCGCGCAGGCTGTCAGAGCCGCGCCAGGGCTGCCTCGATTCGTCCCAGCAGCGCGCTCACCGCCGCGGACAGTTCCGGCCCGGCAGGCTGCGCGATCAGCGCTTGTTCCACCGCACCGCAGGCATCACTGAGCCCGTGGGCCTGGACCACCGCCAGCGCGCCGCGCAGGCGATGCACCTGCTGGCGAACGGTAGCCAGGTCGCCGTGCTGCAGGGCGTCGCCCACGCCCTGCATGTCCTGGCGCATGGTGCGCAGGAACAGTTCGCGCATCTTATCCGAGACCTCGATGCGGTCCGCCACCGGCGCCGCCGAGGGCTCGTCGTCCGGCGCCGGCTCGGCCGGCAGATGCCCGCACACCTTGAGCAACCCGTCGTGCAGGGTGCGCAGGCTCATCGGCTTGACCAGCCAGAGGTTCATGCCCACCGACATGCAGCGCTCGCCCTCCTCGCGCAGGGCGTTGGCGGTGACGCCGATGATCGGCAGCCAACTGTCGTGGCGGCGCAGTTCGCCCACCAGTTCGTAGCCGTTCATCACCGGCATGTTCACATCGGTGAGCAACGCGTCGAACGCGCCTGGCGCCCAGCGCTGCAGCGCCTCGCGGCCGTTGCTGGTCAGGGTCACGCGGCAGCCCAGTTCTTCGAGCTGCTCCTTGAGCAGCGCCTGGTTGATCGGGTTGTCCTCGGCCACCAGCACGCGCAGGCCCAGCTTGCCCAGCCGGGGGATACGCGGCGCCTGGCGATCCTCGACGCTGCCGCCCTGCTGGGCCAGGCGCAGGGCCTGGGCGATGCCGGCCAGGTGGTAGAGGCTGGCTTCCCAGCCCTGGGCCGACGCCTGCGGATGGGCGCCACCGTCGGTCAGGGCACGCACGCGCGGGCCGTGCCACAGCGGCGCGTCGCCGGCGTCGAGCGCATCCAGCAATACCGCGCCGGGGGGTGCATCCGCGGGCAGCTCGTCCTGCACCAGCGCCGAGCCGCCCCAGCAGTCGACCCAGGCAGCCAGGCTCTGCGCCAGCTCCTTCACCGGTGCCCGCACATACACCGGCTGCGGCAGCAGCGGCGCGGCATCGGCCAGCGGCTGGTCGTGTTCGAGCACCGGCAAGGCCAAGGTGAAGGTGAAGCTGCTGCCCAGGCCGGTTTCGCTCACCACGCGCAGGTGGCCGCCCATCAGCTCGCTCAACTGCGCACAGATCGACAGGCCCAGACCGGTGCCGCTGACCGTGTGCTCGTGGCCGTGGGCCTGGTAGAACGGCTCGAACAGGCGCTGCTGCTGGGCATCGGACATGCCGATGCCGGTGTCGGTCACCTGCCACTGCAGGGCCGTCTCGCCGTGCTCGCTGGCGACGCTGCGCAGGCGCAGCACCACGCGGCCGATGTCGGTGAACTTCAGCGCGTTGCTCAGCAGGTTGGCGAGAATCTGGCGGATGCGCACGGCGTCGCCGCGCACCAGGCCGGGAATGTCCGCGTCGATGCAGGCGTAGAGCTGCAACTGCTTGCCCTCGGCCACCCCGGCGTACCCGGCGACCACGTCCTCGGCCAGCTCCAGCGGGTTGAATTCCACCGCTTCCAGGGCCATCTGCCCGGCTTCGATCTTGGACACGTCGAGGATGTCGCTGATCAGTTGCAGCAGGGTCGAGGACGAACGCTGGATGGTGGCCAGGTAGTCGCGCTGCTGGCCGGTCAGTTCGGTCAGGCCGAGCAGTTCCAGGGTGCCCAGCACGCCGTACAGCGGCGTGCGGATTTCATGGCTCATGGTGGCGAGGAACACCGATTTCGCCTCGCTGGCGGCGTCCGCCGAACGCTTGGCGTCGGCCAGCATCTGCTGCGCCTGCTTGTGCGCGCTGATGTCGTTGAAGGCGCACAGCACCACGTTCTCGCCGCGGTAGCGGGTCGGGGCGAAACTGGCGTGCAGGGCGCGGCCTTCGAGTTCGAACACCAGCTCGCCGGCGCCTGCGCCGATCCGCCCGCTGAGGTCCCAGTCGCGGCTGATGCGGGTGATGGCGTCGGCATCGCCCAGCCAGAGTTCGGCCAGGCGATTCTGCATCACCACCTGGTGGCTGCCGTGGCGCAGCACGCACAGCGCCACCGGCGCAGTCTGGATCACCGCGCGGCTGAAGGCGTCGCTCTCGACGATCTCCAGGTGGGCGCGGCGGGCCGGGCGGATCACCCGCCGCGAGTACCAGCGGATGGCGACCCAGCCACCGGCCAGGCTGCCGAGGATCAGCGCCAGGCCACCGAGGAACTGCCACTTGGCGTAGCGGAAGAAGCTGGCGTAGCTCAGCCGGTAGAGCGCGGTCCAGCCGCCGTTGAATTCGCTGCGGACCTTGAACACCAGGCCGTCGCTGCTGACGTTCAGGCCCTCGTGGTAGTCCTTCTCGCCGCCGGGAAAGTCGATCAGCACCTGGCCGCTCGGCGACACCAGTTCCAGCTCGTCGAACACCGGGCGGTCGAGGACCTGCTCAAGGTCATTGATGCGTTCGAGGTCCAGCAGCGAGACCGCGACGACGCGGCGATCCAGGTCCGACTCCCACCACAGCGCATCGGGCAGGTCGAGGCTGACATACGCCAGCAGCTCGCGGCTCTCGCCGCCGGTGTAGGGCAGCGCAGGCGCCCAGTGCACCTGCGTATCGCTGCGCTTGGGCGAACGCGCCTCCAGCGCCTGGTGCACCCGCTCGATCACCGGGAGGTAGCTGACCCGGGTCAGCGGCCGCTGCCCGCGGAAGTTGCCGATGGAGGGCACCGCGAGGCTGGTCGGCCCATGCAGGTCGAGCACCAGGACCTGCGGCGAGGGGAACGACGAGGTGCTCCAGTAGCTGCTGTAGAAATTCGCCAGCATCACGCCGAAGGAGAAGGTGCCGGGCCGGTCGCGCGGATCGACATGGCGCACCTGCTGCGCCAGGGTGAAGGACATGGCGAAGGAGAATTCCCGCCCCTCGTGGATCTCCATGCCGTTTTCACGGATCAGCAGGCGCCGCTGCAGCGGGATCACATCCAGGTCCTGGCGCTGGGTCGACTCGTCGCTCTGCTGGGCGATGCGGTTGAGGAAGGCCTCGTGCTCGTGGATGTCGCCCACCAGGCGGGTGAAGTGAAAATGCACCTTGTCGCGCTCTTCCTGCACCACCCGGCCCAGCGCCCAGTAGCAGGCACCCACCAGCATCAGGGCGAGGGAGACGGCGCACAGCAGCACGACGTTCAGGCGCAGCGACGAGCTCGCCAGTTTACGAATCGAGCCGTGGTCATGTTCCATCATGCAAAACATCCGGTGTCGCGGAAAGTGGCGGCGGAGGGCCCGCCGGATACCAGCGAACTGTAGATGTGAGTAACGAATTAGGCGACCTGCGGGCGGATGCCGCGCCGACGAGCGCCGTGGCATCTGCGATCTGTCTGCCATGGATCAATGAGCCATGGCGGCGCGCTCCTGCAGCAGCTGGCGGGTGAACACGTCCGGCGGCACCGCCTCGGAGATGAGGAAGCCCTGGGCGCAATCGCAACGCAGGCGGCGCAGCAGCGCCAGCTCCTCGGGGTGCTCGACGCCCTCGGCGATCACCTCCAGACCCAATTGCCTGCCGAGCTTGACGATGCTCTCCAGCGCTGCCGCCAGGCCTTCGTCGTCCACGCAACCGTGCACCAGCGCGCGGTCGATCTTCAGCTCCGTGAACGGCGTGGAGACCAGGTTGTACAGCGAGCTGTAGCCCTGGCCGAAATCGTCCTGGGCCAGGCCGAAACCCTTCATGCGCAGGCGGCAGGTGCCGGCGTAGTAGTTGGCCGGCGTCGCCGTGCTGCTGCATTCGAGCAGTTCGAAAACGATGTGCGCCGGCACGCCGCCCTGGGTGGCGACGAAGGCGGCGAGGCGATCCGGCAGCTCGGCATCGTCCAGCAGATGGGTCGGCAGGCTCACCGCCACCGACAGGTGAAAGCCGAGCTGGCTCCAGTTGGCCTGGGCCTGCAACGCCTGACCAAGCACCGCCCACAGCAATGCCTCGTCCAGCCCGGCGGCGGTCAGCGCCGGCATGAAGCTCCCCGGATACAGCACGCCGTGGACCGGATGTTGCCAGCGCACCAGGGCTTCGGCCGCGACGATGCGGCCGTCGATCAGCGAGGCCTTGGGCTGGAACCAGGCGCGGAACTGGCCTTGCGCCAGGGCTTCTTCCAGCGCTTCGCGGGTCGGCGTCGGGATGACCGGCGCACGCCGCTGCTCGGCGCGCTCCTGGCGTGCGACGAGCTTCTCCAGCAGGCGGCGGATCACCGGCGCACGAGCCGGCTTGGCGATCTGTTCGAGCACGGTGATGCCATGGGCGCGGGCGACCATGCAGGCGCTGCCCATCAACGGGCGCGACGCCGAACTCATGATCGCCAGCAGCGGCGGATCGCTCAGCGCGGCGAGCCGCTGGATCAGCTGCACACCATCGAGGCCGGGCATCATCAGATCGCTGACCACCAGGTCGAAACGCTCCCGCGCCAGCCAGCGCAGCGCCTCGGCGCCGTCCTCGGCGGCGCGCAGTTCCAGCACGCCCTGCTCGCGGAACAGGTTGAGCAGGTACTCGCGCTGGAAGGGTTGGTCTTCGACGATCAGGATTCGCTGATGTCGCATGGCGGCACCTCCGCGGGCAGGCTGGTCAGGCAGTGGCGCAGGGTGCGCAGGTCCACCGGCTTGAGCAGGCAGAGGTTCATGCCGGCGGCGAGGCAACGGTCGTTTTCCTCGTGCATGGCGTTGGCGGTGGCGCCGATGATCGGCCCGCGGTAGCCGCGCTGGCGCAGCGCCCGGGCCAGTTCGTAGCCGTTGAGGTGGGGCATGTTGACGTCGGTGAGCACCACGTCGAAGGACTCCGGCTGCCAGCGGGCGAGTGCCTGCCGGCCGTCGCTGGCAAGTTCGACGGTGCAGCCGAGCGTCTCCAGCTGGTCACGCAGGATCAGCTGGTTGATCGGGTTGTCCTCCACCAGCAGCACGCGCAGGCCGAGGCCGATATCGGGCAGTGACTCGTGCAGGCGCGCGGCTTCGCCGCCGACGCAGCCCTGCGCGGAGGCCAGGGCGCGGCGCAGTCCTTCGAGGTTGTAGCGCCCCACGTGCCAGTCGCAGCCCTCCTGGCGCGGCAGCTCGCCGCCCAGGTCGCTGATCAGCACCCGGCAACCCCGCCAGGCGGGCAGCGGCGTGCGGTCATGGGGATTGACGCGCAGGTCCACCAGCACACTGGTGGCGTCGTCCTCGACCGGCTGATCGCACGCCACCACCTGGGCGCGCGCGCCCCAGCGGGTGATCCAGCCGCACAGGCATTCGGCCAGCTCGCGGTTGGGCGCATGCACCCAGACCATGGCGTTGCTCAGCCGGGGCTCGCCGGGGGGATGCCGGTCCACGCAGTGCAGCGGCAGGCTGACGGAGAAGCTGCTGCCCAGGCCAACGTCGCTGACCACCCGCAGGCGCCCGCCCATCAGTTCGGTGAGGCGCTTGCAGATCGACAGGCCGAGGCCGGTGCCGCCGGCCATGCGCGCCTGGCCGGAGACCTGGTAGAAGGCGTCGAAGAGGTTCGCCTGCTGGTCCTCGGGAATACCGATGCCGGTGTCCGCCACCTGCCAGTGCAGGGTGTCCTGCCCGTCCTCGCCCGGCTCTGCGCGAACGCGCAGGACGATGCGCCCGCTGTCGGTGAACTTCACCGCATTGCTCAGCAGGTTGTTGAGGATCTGGCGGATGCGCACGGCGTCGCCCAGCATCCGCTCGGGCATCTGCGGGTCGCAGCAGGCGTAGATCTGCAGGCCCTTGGCGCGGGCCGCGGCGGCGTAGGCCTGGACGCTGTCTAGGCTCAGCTCCAGCGGGGAGAACTCCACCGGTTCCAGGCCCAGTTGGCCGACCTCGATCTTCGAGACGTCGAGCACGTCGCTGATCAATTGCAGCAGGGTCGAGGAGGAGCGCTGGATGGCGCGCAGGTAGCCCGACTGCTGGTGGTCCAGGGCGGTGCGGCCAAGCAGTTCGAGGGTGCCGAGCACGCCATACAGCGGGGTGCGGATCTCGTGGCTCATGGTCGCCAGGAACAGCGTCTTGGCCTCGTTGGCGGCGTCGGACAGGCGCTTGGCTTCGGCCAGCGCCGCTTCGGTCTGCTTGCGCGCGCTGATGTCGCTGAAGGCGCAGCAAAGCACTTCCTCGCCTTTGTAGCGGGTGGGCGTGTAGCTCAGGTAGAGGTGCCGGCCGGTGTGGGTTTCCACCTCCTCGCAGCCGCCCTCCTCGCCACTGTTGAAGCCGCGCTCCAGCCAGCCGTGGCTCCAGTAGCGGCGCTCGTCGCCCGTGCCGAGCCACTGCTGGGCGAGACGGTTCTCCAGCACCACCTCGGCATCGCTGCGACGCAGAACGCACAGCGCCACCGGGGCGGTCTGGATCATGGCGCGGGAGAAGCCCTCGTTCTCCACCAGGGCGTCCAGACGGTGCTGCGCCGGGCCGATCAACCGGCGGTCGATGCGCCGGCACATGCCCCAGACCAGCAGCGAACAGCCCAGCAGGAACAGCAGCGAGGCCAGCACCCGCGGCCACATCGGCACCAGCAGTTCGGCCAGGTTGAAGTAGTAGATCAGCGACCAGTCGGAGCTCCCCAGGTGCTTGAGCAGCGCCAGGTGGCTGGGCAGCAGGCCGGGGCCGCTGAAGGCGAAGTGGTCGCCCTGCCAGAGGTCGCTGAACTGCAGGCCGAGCTGCGGCGTGACCGCGCTGCCGAGGATCGCCCGGTGCTCGCGGTCCAGCAGCAGGAAGCGCCCGGCCTCGGGCACGCCCAGGGCGGCGGCGAGGTCGGCGCCGTACAATTCCAGGCCCAGCCAGCCGTTGTCCTGTTCGCGGGTCACGCGGGTGAACAGGTACTGCCGCGCCTGCGGGTCGGTCGGGTCGGCGAGCCAGCGCACCTGCTGCTCTTCCTTCGGCGTGCCGGGTTGCCCGAGTGCTTCGAGGACCGCGGGCGGCACCACGGCGTTGAGCGCCGGCGCCCCGTACAGGCGGGTGACGACCCGGTCCCCCGCGGGCGATACGTAGATCAGGTTCAGCCGCTTGGCTTCCAGCTCCGACAGGTCGCGGCCGGACAGCGCCAGGCTCCAGTTGGAATCCGGCTCGCCAAGGGTGACGAAGACCTGCTCATGGGGCGGCACCGGCACGCTCAGCTGGCGCCATTGCAGTAACGGCTCGCGGGCCCTCCAGGTGACGCCGCGGCTGAGGTGCTCCAGCAGTGATTCGCGTTGGCCGAGGTAGTCCTGGGCCTCGTACATGGCGGCATTCATCTGCCGTCGCAGCTGCGACACTTCGCTGTTGAAACTCGCGGCGAGGAACAGGCCCAGGGTGAAGAACAGACAGGCGATCACCACCCAGGCCAGCAGACGAAGGAGCTTTCGGGCCGCCTTCGGGGTGGAAAAGGATGAATCCTGACGACGAAGGAACTGCTTGAGTTTCATGGCCGCCAGCCTGGCGAAAAGCTTGCCAGGCGGACATCAGACAAATCTAAAAAGTGGGGAAATGCGGGCTGGCACCCGTCGCGGCTCCACACTCCTGATGCAGACATATGCCTGGCATATGTTAAACTGTGGACCTCAGGTTTCGTTCCCTTGACCAGGAGGTGCACCGTGCCGACCACCACCGTTTCCCTGTTCCGCAATGGCAAGAACCAGGCCGTCCGAATTCCCCGGGACATGGAGTTCAAGGGCGTGACCGAGTTGGTGATGACCCGTGAAGGCGACACCCTGACGCTACGTCCGGCCCGCCCCACCTGGAGCAGCCTGGCCGACCTTGAGCCCATCGATGCCGACATCCTGTCCGATCGGCCCACGGTAATCGAACCCGGCCGGGTCGATTTCAGCGACGACGAGGAGTGACCTGTGGCGGCTCCCGTGACCTACATGCTGGATACCAACATCTGTTCGTTCATCATGCGCAAGAACCCACCGCAGGTTCTGCAGCGTCTGCAGGAGGCGGCAGAAGCCGGCAATCGGCTGGTGATCTCGGCCATCACCTATGCGGAGCTGCGCTACGGCGCGGCATCGCCCAAAGCCCCCCGAGCAGTGACGGCATGGATCGACGCGCTGGTTCAGCGTCTGGATGACGTGCTGCCCTGGGATAGCGACGCCGTGGATGCCTCCGCGAAGCTGATGCGGCAACTGCTCGACGCGGGGACGCCTATCGGCCCGAACGACACGGGCATCGCCGGGCATGCGCTGGCGACCCAATGCACCGTCGTGACCAACAACACCCGCGAGTTTTGTCGGGTACCGGGGCTGCTCGTCGAGGACTGGTGCAGAGATCAGCCGACCTGACGGAGCCTCATGGCGCCATGGGTCGCCCCGGCCAGCGTTGCTACCTCACGACCGATCCAGCAACCCGCTCGCCCGCTGCACCCGCCGCTCCGTCGCCGCTTCCAGCACCTGCCAGCCGCGCCCGGCGCTGGCCAGGGTGAACCATTGGCGCGCGCGAGTGATGCCGGTGTAGACCAGCTCGCGGGTGAGGATGGGGTTGAGGCTGTCGGGCAGCAGCAGCGCGGCGTGGGTGAATTCCGAGCCCTGGGACTTGTGCACGGTCATGGCGAACACGGTTTCCACCGCTTGCAGGCGGCTGGGGAGGATCCAGCGGATGGCATCGGTGCCGTCGCCGGCCGGGAAGGCCACGCGCGCCACCCAACGCACCGTGCCGTCGTCGGCCGCCTGCGGCAGCGCCAGGGTGATACCGATGTCGCCATTCATCAGGCCCAGGCCGTAGTCGTTGCGGGTGACCAGCACCGGGCGGCCGGCGAACCAGCCGCTCGCCGAGGGGATCAACCCTTCGCGCTGCAGCAGCTCGCCGATCAGGCTGTTCAACCCCTCCACCCCCCAGGGCCCGCGACGCAGCGCGCAGAGCAGCTGGAACTGGCCGTGGGCGTGCAGCACCTGCCTGGCCCAGCCGTCCAGCGCGGCCTGGTCGGCGTCGTCCGCCGGGCGGCCACCGCTCACCACGCGCAGGTAGTGGGCGTACCCCACCGGCCCGAACAGGTCGCCACCGCGCCCGCCGTCGATCACCAGGTCGCGCAGGCGGCGGGTGTCCTGGGCGTCCACGGCGATGCGGGCGAGGTCTTCGTGCTGCGCCTTCCACACTTGGCGCAAGGCCGGGATATCGCCGGCGTTGACCGCTTCGGCCAGTTGGCCGATCCCGCTGGCGGCGCTGAAACGGTGGCTGTGGCGGAGCATGGCCACGGCCTGGTCGAGGTCGCTGCCCTGTTCGTCCAGCAGCACCGGATCGATCCGCTCACCGGTCACGGCCTCCAGCCAGTCGCGGGTGGTCGGGCGGTAATGGCCTTCGCGGGCGCGGCTGCACAGCTCGCCCAGCACCGCGCCGGCTTCCACCGAGGCCAACTGGTCCTTGTCGCCGAGCAGGATCAATCGCGCACGCGGCGGCAAGGCGGCGAGCAGCGAGGCCATCATCTCCAGGTCGACCATCGAGGCTTCGTCCACCACCAGCAGCTCCAGCGCCAGCGGGTTGCCGGCGTGGTGGCGGAACTGGCGGCTGTCCGGCCGGCTGCCGAGCAGGCGGTGCAGCGTGGTGACGTCGGTGGGGATCTCCTGGCGCACGGCTTCGCCATCGGGCAGCGCGTCCAGCTTCAGGCCCTTCACCGCGCCGGAAATCGATTCGTTGAGGCGCGCCGCTGCCTTGCCGGTGGGCGCGGCGAGGCGGATACGCAGCGGTCGGCCGCCCTCCTCCAGCGCCAGGCTTTGCAGCAGTGCCAGCAGTTTCACCACGGTGGTCGTCTTGCCGGTGCCGGGGCCGCCGGTGACGATGCCGAAGGCGTTGCCCGCGACCAGTGCGCAGGCGAGCTTCTGCCAGTCGGCCGGCGCGCCGGGCTTCTTCGGGAACAGCGCATCCAGCGCCCGGCGCAGGGGCGCGGCGGGCAGCGCGGCACGCAGCGCATCGCCCTGCTGCAGACGTTGATCGATGCCGGCGCGCACGTCGCGCTCGTACTGCCAATAGCGACGCAGGTACAAGCGTCGGCCGGCCAGCACCAGGGGCGTGTCGCCGGGGCCGTCGCCGACCAGCCGCGGGTCGCGGAGCACGGCGCGCCAGCCGTCGAGGTCGAAGCCGTCCAGCAGCACGCCGGGCAGCTCCGGGGCATCCTTGGCCGAGTCGCCTTCCGGCGGCAGGGACAGGGCGAAGCGGCTGTCGGCCAGGGTCGCTTCCAGGTCGAGGCAGACGTGCCCACGGCCGAGCTGGTGACTGGCCAGGGCGGCGGCGAGAATCAGCAGCGGGTTGGCATCCGGCGCGCGCTCCACCAGGAAGATCGCGAAGGCGCGGTCCAGCTCGCGCAGCCAGCCGCGCTCGGCCCAGCGGCCGATCAGGTCGAGCATCTGGGTGGTGCTCTTCATGCGGTCACCTGCGCTCGGAACAGCCGGTCCAGCTCGTCCATCAGCGCCTTGGGCGGCCGCTCCAGAAACATGCCCTGGGTTGCCGAGGCACTGCCGCGCAGGAACAGGTACATCGCGCCTCCGATGTGGCGGTCGTAGTCGTAGCCGGGCAGGCGCGCCTGCAACAGCCGATGCAGGGCGAACAGGTAGAGCGCGTACTGCAGGTCGTAGCGATGCTCCAGCAAGGCCTCGCGCAGCGCCGTGGCGGTGTAGGCCTCGTCGTCGGCGCCCAGCCAGTTGGACTTGTAGTCGGCCACGTAGTAGCGCCCTTCGTGCTCGAACACCAGGTCGATGAAGCCCTTGAGCATGCCGTTGAGCTGGTTCGCCTGCAATGTCGGCCGAGGCGCGCCGCCGAGGGTATGGCGGATCACGGCGGCGTCCAGGCGTTGGGTATCGACATGGCGGGTGGCGAACCAGAACTCCATTTCCTTCTGGAAGGTGGTCAGCCCGGCGAGGCTGACCGGCGCCGCGTCGGGCACACGGAATGCCGTGCGCAGGTACTGGCCGAGCCAACCGGCGAGCGGCTCGATCCACTCGTCCCAGCCGCGCACGGCGCAGCGCCGGGCGACCTGGTCGCGCAACGTGTCGTCGTCGGCGTTGAAGCCCTCGTCGGCGGCCCACTCCAGCAACCCATGGAGGAAGCTGCCGGGGTTCGCGCCGCGCGGGAAGGCGTGCAGGCTGAAGGGCGCGGGCACGGCCTCGAGCACCCGCTGTTCTTCCAGGCTGCTTTCGCGCAGCAGGTCTTCGTCGGCGCTGATGGGTTCGTCGGCGGCCGGCGCCGGGGCGATGTCGCTGTCGCCCTCCTCGGCCCCCTCGGTGGCCAGGTTCGCCAGCGCGGAATAGCTGGCGATCCACCATTTCTCCGCCACGCGGCGGCGCGGCTCCCGCGCGGCGCCCAGCTCACCGCGTTGCACACCGACGAACAGGTCCGTGCCGATGTCCGGTGCCGGCTGCAGGACGATTTCCGCAAGGCCGGCCTGCAGGTCGCCCAGCCGCGCGGTCACGTCCTCGACGCTCAGCGCATTGCCGCCACCGAGCAGGTAGCCCATGGCGCCCTTGTGCAGTTCGGGGTTCTTGCTGTTGCTCATCACCAGCGGCGCCATGCCCAGCCAGACAGCATGGCGCGCGCGGGTCAGGGCCACGTAGAGCAGGCGCATGTCCTCGCTCAGGCGCTCGTCGTTGGCCTGCTGGAAGGCCGCCTTGGCCAGCTCCTTGTCGCGGGACAGTTCCACCACGCGTGCCTCGCCGGACTGGAAGCTCGGCGGCGTGCCGCTCTTGCCGTCCAGCTCGCGCCAGGTGCAGATGAAAGGCAGCAGCACCAGCGGGTATTCGAGGCCCTTGGACTTGTGGATGGTCACCACCTTGATCAGGTCGGCATCGCTTTCCAGGCGCAGGATTTCCTCGCTGGAGGGATTCTCCAGCTGTTCGGCGAGCACCCGCAGCAAGGCGTGCTCGCCGTCCACTTCAACGGCCTCGCGCTGCAGCCATTCGGCCAGGTGCAGCAAGTTGGTCAGGCTGCGCTCGCCGTCGGTTTCGCGCAGCAGGCGCGCCGGCAGGGCGAAGTCGGCGAGCAGGCGGCGCAGCATCGGCAGCACGCCCTGCTGCTGCCAGAGCACCCGGTAATCGCGGAAGCGCAGGACCATGTCTTCCCAGAAGCGCTCGTCCTGGTTCAGCCGCTCCAGGGTCGCCCAGTCCAGCGCCAGGCTGCGGGTGGCCAGGGCGATGCGCAGGGCGCCGTCATCGCCGGGGTCGGCACAGGCGCGCAGCCAGTGCAGAAGGTCGATGGCTTCGGCGCTGTCGAACACCGAATCACGGTCGGACAGGTAGACGCTGGCGAGCCGGCGCTTCGCCAGTTCGCCGCGCACCGCTTCAGCCTCGCTGCGGCCGCGCACGAGGATGGCGATATCCGCGGGGCGCAGCGCGCGCCATTGGCCATCGGCCGTGCGGAAGCCGCTCTGCGCGGAGCTCAGCCAGCGCTGGATGGCGCTGGCCGTGCGCGCGGCCATTTCCTGGCGATACAGGGTGGAGCCGCAGACCTGGCCCTCGTTGTCCAGCTGCCAGAAGGTCATGGCCGGCGCTTCGCTGCCTTCGAGCAGCAGCGCTTCATCGCGCCCGCGCGCGCCCACGTCGAGGAAGGGCACGGGGTTGTCCTGGCCCTCCACGGCGAAGCGGAAGGCCCCGCGCGGGTGGCTTTCGGCGAACAGGAAGCAGCGGTTGGCCGCCTTGACCATGGCCAGGGTCGAGCGGAAGTTAGTGCCCAGCGTGTAATGCCGCCCGGCGGTGGCGGCGCGGGCGCGCAGGTAGGTGTGGATGTCGGCGCCACGGAAGGCGTAGATCGCCTGCTTGGGGTCGCCGATCATGAACAGGCCGAGGTTCCTCGGGTTCTCGCCGATGCGGTAGACGCGCTCGAAGATGCGGTACTGCAGCGGGTCGGTGTCCTGGAATTCGTCGATCAGGGCGACCGGGAACTGCTCGCGGATGCGCTCGGCCAGGCGCTCGCCGCCGCTGCCGGCCAGCGCGCGGTCGAGGCGCACCAGCAGGTCGTCGAAGCCCAGTTCGGCGCGCTTCTGCTTTTCCACTTCGAGGGTGTGCCGCACTTCGCCCAGCGCGTGCAGCAGCAGTTGCGGGGCGATGTCCGGGCGCCCTTCGGCGCGCTCGACCCAGGCGTCGATGGCCAGCAGCGCCGGGTGTTCCGGCACCACGGCCTTGGCTTTCACCTTGATCCGCGTCTGGCCGAACTTCGCCAGGTTGTCCGGCGCGTCCGCGCCCTCGCTCCAGGCATCCAGCGCGTCGATCCAGCCGGCGAACACCGCGTCGTCATCCTTGCCGCGATAGCTGTTGCCGTTGAGGTCGCCGCGCAGGTTGCGCAGCAGTTCGGCGACGCCTTCGCGGTCCGCCGCCCAGGCTTCGCGGGCGCGAGCTTCGGCGGCCGCGAGGTCGTCGTAGAACTGGCCGGTGGCCTCCAGCAGCTCGGCCAGCGAGGCCGGCGCCGTCAGCGGCTGGTCGGCATAGCGGAAGCCGGCTTCCTGCGCCGCCAGCAGCGGTTGCAGCGCGCGGGCCAGGGCTTCGGGGCCGGCGTAGCAGTGGCGCACGGCATTGGCCGCGGCCACGCCCAGCGGATAGAAGTTGCGCCGCCAGTAGTCGCGTACGGCTTCGGCGAGCAGTTCGCTCTGGTCGGCGGCGAGGTCCTGGGTGAACAGGCTGCCGCTGTCGAAGGCGTGCTCGCGCAGCATGCGGTAGCACCAGCTGTGGATGGTGGAGACGGCCGCCTCGTCCATCCACTCGGCGGCCAGGCGCAGCAGGCGTGCACAGCCGGGCCAGCGCTCGGGGGCGTAGCTGTCGCGCAGCGTCACCAGCAGGCCGTCGTGTTTCTGCCCGGGCTCGGCGAAGCAGCGCGCCGCCTCGCCCAGGCGCGCGCGGATACGCTCGCGCAGCTCCTGGGTCGCGGCTTCGGTGAAGGTCACCACGAGGATTTCCGGCGGGCTCAGCGGCCGGCCGAACGCTGCCTGCTCACCGCCGTGGTCCAGCACCAGGCGCACGTAGAGCAAGGCGATGGTGAAGGTCTTGCCGGTACCGGCGCTGGCCTCGATCAGCCGGCTGCCGTGCAGCGGGAACTCGAGGGGATTCAACGCTTGTGCGACGGCGCTCATGCGTCCTGCTCCTTGCGCTGCACAATCGAGAATAGCGGCCCGTACAGCGCTTCGGCCCAGGCGCCGAATTCACCGCTGGCAGTGAGCGCGGCGAAGTCGGGATAGACCCGCGCCAGCGCCGCCGACGACGACGCCTCGCCGCTCAGGTTGAAGCCGCCGTCATAGCGCTTGGCGGCTTCGCGGGCGGCACGCTCTTCGTCGTCTCCGGCGGCGAGCCAGGCGAAGGCCGCCTTGCACGCCACCGGCAACGGACGGCCCATGCCCTCAAACCACGCCTGCATCAGCGCATCCAGTTCGGCGCGCGCGTCCTGCGCCGGCAACGGCGGGAACTCCAGCGTGCCGGTCAGGCCGACCAGCACGCTGGTCACCGGTTCGCCGCACAGTTGCAAGGCGAGATGGCGCACCCACGGGCGCACCAGGCCATGCCATTTGTAGCCCTTGCCTTCGTGCAGCTTGCCGCTGACCAGTAGCAGGCTGGCGAGCTGGCCGTCGGCATTGCGGCGCAGGCCGCCGAGCCAGTCGGCCAGTTCGACGCCGCCATGTACGTGGCTCAGTTCGCGCTGCTCGTCCTCCACCTGCGACCAATGCTCCAGTTGCTCGCGGTAGCGCGCCAGCAGGTCGTGCAGCGGCGCCACCAGCGCCTGGGCGGAAAAGTCGCCGAAGGCCGCCAGCGGCAGCCGGCCCTCGCGGCGCAGACGTTCGACCTGGGCGGTGAGCTGCGCCGCCAGTTGTTCGCCCTGCCAGTGCTGCTCCACCCAGGGGCGCAGGCGCTCGCAGAGTTCGAACTGCAACTGCCACACGTCCAGGCCGTTCAGCTCGAACGGTTCTTCGTCCTGGCCGATGAGTTGCTCCTCGCCGAAGCGCACCTTCAGGCGCTGCAGGAAGAATGCACCGACCGGGTTGGCGAGGAAGTCGGCGAGCACGCGCAGGCCGATGGGTGCATCCAGCACGAGGGGCGGGAGCGCGGCCTCGGTCGTCGCGGCGGCATGCTCCCGGTGCACGTCGCGCCACTCACGGGCATAGGTGTAGAGGCCATCGATGCCGTGCGCCGCAGGCGCCTCGAAATAGGCGCGGCTGAAGGGTTGCAGCGGGTGCTCCAGGGTCAGCGCGTGCAGCAGGTCGCCGCCATCGGCGCTGCGCCAGCCGGCGGCGAGGTGATCACGCAGTTGGCCGATCAGCACCGACGGCGGACGCTCGCTGTTGTCACGGATGCTCCGCCCCACCCAGCTGACGTAGAGCTGGCGGCGCGCCGAGAGCAGCGCCTCGAGCAGCAGGTAGCGGTCGTCCTCGCGCCGCGAACGGTCGCCGGGACGGTAGTCGTTGCGCATCAGGTCGAAGTCCAGCGGCGATTGCGGGCGCGGGTAGTCGCCATCGTTCATCCCCAGCAGGCAGACCAGCTGGAAGGGAATCGCGCGCATCGGCATCAGCGTGCAGAAGCTCACCGCACCGGCGAGGAAACGCTGGTTCAGGCCGCCGGCATCCAGGCCGCCGAGCCAGGCCTCACGCACCACCGAGAGTGGCAGCGGGTCCGTGAAGCCGGCGTGGCCGCAGGTTTCCAGCCAGCCTTCGAGCAGGTTCAGCAGGTGCTGGCGGAGCAGCTCGTCGTGGTCGTCGGTGACCAGGAAGAAGTCGTCCAGCAGGCGGCGCAGGCGCTGCACCCAGGTGCTCGCATCGGTCTCCTCGGCGAGCAGTTCGCAGGCATTTTCCAGCGCGCCGAGCAGCCCGGCCAGCGGGCCGAGGGCGGCGGCGTCGAGACCGCCGATTTCCGCGTAGGGCTGGATGCCCTGGAAGGCCTCGCCCTCGCCCACCGCGAAGCCCAGCAGCATGCGTCGCAGGCCGAAGCGCCAGCTGTTGGCTTCGGCGGCGGCGGGCAGCCCCAGGCGCTCGCGCTGCTGGCCGTCGAGGCCCCAGCGTACGCCGGCGCCGTCGATCCAGCGGCGCAGCAGCGGCAGGTCGGCGTCGGCCAGGCCGAAGCGCGCGCGCAGCGCGGCAACGTCCAGCAGGTCGAGGATTTCGCTCACCGCGAAACGGCTGTCGGGCAGCCGCAGCAGGTGCTCCAGCGCCACCAGCAACGGCTCGCGGCCGCGCTGGCCCTGGTCGGCCAGGGTGTAGGGGATGAAGCGCTTGTCGTCACGGGCGATCTGGCCGAACACGGCTTCGATGTGCGGCGCGTAGGGGTTGATGTCCGGCACCATGACGATCACGTCGCGCGGCCGCAGCGTGGGGTCGGCGTCGAAGCGCGCGAGCAGCTGGTCGTGGAGGATTTCCACTTCGCGCTGGGCGCTGTGGGCCACGTGGAAGCGCACCGAGTCGTCGACCTGCGGGTCCACCGCCGGCCAGTGTTCGCGGGTTTCGTCGAGCGGCCGCAGCTCGAGGATGTCGTCCTGCAGCTGGCCGAGCAGGCTGGTCGGCTCCACCTCGCTGAACAGGTCGATGCGCCCGTTGCTCACGGCGCCCAGGCGCGCGCGATAGCTTTCCGGGTCGTCGTACTGGTCGAGCAGGTTGATGTAGTCGCGGCCCTGCTTGCCCCAGGCCGCCAGCAGGGGCTGGGCGTACTGGTGCTGCTGGTCGTCGCTGAGCAGCTCGGGGGTGCCGGCGCGGCGGCGCTGGCGGCGGTATTCGTGGCGCAGCAGGTCCTTGTCGGCAACGATGTCGGCCCAGTGGTGGCGGCAGGGGTTGTGCACGCACAACAGCACCTGGGCGTGGCGTGCCAGCACGGCAAGGGCCTCCACGGTCTGCGCGGGCATCGCGGAGATGCCGAACACGACGACACGGCGCGGCAGGTTGGGCAGCGGCTGCTCGGCGCCCTTCAGCCGCTCGATGAAGCGCCCGTGCACGCCGGCCCGGCTGGTGGCCAGCCCTTCGGGGCCGACATCCTCGAGCAGCGCGCGCCACAGCGCGGCCTGCCAGCGGTTGTCGGCGTCCAGTTCGCGCACGCTGCCGTTGGCCAGGCGCAGCTGGTCGACGCCGCGGCTCCAGTCCTCCAGCCAGTCGGCGCGATAAACCTGGTACTGGTCGAACAGGTCAGCCAGGCGTTCGGCCAGTTGATGGCGCTTGCGCAGGTCGGCGTCGTCGGCAAGGAAGCGCTGCAGGGTGGCGAACTCGTCCCGTTCCAGCAGCGTCGGCAGCAGGCGCATCAGGCGCCAGGTCAGCGGGCCCTTGTCGAGCACCGAGACCTCGGGAATTTCGTCGCGCCCCAGCGCGCCGCGATAGGCGCGCCAGAGAAACTGCGCGGGCAACTGCACATCCACGGCCGCGGTGACGCCGCAGCCGCCCTCCGCCACATCGCGCCCCAGCGCCAGCTTCAGCCACTGGGCGATGCCGTTGCTCTGCACCAGGATGACCTCGTTCTCCAGCGGCGCCAGCGGGTGCAGGCTCATCCACTGAACCAGCAGGTCGCGCAGCGCTTCCGGATGGTTGCCGTGGATCACCATCAGGCCGGGGGTCAGTCGCTGCTCGGTCATCGTGTCTCCAGGGTCGGGCGAGCAGCCGTTGCCCGCGAAGTACGACGGGCATTTCACCAAAACGGGACCGAACGGGATAGCCTTTTACGACGGGGCCGCCGCGCTCAG
This sequence comes from Pseudomonas sp. NY15437, assembly GCF_048068435.1. Classification (NCBI taxonomy): domain Bacteria; kingdom Pseudomonadati; phylum Pseudomonadota; class Gammaproteobacteria; order Pseudomonadales; family Pseudomonadaceae; genus Pseudomonas; species Pseudomonas sp. NY15437. The sequence continues at coordinate 433,594 of NZ_JBLUQC010000002.1, forward strand.
CGGGTGCCTTGTGCAGCCCGGTCGAGCGCCCAGGCCTCACGGATCTGCGCGAGCGCGGCGTCACGCAAGGCCTCGCGGCGCCGAAATTCGCTGCGCCGCTGGCTCTTTACTTCGGCAATATCACGAGCGGGCTCGCATTCGGGCAGGCGATACCAGTGCTGCTCATGAGCCACCCCGTGCAGCTCCTGCCAGAAGGTGTCATAGCTGGAACGCAGCTTGTCGGAGCAGCTGTGCGCCGCGTCGCTGATGCCCAGGATCAGTGGACATCCGAGGCACCGTGCCAATTCGTACAGCGCGGAGATCAACAGGTTCTTCGGCCGCAGGCCGTGCATCTCCTTGCCCAGCCATTTGACCATGCCTTCCTCGACGCTCGGGCGCGGCCCCTGCAGGCCCCCGATCATGATGCAGGCCTTGCCCAGGCAGAAGCTCAGGGAGTACAGGCGCTCACCGGCAGCGTCGCGCAGGAACAGACCCAACTCCCCCTCCTTGGCGAACTCCGAAGGTTCCAGCGACAGGTGCAGCCACTCGCCACCCTTGAGCTCAACGTCGCACAAGGCGATGCCCAGGTGGCGGAGCAGGCGCTGCGACCAGGCCGCCGGCAACTGGTCCATTTGCCGGTAATGCTCGTGCAGCGCGCGCAGGCGGCGGGCGATGCTCCAGTGGCGGCACAGGTAGGTCTTGCGGTGGCGGCGAGCAGGAATCAATTGCCCCTTGTAGGAGGCATTCAGCGCCGGATAGCGCTCCCGCTGGCGCGACCACAGCCAATGCAAACGAGGGGCGGTAATCAGGGCCACCACTTTCTGGGCGGCGTTTCGCAGAGAGCGCAGATGCATGAAGGTCACAGGGTGGCAAACGAGACGGCAACAGGGTGCTGGCGGCACCTTGTGGAAGGCTTAAGGCCTCCCAAGGCGGGCGGCTGTTGCGCGTTTTGCGACCGGCCCCTCAGGAACTGGCAGTCGCTCTCCCACATGTTCGAAAGCCCGTTGCCAGGGCATTCGTTCTGCTGGTCAGCGGCTATGCTGATTTCACGGCCGTCCCAGGCCAGCCATGGAGGAAATGATGGGCAAGAAGAGCAAGGCAAAGAACCCGGCCGCCGAACAGACCGGGAAGATGAAGAACAAGGAGTACGAGGAGCACCTGCGCAAGCTCTCGGTGGAGTTGGTCAAGCTGCAGCGGTGGGTGGTGGAGAAAGGCCTGAAGGTCTGCATCGTCTTCGAGGGCCGCGACGGCGCCGGCAAGGGCGGCACCATCAAGGCCATCACCGAGCGCGTCAGCCCGCGGGTATTCCGCGTGGTGGCGCTGCCCACGCCGACCGAGCGGGAGAAATCCCAGCTCTACGCCCAGCGCTACATCAAGCACCTGCCGTCCGCCGGCGAGGTGGTGATCTTCGACCGCAGCTGGTACAACCGCGCCGGCGTCGAGCGGGTGATGGGCTTCTGCACCGAGGAGCAGGCCGACAAGTTCCTCGCCGTGACCCCACTGTTCGAGCGGATGCTCACCGAGTCGGGGATCATCCTGCTGAAGTTCTGGCTGGAGGTCAGCCCCGAGGAGCAGGAGCGCCGCCTGAAGGACCGCATCACTGACGGCCGCAAGATCTGGAAGCTGTCGCCGATGGACGTGAAATCGTTCACCCGCTGGGACGATTACACCCGCGCCCGCGACCTGATGTTCGCCTCCACCGACTCGCCTTGGGCGCCGTGGATAGTGGCGCCGTCCGAGGACAAGAAGCGCGTGCGCCTGAACGTGATCAACCACATCCTCAAGCACGTGCCGTACAAGGATCTCCCGCGCGAGGAAGTCAAGCTGCCCAAGCGCGGCAAGATCGGCAAGTACAAGAGTCCGGACTACCCCGTCCACTACATCGAAGAAGCCTATTGAGGCTCACCGGGGCCGGCCCCTGCCGGCCCTGGATCGGGTCGCTACTGCCGCGTCTGCCTGGACATCCTGCGCCTGCGTGGCGCTGTCCCTCATTCGATAGCGTGCAGATAGGCCTTCACCTCATTCGTCAGCCACCCGGCAAAGGCCGCGACCTTGGCCTGGGTCGCCTCGCGCTCGGGCCACACCAGCCAGTAAGGAAAACCGTAGGGCACGCGCAGGTCGCTCAGCGCCACCAGTTCGCCGCGTTGCAGCGCGCCGGCCACCAGGCTGCGGCGCTCCAGGCCAATGCCCTGGCCCATGCGGATCGCCTCGATGCTCAGGTTGGAATCGTTCACCACGAACGCTGCCGGCTCGTGCGGCACGGCCACGCCGGCCGCCTGGCACCAGCCGAGCCAGGACTCGAATCCGGTCACGCGCGGGCAACGGAGGATTTCCGCAGGGCTGCGCGGCAGCCGGCCGCCGTTGAAGTCCGGCGCGGCGACCACCACCACCTCGTCGTCGAACAGGCGCTGCTGCGCCAATCCTTCCCAGTGCCCCTGGCCGATGCGCACGGCCACGTCGGCCAGGCCCTGGCGCAGGTCCATCACCTCCAGGCTGGCGAGCAGGCGCAGGCGGTACTGTGGATAACTCGCCCGGAAGGACGGCAGGCGCGGCAGCAGCCACTTCTGGCCGAAGGACGGGGTGAGCGCCACCACCAGTTCGTCCTCGCCGGGACGCGCCTTCGCCAGCCGGGTGGCCTCGGCGATGTCCCGCAGCGACGCGCGGATCTGCAGGGCGTACAGCCGCCCCTCCTCGCTCAGGCGCAGCCCCCGGCCTTCGCGCAGCAGCAGGGTGATGCCGAGCAGGCTTTCCAGCTGGCGCACCTGCTGGCTGATCGCCGAGTGGGTGACGTGCAGCTCGCTGGCCGCCAGCGTCACGCTGCCGAGCCGGGCCACGGCCTCGAAACTGCGCAGGGCGGAGAGTGGCGGCAATGCGCTCATGTAAGTTTTCCTAACTGAATCGGTCACTAATCGTCGCTATTTCCCAGCGACCAAAGCCGCTAGATTCATGGCCACCACGCGGAAAACTGCGCCAGCCCCCTGCAATTTCCACTAACAGGACGCCCCCATGCAACAGAAGCTTCCGCACCTGATCGGCATGCTCGACTCACCCTATGTGCGCCGTGTCGCCATCACCCTGCGCCTGCTCGGTATCGAATTCAGCCACCAATCGCTGTCGGTATTTCGCACGTACGAGGAGTTTCGCGGCATCAACCCGGTAGTGAAGGCGCCAACCCTGGTGCTGGGCGACGGCCAGGTGCTGATGGACTCCACACTGATCATCGACTACCTCGAACACCTCGCCGGGCGCAGCCTGATGCCGGCCGCACCGGCCGCGCGACTGCGCGCCATGCGGCTCCTGGGCCTGGCCCTGGCGGTGATGGAAAAGGCCGTACAGCGCTACTACGAGCAGCAGCGGCCGCAGGACAAGCAGCTGGCCAGTTGGCAGGAACGGGTCGACCAGCAACTGCACGCCGGCCTGGCGCAGTTGGAAAGCGAATTGCGAGAGATGTCGCTGGACGCCGGCGCCCCGCTGGACCAGGCCGGCGTGAGCATCGCCGTGGCCTGGACCTTCGTGCAGTTGCTGCATTCGGAAGACATTCCGGCGGACAGCTACCCGGCCGTGGCCGACTGGACGGAGCAGGCCGAGGCGCTGGACGTCTTCAAGGCGTTTCCGCCGGTGTGATGCGGTTCGCGAGCAAGCTCGCTCCTACTGGTCCGTGCCTCGGCGGCCGGCCCTTTGCAGGAGCGAGCTCACGAACCCGGCCGCCGCCCTCCCCTCAATCCTTGGGCAGTTCCTCGTGCCGCTGCCGGGTGAAGCGCAGCAGGCCGAAGCAGATGACGAAGCCGCACAGCGCCAGGCCCGCTGCGGCGAGGAAGATCGATGCATAACCGTGGCGGGCGGCGACCAGGCCCATCAGCGGGCCGGCAACGCCCATCGCCAGGTCGAAGAACAGCGCGTAGGCGCCCAGGCCCGCGCTGCGGCTGCTGGCCGGGATGCGCAGCACCGCCTCGACGCCCAGCGACGGATAGACCAACGACAGGCCGCAGCCCGTCAGCGCCGCTCCCAGGAGCGCAAACCCCGGCCCCGGCGCCTGCCAGAGCAGCAGCAGGCCACACACTTCCACCCCGAGGCAGACCACCGCGACGGCAAACCCGCCGAAGCGATTGACCATGCCGGAAAAGATCAGCCGCGCGCCGACGAAGCAGACGCCGAACGCCGTCAGGCACCAGGCCGGGTTCGCCCAGCCCTGGCTGCCGTAATACAGGGTGATGAAGGTCGCCAGGGTACCGAAGCCGATGGAGCCCAGCATCACGCACATGCCGTAGGGCAGCACGCGGCCGAGCACGGCGTGGAAGGCCATGCGCGTGCCAGGGATGGTCGGCACCTCGTCCCGGCCTCGGGCCGCCAACCAGCCCAGCGCAGTGAGCGCGAGGATGCTCGCCCCCAGGCTCCACAGTCCCAGCGAGCCGGACATGGCCACCCCCAGCGGCGCGCCGATGGCGATGCCGCCGTAGCTGACGATGCCGTTCCAGGAAATCACCTTGGCGGTGTTCTGCGTGCCGACCAGGGCAATCCCCCAGCTCGCCGTGCCGATTCCCAGCAGCCCCTGCGCCAGGCCGAACAGCAGGCGGCTGAAAAGCAGCAGCGCAAGGCTCAGCCAGGTCACCGCGCCGACGCTGGTGGACGCCAGCACCAGCGCGCCGCCGGCGCCCAGCACACCCAGGCCGTACAGCACGGCGCGCTTGGCGCCGTAGGTATCGGCCACGTGGCCGGCCAAGGGGCGGGAGACCAGGGTGGCGATGTACTGCAGGCCGATCACCGCCCCGGCCACGACCGTGGAGTAGCCCAGGCTGTCGTGGACGAAGCCGGGCAGCACCGGCAACAGCAGGCCGATGCTCAGGAACAGGACAAAGGTGAAGAAGACGGTCGCGAGGATGCGCAGGGTGACGGAGGCGGTTCGCTGCTCGGATGAGCTCATGGACGGGCCTGACGGTGGGTGGCGGAGCGGGTAACGGGACGATTGAAAGCAGGCTATCTATTTCCGCCCCGCTTGCCAATCTGTGCCCTGCCCGGCGGCGCTGGCTCCTATAGTTGTTGCACTGCCGCACGCCATGCCGGCGTGCCCAGCCTGTGAAGGAGCCCCCGATGGACACCACGCCGCACACCCTGGCCAACCTGTTCAAGCAACTGGGCCTGCCCGACGGCCGCAGCGAGATCGATGCCTTCCTCGCCGGCCACCGCCTGGCCGAAGGCCAGAAGCTGCCTGACGCACCGTTCTGGAACCCCGCCCAGGCGCAGTTCCTGCGCGAGGCATGGCAACAGGATTCGGACTGGGCCGAAGACGTCGACGAACTGGCGGTGCGCCTGTCCCGCTGAGCGGCGATCCGCCGGTTTACTTCAGGTAGGAGCGCAGCACGCCCATGACCTGCTCCAGGTCCTCGTGGCGCTGCTCCGCAGTGCGGTCCTCGGCGCCCAGGTGGTCGCGCAGGTGGCCTTCGAGCACCTCGGCCATCAGGCCGTTCACCGCACCGCGGATGGCGGCGATCTGCTGCAGGATCGCCGTGCATTCGCTGCCCGCCTCCAGCGCCCGCTCCAGCGCCTCGCTCTGGCCCTTGATGCGCCGCACCCGGGTCAGCAGCTTCTTCTGATCCTTGATGGTATGTCCCACGTCAAAACTCCAAAGGTATACTGAGGTATAGTATCCAGACCGATTCTACGGACCATCATCATGCAGCACGCCGCCCACCCGCAAGACGGTCGCCACGACCATCAGTTCCACGAAGGCAATCCCCTGGCCGAACGCAACACCCTGCGCGCCGCGCTGCTGACCGTGGTGATGATGGTGGTGGAGATCGCCGGCGGCTGGATCTTCAACTCCATGGCGCTGCTGGCCGACGGCTGGCACATGAGCTCCCACGCCCTGGCGCTGGGCCTGGCGTTCTTCGCCTATGTGGCCGCGCGGCGCTTCAAGGGTGATGCGCGGTTCGCCTTCGGCACCTTCAAGATCGAGATCCTCGCCAGCTACACCAGCGCCATCCTGCTGCTGGGCGTGGCGGCGCTGATGATGTTCGAGTCCGTCGCCCGGCTGCTCTCCCCGTCGCCGATCCATTACCAGCAAGCCATCGCCATCGCGGTCGTCGGCCTGCTGGTGAACCTGGCCTGCGCCTGGCTGCTGCGCGGCGAGCACCACCATCATGGCCACGATCACCACCATGATCACGACCACGGCCACCATCATGGCCATGATCATGACCACGACCTGAACCTGCGTGCCGCCTACCTCCATGTGCTCGCGGACGCGGCCACCTCGGTGGCGGCCATCATCGCCCTGATCGGCGGCCTGATCTGGGGCGCCGCCTGGCTCGACCCGCTGATGGGCATGGTGGGCGCGGTGCTGGTGGCCGTCTGGTCGGTCGGCTTGCTCAAGCAGAGCGGCCGGGTGCTGCTGGATGCGGAGATGAACGACCCGGTGGTGGAGGAAATCCGCGAGGTGGTCGCCGCGCTGCCGCAACCGGCGCGCATCACCGACCTGCACCTGTGGCGCGTGGGCAAGTCGAGCTACGCCTGCATCCTCAGCCTGGCCAGCAGCAACGAGCTGACGCCGGAACTGGTGCGCCAGCGCCTGCAGGTCCACGAGGAGCTGGCGCACATCACCGTGGAGATCAACCCCACCACGACCTGACGCCGGAGGTCGCGCCGGCTTTGACGCACGGCCGCCGCTGCGGCCTAATGCGCAGCCTGTCGAACCCCGGTTGCCCCGACGATGTCCAGCCCGCACTTCTCCGCCGCCCAGCAACGCGCCAGCACCCTGCACCTGCCGGCCGGCCCTTGGGCGACCGTGCTGGATTGCCTGTGCGCGCGCTTCCCGGCGATCAGCCGCGATACCTGGCTGGACCGCATGGCGCGGGGCAAGGTGCTCGGCAGCGACGGCCAGCCCATCGGCCCCGAACATCCCTACCGCGAAGCACTGCGCATCCATTACTTCCGCGAAGTGGCGCAGGAAGCGCCGATCCCCTTCCGGGAAAGCATCCTGTATGCCGACGAACACCTGGTGGTGGCGGACAAGCCGCATTTCCTGCCGGTGACGCCGTCGGGGCAGTACGTCGAGGAAACCCTCCTCGCCCGCCTGGCCCGCCGCCTGGACAACCCGTTGCTGGTGCCGCTGCACCGCATCGACCGGCTCACGGCCGGCCTGGTGCTGTTCTCCGCCAAGCCGGACAACCGCGACGCCTACCAGGCGCTGTTCCGCGAGCGGCGCATCGACAAGCTGTACGAGGCCATCGCGCCGGCCCTGCCGCACAGGGAGTTTCCCCTGGTGCACCGTTCGCGGATGGTCGAGGGCGACCCGTTCATCCGCATGCGGGAAGTGGACGGCACGCCCAACAGCGAAACCCGCATCGAGGTGCTGGAGCGGCGCGGCGAGCTCTGGCGCTACGGGCTGCACCCGGTGTCCGGCAAGCGCCACCAGTTGCGCGTGCACATGTCCGGCCTGGGCGCGGCGCTGTGCTTCGATCCGCTCTACCCGACGCTGCCGCCGCGCGGCGAGCGTCCGCCGGAAGACTTCGACAAGCCGCTGAAGCTGCTGGCCCGGCAGCTGGCGTTCATCGACCCGGTCACTGGCCAAGCGCGGCAGTTCACCAGCCAGCTGGAGCTGACCTGGCCTTCCATCAATTTCATCGATGGTCACCCTTAAGGCGATCCATTTCCGTCGATAGTGGCCCGGGTGTTTTCATAGCTCCACCCCAAGGAGAGCAAGCACCGGGAGCCAGTCATGAGCTACAGCGCCAAGTCCTTTTCCGCCCTCGTCAACGCCCTGCGTGCCGACGGCATCACCCGTCCCGAACAGATGGCCCGCCAGCCCTTCCGCAACGCCCAGGGCTTCTGGTCCGCGGTGGCCAAGAAATGAACCTGGTGCGGCGACTCCCGCCCGCGCTACGCATGGATGCGGCGATCGTCCTCTACGCCCTGGCCGCGGCCTGGCTGGTGTTTTCCGGGTTGTAAGGGCTCACCACGGTTCGCCAGCAAGCTCGCTTCTACGACGAGCGAGCGCGCGCTGGATTCGATCCGTAGGAGCGAGCTTGCTCGCGAACCTTCAAACACAAAAAAGGGCAGCCGTGGCTGCCCTTTTTCGTATCCCGCGCGGCCCTGCCGCGCTCCATCCTCACTTCTTCAGGCAGGTGCTCATGAACGCCTTGCGTTCATCGCCCTTGAGCGCCTTCTTGGTCGCATCGGCGTTGCAGGTCTTCATCTTCTCCTGCTGAGGCGTCATCGCCTTGGTGTCGCCGCCGCCAGCCTTCAGGCAGGTGCTCATGAACGCCTTGCGGTCGTCGCCCTTGAGCGCCTTGGTGGTGGCGTCGGCGTTACAGGTTTTCATCTTCTCCTGCTGCGCGGTCTGCGCGGCGGTGGCGGCGAAGCCTTGCGCCGAGAACAGCAGAGCGAGGACGAGCAGCGGAATCCGAACGGTGGTCATGGAGTGGTCTCCCAGGATGGAATTGCCACTCTGAGCGTAGCTTGCAGCCCAGCATTCGCGAGGGCTGTGACGCAACGCGGCGGCGCCGGGCATGAAGTCCGTGACGGTTTCCACGGGCATGAAAACAAAACTGTTATATATAAATTCGAATTGATAATTTTTTGAAATAACTAAAATGTCGCAGTATGGCGCTGCCCCTTCTTTCGGTCCGCCAGGAATCTGCCATGTCGCTCTTGACCCTTCCCAATGCCCGCGAGCAAACCAAGTCGGTCCGCGCCACGGTGCTGGTGTTCAAGGACCCGCGCTCGCAGGAACTGCTCAACCGCATCGAACGCCTTGCCCCCAGCGAGGCCAATGCGCTGATCATCGGCGAGACCGGCACCGGCAAGGAGCTGGTGGCGCGCCATATCCACAAGCTCAGCCGACGCAGCACCGCGCCGTTCGTGGCGGTCAACTGCGGCGCATTCTCCGAGACGCTGGTGGAAAGCGAGCTGTTCGGCCATGAGAAAGGCGCCTACACCGGCGCCACCAGCAGCAAGGCCGGCTGGTTCGAAGCGGCCAACGGCGGCACGCTGTTCCTCGACGAGATCGGCGACCTGCCGCTGAACATGCAGGTGAAGCTGCTGCGTGTGCTGCAGGAGCGCGAGGTGGTGCGCCTGGGCTCGCGCACGCCGGTGCCGATCAACGTACGGGTGGTCGCCGCGACCAACGTCAACCTGGCCGACGCCGTCGTGGCCGGGCACTTCCGCGAGGACCTGTTCTACCGCCTGCACGTCGCCACCATCCGCCTGCCGCCGCTGCGCGAGCGCCCCGGCGACATCCTGCCGCTGGCCGAATTCTTCCTCGAGGAGCACTGCCAGCGCCTGGGCTACAACCGCGCCTCGCTCAGCCCCGAGGCCGAGCGCAAGCTGCTGGGCCACACCTGGCCGGGCAACATCCGCGAACTGGAGAACGCCATTCACCATGCCCTGCTGGTCTGCCGCAACCAGCAGGTGCAGCCAGGCGACCTGCAGTTGGCCGAACTGCCGTCGGCCCCGCGCCATGATGCGCTGCGCCACGAAGCCTTCCCCCACGCCCTCGCCCCGCGGGTGGAGGCGACCCTGGAACAGGCATTGCTGGAGCTGTTCGAAAGCAACAAGCCCGACCTCTACGAGCATGTCGAGGAAGTGCTGTTCCGCACCGCCTATCACTTCTGCCATGGCAACCAGTTGCAGACCGGTCGTCTGCTGGGCATCAGCCGCAACATCGTCCGCGCGCGGCTGGAGAAGATCGGCGAACTGAACCTCAGCCGCACCGGCTGAGGCAGGTCCAGGGCGCGCCAGCCCTGGGCCCAAACCGTCCGTCGGCGGTCCTCGCCCGGCCTCCCCCCGCCAAAGGTTATAATCCGCGCCGCATTTATCGCCGGCACGCCCGCGCACCCGAGCGTCTACACTGCCAGGGTGCCGATCGCCAGTGCACGGCCCATCGTCAGCGTTTCAAGTCATCAGATTCACAGTCATCAGGAACCATCGTGACCAAAGACGAACTGCGCGCGGAACTTGAGCGCCAGGAGCAACGTTTCAAGGATGAACAGGGCGGCGAAGTGACCCTTTATGCCGCCCAGCCCGAACCCGAAAGAAAGCCCTGGCGCAAGCGACCCAGCGTGCAGGACAAGGCCTTCGACCGGGAACTGGAAAGAATCGAAGAAGAACGACTGAAAAAGGATCAGGAAGCCGCTTCCCTTTAATCGCAGGTACGACCCCAGGCTGAAGGATTTGCCCGCAAATACGGCGGAAAAATCTTGAAGCGATGGGCGAGCAGCGCTCCGTGGGGGAGCCCGCCAGTTGGCCTGCAAACACTCATCCGATGGGCCGGCGGCCCGCGTGGAAGCATTGCAAACTTTTTCCACCCTGCCTGAAAGCGCCGTGCGACGAGGCGTCGCGCAAATTGGAGAAACCGTTTCAGGCTAAATACGGTGCTCCAAGCTTCTGGCATAATCGCCGCCCCGTCTCCGACCGGTCATAGAATTTTCATGTTCGATCTCTTCAGCGGACTCGATGTCTGGGTGGGTGTCAGCCTGGTGCTGGCGCTCACGTTCGTCCTGGCCTTCGAGTTCATCAACGGCTTCCACGACACCGCCAACGCGGTGGCCACGGTCATCTACACCAAGGCCATGTCCCCGTACCGCGCGGTGATCCTCTCCGGCATCTTCAACTTCCTCGGCGTGTTGCTCGGCGGCGTCGGCGTCGCCTACGCGATCGTCCACCTGCTGCCGGTGGAACTGCTGATCAATGTGAACACCGGCCACGGCCTGGCCATGGTGTTCTCGCTGCTCGCCGCCGCCATCACCTGGAACCTGGGCACCTGGTACTTCGGGATCCCCGCCTCCAGTTCGCACACCCTGATCGGTTCGATCCTCGGCGTTGGCCTGGCCAACGCGCTGATCACCGGCGTTCCGGTGGCCGACGGGATCAACTGGGGCAAGGCCATCGACATCGGCCTGTCGCTGATCTTCTCGCCGCTGGCCGGCTTCCTCGTCGCCGGCGCCCTGCTGATCGGCCTGAAGTGGCTGTACCCGCTGTCGAAGATGCACAAGACGCCGGAAACCCGCCGCGACGTCGACGAGAAGAAGCACCCGCCGTTCTGGAACCGCCTGGTGCTGGTGATCTCGGCGATGACCGTGAGCTTCGTGCACGGCTCCAACGATGGCCAGAAAGGCATCGGCCTGATCATGCTGGTGCTGATCGGCATCGTCCCGGCCAAGTTCGTCCTCGACCTGAACAGCACCACCTACCAGATCGAGCGCACCCGCGACGCCGCCGTCCACCTGCAACAGTTCTACAACCGTCATTCCGACACCCTCGGCGACATGCTCGCCCTGGGCAAGGCCAGCGAAGCCGACCTGCCGGACCTGTACCGCTGCGAGCCGAAGCAGACCGAGGCGACCCTCAAGGGCCTGCTCAAGGACCTGCATGGCGTCTCCAGCTACACCGACCTGAACGACGACGAGCGCGTGCAGGTGCGCCGCTACCTGCTGTGCCTGGACGACACCGCGAAGAAGGTCGGCAAGCTGTCCGACCTGCCGTCGCGCGAGAAGGCGGACCTCGAGAAGCTGCGCAAGGACCTGACCAGCACCACCGAGTACGCGCCCTTCTGGGTGATCATCGCGGTGGCCCTGGCGCTGGGCATCGGCACCATGGTCGGCTGGAAGCGCGTGGTGCTCACCGTCGGCGAGAAGATCGGCAAGCAGGGCATGACCTATGCCCAGGGCATCGCCGCGCAGCTCACCGCGACCGCCGCCATCGGCATGGCCAACATCTACAGCCTGCCGGTGTCCACGACCCACGTGTTGTCCTCGGGCGTGGCGGGCACCATGGTGGCGAACCGCAGCGGCCTGCAAGGCAGCACCATCCGCAACATCCTCATGGCCTGGGTACTGACCCTGCCGGTCTCGATCGCGCTGGCCGCCGGGCTGTTCTGGTTGTCCTCGCGCTTCGTCGGCTGAGTCCGCGCCGCGCGCCACGAAAAACGCCTGCCTCCGCAGGCGTTTTTCATTTCCGGGTCTTCGATTGCAGGAGGCTCAGAGCGTCACGGGCTGGCGCGGCAGGCGGATGACGAAGCGCGCGCCGCCCTTGAAGTTATCCACAGACAGGCTGCCGCCCATGTTGCGGATCAGGTCGTGGCTCACCGAGAGGCCCAGGCCGGTGCCCTTGCCGATCGGCTTGGTGGTGAAGAACGCCTCGAAGATCCGCTCCATCACCGCCGGGTCGATGCCGCCCGCGTTGTCGCGCACATGCAGCTCGACCCAGCCGGGATCGGTGCAGGGTTCCTGCGATACGCCGACCCAGCGCGCCCCCTCGTCGCCGCGCCCGAGCAGCGCATCGCGGGCGTTGGCCAGCAGGTTGATCAGCACCTGTTCGAGCTGGTCGGCGTAGCCGCGCACCACCACCCGCTGCGCCGGCGGCCGGCATTCCAGGGTGATGCCCTGCTGCGTCAGGCTTTCCCCCAGTAGCGCGACGGCGCCCTCGCAGGCGTCGTAGGGGTCGAAGGGCGCCGCCTCCAGCTCCGACTTGCGACTGAACACGCCCATGTGGCTGATCACCCGCGAGAGCCGGTCGATCTGCGCGTCGGCGCGTTCCAGCTTGTCCTTCAGGTACTCCGGCTCGCCGAGCTTCTGCCGGGCGTTGTACAGCGACATGCGCATGACGTGCAGCGGCTGCTTCATCTCGTGGGCCATGCCGCTGACCATCTCGCCCAGGCTGGCCATCTTCGCGCCCTGGGCCAACTGCTGCTGGGCGTGGCGCACGGCGGTGTTGTCGCGGCCCACGGCCTGGACTTCGACGAGTTGGCCCTGGGCATCCAGCAGCGGACGGTCCGACCAGATCAGCCAGAGGTTGCGCTGGCCGGGCAGGCAGAAGCGCAGCTCCCAGGAGTCGTCCGCCGCGCCCTGGCCGCCGCCCACCAGGCGGGCGCGCAGGGCGCTGCAGTCCTGCGGCGAGAGCCACTCGTCCAGCCGCCGGCCGAGCAGCGCGTCCACCGGCTCGCCCAGCACCTGGGCGAAGGTGTGGTTGATGAAGGTCAGTTGCAGGTCGGGGTTGTAGCGGCAGATCAGCGCGGGGGAATCTTCCACCAGCACGCGGTAGCGCTCCTCGCTTTCGGCAATCTGCAGGGCGGCCAGGTGTTGCTCGGTGACGTCCAGCCAGAGGCCGACCGCCTCCTGCGGGATGCCCTGGATGTCGCGCAGCAGCTTGGCTTCGTCGTACAGCCAGTGCCATTCACCGGCGCTGTCGCGCAGGCGGTATTCGGTGCGCACGCGACCTTCGCGCAGCAGTTCGCGGCCACGGTCGAGGAAGGTTTCCAGGTCCTCGGGGTGCACGCGCTCGGCCAGCGCCTGCCAGTTCTGTCCCTGCAGGTCGAGGCCGAGCAGGTTGCCGGCGCTCTCGCTGTAGAACTCGGGGATCAGGTGGCCCTCCTCCACGCGCTGTACGTAGATCACCACCGGCGCGCTGTCGATGAGGTTGCGCAAGCGTGCGTGGGCGGCCAGCGCCTGTTCTTCCTGCAACTTGCCTTCGCTGATGTCCAGCAGCACCCCGTCCATGAGCTGGTCGCCCGCCCGGGCCTGGCGCCGGCCCTGCAAGCGCAGCCAGCGCCGCGTCTGGGTGGGCGCCGTGCCGCGCAGGCGCAGATCCTGCACCAGCCGCCCGCCGGGTTGCAGGTTGCGCAGGCGCAGGCTGAGTTCATCGGCATCGGCCGGGTGCAACTGGCCGAGCAGGTCGTCGAGTGCCAGTTGCAGTTGCCCGGCCGGCAAGCCGAGGCTGGTGGCCACCGCTGGCGAGAGCTCGAATACGCCCTCGTCCACCCGCAGCCGCCACCAGCCGCCGCCGACCATGTCCTGCAGCAGGTTCAGGCGGCGGCTGCTGTCGCGCAGGCTGTGCAATTCGGTGCGCTCGTGAACGAGGTTGGTGAGGATTTCCGCCAGGTACTGCCAATCGCTGGGCGCCAGCCCCGGCCAGGGGCTGCCGTGCTCCATCGGCTCGGCGAGCAGGCCGGCGAGGCGGCCTCCCCGCACCGGCGCAGGGATCAGGTAGAGCTGGTCGCAGCACAGCACGCGCAGCAGCTCGGACGGGCTGTTGTCCGCCCCGAGCAGGCTGGCGCCGCTGGCGGCACGCAACTCGTCGCCCGGCAGCGCCAGGTTTTCCCGCAGCAGGCTGTCGAAGCCGGGCTGCACGTAGCAGGCAAACACCCGCAGGCTCTGGTCCGGCGCCTCCAGCAGCAGGGCCATGCTGCGCATGTGGAAATTGCTGCAGAAAGCTTCCAGCACCTCGCCCACCGCTTCGCCCAGGCGGCGTTGCGAACTATGGCGCAGGCGCGCCAGCAGCAGTTTGCTGAGGTTCAGGCATTGCAGCTTGTGCTGCTGGCTGTCGGACTGCCAGTTCAGGTCGGAGATGTCGGTACCCAGTAACAGGCAATGTTCGTTGGCCTGCAGGACGGCCTGGAAGCGGCAGACCAGCGGCAGGTCGCCGCTGCTGCGCAGCACCAGGTCGAGCCGCTCGCCGCCGCGCAGGCTGGAGACGTGCATGCCGCCGGGCATGCGCCGCTCCAGATAGTCGCCAAGGCCCGGCGGCTCGCCGTTGCCCGGCGTGGGCGGCAGCAGCCGGTGCGCCACGCTGCCACCCCGGGCGATGACCCGATCGCGGCTGTCCAGCTCCAGCCACAGGTCCCAGTGGCCGGTGATGACTGGCTCAGCCACCTCCTCGGCGGGCAGCGCCGGGCGCCGGCGCGCGGCCAGCGGTCGGCTGGGTGGCGGGGTGTCCGCCGGTTCGGGTTGGTCGGTGGAGCGCGTGCGCCAGAAATCGAACATGCAGCCGCCTCACAGCAGAACGCTGGCGGTGCCGCTGAGCACGTCGGGCAGGCGCGGCACGGTGCCGATACCCGGCAGCGTGAGCAACGGCACGATGGGCGACGTGGCGTAGGGATAGCTGATGCAGACCCGCACGCGGGTGTAATCGCGACCGGAAATGGTTTCGGTGACCGGCGTATCCATGAACTGCCCGCCGTAGCAGCCGTTGCGCCAGCTGGTCGGCATCCAGCTCAGGCGCTGGGTCACGGCGCTGTCCACGGCCGCCTTCAGCGCGGCGTTGTAGCCCCCGGCGGCCTGCGGATTCACCGAAACGGCCACCCGTGCCCCAGCCGCGGCCGCGTCGTTGAAGGCCTGCAGCATCAGCAGCGGCACGCAATAACCGAGCAGGCCATAGAGCACAGCGAAGAACAGGACAAATACCGCGGCGAACTCGATAGCCACCGCGCCGTGTTGGCGGCGCGAACTTCTGCTTCCTTTCATGTGCACTACGCCTCGAACTTTTTCGACAGTTGCACTCTCGGTAAGTTATCGGCAGGCGTTACCGCTGCCAAAGTACCGATTCGCTATTGGCGCCCCTGCATCAATACTAGATTCTGTCGGCGAATAAACGAGTTCGCGGCAACAGTATTAATTCCCCTTCCCGGAATAAGGACATTCCCCATGTTCGCCAAACTTCTGCTGCTGGCCTGTTTCGCGATGGGCGCCTACCAGGATCTGCGCAGCCTGCGGGTCAGTAATTGGCTGACCCTCGGGGGTGCGCTGGCGGCAGGCCTGTGGTTGTGCGCCAGCGGCCATAGCCTGACCGGTTACCCGCCCGCGGTCGTGCTGATCGGCCTGGCGCTGGCGCTGGCGCTGAGCGTGCCGGGCTACCTGCTGAGTCGCCTGGGCGCGGCCGATGTGAAGGCGCTGGCCGCCCTCGCCCTGGCCAGCGACCCCCGCACCGTGCTGTACACCCTGGCGCTGGCCAGCGTGTTTTGCGTGGTGGCGATGTTCGCCAGCAAACTTTTGATTGATTCGGATAAGTTGCCTGCTAATTGCCAATCGCAATTAGCGAGACTGCAACCGTCAAAGTTCAAGTCATTTCCGTTCGTGTTCGCCTTGTTCGTCGGTCTTCTGGCGACCCTTTCATTCATCCGTTAAATGATTCCGCAGATTGGCGGAGTCCAAACTTAACGACTATATGCTAAGGGTTAATACCACCTATCGGCTGATAGGACGATCCGGCTGCGGTATTTGAACGGCCGGACGATAACAACAATGGAAAAGGTCTTTTCAAGGAGCGTGCAGTCATGGAAAAAACGGCCAATCGCCGTTTCAGCGTGCTGGTCATCGATGACGAGCCCCAGGTTACTTCCGAGGTCTCCGAACTGCTGGAAAACAGCGGCTATCGCTGCGTCATCAGCGACAGCAAGGACAGCGCGCTGCAACGGTTCCGCGACGATGCCTCGATCGGCCTGGTGGTCTGCGACCTGGGCCTGGGTCGGGACAACGGCATCCGCGTGGTGGAGGCGCTCAAGGAGGTGGCCGGCTCGGCGCGCTTCTTCGAGACCATCATCCTCACCGGCCAGCAGGGCAGCCAGGAAGTCATCGAGGCCATGCGCGTAGGCGTTGCCGATTACTACCAGAAGCCGGTGGCGCCGATGGACCTGCTCAAGGGGCTGGAGCGCCTGGAGAGCCGACTGCACGAGCGCATCCGCAGCCAGCTCAGCCTCAGCCATGTGAACCAGCGGCTGGAGTACCTGGCCGAGTCGCTCAACTCGATCTCGCGGGATATCCACAAGATCAAGTACGAGGTCCATGGCGGCGGCCAACCGGCCAGCAACAGCGCGCTCAAGCAGGAGCAGCCGGAAGCTCCGGCCAGCGCCGCGCCGAGCAACGCCGAGCAGATGACCCCGGTGGTCAACAACCCGCTGTTCAACAAGCTGTCGCCGCGCCAGCAGGCCGTGGCGCGCCTGGTGAGCAAGGGGCTGACCAACTACCAGATCGCCTACGACCTGGGCATCACCGAGAACACCGTCAAGCTCTACGTCTCGCAGGTGCTGCGGCTGATGCACATGCACAACCGCACCCAGCTCGCCCTCGCCATTTCCCCCACCGCTTCGCAGAGCAGCGCGGTGCACTGACCCCGGCAGCGGCTCGGCCGACCTTCAGATCAGCAGCTCTGCGCCGCCGGTCTGGAGGTCGATGAGGCGGACGTCGAGGATGCCAGTCTGGATGCCCAGGAGCTTGAGCAGCGGGTCGATCAGCGCGTTGCCCAGCGCCGTCACCAGGTCCGCCAGGGCCTTGGTCAGAAGCTTCTCCAGGTCGGTAGCAGAGTTGATCACAGCTCCGGCGACTCTATCCACCAGCTTGCCCAGGTCGCACAACAGCCACCCCAGCAACGGGTTGCATAGCAATCCCTGCGAGCCCAGCGTTACGTCGATATTCAGTCCGTTGCTCAGGCTCGCCAGCCCTGCGCCCAGGGAGGCGCCAAGAGGGCTTTGCGCTCGCTGGACGGCACTGGGCAGATCGCGGGGACCGGTCACGGTGAAGGTCAGCTCGGTCGGGCTGGTGGTGGCGATCGTCACTGGCCCCGACGGCGTGGTGATGTCGACCTTGGCCAGATAGCCCGATCCGAGATTGATCACGCCGGCCGAGGCGGCAAGTCTCAGCGACGCGATGCCCGGCTGCGCCTGAACGCCTACTTTCACCGGCTTGCCGACACCGCCGCACTGAATGCTCTCCAGCGCAGCTGACCCCGGCGCGACGGACGCCACCAGCGTCACATCGGACTTCACCAGGCCCAGGTTGAGCAGGTCCACGCTGGCCTTGATCGTCAGGTCGATCTGCGATGAGTGCGCCTGCGTCCGCCAACTGCCATCGCTGTTCTTGCCCGGATAGCCAATGGCAATCTGCGGGGGATTGATCACCGAGAGGGTCAGGCTCTGCGTCAGCAGGCCGGGCACGGCGAGCTTCTGGGTGGGAATGGTGACTGCGTTGCTCTTGTTCGCCACCAGCGCCGTGGCCATCAGCAGGTCGAGCATATTGACCCCGGCACTGAGCGCCGTGTCGCGCACGCTGTCCGGCGCCACCACGCTGAGAATCTGCCCCAGGGTCAGCTGCGCGGTCGGCACGTTGATGGTCGCCAGCGCCGTGCGCAGCAGCGCCGTGTTCACCCCGGCCAGCTGTGAGGCATCCGCGGCGTTGACCATGGCCTGCAACAACTGCGCGGCGGTGACATTGGCACCCAGGAGACTGTCGATCTTGCCCAGTTCCAGGTTCACTCCCGCCGCCTTGAGTTGCTGGCTGAGGGCGAGCAGCGAAACATTGGCCCCGGCGATGCCCTGGTAGGTCACCACGTCCAGGTTGAGCGAGGTGCCCAGCAGGCCGCCGAGCAACGCATTGAGCAAGGGTGAGTTGCTCGAATCCAGGCTAAGCACGCCGCTGCCGGCGGAAATCCCGGCCAACGCCGGGCGGCGCGCCACCGCCTGGGCGTTGAGCACCGTGGTACTCGACGCGCCGCTGAACAAGCTGGCGACGTTGAGCACCAGGCTCGACGGCACGCTATGGGTGGCCTGTACCCGAACGGAGTCGGCCAGGTCGCCGCCGGCGTTGAACACCCGCTGGGATTGGGCACTGCCGTAACCGGCCGCGAAGCTGACGGTGCCCAGCGTGCCCACCAGCGTATCGCCAGCGCCGGGCACGAAGCCGTTCTTCGCCGCGCTGGCCGTGACGTAGCCCTGGATGTCGGTGGCCAGTTGCGAGCCGCACATGCCGCCCTGGCTCGCCGCCTCCAGCGCCGCCATGTCCGCCACGCGCTGCAGTTTGCGCTGTTCGAAGTACAGGCGCCCGGTGTCGACCACCAGCGCCAGGCAGATCAGCGCCAGCAGCAGCGTAGCCGCCGCCATCACGCCGATTGCGCCTCGCTGCCGTTCACGTCCCATGGCAGCCTCCGGAAGGGATCAGTTCTTGTCGGTGCTGAAGCCGTTGTTGTCGTCGAGCAGGTATTCGGGAATCTCCCGGGTATAGCTCTTCAGGTAGCGCTGGTAAGCGCGGTCGCGCTCGGCCGCAGTGGCGCTCTGCCGATGCGGCGAGGCGGCCCTGCCGCTGCTTTGCAGATCCAGCCAGGTCAGCACTTCCTGCTGGTCGCGGGCGGTGGTGCCAGCCTCGGTGTGGGTGGTGCCGCTCTCCACGGCCAGGGCCAGTGTCGGCATCGCCAGCAGTGCGCCGGCCATAATCCATGTCTTCATCCTGTCCTCCCTGCCCGCCTCAGCGGGCCTTGACCAGCAGCTTGGCGTCGCGCGCCACCGCCGGTGTCGACTCGACCAGCGCGGGGGGCGCGTCCTCCACCGGGTCATCCACGTAGCTCACGCTTTCCACCTGCACCGGGGGCTGGCTGGCGGGGCTGGCGGGGCTGGCCGGGCGCAGGTCCCTGGCCTGGTCCTGGGCCGCGCGGACCTGGTCGGCGGATAGCCCGACGCTCTGGATCAACCGGCTGGCCTCGCTGCTCTCGCCCTGAATGAACATGACGCTGAGCAGGTTGGTGGCCGGCAGCTTGTCGTGCTCGTCCAGCTCCATGGCAGTGATGAATTCGAAGCGCGCCTTCTCCAGTTCGCCACGGCGCAGCAGGACGTAGCCCAGGTCATTGCGCAGCGCGCTGTCGGTGGGCTGCAGGCGCGCCGCTTCGCGCAGTTCGCGCTCGGCCTCGGCGGTCTTGCCGCCGCGCATGGCGATCTGCCCCAGGCCGTGGTGGGCCTCGGCGGATTTGCAGGTACCCAGCAGCCCTTCGTAGACGATGCGCGCCTTGGGGTCGCCGATGCGGCGCAGCGCCAGGGCCTTGCTTTCGCGTACCTCCAGCGAATTGGGCGGCAGGGTTTCCAGGTTGGCCAGGGCGGCGTGGGCGCGGCCGCTGTCGAGCATCTCGCGAGCCAGGTTGAGCTGCAGCTCCACCGCCTGGCCAAGCTTCTCGTCGCAGTTCTGCCCGACGCTCGGCCCGCCGCCGAGGCTGTCGAGGTTGGCGCAGCCGCCGAGGCTCAGCCCCAACAGGCCGATCACGCATGCGTTTCTCATCCCATTCTCCCCAAGGCCTTGGTAATCGCGAGGAAGCCGGGCCCGGCCAGGATGATCAGCAGCGCCGGGAACAGCAGCGTCATCATCACCAGGCTCATCTTCGCCGACATCTTGCTGACCTTTTCCTGCAGGCCAGTCAGGCGCCGGTCTTCGAACAATTGCTTGAGCGTCAGCAGCGAGGTGCGCGCGCTGCCGCCCTGGCGCACCATCTGGCGCAGCACGTTGCAGCAGTCGGTCAGTTCCCCCACCGCCAGGCGCTTGCTCAGCAGTTCCAGTTCGTCGGCCAGGTCCAGGCCGCTTTCGGCGTGGGCCAGAACCCCATCGAGCTCTTCCACCAGTACCGGCACGATGCCCCGCCCTTCCCGGCAGACCACGCGCAGGCTCTGCTCCACGGTCAGGCCGGAATCGAAGAGGATGCGGATCAGCTGGATGAACAGGATCACCTCGTCCGCCAGGCGCTGCCGGCGCTTGCCGGCAAAGTGGGCCAGCACCCGCTTGGGCAGCAGGAAGCCGATGCCGGCGGCGAAGGACAGCGGCAGCAACGGCGAGGTGTGCGCGTGCCCCGGCGTGGCGAGGATCACCAGGACGATGGTGACGAACACCACCGGCACCAGGAAGATCGACATCAGGTACAGGCTGCGTGGCGTGTTGCCGGACCACCCGGCCTGGTTCAGCAGCAGCCGGACCTCGTCGTCACGCAATTGCAGGCGGCGGCCCAGGCCGCTGTCGCTCATCCGGTCGAACAGCTGTGCCACGCGCTGGCCGGCGCCGCGCGGCAGGGGCTGGCTGCCCAGGCGCTGTTCGATCAGGCGTTGCTCGCGCCCCGCCGCGCGGCTCTGCGACAACAGCAGGAGGATCGCCGCGAGCGCGAGGATCAGCACCATCAAACCGTAGGACAGGGGCATGCCGGCCTCCTCAGATGCTCTTGAGCATGCGCCAGAGCGTGTAGCACCCCAGCACCTGCAACCCCAGGGATGTCAACAGCATCAGGCGGCCACCATGGTCGTTCCACATGTTCATCAGGTAGCCCGGATTGCTGAACAGGATGTAGGCGCCCAGGCTCACCGGCAGCAGCGCCAGCACCAGGGCGCTCAAGCGCGTTTCGCCGGTCATGGCGCGCAGCTGGCGGCCCAGTTTCTCCCGCTCGTGGATGACCTTGATGATGTTCTCCAGCAGGTCGGTGGTGTTGCCGCCGTAGCGGTGGTTCACCGCCACGCCGAGGGAGAGCACGTGCAGCTCCTCCACGTCGTACAGCTCGGCCACTTCCTGCAGCGCCTCGGGCAGGCTGATGC
This sequence comes from Pseudomonas sp. NY15437, assembly GCF_048068435.1. Lineage (NCBI taxonomy): Bacteria > Pseudomonadati > Pseudomonadota > Gammaproteobacteria > Pseudomonadales > Pseudomonadaceae > Pseudomonas > Pseudomonas sp. NY15437. The sequence continues at coordinate 454,667 of NZ_JBLUQC010000002.1, forward strand.
CCAGCAGCACGTGGTTGTTCACCAGCGCGAAGATTTCCCGCAGCGGGTCGTCGGCGACGGTCACCGCCTGGGTGATGGCATCGCCCAGGGTGCGGCCGGAATGCAGGCTGCGCACCACCTGGTCAAGGAAGTTGGGCATCTGCCGGATCATCTTCTGCAGGCGTCGCCGGTACAGCACGTTGAGCAGCGTATGGAAGCCCAGCACACCCAGGCCGATGCCGCACAGGGCGCCGACCGGCCCGGCCAGACGCTGGCCGAACAGCGCCAGCAGGATGCACACCACCCCGGCGCCCAGCACCCAGCGGCGCATGTCGGCGATGCCGGCACGGCGCATGCGGCGTGCCAGCCAGTGGCTGCTGCGGACGCGGCTGCCACTGGCGGCTGCCCCCTCCCCGCTCAGCCGGCGCATCACCAGTTCGTGGTGCCGCGCACGCCAGCCCATCCCAGCCAGCAGCATCCCGAAGGCCGCCAGCGTCAGGCTCGCCATCACCAGCCAGAGGGCGCCGCTCACAGCAGCACCTGGCGGAATTTCACCCCGCCCGGCTGGGCGGTGCGGACGAACTGCCCGGTGCCGCGCCGGTCGAGGCTGAACAGCGAGTTGGTGACGTAGACGCCGTCGCGCACCTCCAGCACTTCGATGATCTCGCTGACGCAACGGCGGCCGTTGGACAGGCGGGTGATCTGCACGATGATGTCCAGCGCCGAACAGAGCATCTGCCGCAGGGTCTGCTCCGGCACGCGCTGGCCGGTGAGGCCCACCAGCATCTCCAGGCGCAGCAGCGAATCCATCGCCGAGTTGGCGTGCACGGTGCTCATCGACCCGTCGTGGCCAGTGTTCATCGCCTGCAGCACGTCGAGCACTTCGACGCCGCGGATCTCGCCGAGGATGATGCGGTCCGGGCGCATGCGCAGGGCGTTGCGGATCAGGTCGCGGGCGGTCACTTCGCCGAATCCCTCGGCATTGGGCGGGCGGGTTTCCAGGCGCACCACGTGGTCGTGGCCCAGCTGCAGTTCGGCGGTGTCTTCGATGGTGACGATGCGTTCGCGCTCGTCGATGAAGCTGCTCATGACGTTGAGCAGCGTCGTCTTGCCGGTGCCGGTGCCGCCGCTGATGAGGATGTTGCAGCGGCTCGCCACCGCCTGGCGGAGAAACGCCAGCATGGCTTCGTCGACGCTCTGGTAGGCCAGCAGGTCGGCGCTCTTGAGCAGCTCCTTGCTGAATTTGCGGATCGACAGGCACGGCCCGTCCAGCGCCACCGGCGGGATGATCGCGTTGACCCGGCTGCCGTCGGGCAGGCGCGCATCCACCATCGGGCTGGACTCGTCCAGGCGCCGCCCCAGCGGCGCAAGGATGCGCTGGATCACCCGCTGCACATGGTGGTCGTCGATGAAGCGCAGGTCGCTCTGGTAGAGGCGGCCCTCGTGCTCGATGAATACCCGGTCCGGGCCGTTGACCAGGATTTCGGAGATGCCCGGGTCGCGCAGGAGGATTTCCAGCGGGCCGAAGCCGGTCAGCTCGTCCACCACCTCTTCGGCGAGGCGGTCGAGCTCGTAACGGGAAATCGCCAGCTGGCGGCGCGAGGCGTATTCGCAGACTTTCTCGGAGACGTACTGCGCCACCGCCGGCCGCGCGCCCTCCAGCAGGTTCATGCCGTCTTCGTCGATCTCGTCGATGATGTAGCGGTGCAGGCGCATCTTCAGCGTCTGCAGGTCCTGGTCATGGCGGCCGTGACCGCCGCCGTAATGCTGGCTCATGAACGTGCGGCCCTGGCCCGGCCGATCCAGCGCAGCAGCCCGCGCTTCTCGGCCACGCCCGCACCCAGCGCCTCGGCCAGGTCACGCAGCTTCACCGTCAGCGGGTCGCGCGGGGCCAGGTCGAACAGGCTCTGGCCGACGTTCTTGGCGCGCAGGCGCGCTTCCGGGGAGGCCGGCAGCACGCCGAAGAGTTCCAGGCCGAACATCTTGCCCAGCGCCGGCGCATCCGGCGGCACCGAGGCCCAGTAGCGCTCGATCAGCAATTCGATGCGCGGCAGCGCGGGCGAGCGCTCGCGCAGGCGGCGCAGGCGCTCCAGGCCCTTCTTGCACGACGGCACGCTCTGGTCCACCAGCCACAGCACGCGGTTGGCCTGCATCAGCAACTGCCCGCTGAGCTCGCCTTCGGCGACGCCGGTGAGGTTGATCAGGATGTGGCTGAAGGCGCTGCGCAGGTTGCCCAGCAGCAGGTACAGCTCGGCGGTGGTGATGCGCTCCAGCACGCCCGGCTCGTCCGACAGGCTGAGCACGCGCAGGCCGGACTCATGACGGGTGAAGGCGCTGTCGATCAGCGTCTGGTCCAGGCGGCGCAGGTTGCGCAGGGCATCGGCGAAGGTGAACGAGGGCTCCATGCCGAGGATCGCCAGCGCCTCGCCGGTGGGCTGGCCGATGTCCACCAGCAGCACGCGGTGCTCCGCCTGGCGTTGCAGCGCCAGGGCCAGGTGCAGGGCGACGAAGGCCCCGTCGGCATCCGGCCGGGCGCTGATCAGGCTGATCAGTTCCCCCTGCTGGGTGGCGCTCACCGGCACCGTGGGCAGGCGCCCGCCAAGGCGCCGCACCAGCCCGCTCAATTCGCTGGCACGGGCGCCGTAGGTGACGAAATCCCGCGCACCGGCGCGCATGGCCGCAAGCACCAGCTGGTTGTCCAGGCCATCGCCGACCGCCACGACGGAGAGCAGCGGCCGGGCGGAAACCAGCCCCTCGATCAGCGAGCCCTGGGACACCAGGTTGGCCTTGTTGAGGCTGGTGAAGAGCACCGTGGCGCCGGTGACGTCGAGCAGCGACAGCAGCTCTTCCAGGGTCCCGCTGTTGGCCAGTACCACCTGCCCACAGCCGGCCAAGCTGCTCTGCAGCCATTCCTGCTCACCGGGATGCTGGATCAGCGCGACGAAAGTCTGACTCATGCCCGTGCTCCCTTGTTTTGCCTTGCCTCCCGCTCTGGGGCGGGTCAGCGCTTCGTAGATTTCCATCAGTGCGACATCCCGCTGCTGGCCTTGCGCTTGTCGAAGCGGCCGTCCTCGAGGAAATAGAACTCGCCGAAGCCCGGGTCATACTCCCGCAGCCCTTCGCCGGGGAGCTTGGGCAATGCGGCATTGGCGGCCAGCGGCTGCACCAGGTGCGGGGTGACGATCATCAGCAGCTCGCGGTCGTCCTTGTCCAGGCTGGAGGAGCGGAACAGCGCGCCGATGATCGGGATGTTGCCCAGGAAGGGGAACTTGTCGACGTTGCTGATGGTGCTGCTGCTGATCAACCCGCTGATCACGAAGCTTTCGCCATCGGCGAGCATCACGCTGGTGTCGGTGCGCCGCACGGTCAGCGCGGGCACGGCGATGTCGTTGGTGCGGATGCCGCTGGAGAAGTCCAGCTCGCTGACTTCCGGGGCGACCTTCAGGGCGATGCGCTTGTCGTTCATCACGGTCGGGGTCAGGGTCAGGCGCACGCCGAATTCCTTGTACTCGATGGTGATGGTGTCCTTGTCGCCGTTGGGTACGGGAATCGGGAACTCGCCACCGGCCAGGAACGAGGCGCTCTGGCCGCTGGTCGCCACCAGGCTGGGACGCGCCAGGGTGTAGGCGAAGCCGCTGCCTTCCAGGGCATTGATGAAGCCCAGCCATTTGCTGCTGCCACCGCCCCAGATGATGTTGAAGCCGCCATTGGCACTGCCGAAGGTGCCGTCCAGGTTGCCAATGGGATCGACGGAAATGTTGCCCAGGCTGCCCGGCGAGCCCAGCACGAAGGTATTGGAGCCGCGCCGCACCAGCGAGGTGCTGGCCTGCTTGAGCTTGCTGCGGCTGACTTCGACAAAGCGGATGTCGGTCTGCACCTGGTTGGGCAGGCTGCCGGCGCCGACTCCGGTCGCTCCGGCCACATCCCCCACGGCGCGCGCGCCGACACGCACCACGGTGCGGATCGGCTGGTCGCTGCAGCTGGTCCAGATCAGCAGGCTGGTCAGGCCCTCGGCCTTGCCGGTGACGAGGAAGTCGCGCTTGTCGAGCACCTGCACGTCGGCGATGTTCGGGTCGCCGATGGCCAGGCGCTTGATCGGTACGGGCAGTTGCTGGTCGCGCTGGGCGCCCTGCTCCACGTCGAGGTTGAGTTGCTGGTCAGCAAAGCCCGCGCAGGCGCTGGGCACGGCCTGCGCCGCGGCGTGCACGGCGCAGGCCAGCAAGGCGGCCAGGGTCAGGATGAAGCGCTTGGACATCGATGCACTCCTTGCTCAATGTGCTTCACGGGTGACGGCGGTGCCGCGGTAGACCACCACGCCGGCGTCGACCTGCGGGGCGGAAACCTGGCGGACGGCGGGAGCCGCTGCCGGGCGCGGCTTGCCGATCAGTTGCTCGAGGGTGATCGGCGGGCTGGAAGGATTGCCGAGCGAGGCCTGGAGGTAGCGGCCCTGCTGCTCCTTCTCGTAGAGGTTCTCGTCCTTGCTGCGCACGGCCAGGCGCAGGGAGCCGGCCTGGCTGGCCAGCATCAGGCGCGAGGCGGCCTCGGCCGGCACGGCCAGCACGGCGGTGCGCGGCGGCTTGGGCGTCTTGTCCTTGGGGTCGCCGGCGGTGCGCGCCTGGCCATCGCTGGACACGGCGATCTGCTCGCCGTAGGTCAGCACCCGTACACCGGGCAGCACTACCTGGGCACTGAGGCTGCGCTCGGTGCTCTGCTGGTCCTGGACGAAGAGCATGACGTCGACATAGTCGCCCGGCAGTACGAAGCCGCCACCACCGATGACGTCGTCGACAGCGATCGCCATGGCGCGCTCGTCCGGGCGAATGGTGCGGGCCAGGGGGCCGCCCGGTTCGGTAATGGCGGACGTGAGAATATTGCCCGCCGGGACCGCGACCCAGACACGCTGGCCGATGACCACCTCTGGTTTGGGAAAGCTGCCGGCGGGCGCGGTACGCAGCATCTCCACGCTGACGTCGTCCTTGCCGATCACCGTCAGGGCCGGCAAATCGCGGGCCGCCACCACCACGGCGGTACGTTGGAGCTTATCGGCCTCGGCCATCGCGGCGGGCGCCGCCTCCTGCACCACACCGGCAATCGGCGCAGCCGGCTTGCCCACCTGCAACCCCAGATACCCCACTACACCGGCGCACACCAGCAACAGCCCGGCGAATACCATCAGCACCTTGCTATTCATGACCACATCCTTGGGCAATGTCGGGAATGCGGACCAAGGGTCCACGGCCTTGTCGTAAGAAGTGCCGGCAGCGGCATCGCCAGTGCGCGTCCTTCAGACCTTTATTGTTGTTTCGGCCAGGCTAGGAATTAGGATAAGAACCATTCCTCATAATCAGCTTTTACTTGTTCCAAAGCTGAATCTAGTAGCTGTGTTTAGAGCGTCAACCACGCGAATTAAATTTCCAATCCTCAGTTGGTTCTACTTCGCCATGACTATTACTTTGGTATTAGTGCTATTTGAACAATTGCATTCGGCCATACGACGCCTAGCCTGACGATGAAGTCGGGGCGCCGCCCCGGTGGTATTCGAGGGAGCACTCGCGATGGATCTGACAATAAAAAACCTGTCCCTGAAACTGTATTGCAAGGCCAAGGCATTCATGGCCGACAAGGAAGGGGCAACGGCGATTGAATATGCGGTAATTGCTGGACTTATATCGGTAGTGGTTATTGCAGGCGCAAGTATTATCGGGGGCGACCTGGGCACTATCATGACCAGTATTCAGGACGAAGTTGCCAAAGCCGTTAAATAAGCCGCGCAACCGATCAATTCCCGATATCCGGAATTCAGGGTTCCCGCGCCCATGCGCGGGAACCCGTCCGGCTGTCTGCCTCGCGGCTTTCGCTAAAGTTTCGCCCTCCCCTGCCGATACTGCCTGCTCAAACCCGTTTTGCAGCAGGATGCTTTACCCATGCTTCGTTCGCTGTCCTTCTCCAGGAAGATTCTCCTGGCCGCCTCCCTGGTGGTCACCTTTGCCTTCGCCTGTTTCATCGTCTTCAACGATTTCCGCCAGCGCGAGGCAATCCATTCCGACACCGAATCCTACCTCTCCGAGGTCGGCAGCCTGACCGCCAGCAATATCCAGAGCTGGCTGGAAGGCCGCATCCAGCTGGTGGAAGCCGAAGCTGCACAACTGGCCGATGGCGAGCCGACGCCCGAGCGCATCCAGCACGTGCTGGAGCAGCAGGTGTTTCAGAAGAACTTCGAATCGGTCTACCTGGGCGAAGCCGCCAGCGGCGTGTTCACCATGCGCCCCTACGCCCCGATGCCCGACGGCTACGACCCGCGCACCCGCGGCTGGTACAAGGACGCCGTGGCCGCCGGCCGGCTGATCGTCACCGAGCCCTTCCTCGATGCCGGCACCAACGAGCAGATCCTCGCCATGTCCATGCCGGTGATGCGCAACGGCCAACTGGTCGGCGTGGCCGCCGGCGACATGAAGCTGGAAACCATCACCGCGATCATCAACTCGCTGAAGTTCGACGGCGACGGCTACGCCTTCCTGGTCAGCGACGCCGGCAAGATTCTGCTGCACCCCGACAGCAGCCTGATCTTCAAGAGCCTCGCCGAGGTCTACCCGCAAGGCGCGCCCAAGGTGCAGCCGGGCGTGCAGGAAGTCAGCGTCAATGGCGAGGAGCAGCTGGTCTCCATGACGCTGGTGAAAGGCCTGCCAGGTGTGACCTGGTACGTCGCGCTGGTGCTCAACAAGGACTCCGCCTACGCCATGCTCAGCGACTTCCGCAACACCGCGATCATCGCCACGGTCATCGCCATCGTTGCCATCCTGTTCCTGCTGGGCATGCTGATCCGCGTGCTGATGGCACCGCTGACCGACATGGGCCGCGCCATGCAGGACATCGCCCAGGGCGAAGGCGACCTGACCAAGCGCCTGAACGTCGCCAGCAACGACGAATTCGGCGTGCTGGCCAATGCCTTCAACCGCTTCGTCGAACGTATCCACGAATCCATCCGCGAAGTGGCTTCCACCGCGCGCCAGCTGCACGACGTCTCGCAGTTGGTGGTGAACGCTTCCAACTCGTCCATGAGCAACTCCGACGAGCAGGCCAACCGCACCAACAGCGTGGCCGCGGCGATCAACGAACTGGGCGCCGCCGCCCAGGAAATCGCCCGCAACGCCGCCGACGCCTCGCACCATGCCACCGATGCCAGCCACCAGTCCGCCGACGGCCGCCAGGTGGTGGAGCAGACCATCAGCGCGATGAACCTGCTGTCGGACAAGATCAGCTCGGCCTGCGCCAACATCGAGTCGCTGAACAGCCGCACGGTAAACATCGGGCAGATCCTGGAAGTCATCAAGGGCATTTCCGAGCAGACCAACCTGCTGGCCCTGAACGCCGCCATCGAGGCCGCCCGTGCCGGTGAAGCCGGCCGTGGCTTCGCCGTGGTGGCGGACGAAGTGCGCAACCTGGCGCACCGCGCCCAGGAATCCGCGCAGGAAATCCAGAAGATGATCGAGGAGTTGCAGGTCGGCGCCCGCGAAGCCGTGGACACCATGACCGAGAGCCAGCGCTACAGCCTGGAAAGCGTGGAGATCGCCAACCGTGCCGGCGAGCGCCTGGCCAGCGTCACCCACCGCATCGGTGAGATCGACTCGATGAACCAGTCGGTGGCCACCGCCACCGAGGAGCAGACCGCCGTGGTCGACTCGCTGAACATGGACATCACCGAGATCAACACGCTGAACCAGGAAGGCGTGGAGAACCTGCAGGCGACCCTGCGCGCCTGCGCCGACCTGGAGAACCAGGCCGGCCGCCTGCGCCAGCTGGTGGACAGCTTCCGCATCTGATCGCGGCAGGCATGAAAAAAGGCGCCCTCGGGCGCCTTTTTTTGTTCGCGAGCAAAGCCGCAGCCCTCTGTAGGAGCGAGCCACGCTCGCGATCGCGGGCATGGCCCGCTCCCCCCGGCAAACACCGCTGGAACACCCGCCACATCGGCACCCCTACCGTTCGTCCGACTTCCTAAAGCTTCCCTCGGGCGCGCCGAAATCAAGGGTGAAGGCCTTTGATACCAACCAACAAACCGGGCCTCTCGTCACCGCCGGAACATGGGAGTTCCGGCCCCGCCCGCACGGCTATCCGCCGCGCCGGCGCCGCCCGTTTCACACCACGGGAACGGGCGTTCTGCGGCGACACCGGATCTGTCGCCCGGACCAACGCCGCTCAGGCATCCCCTTACTTCCGGACTCGACGCAGCATGATCAAGAGCCTGAAATTCAGCCATAAGATTCTCCTGGCCGCTTCTCTTGTGGTTTTCTCGGCATTCGCCCTGTTCACCGCCTACAACGACTATTTACAGCGCAATGCGATCCGCGAGGACCTGGAGAGCTACCTGCGGGAGATGGGTGACGTCACCGCCAGCAACATCCAGAACTGGCTGAGTGGCCGGCTGCTGCTGATCGAAAGCACCGCCCAGACCCTGGCTCGCGACAGCTCCGCCGAGCACATGACCGGCCTGCTGGAGCAGGACAGCCTGCGCAAGACCTTCAACTTCGCCTACCTGGGCCAGGAAGACGGCACCTTCACCATGCGCCCCAACAGCGCCATGCCTGACGGTTACGACCCGCGCACCCGCCCCTGGTACAAGGATGCCGTCGCTGCCGGCGGCACCACGCTGACCGAGCCCTACATCGACGCGGCCACCCAGCAACTGATCATGACCGTCGCCACCCCGGCCCGCGCCGGCGGCAAGACCCTCGGCGTGGTCGGCGGCGACCTTGGGCTGCAGACCCTGGTGCAGATCATCAACTCGCTCGACTTCAACGGCATGGGCTACGCCTTCCTGGTCAGCGGCGACGGCAAGATCCTCGTCCACCCGGACAAGAACCTGATCATGAAGACCCTCACGGACGTCTACCCGCAGAACACGCCCAAGATCGGCGGCGGCTTCAGCGAGACCGAGCTCAATGGCAAGACGCGTATCCTCAGCTTCACCCAGGTGAAGGGCCTGCCGTCGGTGAACTGGTACATCGGCCTGTCCATCGACAAGGACGCGGCCTACTCCATGCTGAGCAAATTCCGCGCCTCGGCCATCGTCGCCGCGGCGATCGCCATCGTCGCCATCCTGCTCCTGCTGGGCATGCTGATCCGCGTGCTGATGCAGCCGCTGACCACCATGGGCCGCGCCATGGAAGACATCGCCCAGGGCGAAGGCGACCTGACCAAGCGCCTGAAGGTCGCCAGCAACGACGAATTCGGCGTGCTGGGCAATGCCTTCAACCGCTTCGTCGAACGTATCCACGAATCCATCCGCGAAGTCGCTTCCACCGCGCGCCAGCTGCACGACGTTTCTCAGCTGGTGGTGAACGCCTCCAACTCGTCCATGAGCAACTCCGACGAACAGGCCAATCGCACCAACAGCGTGGCCGCGGCGATCAACGAACTGGGCGCCGCCGCCCAGGAGATCGCCCGCAACGCCGCCGACGCCTCGCACCACGCCACCGATGCCTCGCACCAGGCCGGCGACGGGCGCCAGGTGGTGGAGCAGACCATCAGCGCGATGAACCTGCTGTCGGACAAGATCAGCTCGGCCTGCGCCAACATCGAAGCGCTGAACAGCCGCACGGTGAACATCGGGCAGATCCTGGAAGTCATCAAGGGCATTTCCGAGCAGACCAACCTGCTGGCCCTGAACGCCGCCATCGAGGCCGCCCGCGCCGGTGAAGCCGGCCGTGGCTTCGCCGTGGTGGCGGATGAAGTGCGCAACCTGGCGCACCGCGCCCAGGAGTCGGCCCAGCAGATCCAGAAGATGATCGAGGAATTGCAGATCGGCGCCCGCGAAGCCGTGGACACCATGACCGAAAGCCAGCGCTACAGCCTGGAAAGCGTGGAGATCGCCAATCGCGCCGGCGAACGCCTGGCCAGCGTCACCCACCGCATCGGCGAGATCGACTCGATGAACCAGTCGGTGGCGACCGCCACCGAGGAGCAGACCGCCGTGGTCGACTCGCTGAACATGGACATCACCGAGATCAACACGCTGAACCAGGAAGGCGTGGAGAACCTGCAAGCCACCCTGCGCGCCTGCGCCGACCTGGAGAACCAGGCCGGCCGCCTGCGTCAGCTGGTGGACAGCTTCCGCATCTGATCGCGGCAGGCATGAAAAAAAAGGCGCCTTCGGGCGCCTTTTTTGTTTGCGAGCAAAGCCGCAGCCCCTGTAGGAGCGAGCCACGCTCGCGATCGCGGGCATGGCCAGCTCCTACAGGGGAAACCGGCGCATAACCCGGAACGGGTTATCCACCGGTGCCAACCTCAGCGCCGCTTGCTGCCGCCCAGCAGCGCTCCCATCAGCCCACGCACCAGTTCCCGGCCGATCTGGTTGGCGGCCTGGCGCACCACGGTCTTGCTCACCTGGCTGGCCAGGGAGCCGAGAATCTCGCCGGCGATACCGCCGAAATCGGTTCCTTTCTGCTCGGTCGGCACCATCTTGTCGTCCGCGCGGCCGGTCAGCTTCTCGTAGGCGGACTCGCGATCGATCGGCTGGTCGTAGCGGCCGGCCAACGGCGAACGGCGGATCACGTCAGCACGCTCGGCATCGGTCAGCGGGCCGATACGCGACTGCGGCGGCGCGACCGCCACGCGCTGGACCATCGCCGGCGTGCCCTTCTCTTCCAGCGTGCCGACCAGCGCTTCGCCAATGCCCAGTTCGGTGAGCACCTTGAGCGTATCGAACGCCGGGTTGGGGCGGAAACCATCGGCCACCGCGCGCAGGGACTTCTGCTCCTTGGCGGTGAAGGCGCGCAGGCCGTGCTGGATGCGCAGGCCCAGCTGCGCCAGCACGTCGTCCGGCAGGTCGCTGGGCGACTGGGTGACGAAATAGACCCCTACGCCCTTGGAACGGATCAGCCGCACCACCTGCTCCAGGCGATCCTGCAGGGCCTTGGGCGTGCCGTTGAACATCAGGTGCGCTTCGTCGAAGAACAGCGCGAGGATGGGCTTGTCCGCGTCACCGCGCTCAGGCAGTTGCTCGAACAGTTCGGCCAGCAGCCAGAGCAGGAAGGTCGCGTAGACCTTCGGCGCGTCGTGCACCAGCTTGCTGGCATCGAGCAGGTGGATGCGGCCACGGCCGTCGGCCTCGGGGCGCAGCAGGTCTTCCAGTTGCAGCGCCGGCTCCCCGAAGAAGTCGTCCGCGCCTTGCTGTTCCAGCAGCGCCAGGCGCCGCAGCAGGGCCTGGGAGGACGCGGCGGTGAACAGCGCACGGTCCTCGCCGAGGATGTCCGGATGGTCCTTGAAGTGGTTGAGCAGCGCCTTGAGGTCCTTCATGTCCAGCAGCAGCAGGCCCTCGCGGTCGGCCACCTTGAACGCGGCGAACAACGCCGCCTGCTGGCTCTCGGTCAGCTCCAGCAGGTTGGACAGCAGCAGCGGGCCCATCTCCGTCAGCGTGGTGCGCAGCGGGTGGCCGGTCTTGCCGGCGACGTCCCAGATGCTCACCGGGTAGGCCTTGGGCGTGTGGTTCAGCCAGGGCATGCTGGCGATCCGCTCAGCCACCTTGCCCTGCGGGTTGCCGGCGGCGGCGATGCCGCACAGGTCGCCCTTGATGTCGGCGGCGAACACCGCGATGCCGGCGTCGCTGAAGGACTCGGCCAGGTGTTGCAGGGTCACCGTCTTGCCGGTGCCGGTGGCGCCGGCGATCAGGCCGTGGCGGTTGGCGAGCTTCCAGGGCTGGCCGACCGGCTGGCCGTCGGGCCCTGCGCCAATGATGAGTTCGTTCGTGGCTGACATCCGTGATCCCCCTTCGGTGGCCTGTCGCGATGCGCGCATCGCGCTAGAGTGGCGCGTCCCGCTGCGCTGCGCAATCCGCTAACCCGGTACTTTGAACACGTGCTTGAGGTAGTGCAGGAAGTTCTCGTCCTTGCATTGCGTCTTGCCCGGCGCGTCGGAAATCTTCGCCACCGGGTGACCATTGCAGGCGGTCATCTTCAGCACGATGTTCATCGGCTGCACGCCCGGCACATCGCAGGTGAAGTGGGTGCCGATGCCGAAGCTGACGTCGATGCGCTCGCGCAGCGCGCGGTAGATTTCCAGCGCGCGCGGCAGGTTGAGACCGTCGGAGAACACCAGCGTCTTGGTCCGCGGGTCGATGCCCAGGCGCTCGTAGTGCCCGATGGCCTTTTCCGCCCATTCCAGCGGGTCGCCCGAGTCATGGCGCAGGCCATCGAAGAGCTTGGCGAAATACAGGTCGAAGTCGGCCAGGAAGGCGTCCATGGTGATGCAGTCGGTCAGGGCGATGCCCAACTGCCCGCGGTATTCGCGAACCCAGGCGTCCAGGGCGGCGGCCTGGCTGTCGATCAGCCGCGGCCCGAGCTGCTGGTGCGCCATCAGCCACTCGTGGGCCATGGTGCCCAGCGGCTTCACTCCCAGTTCGCGCGCCAGGTGCACGTTGCTGGTGCCGACGAAATGCCCGGGGAAGCCATCGCGCAGGTCGCGCACCACCGCCTCCTGTACCGGATAGGAGAAACGCCGGCGGGTGCCGAAGTCGGCCATTTTGAAGCCGGCCAGTTCCTCGGCGCTGGCCTCCCGGCGCAGCCAGTCGAACTTCTCCTGCAGGCGTTCGCGGACCATCGTCAGCGTCGTGCCCGGATGGCGGTGGCGGTTGCGCACTTCGCTGATGCTCGCCAGCAGCGGCACCTCGAAGAGAATCACGTGCAGCCACGGGCCTTTGAGGCGCAGGAACAGTTCGTCGTCCTCCACGCCCAGTTGCACGTAGCAGGGATTGAAGCGGAACAGGCCGAGGAAGCGGATGAAGTCCGGCTTGAAGAACGGAATGCGTTCCAGGAACGCCAGGTCCTGCGGTGCGAAGGACAGCTCCGCCAGGCGCTCGATCTGCTCACGCAGCGGGTCCAGGTAGGCGCGCAGGTCTTCCTCGTTGCGGCAGCGGAACTCCCATTCCACTTCCGCGTTGGGGTAGTTGTGCAGCACCGCCTGCATCATGCTCAGCTTGTAGAAATCGGTATCCAGCAGGTTCTGCACGATCCGCCGGGAAAATGCGCTGTCGCTCATGCTTGTCTCTTTGCAGGCTTCGAATCGGCAGTCTAACCCTTCGCCCACAAAAAACCCCGCCGAGGCGGGGTTTTGGAGTTGAAACAGAAATCAGCGGGCCTTGCTCTGCGACATTCCGAAGAGGAACAGCAGCAGGTCGTCATCCGGACGCAGGTCCTGTTGCTTGGCGCGCTGGTTGGGCGGCATCGGGCAGCTGTCCAGGCCGCCTTTTCCGGAAATGACCGAAGGCCCAGGCTCATGCCAGGCCGCCGCCGCCAGGGTCGCCACCCCGAGCGCGCCGATGAGGAGCAAACCTCGCGTAATTTCTAACTTCATGTCTGCAACCCTTTGATGGCGCTGCCAAACGCCGCTTGGTAACCATAGACAAAGGCCTGCCATTGCGCCTCTGTCCACGACGAGCGGCGTTTTACCTGGCGAAGATCATGACGGGCGGCACGCTGGGCGCTGAAGCGCTGGCGGGCTTTTTCCATGTCGATCAGGGCCACTTCGATCTTCTCGCCGTCCACCTTCACGAACACGTGCTTGAGGTACAGGCAGCCATGCTGCCAGCGGCCGGCGTTAAGTTTTGCCAGGGTACTGCCGTATTGTTGCAGAATTCTTTGGTGCAGGGCTTCGCCCCACTTTTCCTGGTCGCCACGGGCGTAGCAGTCTTCCAGGCTGGTGAAGCCGTCGAGGGATTCGGTGACCAGCAGCGCCTGCCATTCGCCATCCACCTTGCGGCAGCCGGCATAGACCAGGGTCGGCACTTTAACGCCCAGCGCTTCGGCCGCCTTGAGGGCGTTGCGCTCGCGGATCGCCGTGGGATAACCGAAGGGGTGCAGCAGGTCACGGTAGATGTGACCCATCTGCTGCTTGCGATAGAGCATACGGCCGTCGGAGGTCAGGACTCGCTGCACGCCACTCTCGCCGCCGCGCCGACGGTTGGGTTCTTCCACCCACTTGCCGGGCACCTGGAGCCAACGGTCGATGGCGTTCTCACCGGAAATTTGCTGCAGCGACGCCAGATCAACGGCCATCCATCACTCCTTACGCAGAATGTAGACCCGCCACATATGGATGAGCGGGACGAAATCAATGTGATCCTGAACCTTGAAACCAGCCTGGCGGAACTCCGCCTCGATGGTCTTGGCAGGAATCACGAAGCGGTTCTGGTAGGTGTGCTTCTTGCGAGTTGCCTCGGCGCGTGCACGTTTCCAGGACTTGAAGTTGCCATCGACCCACATCGACAGGATCACCGAATCGCGCGTTACGCGGTGAAATTCGCGCAACATCGTCAAACGGTCATCCGATTCGCCGATGTGGTGCATCAGGCGCATCGAGAAGATGCTGTCGACGGCATTGTCCGGAAGGTCAATGGCAAACGCGGAAGTCTGCAAAGGTCGGACGCGTTTTACAACCTCATTCGGTTGACCGGCACAGGCGACCGCGATCATGTCGGGGGAATTGTCTGCCCCGATGATCACCCGGTTCTCCTTTTCCGCCAGCATCGGCCAGAAGCGACCGGCGCCGCACGGCAGGTCGAGTACCAGGTTGGGTTGCCCGGCCAGCTTGAGCGCCTGGCGGCCTATCTGGACATCGCGCCAATGGGAAAGTTTCCTGGAGAGTCCGGCCTGGTGCTTGCGCAGGTAACGCTCTGCGTGTTGCCGGTCGTACTTTTGGGAGAACTCCAGGTCGACGGATTTTTCAGTCATCGGATTAATACCTTTCCCGAATTCAGGGCGAACGATACGAACCAGCCTGTCACAGCCGGGTCATGCACTTGTGAAGATTTCGTCAAACCACGGCTAGGCGAACTTCGAAGCGACAGCCATGGGGTTCGACCGGACGCAGGGTGACGTCCCAGCCTTCGGAGGCGCAGATCCGCTTGACCAGCGACAGCCCCAGCCCAAGCCCCTCGCCACGCGGGTTCTGGCCGCGGACAAAAGGTTGGAAGACGCGCTCACGCTGCTCTTCGGGGATGCCGGCGCCGGTGTCTTCGACCCAGAATCCGTTCGGGCCAAGTTGTAAGCGGATGCTGCCGGTTTCGGTGTAATGCATGGCATTGCGCAATAAATTGCTCATTACCGAGCGCAGGAAAGGCCCATTGAATTGTCCGGGCATCTCCTGTTTCGCGTCGTATTCCAACGTCAGGCCTTTCGCCTCGATAGGCCCCCGCCACTGCGCGACCAGCTCGTCACCGATCTGCCGCAACCCGGCCTGGGGCACGATGGCCATGTCCTTGCGCTGGGCCCGCGCCAGCATCAGGAAGGTCTGTACCAGATCGCGCATTTCCTCGCAGGCGCCGCTCATTCGCGCCAGCTGGGCGCGGGCGCGGGCGCTGAGCCCCGGCTCCTCCGCCAGCAATTCGCAGCTGGTGGCGATCACCATCAGCGGCGTGCGCAGCTCATGGCTGACGTCGCTGGTAAACAGCTTTTCCCGGGTCAGCACGTCGTGCAGCCGCCCCATGGCGTAATCGAAGGCGGCCGCCAGCTCACCCACTTCGTCATTGGCGTAGTCCGGCGACATGGGCGGCGCCAGCTCCAGCAGCTGGTCACGGTGGCGAACCTGCCGCGCCAGACGCGACACCGGCTCCATGACCTTGCGCGCCAGCAGCCAGCCGAGCAGCCCGGACAAGGCCAGGCTGAGCACGTAGCCCGTGACCACGGCGGCATACAGAATCTGCTCGCGGGCCTCGAAATCGCTCTGGTCCTGCAGCAGGACGAAGCGGCGACCGTCGATGTCCCGCGTCAGTGCGTGGAACGACAGCTCGCCGTCGAACACTTCATGGAACCCGGCATCCAGCCGGCGCAGCGCCGGCGGCATGGCGTAGACGCCGACGCCATCGCTGATGAAGAAGCGCATGCCCGGGTCGAGCTTGGGCGCCTGGCCGTTGCCCAGGTCCTCATTGATGATGCGGTCCAGCTCGCCGCCCAGGTCGCGGGAGATCAGGCGCTCCTCGACGATGTGGACGACGCCGACGATTCCCACCGAAAACAGGCCACCAACGGCGGCGGTCATGAGTACGAAGGCAAAGACAATCCGTCGGGAAAGGCTCTGCTTATACTCCATGCGCTTCCTCCGCCAGCTTGTAGCCGACGCCATGCACCGTGTGCAGCAGGGAGGATGCGAAGGGTTTGTCGATCACCTGGCGCAACTGGTGCACGTGGCTGCGCAGGCTGTCGCTGTCGGGGCAATCGTCGCCCCACACGGCTTCCTCGAGCACGTCGCGGCGTACCACGTGCGGGCTCTTCTGCATCAGCACGGCCAGCAGCTTGAGGCCGATGGGGTTGAGCTTGAGGGGTTTACCGGCGCGGTTCACTTCGAGGGTATCGAGGTTGTAGCTCAGGTCGGCGACCTGCAGCTCGCGGCGCCCCCCCCCCTGGCTACGGCGCAGCACGGCTTCGATGCGGGCGGCCAGCTCGGACAGGGCGAAGGGTTTGAGCAGGTAATCGTCGGCGCCGGAGCGGAAGCCTTGCAGGCGGTCATCCAGCTGATCGCGGGCGGTGAGCATGATCACCGGGGTGTCGCGGCGCGCGTCTTCGCGCAGGCGGCGGCACAGGGTGAAACCGTCCAGCCCGGGCAGCATCACGTCCAGTACGATCAGGTCGTAGTGCGACGTCGCCGCCAGGTGCAATCCGGACAGGCCGTCCTGGGCGCAATCCACCGTGTAGCCCTTGAGCCCCAGGTAGTCGGCCATGTTGGCCAGGATGTCCCGATTGTCTTCAACCAAAAGAATGCGCATAGGCTCTCCTCGAACGCAGTGCACACTAGCCTAACCAGCTTAAATGGAACTTAAGCGCCTTTGACGGAATTTTCACATTCCTCCGGTGAATCCTTCACCGCTGTACCACGTCTCGCTTTGCGAAATCTCCAGACCTAGCGCCCCATCAACGTCTGCACCGACCAGAGCCCGGCCAGGGTCATCAGCAGGGAGCCGGCCAGATGCGTGGCGATGGTGCCCATCGCCCAGGCGAGCCGGCCCTGTTGCAGCAGCACGACGACTTCCGCGGAGAAGGTCGAGAAGGTGGTGAGGCCGCCACAGAAGCCGGTGATGATCAGCAACCGCCATTCTGGCGCCAGGCCAGGCGAGTTGGCGAAGAAGGCGATGGCCGCGCCGATGATGTAGCCGCCGACCAGGTTGGCGACCACCGTGCCCGGCGGCATGGATGGCAGGAGGGTGTTGAGCTTGAGCCCGAGTACCCAGCGCAGCAGTGCACCGAGGGCGGCTCCGAGGGAGACGGCGAGAATGGATTTCCACATGGTCCTGTCCTGGGGAAGGTGGCTTGGACAGGCTGCAGGCATGCGCCTACGCGCCTTTCCAGGTCAATGCGTAGGCATCATCAGCCACGAGGGCGGTTGAAGGAGGAATGCCATCTCCTGCGGCGCAGTCTGGCATATCCGCCGCCCATGAAAAAGCCCCGCCTGGGCGGGGCTCTTTCGTACAGCAGGTGCCGGGTGGCTTACATCATGCCGCCCATGCCGCCCATGCCGCCCATGTCCGGCATGGCCGGAGCGGCTTTGTCGTCGACCACTTCGGCAACCATGGCTTCGGTGGTGACCATCAGGCCGCCGATGGAAGCAGCAGCTTGCAGAGCCGAACGGGTGACCTTGGCCGGATCGAGGATACCCATCTCGATCATGTCGCCGTACACGCCGGTCGCGGCGTTGTAGCCGAAGTTGCCCGAACCTTGCTTGACCTTGTCGACCACCACGCTCGGCTCGTCGCCGGAGTTGGCAACGATCTGGCGCAGCGGCGCTTCAACAGCGCGGCGCAGCAGGGCGATACCGACGTTCTGGTCTTCGTTGTCGCCCTTCAGGCCTTCGATGGCTTGCAGAGCACGAACCAGGGCGACGCCGCCGCCAGGCACCACGCCTTCTTCCACTGCAGCGCGGGTAGCGTGCAGGGCGTCTTCAACGCGGGCTTTCTTCTCTTTCATCTCGACTTCGGTGGCAGCGCCAACCTTGATCACGGCAACACCGCCAGCCAGCTTGGCCAGGCGCTCTTGCAGCTTCTCACGGTCGTAGTCGGAGGAAGTCTCTTCGACCTGCTTGCGGATCTGCAGGACGCGAGCTTCGATGTCGGCTTGAGCGCCAGCGCCATCGATGATGGTGGTGTTTTCTTTGCTCAGAACCACGCGCTTGGCGTTACCCAGGTGCTCCAGGGTGGCGCCTTCCAGGCTCAGACCGACTTCTTCGGAGATGACGGTGCCGCCGGTCAGGATGGCGATGTCCTGCAGCATGGCCTTGCGGCGGTCGCCGAAGCCCGGAGCCTTGACGGCCGCGACCTTGACGATGCCGCGCATGTTGTTGACGACCAGGGTAGCCAGGGCTTCGCCTTCGACGTCTTCAGCCACGATCAGCAGCGGACGGCCAGCTTTGGCAACGGCTTCCAGGACCGGCAGCATTTCGCGGATGTTGGAGATCTTCTTGTCGACCAGCAGCAGCAGCGGGCCGTCGAGCTCGGCCACCATGGTGTCCGGCTTGTTGATGAAGTAGGGGGACAGGTAGCCGCGGTCGAACTGCATGCCTTCTACGACGGACAGTTCGTTTTCCAGGCCCGAGCCTTCTTCAACGGTGATCACGCCTTCTTTACCGACTTTTTCCATGGCTTCGGCAATGATGTTGCCGATGGATTCGTCGGAGTTGGCGGAGATGGTGCCGACCTGGGCGATGGCCTTGGTGTCGGCGCACGGCTTGGCCAGGTCCTTCAGCTGGGCAACGATGGCCACGGTGGCCTTGTCGATGCCGCGCTTGAGGTCCATCGGGTTCATGCCGGCAGCGACGGCCTTCAGGCCTTCGTTGACGATGGCCTGGGCCAGGACGGTAGCGGTGGTGGTGCCGTCACCGGCAGCGTCGTTGGCCTTGGAGGCAACGTCTTTCACCAACTGGGCGCCCATGTTCTCGAACTTGTCTTTGAGTTCGATTTCCTTGGCGACGGAAACGCCGTCCTTGGTGATGGTCGGAGCGCCGAAGCTCTTGTCCAGGATGACGTTACGGCCTTTCGGGCCCAGGGTCGCTTTAACCGCGTCGGCCAGGACGTTTACGCCAACCAGCATTTTCTTGCGGGCGGAATCGCCGAACTTAACTTCTTTAGCAGCCATGTTCTGTTTCCTCTAAATCGAATTCAGTGGGTTGGATTGGACGCGGGAATCAGTCTTCCAGGACGGCGAGGATCTCGGACTCGCCCATCACCAGCAGCTCTTCACCGTCGACCTTGATGGCGTTGCTGCCCGAGTACGGGCCGAAGACCACCTTGTCACCCACTTTCACTGCCAGAGCGCGAACTTCACCGTTGTCCAGCACGCGACCGGTGCCGACGGCGACCACTTCGCCACGGTTCGGTTTTTCGGCGGCAGAACCCGGCAGCACGATGCCGCCTGCGGTCTTGGTCTCTTCCTCGCTGCGACGGATAACGACGCGATCATGCAGAGGACGAAGCTTCATAGTCGTAACTCTCCCAAAACAGTGATTTCCAACGGCCGGATCGATGTCCGGCAGGTTTTGTTGAATCCGGCGGCGCCGGTTTGCGACTCGACGGGCGAGTCGCGAAAAGAGCAGCCTGTCGTAGACAGGGACCTTGCGGTGACCGGTACATAAGGTCGCTACAAGGCATTTCAAGGGTGTGACGAAAAAATTTTTGCAGGCGGGGTGCGCAAAGCGGCCGACGCCGCTCCGGCTCAACGCAAGCGGTCGCGGTCTTCCTCGCGGCGCTGGTACTCGCCTTCGATCACGCTGGGGCCGCCACGCTGCTGGGCAGCCGGATCGTCGGCAAAGGCGCGGCGGCGCTCGGCCTGCTCCTGCATGCGCTGGCGCACGCGGCCCAGCATCAGGCGGCGGGTGAAGGGAATCAGGCAGAGCAGGCCGACCACATCGCTGATGAAGCCCGGCAGCATCAGCAGGCCACCGCCCAGGGCGATGACCAGGCCTTCGAGCATCTCCTGCTCGGGCAGTTCGCCGCGGTTGAGGCGCTCGCGGGCGCGCAGTGCGGTGGCGACGCCGGCCACACGCAGCACCGCCGCGCCGATGAAGGCGCCGGCGATGATCAGCAGCAGGGTCCAGCCCACGCCGATCACGCTGCCGACCTTGATCATCACGGCCAGTTCGATCAGCGGGAAGAGCAGAATCAGGAACAGGGGAACTCGCATTGAAAAAATCCTTGGCGGGGTCATTGCCCGGGTAGAAAGCTAGGTGGCGACGCCCCGCGCCCTTTTCAAGGGAATGACCAAGGCTTGCTAGGCCTGGATCACCTCGTTGCCCGGCCAGGCGTCCGCCCTGGCGAGCTGCACCAGCGCCTGGCGCACCGCGCCGGCATTGCCGCACGGCGTCGGGAACGGCAGCCAATGCAGGCCCTGGCCGATGCGCAGGTGGAAACCTTCGGTATCAATTCCCGCCAGTTGCGGTTCCTTGTCGGCGGGCAGGCCGGCCAGTTCGACGTAGTGCGCAATGGCGTTGGCGTGGTCGCTGTTCATGTGCTCGACCATGCTTTTTTCCGTCTCGCCGACGAAGGGATTGGCCAGCGGCACGCTGTTGGCCCCCAGCCAGTGGATATCGCCGAAACCGCCGATGAAGCGCCACTGCACCGGCTCCAGCACCCAGAAATCGAAGTCGTGGACGATGTGGTAGTCCTGCGAGCCGGGGAAGTAGCGGTAATAGCGCTCGGCGGCGCCGGCGATGGCGTCGACGTCTTCGATCAGCAGCGCCTCGGCCAGCAGGGTCAGGCGGCCGGCGGCCTGGATGTCGTCGACGCCGCGCTCGCCGATGAGCAACGAGCACTTGCCGTCCATCTGCAGGTTATGGGTGTGCTGGGCGATGCGGCTGATCAGGATCAGCGGGCGGCCCGCCTCGTCCAGGCAGTACGGCACGACGGAACCGAAGGGGAAGCCGGGCCACTTTTTCGAGTGGGTGGAGAGAACGCCGCGGTATTCCTTGAGCAGCAGTTCTCGGGCATGCTTGGCAGCTTTCACGCTCAACTTATGACTCCTCGCAAAGAATCCGTCGTAAACGGACGGGCAGGACTGACTCTGTGCACAGCTGCCGGCGGGGCCTTTCACCAGAAACTGTTCGTGGGGTTGTTCCGATGCAATTGAAAGACAAGGTCATCATCATCACCGGTGGCTGCCAGGGCCTGGGCCGCGCCATGGGCGAGTACCTCTCCGGCAAGGGCGCGCGCGTCGCGCTGGTTGACCTCAATGCCGAAAAACTGGACGAAGCCGTGACTGCCTGCAAGGCCGCCGGCGGTGACGCCCGTGCCTATATCTGCAACGTCGCCAATGAAGAACAGGTTACCCACATGGTGGCCCAGGTCGCCAGCGACTTCGGCGCCATCAACGGCCTGGTCAACAACGCCGGTATCCTGCGCGACGGCCTGACCATCAAGGTCAAGGACGGCGAGCTGTCCAAGATGAGCCTGGCGCAATGGCAGGCGGTGATCGACGTCAACCTGACCGGCGTGTTCCTCTGCACCCGCGAAGTGGCGGCGAAGATGATCGAGCTGAAGAACGAAGGCGCGATCGTCAACATTTCCTCCATTTCCCGCGCCGGCAACATGGGCCAGGCCAACTATTCCGCGGCCAAGGCCGGCGTTGCCGCCGACACCGTGGTGTGGGCGAAGGAGCTGGCGCGCTACGGCATCCGCGTGGCGGGCGTGGCACCGGGCTTCATCGAGACCGACATGGTCGCCAGCATGAAGCCCGAGGCCCTGGAGAAAATGACCGCCGGCATCCCGCTCAAGCGCCTGGGCAAGCCGCTGGAGATCGCCCACTCGGTGGCCTACATCCTCGAGAACGACTACTACACCGGCCGCGTGCTGGAGCTGGACGGCGGCCTGCGCCTGTAATCCGCCCGCCCATGAAAAAGCCCCGCCAGTGCGGGGCTTTTTTGTGCTTTTGCAGGAGCGAGCTTGCTCGCGAACAGACCCCGTACCGGAGTTGAAAGCTTCGCGAGCAAGCTCGCTGCTACAGGTATACGGCCTACCAGCCCACCCCCAGCCCCAGGGTGTAGCGACGTTCGTTGACGTCGCCATCGTTGCCGCTGAGCTTGTCCCACTCGGCCTTCAGGCTCAGGGATGCCCAGGAGGTGAGCTTGTAGCGCAGGCCCGCCTCGCTCTCCAGTTCGTAGTCGACGTTGGACTCCAGCGGCTTGCTGACTTCGCCGTTGGTGAACAGCTCGAACTGCTTGGCCAGCAGGTAACGGTTGTAGTCCCACTTCAGGCTGGTGCTGTAGAAGTGCGACTTCTCGTCGTCGACGAATTCGTAGTCGTTGCGGTTGACCAGGGTGGCCAGGGAGAACGCGCCCAGCTCGTTGTCCCAGAACTGGTAGCCGGGGCCGGTACCCAGGGTGCGTTTCTTCTGCAGGTCCTCGACCCAGTCGCGCTTGTACTGCGCCTGGCCCTGCCAGAACCAGTGCTCGTCGAGGAAGCGGTCCAGCGCGTACTCGGCCGAGTAGTTGTTGGTGCTGACCGACTCGTTCTTCTTCTCGCGGTTGTACTCGCCCTGCAGGTTGTGGCGCCAGCGGCCGTGGCGGGCGTTGGTCTTGAAGTCGATGTCGTAGTCCTCGACATCGTTCTCGGCGCGCTTGTGGTCCAGGGAGAAGTCGACGTTGCCGGTCCATACCCAGTCTTCCAGGATCGGCTTGGGCGGCATCATCTGCTCGATCTTGGCCAGCTCCACCGTGCGTGCCTCACCGTTGACCAGCGTGACCTTGCCCTGGTCGGACGCCTTCAGGCCCTTGGAGTGCTCGCCGTTTTCCTCGTCGTATTTCACCAGCAGGTTCTGGTCGGTTTCCAGCGTCTTGATCTTGTCCGCCTTCAGGGTGATCTCCCCGCCATAGTCGGTCGCCAGCAGCAGCTTGCCGCCGTCATACAGCTTGATGGTGCCGCTGAGGCGGTCGCCATTCTTCAGCCAGACGGTGTCGGCAAGGGCGGACAGGGAGCAGGACGCGAGGGCAAGGGAGAGCAGGGTTCTGGGGAACATGAGTCAAATTCAACTGGATTGAATGGGCAAAAAGCCGGGCATTATCCAGAAGCCCGACGCGAGAGCAACGACTGACCGGCTCAGGTGCAGGGAGTTCACAATGACTGACGGAAGGGTCTGACAGATGTCTCGTCTTGTCAGACCTGCGCCAGCCGATATCCTGAGCGTCAGCCCCTCTGCCACGGTGCATTCGATGCCCACACCCAAGCTCCCGGCCAACACCCCGACTGCCGACCTCGGCCTGGAAAGCCTGCAGGTGCGTCGCGAGGCGATTTTCCTGGTGATCGCCCAGGTGCCCGAAGGGTGCGTCATCACCTATGGCGACGTCGCCCGGCTCGCCGGGCTGGGCCGCTCCGCGCGGCTTGTAGGACGCATCCTCAGCCAGTTGCCGGAGGGCACGCGCCTGCCGTGGCACCGCGTGATCGCCGCCGGCGGACGCATCAGCCTGCCCCTGGGCAGCGTCTCGGGTAACGAGCAGCGCGCACGTTTACGTGCGGAGGGTGTCAGAATCCATAACGATCGGGTGGACATACGTCGGCACGGCTGGCCTAGCGGCGAGCAGTCCTAGTAAAGTTCGCGAGAATTTTTGACCTGCTGGAAAACACCCCATGAAAGAGCATTCCTGGCGAGAGGCATGGATTGCCTACAAGTCTCCCGCCAGCCTCGCGCTTTTGCTGCTGGGATTCGCCGCCGGCCTGCCGTACATGCTGGTGCTCTCCACTCTCTCGGTGTGGTTGCGTGAAGCGGGTGTCGCCCGGGAAACCATCGGATTCGCCAGCTGGATCGGGCTGGTGTACGCCTTCAAGTGGGTGTGGTCGCCCATGCTCGACCAGTGGCGCCTGCCCTTCATCGGGCGCCTCGGCCGCCGCCGCTCCTGGCTGGTGTTCTCCCAGGGGCTGATCGCCCTCGGCCTGCTCGGCATGGCCCTGTGCAACCCGCAAGCGCACCTCAACTGGCTGATCGCCCTGGCCATGGTGGTGGCGTTCGCCTCGGCCACCCAGGACATCGCCATCGATGCCTACCGCCTGGAAATCGCCGAGAACACCCGCCAGGCCGCCCTCGCCGCCTGCTACATGACCGGTTACCGGGTCGCCGTGCTGTTCGCCACCGCTGGCGTGCTGTTCCTTGCCGAATGGGCCGGCTCCAGCGCCCTGCACTACAGCCAGTCGGCCTGGGCGCTGACCTATGCGGTGTGCTCCCTGGCCATCCTGCCCGGCCTGATCACCACCCTGCTGATGAAAGAGCCGCCGGTGAACGTGCAACCGCAGGCCGGCAGCTCGGCGTTCGCCTTCAACCACCAGTTGCTCTCGGTGCTGACCCTGCTGGTGCTGCTGATCTCCGTGCCGGCCATGCTCACCGCGCTGACCGCCCAGGCCTGGCCGCGCGCCGCGCTGTACGCGATCTTCATCGGCGTGTGCATGACGCCCCACGGCCGCCGGCAGATCCGCCCGGTGCGCGAGCTGCTGTCGAAGGTCCGCCGCCCGCTGTTGCTGGCCGTGCACGGGCGCGGCCTGCCGCAGTTCGACTTCGTCCACCAGGCCGTCTCGGTGATCGTGCTGATCATCCTGCTGGTCACCGGTACCGCGTTCATCAACATGGTCGAAGGCGGCAAATGGTGGCTCGCCATCCTCTACCTGCTGATCGCCCTGAGCTGTATTTCCGCCCCCGGCCGCCTGCTGATGGCGCCGGTGCTGACGCCGATCACCGAATTCGTCCGCCGCTACCGCTGGCAGGCGCTGTTGCTGCTCGGGCTGATCTCCACCTATCGCATGTCCGACACCGTCATGGGCACCATGGCCAGCGTGTTCTACATCGACATGGGCTTCTCCAAGGACACCATCGCCACGGTCAGCAAGCTGTTCGGCGTGGTCATGACCCTGATCGGCGCGGCGGCCGGCGGCGTGCTGATCGCCCGCTTCAGCATCCTGCCGATCCTGTTCATCGGCGGCGCGGCATCGGCGGCGACCAACCTGCTGTTCGCCGTCCTGGCGCAGATGGGCGCGATCGACGACCCGCACCTGATGGGGCAGAACGTCTTCGCCCTGCTCAAGGTGCTGGAGCCCCACGTCACCATGCTGGTGGTGACCATCATGCTCGACAACTTCAGCGGCGGCCTCGCCACCTCGGCCTTCGTCGCCTACCTGTCGAGCCTGACCAACCTGAAGTTCTCCGCCACCCAGTACGCCATGCTCAGCTCCACCATGCTGCTGCTGCCGCGCTTCATCGGCGGCTATTCCGGCGCGATGGTCGAGAGCATGGGTTACGAGCACTTCTTCTTCTTCACCGGCCTGCTCGGCGTCCCCACGCTGCTGCTGATCGGCTGGCTGTGGCTGCACAATCGCGGCGACATGACCAACGGCGGCGCCGAGGAAGCGACCGAGGCGCCGGCGCCACAGGCCAGCGCCGAACGTCACTGAGCGCCGCGCAGGCTCCAGCGCCCATGAAAAAGGCCGGCAATCGCCGGCCTTTTTCGTTCCTGCTGGAGATCAATCCGCCAGCACGGAGCCCTCTTCGCCCTTGACCACGCGCACCACCTTGTTCGGTGCCAGGTCGATACCGGCGTCGCGCAGACGCTGGCGCACCTGCTCGTTGAGCATGAAGGTGACGGCCCAATAGTCCGAATTGGCCGTCCACAGGCGCAGCGACAGCGTCACCGAGTTCTCACCCAGGCCCGCGACCACCACCACCGGCGCCGGCGACTTGAGCACGCGGGGATCCTCGGCCAGTTCCTTGAGAATGGCGCGCGCGCCATCCAGGTCGGCGTCGAAGGCGAGCTTCACGTCGAAGGTCACCTGGCGGGTGGTCTGGGTCGAGGTGTTGGTGATGATGCCATTGGACAGCGCGCCGTTGGGCACGATGACAGTGCGGTTGTCACCGGTGCGCAGCACGGTGTGGAAGATCATGATGTTGTCCACGGTGCCGGAGACGCCCTGGGCCTCGATCCAGTCGCCGATCTTGAACGGGCGGAACAGCAGGATCAGCACCCCGCCGGCGAAGTTCGACAGGCTGCCCTGCAGCGCCAGGCCGATGGCCAGGCCGGCGGCGCCGATGGCGGCGACGAAACTGGTGGTCTGGATGCCGATCATCGAGGCCACGCTGACCATCAGCAGGATCTTCAGGATGATGTTCACCATGCTGCCGATGAAGCCCTGCAGCGTCTTGTCCACGTGCTTGGTGGACAGCAGCCCGCCCACGCGATTGGTGAACAGGTTGATCACCCACCAGCCGATCAGCAGGGTCAGCAGCGCCAGCAAGGCGTTGCCCAGATAGGCCAGGACGACGGGCGTCCAGGCCTCCGCACTGTTGACGATGTGCTCGTAATTCATATCCATGGATGCAGGCCCCTTGTCTATTGCCATTTCAAAAACAAAACCGCCATGGCAAGCCATGGCGGTCGGGTGTTCGCCGAGCGACACTTAATTGCGACGTCGCCCGGGCGATGAGGTTCCGCTGCGGTGGTCAGGCAGTGAATCAGTCGCGGAAATTGTTGAACTGCAGCGGCATGCCGAGGGATTCGCCGCGCAGCAGCGCGATGGCTTCCTGCAGGTCGTCGCGCTTCTTGCCGGTGACGCGCACCTGCTCGCCCTGGATGGCGGCCTGGACCTTGAGCTTCTTGTCCTTGATCAGGGCGACGATCTTCTTCGCCAGATCCTTGTCGATGCCCTCGCGGAAGTTCACTTCCTGCTTGACCACCTTGCCCGAGGCGAAGGGGTCCTTGGTCTCGATGCACTGCACATCGATCTTGCGCTTGACCAGGCTGGAGCGAAGAATGTCGAGCATCTGCTCGAGCATGAAATCCGCCTCGGCGGTCAGGGTGACGGACTTGTCCTTGGTTTCGAAGCTGCACTTGCCCTTCAGGTCGAAACGGCGGTCCAGTTCCTTGGCAGCGTTATCCAGGGCGTTGGTCAGTTCGTGTTTGTCCAGTTCGGACACCACGTCGAACGAAGGCATGACATCTCTCCAGATGGACGGCGCGATGCGGTTCACAGTCAGCATCGCGCCTGGCTTGACGATAAAAATGCGCGGTCATTATAACTGACAGACAAGACCGCGCCCGGCCTCTGACACCGAGAGTCGGCATTTCCCACCCGTTGCGAGACAATCCTTTCCATGCCAACCAACCATCTCAGCATCCTGGTGGTCGACGATGCCAAGTTCTCCAGCGCCATGATCGGTCGCGCGCTGAGCCAGGCCGGCTACCAGAACGTGCGCTTCGCCAGCAGCGCCAGCGAAGCGCTCGACCTGCTGGAAAAGGAGCCGGTGAGCGTGCTGCTCGCCGACTGGCTGATGCCGGAGATGGACGGCCTGGAGCTGACCGCGCGGGTGCGCCAGCTCGACGAAAGCGGCGACCACTACACCTACATCATCCTGCTCACCGGCAAGGAGGGCGACAACGCCCTGGCCGAGGCCTTCGACCGTGGCGTGGACGACTTCGTCAGCAAGTCGTCGATGAACGAGCAACTGGTGCCCCGCGTGCTCGCCGCCGACCGCCTGAGCAACACGCTGCAGCGCCTGCTGATGGAAAACCGCCTGCTCACCGAGAACATCACCAGCCTGGAGGAGCGCAACCTGGTGGACAGCGCCACCGGCCTGGGCAACCAGCGCTACCTCAAGCAGAAGCTGGCCGACAGCATCCGCCAGGTGGAATCCCGCGGCGGCGCGGTGTGCTACATGCTGATCGGCCTGCCGGAGGTGGCCGAACTCGGGCACAGGCACGGCCAGCCGTTCCAGAACGAGCTGCTGCACGGCGTCGCCCGGCGCCTGCAGCAACTGGTGCGACCGCTGGATGTCCTGGCGCGCCTGGACAGCCAGCACTTCGCCCTGATCACCCTGCTCGAAGACCTGCAGGAATGCTCCCCCAGCAGCTTCCGCCGCCTGCACGAAGGCTTGAACCTGAAGGCCTTCAAGACCAGCGAAGGCTTCATCACCCTCAAGGCCGGTATCAGCCTGGTCGGCCTGGACGCCAAGGCACTGCCGCTGGACGTCGAGCAGGTGATGCAGCAGGGTCGCACCCTGCTGCCCGACGCCTTCGCCAGCGGACGAATCAACGCCAGCCGCCTGACCGGCCTGCGCTAAACTTCGCGGTAAGCCCTTCAACCGCGAAGTTTCCCCCATGACCTGGACTATCCTCGGCGCCGGCAGCCTCGGTTGCCTGTGGGCCGCCCGCCTGTCCCGCGCCGGCCTGCCGGTGCGCCTGCTGCTGCGCGACCGCCAGCGCCTCAATGCCTACCGCGCCCTGGGCGGCATCACCCTGGTGGAAGACGGCCGCGCGAGCCTCTACCCCATTCCCGCGGAAACCGCCGCCCAGGGCGCGCCGATCCAGCGCCTGCTGCTGGCCTGCAAGGCCTACGATGCCGAATCCGCCGCCGCCAGCGTGGCCGCACGGCTGGCGCCGGGCGCCGAACTGATCCTGCTGCAGAACGGCCTGGGCAGCCAGCAGGCGGTCAGCGCCCACCTGCCACGCGCCCGCTGCCTGTATGCCTCCAGTACCGAAGGCGCCTTCCGCGAAGCCGATTTCCGCGTGGTGTTCGCCGGCAAGGGCAAGACCTGGCTGGGCGACGAACAGGGCGGCCCCGCGCCCACCTGGCTGGCGGACCTGCACCGGGCAGAGATTCCCGCGCAGTGGAGCGACGACATCCTCGAACGCCTGTGGCGCAAGCTCGCGCTGAACTGCGCGATCAACCCGCTCACCGTGCTGCACCAGTGCCGCAACGGCGAACTGGCCGGCCACCCCGGCGAAGTCGCCGGGCTCTGCGACGAACTCGGCCAGCTGCTGCATGCCGCCGGTTACTCCGCCGCCGCACGGGAGCTTCAGGCCGAGGTGGAGCGGGTCATCAGCGCCACGGCCGCGAACTTCTCCTCCATGTACCAGGACGTCGCCCAGGGCCGGCGCAGCGAGATCGCCTACCTGCTCGGCCATGCCTGCCGCGAGGGCGACCGCCTGCACCTGGCACTGCCGCGGCTGCGCGCCCTGCACGAACGGCTGCGGGCCTACCTGGTGGCACGTGGATTGCCCGACGACTGATGGCGGGCTACCCTGCCCGCCTCCCCTGATTTTCTCTTTGACGCGCCCATGCCTTCTCCCATGAACCTGCGCCAGCGCCTGGAAGACCTGCCGGTCGGCCAGAAAATCCTCGCCGCCCTGCTGGTGCTGCTGGCGACCGTCATGCTGGTCGCCAACCTCGCCTTCATCAGCGCGGCCTACTGGATCTCCCAGGACAGCGTCGCCCCCCAGGCCCTGCAGACCATCGGCCGGCTGATCGCCAACCCGGCGCTCAGCGAGCCGGCGCTCTCCTCGCCCACCCAGGCCCAGGTGCTGCTGCGCCAGCTGGATGACTACCAGCCGCTGCGCGCCGCCGCGCTGTACGACAGCAATGGCGAGCGCATCGCCCAGACACCGGGCAACGGGCCGGTGGCGCTGCCCGAGCGCCTGGACCACCTGGAACGCTGGCGCGAGCACGAATACCGCCTCAACGCTCTGTTCGAATTGCCCCAGGCCGGGCGCAACAGCGGTTACCTGCTGCTGGTGGCCAGCAGCGAGCTGCCCGGCGCCTTCTACACCGGCACGCTCACCGCCAGCCTGGTGATTCTCGCCGTGTCGGTGCTGCTCTGGCTGCTCATCGCCCAGCAGATCCGCCGCCTGATCACCCGGCCGATCCGCAGCCTGGAAGAACTCTCGCGCCAGGTGACGCGCGAGGAGAACTACGCCCTGCGCGCCGAGCGCGGCAACGCCGACGAGATCGGCCGCCTGGCCGACGCCTTCAACACCATGCTGACGCGCATCGAAGCCCGCGAGCACCAGCTCAAGCGCGCCCGCGACGACGCCCAGGAGGCCGTGGAGCAGGCCCAGTCGCTGGCCGAGGAAACCCGCCGCTCGAACCGCAAGCTCGAGCTGGAAGTGCAGGTGCGCAGCAAGATCGAGAAGAAACTCACCGGTTTCCAGCACTACCTCAACAGCATCATCGACTCCATGCCCTCGGCGCTGATCGCGGTGGACGAACAGCTCTACGTCACCCAGTGGAACCAGGAAGCCAGCCAGCTTTCCGGCACCAGCCTGGACGACGCCGTGAACCAGCCGGTGTTCCTCGCCTTCCCCTCGCTCAAACCCTTCCTGCCGCAGCTCACCCGCGCCGCCGAGCAGCACAAGGTCGAGCGCGTCGAGCGGGTGACCTGGGCCCTCACCGACACCCCGCGGCACTACGCCCTGACCTTCTACCCACTGATGGGCGGCACCGGCCGTGGCGCGGTGATCCGCATCGACGACATCACCGACCGCCTGGGCATGGAAGAAATGATGGTGCAATCGGAGAAGATGCTCTCCGTCGGCGGCCTCGCGGCTGGCATGGCGCACGAAATCAACAACCCGCTGGGGGCGATCCTGCACAACGTGCAGAACATCCGCCGGCGCCTGTCGCCCGACCTGACCAAGAACCTCGAAGTGGCCGGCGAAGTCGGCGTGCGCCTGGACGATCTCAACCACTACCTCGAAGCGCGGGAGATTCCCAAGCTGCTGGACGGCATCCAGTACGCCGGCTCCCGGGCGGCGAAGATCGTCAGCCACATGCTCTCCTTCAGCCGCCGCAGCCACCGCCAGATGGCCGCCTGCGAGCTGCCCGCGCTGCTGGAACAGGCGGTGGAGATCGCCGGCAACGACTTCGACCTCACCGGCGGCTTCGATTTCAAGTCGCTGGACATCGTCCACGAGTACGATCCGCGCCTGGGGCCGGTGCCGGTGATCGCCAACGAGATTGAGCAGGTACTGCTCAACCTGTTGAAGAACGGCGCCCAGGCCATCCACCAGCGTGACGACGAGGAAGAAGGCGAACTCGGCCGCATCACCCTGCGCACCCGGCTCAACCCGCCGTGGGCGGAAATCCAGGTGGAGGACAACGGCTGTGGCATGCCGGAGAACGTGCGCAAGCGCATCTTCGAGCCGTTCTTCACCACCAAGGAGGTCGGCCAGGGCACTGGGCTGGGCCTGTCGGTCTCGTACTTCATCGTCACCAACAACCACAAGGGGCAGATGGAGGTGCAGTCCGAGCTGGGCGTGGGCACCTGCTTCACCATCCGTCTCCCGCTGGGCGCCGAGATTTCCCCGCCGCTGCCGCTGCTGGCGCAGGGCGACAAGGAGCATTGAGCCATGGGCAACCGACTGTCGAAGATCTAC
Source organism: Pseudomonas sp. NY15437 (assembly GCF_048068435.1). Classification (NCBI taxonomy): domain Bacteria; kingdom Pseudomonadati; phylum Pseudomonadota; class Gammaproteobacteria; order Pseudomonadales; family Pseudomonadaceae; genus Pseudomonas; species Pseudomonas sp. NY15437. The sequence continues at coordinate 485,792 of NZ_JBLUQC010000002.1, forward strand.
ACCCGCACCGGCGACGCCGGGGAAACCGGTCTGGCCGACGGCCGCCGCGTGCCCAAGCACCACCCGCGGGTGGAAGCCATGGGCGCGGTGGACGAGCTGAACAGCCACCTCGGCCTGCTGCTGGCCGGCTTGCATGAGGCGCGCAGCAGTGCGCTGGAAGAAGCGATCGGTGTTCTGGCGCCGATCCAGCACCGCCTGTTCGACCTCGGCGGCGAGTTGGCGATGCCGGAGTACCGAGCGCTGAACGACGCGGAAGTGGAGCGCCTGGAGCAGGTGATCGACCGCTGGAACGAAGAGCTCGGGCCGCTGAAGAACTTCATCCTGCCCGGTGGCTCGCGCCTGGTTGCCCTCGCCCACCTGTGCCGCGCCCAGGCGCGCAACGCCGAACGCCGCTGCCAGCAACTCAATGCCGAGGAACCGCTGGAAGGCGCGGGCCTGCGTTACCTGAACCGGCTATCCGACCTGCTGTTCGTCGCCGCACGCTTCATTGCGAAGCGCCAGGGCGTGGAAGAGATTCTCTGGCAGGCCGCCGAAAAGCCCGCCTGATCGCAACCGCAGGAGCGCCGGTGCCAGGCTCCTGGCGTAGGAGCGGACCTTGTCCGCTAAATCCATCGCGGCGGACCCCGTCATTGCCGCGGCACGACGGAGCATGGCGCCACCTTGTAGGAGCGCGCCATGCGCGCGATCGCGGGCACGGCCCGCTCCTACAGAGAACGTCAACGCTGCCGGCGGGTGTAGGAGCGGACCTTGTCCGCGAAATCCGTCGCGGCAGAATCTGTCATTACCGGGACACGCCAGAGCGTAGCGCCACGTTATAGGAGCGCGCCATGCGCGCGATCGCGGGCATGGCCCGCTCCTACAGGGAGCGTCAACGCCGCCGGCTGGTGTAGGAGCGGACCCTGTCCGCGAAATCCGTCGCGGCGGAACCTGTCATTACCGGGACACGACAGAGCCTGGCGCCACCTTGTAGGAGCGCGCCATGCGCGCGATCGCGGGCATGGCCCGCTCCTACAGAGAGCGTCAACGCCGCCGGCTGGTGTAGGAGCGGACCTTGTCCGCGAATCCATCGCGTCGGGATCTGTCATTACCGGGACACGACAGAGCATGGCGCCACCTTGTAGGAGCGCGCCATGCGCGCGATCGCGGGCATGGCCCGCTCCTACAGGGGAATTTCAACGCCGCCGGCGGGTGTAGGGGCGGACCTTGTCCGCGAAATCCATCGCGGCGGAACCCGTCATTGCCGGGACACGACAGAGCGTGGCGCCAGATTGTAGGAGCGAGCTTGCTCGCGAACAGACCCCGCTGCATTACCGTGCGGTTCGCGAGCAAGCTCGCTCCTACGAAGAGCCGTCAGTTCAACGCCGGATCAGCCTTCGCTCTTCGGCCAGAACGCCCGGATCCCCGCCACGCCCTGCGCGCCAGCCTGCCAGGCGCGCTCGACGTCCTGCGGGCCGACGCCCCCCAAAAGGAACACCGGCTGGTTGAAGCCATCGATCAGCTCCGCCGCCGCCTCCCACCCCAGCGCCGGCTCACCCGGATGGCTCTCGGTGGGCTGCACCGGCGACAAGGTGACGAAATCCACGCCCATGCGCGCCGCCAGCTGCAACTCTTCGGCGCTATGGCAGGAGGCTGCCAGCAGCCGCTCGCGGGGGAACGGCCGGCCGTTGGGCGCGTACTTGCGCAGCTGCTCGGAGGTCAGGTGCCAGCCAGCCGCCGGGAAGTCGCCCAGCCACTCCAGCGGGCCCTTGAGCATCAGCTGCGCCTTGCCGGCGCACAGACCTTGTACGTCGACGGCAAGGTCACGGTACTCGGGGCTGTACATGTTCGGTGCGCGCAGCTGGACCAGGCGGATGCCGCTGGCGATCGCAGCGCGCACGCCCTGCACCAGTTGCGGGATTTCCAGGCCGTCCGGGGTGATCAGGTAGCGATCCGGCAGGCGCGCAGCCTGCACGATGGGCTGGTTGGCGGCGGGGAACTCGTAGTCCGGCAGGTCACGCGGAGCGACCCAGGCCAACGGCTGGCCCTCGGCGCCATGGGGCTCGCCGGAGAAGGCAGAGACCTCCCAGACATCCAGCAGCACATGCTTGTCGCTGTAGTCGTGCTGCACGCGAATCAGCGGCCGCGCCTGCTCGACGTCTATGCCCAGCTCTTCCTTCAGCTCGCGCGCCAGGGCGACCTGCACCGCTTCGCCCTCCTCGACCTTGCCACCGGGAAACTCCCACAGACCGCCCTGGTGCTTGTCGTCCGGACGCCGGGCGATCAGCACCCGGCCATCGAGTCCGCGAATCACGGCGGCGGCGACATGTACTCGTTTCACAGTGCTACTCCTCAATCCGATTCAGGCAGGGCCCGCGCACAGGACCTGTTTACGATCTCGCGAGCCAGGGAAGAGCAAGGCGACATCGATTGAGGGAGCGCAGTTTACAGGCAGTAAATGAGCATCCCGAAACCGATTTCAACGCAGCTATTGCGACGCGCAGCAGATCGTAATTGGGTATTGCGGGCATTCTACCGTCATTGGCGCGCGGCTTCAGGCGCGTTCGACCATCGCCGCCTCCAGCCACGGGCGGAAGGCCGGCCAGGCGTAGATCGCATCCACGTAGTTCTGCGCCTCGATGGGCAGCGTCACGCAATAGCTGCGCAGGCGGGTGGCGACCGGCGCGTAGAAGGCATCGGCGATGCTGGCGTGGCCGAACAGGAACGGGCCGTCCTGGCCGAACTGCCGGCGACACAGAGCCCAGAGTTCGACGATGCGGGCGATGTCCGCCTCCACCGCTTCGGGCACCTCGACCAGCGGCTGGTTGCGCTGGATATCCATGGGCATGTGCGAGCGCAGCGCCATGAAGCCGCTGTGCATCTCGGCGCAGACCGTGCGCGCCAGGGCGCGGGCCGCTTCGCCGCAGGGCCAGAGGTGGGCTTCGGGGAAGCGTTCGGCGAGGTATTCGGCGATCGACAGGGAATCCCAGATCAGCCCGTGCTCGCACTTGAGCGCCGGCACCTTGCCGCTGGGCGAGTGCTCGCGGATGCGCCGCGCAGTGTCCTGGCCGCCCAGGGGAATGAGGATTTCCTCGAACTTAGCGCCGGTGAGTTGCATGGCCAGCCAGCCGCGCAGGGACCAGGAGGAGAAATTCTTGCTGCCGATGATCAGGGTGAGGGACATGGACGCGATGCTCGTGAAGGTCAGTCAGCAGACCTTAGAGCGCGGCAGCCATGAAAACAAATTCCCGATTTTCATCCATCCATGAAAATCGGGAATCCGAGAGGAACGAGGCGCCGGCGCAGGTTCTTGCGCCAGCGCTACGCAGAGATCAGGTGCGGTATTCGGCGTTGATCTTCACGTACTCGTGGGACAGGTCGGTGGTCCAGATGGTCTCGCTGCAGGTGCCACGGCCCAGATCGATGCGGATGGTGATCTCTTCCTGGGCCATGACCCTGGCGCCCTGGTCCTCGGTATAGCTGGCGGCGCGGCCGCCGCGGCTGGCGATGGCGACGTCGTCCAGGTACACGTCGATCAGACTCACGTCCAGGTCCGGCACGCCGGCGCGGCCCACGGCGGCAAGGATGCGGCCCCAGTTCGGGTCGGAGGCGAACAGTGCGGTCTTGATCAGCGGCGAGTGGGACACGGCGTAGCCGACGTCCAGGCACTCCTGGTGCGTTGCGCCGCCGTTCACCTGCACGGTGACGAACTTGGTGGCGCCCTCGCCGTCACGGACGATGGCCTGGGCCAGTTCCATGGAGACTTCCAGCACGGCCTGCTTCAGCGCGGCGAACAGTGCGCCGCTGGCGGAGGTGATTTCCGGCAGCGCCGCCTGGCCGGTGGCGATCAGCATGCAGCAGTCGTTGGTGGAGGTATCGCCGTCGATGGTGATGCGGTTGAAGGACTTGTTCGCCGCGTCGCGCAGCAGGTCCTGCAGCACGCCCTGGGCAACCTTGGCGTCGGTGGCGATGTAACCCAGCATGGTGGCCATGTTCGGCTTGATCATGCCGGCGCCCTTGCTGATGCCGGTGACGGTGATGGTCACGCCATCGTGCTGGAACTGGCGGCTAGCGCCCTTGGGCAGGGTGTCGGTGGTCATGATGCCGGCGGCGGCGTCGGCCCAGTTATCCACGGACAGGTTGGTCAGCGCAGCGGGCAGCGCGGCTTCGATCTTCTCGACCGGCAGCGGCTCGCCGATCACGCCGGTGGAGTACGGCAGCACGGCGTTTTCCGGCACGCCAGCCAGCTCGGCCAGCTTGGCGCAGGTGCGGGTGGCGTTGGCCAGGCCCGATTCGCCGGTGCCGGCGTTGGCGTTGCCGGTGTTGGTCAGCAGGTAGCGCACCGGGCCGAGGAAGCGCTTGCGCGCCAGGATCACCGGAGCGGCGCAGAAGGCGTTGGTGGTGAACACACCCGCCACGGTGGAGCCTTCGGCGCAGCGCATCACCACGATGTCCTTGCGGCCGGGTCGTTTGATGCCGGCAGAGGCGATGCCGAGTTCGAAACCGGGGACCGGGTGCAGGGTGGACATGGGGCCGAGACCAACAGCCATGTGGCGCGCTCCTATCTAGTCAGTGAATCAAATCAGTGGATCAGATGTGAAAAACGCCGCGAGCGGCAGGGCCGGTCGCGGCGTCGGTAGCAAGGTCGGGAGGCGTTATTCCACCTGACCGTGGCAGTGCTTGTACTTCTTGCCCGAACCGCACGGGCAGGGCTCGTTGCGGCCGATCTTCGCCTCGTTGCGCACTGGTTCCATCGGCACGACATTGTCGGCGACGTCCGGCAGCTCGCCCTCTTCCGGCTCGCTGGTGACCTGGTCCATGGACGGCGCGGCGGCATGCTGGAACTGCATGCGCTTGGCCATTTCCTCGGCCTCGCGGCGCAGGCGGGCTTCTTCCTCGGCCGGGTCTTCGCGGCGGACCTGGACGAAGGACAGCACGCGGATGGTGTCGCGCTTGATGGAGTTCAGCAGGTCCTGGAACAGGTTGAAGGACTCGCGCTTGTACTCCTGCTTGGGGTTCTTCTGCGCGTAACCGCGCAGGTGGATGCCGTGGCGCAGGTGATCCATGGTGGACAGGTGGTCCTTCCACAGGTCGTCCAGCACGCGCAGCAGCATCTGCTTCTCGAAGGTGCGCAGGGCTTCGGCGCCGGCGAGGTCTTCCTTCTCGTTGTAGGCGGCGACCAGCTCGGCGAGGATCTTCTCGCGCAGGGTTTCCTCGTACAGCTTGTCGTCTTCGTCGAGCCATTGCTGGATCGGCAGCTTGAGGCCGAAATCGCTGTACAGCGCGGCTTCCAGGCCGGCGACGTCCCACTGCTCGGGCAGCGACTGCGGCGGAATGTGCTCGCTGACGGTGTTGTTCAGGGTCTCTTCGCGGAATTCGACGATGGTCTCGCCGATGTTGTCGGCGGCGAGCAGGGTGTTGCGCATGTGGTAGATCACCTTGCGCTGCTCGTTGGCGACGTCGTCGAACTCCAGCAGTTGTTTACGGATGTCGAAGTTGCGGCCTTCGACCTTGCGCTGGGCCTTCTCGATAGCGTTGGTCACCATGCGGTGCTCGATCGCCTCGCCCGGCTGCATGCCGAGGGCCTTCATGAAGTTCTTCACCCGGTCGGAGGCGAAGATGCGCATCAGGTGGTCTTCCAGCGACAGGTAGAAGCGGCTGGAACCCGGGTCGCCCTGACGGCCGGCACGGCCGCGCAGCTGGTTGTCGATACGGCGGGATTCGTGGCGCTCGGAGGCGATCACGTGCAGGCCGCCCGACTCGATGACCTGCTGGTGGCGCTTCTGCCAGTCGGCCTTGATCTGCGCGACCTGCTCGTCGGTGGGGTTCTCCAGCGCGGCGACTTCCACTTCCCAGTTGCCGCCCAGCAGGATGTCGGTACCACGACCGGCCATGTTGGTGGCGATGGTGACCGCACCCGGACGACCGGCCTGGGCGATGATCTCGGCTTCCTTCTCGTGGTACTTGGCGTTCAGTACCTTGTGCTCGATGCCGGCGTTCTGCAGCAGCTGCGACACATATTCGGACGTCTCGACCGACGCGGTACCGACGAGGACCGGGCGGCCCAGCGCCTGGCACTGCTGCACATCGGTGATGATGGCGGCGTACTTCTCGTCCTGGGTCAGGTAGACCAGGTCGTTGAAGTCCTTACGGGCGACCGGGCGGTGGGTCGGGATCACCACCACGTCCAGGCCGTAGGTCTGGCGGAATTCGAAGGCCTCGGTGTCGGCGGTGCCGGTCATGCCGGCCAGCTTGGTGTAGAGGCGGAAGTAGTTCTGGAAGGTGGTCGAAGCCAGGGTCTGGCTCTCGGCCTGGATCGGCAGGTTCTCCTTCGCCTCGATGGCCTGGTGCAGGCCCTCGGAGAGGCGGCGGCCCGGCATGGTCCGGCCGGTGTGCTCGTCGATCAGCAGGACCTGGTCACCCTGGACGATGTATTCCACGTTGCGGTGGAACAGGGTGTGGGCGCGCAGCGCGGCGTAGACGTGGGTCAGCAGGCTGAGGTTGTGCGCCGAGTAGAGGCTCTCGCCCTCGGCCAGCAGGCCGTTCTGGGTCAGCAGCTCCTCGACGTAGGCGTGGCCCTGCTCGTTGAGTTCGACCTGGCGGGTCTTCTCGTCGATGCTGTAGTGGCCCTGCTGGGTCACCTGGCCTTCGACTTCCTCGATGTGGCGCTTCAGGCGCGGGATCAGCTTGTTGATCTTGATGTACAGCTCGGAGCTGTCTTCGGCCTGGCCGGAGATGATCAGCGGAGTCCGCGCCTCGTCGATGAGGATGGAGTCCACTTCGTCGACCACGGCGAAGTTCAGCTCGCGCTGGAACTTGTCTTCCAGGCTGAACGCCATGTTGTCGCGCAGGTAGTCGAAACCGAATTCGTTGTTGGTGCCGTAGGTGATGTCGGAGGCGTAGGCAGCGCGCTTCTCTTCCGGCGGCTGGAACGGGCTGACGATGCCAACGGTCAGGCCGAGGAATTCATACAGCGGACGCATCCAGTTGGCGTCGCGGCGGGCCAGGTAGTCGTTCACGGTGACCACGTGCACGCCTTTGCCAGCCAGGGCGTTCAGGTAGACGGCCAGGGTACCCACGAGGGTCTTGCCCTCACCGGTACGCATCTCGGCGATCTTGCCTTCGTGCAGGGTCATGCCGCCGATCAGCTGGACGTCGAAGTGGCGCATGCCCATCACGCGCTTGCCGGCCTCACGGGCGACGGCGAACGCTTCGGGAAGGATCTGGTCGAGGGTCTCGCCCTTGGCCAGGCGCGCCTTGAACTCCTCGGTCTTGGCCTTGAGTTGCTCATCGGAAAGCGGAACCATCTGCGGCTCGAGTGCATTGATGGCCTGGACCTGCTTGACCATGCGCTTCACTTCGCGCTCGTTCTTGCTTCCAAAGAGTTTTTTCAACAAAGGCGCAAACATATCGACTGGGTCATCCGAACTGGAGAATTGGAGGGCTGCCCGACTGGCTGGCCGCGGCGCGGAACGGCAATGAAGCGGGCATTCTACCCGGAAACTATCGGGAAAAAAGTGCCGAAGTCATCCTCCGAAGCTTCGCATTCTGCGAGCTTGGGGGCAATGCATGGGCGGACAACTTTGCATCCGAGTGGGTGATATGGTGACGCGGACGAGCAACTTCAAGGGGCCGACGGTGGCATCTGGCCCCCCGGCGCATCTGTTACCATCCTGCTTCATTCACTGCCGGTTCCTCACCATGGCCTTTCGCCCCCTGCCCGCCAAGGCGATGACCAAGCTGCTGCGCGAAGCCAAGCCGCTGCAGTCGCTGTTCGCGCAGGCGCAACGCCTCTCGCGCCTGCAGGAATTGCTCGACTCGCAACTGCAGCCCGCCGCACGCCCGTATTGCCGCGTCGCCTCCTGGCGCGAGGGCAGCCTGCTGCTGGTGGTTACCGACGGTCACTGGGCGACGCGCCTGCGCTATCAGCAGAACCGCCTGCTGCGGCAACTGGCCACGTTCGAGGAATTCAGGGGCTTGGCGCGCATCCAGTTCAAGGTGCAGCCGACGATCCAGACGCCCACTCGGGTCAACACCAACCGCATCAGTGAATCCGCCTCCGCCACCTTGCACGAAGCCGCCGAGGGCATCAGCAACCCTCAGCTCAAGGCCGCGCTCGAGCGCCTGGCCAGCCGTAGCCGCAAGCCGCCGGAACCGGGCGAGGAATAACGCGCAGGCATAAAAAAAGGCCACCCGAGGGTGGCCTTTGAAGTTGTAGCTGAAAGGAGGAGGTTTCCTTATACGGCCGCAGCGGGTCGCATATAGGAGATCGGCGCGGTCTTGGCGTCCTCGAAGGTCACCACTTCCCAAGCGTCCTTGTCTGCGATGAGGGTGCGCAGGAGACGGTTGTTCAGGGCATGACCGGACTTGTAGCCGATGAACTCGCCGATAAGGCTGTTACCCAGCAGGTACAGGTCACCAATGGCGTCCAGGATCTTGTGCTTGACGAACTCGTCCTCGTAACGAAGACCATCTTCGTTGAGCACTCGATACTCGTCGACCACGATGGCGTTCTCCACGCTGCCACCCAGAGCCAGGTTCTGCGAACGCAGCATCTCGATGTCGCGCATGAACCCGAAGGTGCGGGCGCGGCTGACTTCCTTGACGAAGGAAGTGCTGGAGAAATCCACCACGGCTTTCTGGGTGCGACCACGGAAGACCGGGTGATCGAAATCGATCTCGAAGCTCACCTTGAAGCCGTCAAACGGAACGAAGGTGGCGCGCTTGTCGCCCTCTTCCACCGTCACTTCGCGCTTGATGCGGATGAACTTCTTGGCCGCTTCCTGCTCTTGCAGGCCAGCGGACTGGATCAGGAATACGAAGGGACCTGCGCTGCCGTCCATGATCGGTACTTCCGACGCGGACAGCTCGACATAGGCGTTGTCGATACCCAGGCCGGCCATGGCCGAGAGCAGGTGCTCCACGGTATCCACCTTGATGTCACCCTTGATCAGGGTGGTCGACATGGTGGTTTCACCGACGTTCGAGGCCCGGGCGGGGATTTCCACCACGGGGTCGAGATCGGTCCGGCAGAACACGATGCCAGTATCGACGGGAGCCGGCTTCAGGGTCAGGTAAACCTTTTCCCCGGAATGCAGGCCGACACCGGTCGCCCGGATGATGTTCTTCAAGGTGCGTTGTCTGATCATGGCTTTGGCCGCTTTCGCGCAAGTTGCGAACTGTTGTCAACAATGGGCGGCGATGATAGCAGAACCGCCCTTTGCTGAACACCAATCACATTGATACTCCTGATAAATCGACTCAATCGGCCTGACGACGCAGGAAGGCCGGGATGTCCAGGTAGTCCAGATCGTCCTGCGGGTTCAGCTTGGCCGCGGTGGCGGCGCCGCCGTGGTTCTGGTTGCGCATGACGGTCGGACGATCCAGGTCACGGTAGTTCACCGACTGCTGCTCGCGCTGAACCGGAGCCTGGGTGCTGACGGCCTGGGTCTGGACGGTGTTGTCGACGACCTTGACCGGCTTCTCCAGGCGAGCGCCCAGGCCAGTGGCCACGACGGTGACGTGCAGCTCGTCGCGCATGTCCGGATCGATCACGGTGCCCACTTTGACGGTGGCGTGCTCGGAGGCGAACTGCTCGATGATGTTACCCACGTCGGAGTACTCGCCCAGGGACAGGTCGGGACCGGCAGTGATGTTCACCAGGATGCCGCGGGCGCCCTGCAGGTTGACGTCTTCCAGCAGCGGGTTGCGGATCGCGGCTTCGGTCGCCTCGCGAGCGCGGTTCGGGCCGCTGGCGCAGCCGGTACCCATCATGGCCATGCCCATTTCGCTCATGACGGTTTTCACGTCGGCGAAGTCGACGTTGATCATGCCCGGACGCTTGATGATGTCGGAGATACCGCGAACGGCACCGGCCAGTACATCGTCAGCCTTGGCGAAGGCGGCCAGCAGGCTCGCGTCCTTGCCCAGGATGGTCAGCAGCTTTTCGTTCGGGATGGTGATCAGCGAGTCGACACTTTCCGCCAGCGAGCGGATGCCCTCGTCGGCGATCTGCATGCGCTTGCGGCCTTCGAACGGGAACGGACGGGTGACCACGGCCACGGTGAGGATGCCCATTTCCTTGGCAACCTCGGCAATGATCGGCGCAGCACCGGTACCGGTACCGCCACCCATGCCAGTGGTGATGAAGACCATGTCGGCGCCTTCCAGGACTTCGGCGATACGCTCGCGGTCCTCGATGGCGGCCTGGCGGCCGATTTCCGGGTTGGCGCCAGCGCCCAGGCCCTTGGTGACGCTCGGGCCGAGTTGCAGCACGGTGCGCGCGGCGATGTTCTTCAGCGCCTGCGCATCGGTGTTGGCGCAAATGAATTCGACGCCATCAACGTTGTTCTTGGCCATGTGGTTCACGGCGTTGCCGCCGCCACCACCTACGCCGATAACCTTGATGACTGCTGTTTGCGGAATGTTATCTACCAATTCAAACATTTCCCCTCTCCTTCCTTTCTAGTTGTGTTGCCTACGTTTACCGCGGTGGTAAATCAGAAATTGCCCTGGACCCAGCGTTTAAGCTTTTCCAGTACCGGTGTCTTGGGTTCGTCGCTGCTGAAGCTGCTGCCGGACATGGAGATGCCGTCGGACTGTTTTTGCAGTCCGTACAGGAGCAGCCCCACACCGGTGGAATAGATAGGATTGCGCACGACGTCGGCCAGTCCCTTGACGCTATGGGGTACGCCCAGGCGCACCGGCATGTGAAAGATCTCTTCGGCCAGCTCGACGGCGCCTTCCATCTTGGAGGTGCCACCGGTCAGGACGATCCCGGCTGGAATCAGGTCCTCGTAGCCACTGCGACGCAGTTCGGCCTGAACCAGGGTGAAGAGCTCGTCGTAACGGGGCTCGACCACTTCGGCAAGCGCTTGGCGCGACAGTTCCCGCGGCGGCCGATCCCCTACGCTGGGCACCTTGATGGTTTCGCCCGGACCGGCCAGTTTGGCCAAGGCACAAGCATATCGAATCTTGATCTCTTCGGCGTATTGCGTCGGGGTGCGCAGCGCCATGGCGATGTCGTTGGTGACCTGATCGCCGGCGATCGGGATCACAGCCGTGTGGCGGATGGCCCCTTCGGTGAAGATGGCGATGTCGGTGGTGCCGCCGCCGATGTCCACCAGGCACACGCCCAGCTCTTTTTCGTCCTCGGTGAGCACCGAATAGGCCGAGGCCAGTTGCTCGAGGATGATGTCGTCCACTTCCAGGCCGCAGCGGCGCACGCACTTCTCGATGTTCTGCGCGGCGTTCACTGCGCAGGTCACGACGTGCACCTTGGCTTCCAGGCGTACGCCGGACATGCCCAGCGGCTCGCGCACGCCTTCCTGGTTGTCGATCACGTAGTCCTGGGCCAGGGTGTGCAGCACACGCTGGTCGGCCGGGATGGCCACGGCCTGTGCCGCGTCGAGCACGCGCTCGATGTCGGCGCCGCTGACCTCGCGGTCGCGAATCGCCACGATGCCGTGGGAATTCAGGCTGCGGATATGGTTGCCGGCGATGCCGACGAAGGCCGAGTGGATACGGCAGCCCGCCATCTGCTGGGCTTCATCGATGGCGCGCTGGATCGATTGCACGGTGGACTCGATGTTCACCACCACGCCCTTCTTCAGGCCGCGCGACGGATGCGTCCCGATGCCGACGATTTCCAGCTTGCCATCGGCCGCCACCTCGCCCACCAGCGCCACCACCTTGGAGGTGCCGATGTCCAGGCCGACGACCATTTTGCCGCTCTGCACGCTTGCCATAGTTATTGAAGTCTCCTCAACTCACTGCACGGCGGTGGTCTGTGCCACCGTCGTTTCCGGCACCGGATCGCGCCAACCCACGGCCAGGCCGTTGGGGTAACGCATGTCGATGCGGGCAATTTTCGAAATCTGGTCTTTCAGCGCCTTGTCGTAGATGGTCACGAACCGGCGAATCTGTTCTACCGCGTGGTCGCGGCCCAGCATGATCTCCACGCCTTGTGCGGTGCCCAGGGTCCAGGCGCCGCGCGAACTCATGTCCAGGCTGGCGATGGTGAAGCCCAGCGGGCGAAGCATCTGGCTGAGAATCTGGTACTGCTGCATCACTTGTTGCTGAGCGCGCTGCGGGCCGGAGAGGCGCGGCAGGTGCTCGTAGTTGGCGACTTCGCGCGGGGCGAAAGCCTGCCCCTGGTTGTTCAACAGCGCCTCATCCCCCCAACGGGCGATGGGTAGTTGCTCGTCCAGGCGGATCACCACCTGGTCGGGCCATACGCGGCGCACCTCGGCATGGGCGATCCAGGGCATCTGCTCCAGCTCCTGGCGCATGCCGGCCAGGTCGATGGTGAAGAAGCTGGCCGAGACGTAGGGGCTGATCCGCTGCTGCACCGCCGCCTGGCTGATGTAGCTGAGATCGCCCTCCACGCTGACCTTGGCGATCGGTCGGTCCGCGTAGGGCAGCACGTACTGCGCGCCGTAGTACGCGCCTGCACCGAGCACGCCCAGCACCAGCGGCCACAGCAGCACCTTGAGGAAGCCGAAGCTGGGCTTGGGCATACGGGCGCTGAGCGGCTCCTTGGCCACCAGACGGCTGGCGCCGCGCGGCACCGGCTTGCGTGCGGGTGCACGGCCGGATCCGGGATTCTGGTGACGAAGCTGCGCGCCGTTCATGACTTACCCCCTTGCCTCGACGCTGTCGGCGAGAATCGCCAGCACCAGTTGCTGGAAATCCAGGCCGGCCGCGCGCGCGGCCATGGGCACCAGGCTGTGATCGGTCATGCCCGGTGCCGTGTTCACTTCCAACAGCCAGAAGCGCCCTTGGGCGTCCTGCATCACGTCGGTCCGACCCCAGCCCTGGATGCTCAGGGCATCGCAGGCGCGCGCGGTCAGGTCCTTGAGTTCCTGTTCCTTGTCGGCCTCCAGGCCGCAGGGAATCTGGTACTGGGTATCGTTGGCCAGGTACTTGGCGTCGTAGTCGTAGAAGGTGTGCGGGGTGCCCAGACGAATGGGCGGCAGCACCTGACCACGGAGGATCGCGACGGTGTACTCGGGGCCGCTGATCCACTGCTCGACGAGCACCTGCGGATCGTATTTCGCGGCAGCAGCCCAGGCGGCGATCAGCTCGTCCACGCTGTTCACCTTGGCCATGCCGATGCTCGAGCCCTCGCTGGCCGGCTTGACGATCAGTGGGAAGCCCAGCTTCGCGGCAGCGGCACGGCAATCGTCCTCGCTGGCGAGCGCGGCGTGGTCGGGCGTGGGCAGGCCGAGGCTCAGCCACACGCGCTTGGTCCGCAGCTTGTCCATGGCCAGCGCGGAGGCCAGCACACCGCTGCCGGTGTAGGGAATGCCGGCGATTTCCAGCAGGCCCTGCATGGTGCCGTCTTCACCGCCACGGCCGTGGAGGATGATGAAGGCGCGGTCGATCTTCTCGCGGGTCAGGCGCTCCAGCAGGTCGTCGCCCACGTCGATGCCGAAGGCGTCCACACCCGCGCCCTGCAGCGCCTGCAGGACCATGGCGCCGGACTTCAGCGACACCTCGCGCTCGGCGCTCTTGCCGCCGTACAGCACAGCAACGCGACCGAAGGCGCGGGGCTCGAGGGCGGATTTGAGGGCGTCACTCATTGCTTCTTCCCCTCGGCGCCCGCAGCGGCGGCGCCGAACATCGGATTCTTGATCAGTTGCGGAGCCAGCCCGCCGATATCGCCGGCGCCCTGGCAAAGCAGGATGTCGCCCGGACGCAGCAGCGGCTGCAGCAGCGAAGCGAGGTCACCGCCACGCTCCAGGTAGATCGGGTCGAGCTGGCCGCGCTGGCGGATGCTATGGCACAGGTGACGGCTGTCGGCCCCGGGGATCGGCTCTTCGCCGGCCGGGTAGACCTCCATCAGCATCAGCACGTTGGCCTCGCCCAGCACCTGCACGAAGTCCTCGTACAGGTCACGGGTGCGGGTGTAACGGTGCGGCTGGTAGACCATCACCAGGCGACGCTCCGGCCAGCCACCGCGCACGGCCTTGATCACCGCCGCGACTTCGCGCGGGTGGTGGCCGTAGTCGTCGACCAGCATCACGCTGCCGCCTTCGACCAGCAGGTCGCCATAGACCTGGAAGCGTCGGCCGACACCCTGGAAGCCGGACAGGCCCTGGACGATGGCTTCGTCGGAGATGCCTTCGTCGGTAGCGATCACGATGGTCGCCAGGGAATTCAGCACGTTGTGCAGGCCGGGCATGTTCACCGAGACGTCCAGCGGCTCGCGCTCGGGGCGCAGCACGGTGAAGTAGGTGCGCATGCCTTCCTGGCGGATGTTGATGGCGCGGACGTCGGCGTCCTCGCTCAGGCCGTAGGTCACGGTCGGGCGAGCGACCTGCGGCAGGATCTCGCGCACCACCGGGTCGTCCACGCAGACCACGGCCAGGCCGTAGAACGGCAGGTTGTGCAGGAAGTCGACGAAGGTGCGCTTGAGCTTGTTGAAGTCTCCGCCGTAGGTGCTCATGTGGTCGGCGTCGATGTTGGTGACCACCGAGACCATCGGCTGCAGGTGCAGGAAGCTGGCGTCGCTCTCGTCGGCCTCGGCCACCAGGTAGCGGCTGGTGCCCAGCTGCGCGTTGGTGCCCGCGGCGTTCAGGCGGCCGCCGATGACGAAGGTCGGGTCCAGGCCGCCGGCGGCGAATACCGAAGCGATCAGGCTGGTGGTGGTGGTCTTGCCGTGGGTACCGGCCACCGCGATGCCGTGGCGGTAGCGCATCAGCTCGGCGAGCATCTCGGCGCGCGGCACTACCGGCACACGGCGATCCAGCGCGGCTGCGACTTCCGGGTTCGACTTGTTCACCGCACTGGAGACCACCAGCACGTCGGCGCCGTCGGAGTTCTCCGCCCGGTGGCCGATGAAGATCTGTGCGCCGAACTTCTCCAGGCGCTCGGTGACCGGCGACGCCTTGAGGTCGGAGCCGGAAACTTCGTAGCCGAGGTTGAGCAGCACTTCCGCGATTCCGCACATGCCCACGCCACCGATGCCGACGAAGTGGATGCGACGGATGCGGCGCATGGTGCGGGTGACGCCGGTCGGTTCTTTAACCACGGGCCACCTCCAGGCAGGCATCGACCACCGTGCGGGTAGCCTCGGGCTTGGCCAGGCTGCGAGCGCGAGCGGCCATGCGGGTCAGGGAATCGGGATGCATCAATACCTCGGACAACTGCGCGGCCAGATCGGCGGCGCTGGTAGATTTCTGCGGCAGCAGGTGGGCTGCGCCCTCCCGCACCAGGAATTCGGCGTTCTTGGTCTGGTGGTCGTCGATCGCGTGGGGCAGCGGCACCAGGAAGGACGGCAGGCCGGCGGCGGTCAGCTCGCTCACGGTCAGCGCGCCGGCGCGGCAGATCACCAGATCGGCCCAGGCATAGGCGGCGGCCATGTCGGCGATGAACGGAGCGACGTCCGCTTCGACACCCGCGGCGCGGTAACGCTCCGCGGTAATTTCGTCATGCTGACGACCGGCCTGATGGCGAATGGCCGGGCGAATCTCGCTCGGTACCTGGGCCAGGGCTTCGGGCAGCAGCTTGTTCAGTGGCTCGGCGCCCAGGCTGCCGCCCAGCACCAGCAGGTTGACGCGGCGACCGGCCAACGGCGCACGGGCGCCCTCTTCCAGGAACAGCTCGACGCGCACCGGGTTGCCGGTGGTCAGGCGCTTGGCGCTGCTGTCGAACGTATTCGGGAAGGCTTCGCACACCCGCTTGGCCAGCGGCGCGAGGCTGCGGTTGGCGGTGCCGGCGACGGCGTTCTGTTCATGGATCACCAGCGGCACGCCGGACAGCTTGGCCGCCAGGCCGCCCGGGCCGGTGACGTAGCCGCCCAGGCCAAGCACGCAGACCGGCTTGAGCTGGCGAACCACGCCCAGCGCCTGGAACAGCGACTTGAGCAGATCGAACGGCGCGCGCAGCAGCGACTTGACGCCCTTGCCGCGCAGGCCGCTGACATTGATCAGGTGCAGCGGCACGCCGGCCTTGGGTACCAGATCGTTCTCGATGCCGCGCGGGGTGCCCAGCCAGTGCACGCTGTAGCCGCGCGCCTGGAACTCACGGGCGCAGGCCAGGGCCGGGAACACGTGTCCGCCGGTGCCGCCCGCCATGATCAGGACGTTACCTTTCATCGGCAAAGTCCTCTTCGCTGAATTCATATTCCTCGCTGCCCATCACGGTGCGGCGTTCCCATTCGATGCGCAGGAGCATCCCCAGGCAGGCGCAGCAGATCACCAGCGAGCTGCCGCCGTAGCTCAGGAACGGCAGGGTCAGGCCCTTGGTCGGCAGGAGGCCGACGTTCACGCCCACGTTGATCAGGAACTGGCCGATCCACAGGAAGGCCAGCCCGTAGGCGACATAGGCGGAGAAATACTGCTTCGACTGCTCGGCCCAGATACCGATGTACAGGGCGCGCAGGCTGACGAAGACGAACAGGGCGACGGTCGCCATGGCGCCGACGATGCCCAGCTCTTCGGCGAGCACGGCGAAGACGAAGTCGGTGTGCGCCTCGGGCAGGTAGAACTGCTTCTGGATGCTGTTGCCCAGGCCCATGCCGGTCCAGCCGCCACGACCGAAGGCGATCAGCGCCTGGCTCAGCTGGTAGCCCGCGCCGAACTGGTCAGCCCAGGGGTCGGTGAAGTTGGTCAGGCGCGCCATCCGGTAGGGCTGGGTCTGGATCAGCAGCACCACGGCGCCCACCGCCAGCGCGACCATCAGGCCGAAGCGGAACAGCCCGACGCCGCCCAGGAACAGCATCGCGGCGGCCGCGCCCATCATCACCACGGTGGCGCCGAAGTCCGGCTCGCGCAGCAGCAGGCCGGCCATCGGCAGCAGCACCACGAACGGCTTGAAGAAGCCCAGCCAGCTCTCGCGTACCTCTTCCTGGCGACGAACCAGGTAGCCGGCCATGAAGATCACCACGAAGACCTTGGCGATCTCCGAAGGCTGGATGTTGAACAGGCCGAAACCGATCCAGCGCATGGAGCCGTTCACCTCGCGGCCGATGCCGGGCGTGACCACCATCACCAGCAGCACGAAGGCCACGGCCAGCAGCTTCCAGCCCCAGCGCTGCCAGGTTTCCATCGGGATCATCATGGTCACGCCGCAGGCGACGAAGCCAATGGCGAGATAGATCAGGTGGCGAACCGAGAAGTACAGCGGGTTGCCGGACTGCGCCGCAGCGACTTCGGAGGACGCCGAAGTGACCATCACCAGGCCGAGGCCGAGCAGCGCCAGGCAACCCGCCAGCAGCGGGAAGTCGACGTCGATGCCGTTGCGGCTGATCAGCGGGGACGGATAAGGGCGCAGGAAGGAGAACATCAGGCGAGCTCCTCCACGGCCTTGGCGAACAGGCGTCCGCGTTCTTCGTAGTTCTTGAACATGTCCAGGCTCGCGCAGGCCGGCGAGAGCAGCACGGCGTCGCCCGGCAGGGCCAGGTCGGCAGCATGCTCGACGGCTTCGTCCAGGGTGTTCACGCGGACCTTCGGCACGGCATTGCCAATGGCGGCGCCGACCAGTTCGGCGTCACGGCCCAGCAGCACGACGGCGCGGCAATGCTGCGCCACCGGCGCCCGCAGGTCGTGGAAATCGGCGCCCTTGCCGTCGCCACCGGCGATCAGCACCAGCTTGCCGTCGATGTCGGCACCCAGGCCTTCGATGGCAGCCAGGGCGGCACCGACGTTGGTGGCCTTGGAGTCGTCGTAGTAGTTCACACCGTTGCGCTCACGCACCCACTGGCAGCGATGGGCGAGACCGGCGAATTCGCGCAGGGTCTGCAGCATCGGTTCGAACGGCAGGCCCACGGCATGCCCCAGCGCCAGCGCGGCCAGGGCGTTGGACTGGTTGTGCGCGCCACGAATCTTCAGTTCGCGGGCCGGCATCAGTTTGTCGAACTGGAAGGCCAGCCACTTCTCGCCGTCCTCTTCGATCAGGCCAAAGCCCTTGAAGTCCGGCTTGTTGGTGCCAAAGGTCCAGCACGGCACGTTGTCGGCGATCAGCGGACGGCTCAGCGGGTCGGCACGGTTCACCACGACCTGCCGGGCACCGCGGAAGATGCGGTGCTTGGCCAGGTGGTAGTCGGCCATGCCGTCGTAGCGGTCCATGTGGTCTTCGCTGACGTTCAGGCAGGTGGCGACCTCGGCGTTCAGGCGCTCGCAGGTTTCCAGCTGGAAGCTGGAGAGTTCCACGACATACAGCTCGACGTCGTCGGCCAGCAGGTCCAGCGCCGGGGTGCCCAGGTTGCCGCCGACAGCAACGCGCTTGCCGGCGGCCTGGGCCATGTCGCCTACCAGGGTGGTGACGGTGCTCTTGGCATTGGATCCGGTGATGGCGACGATGGGCGCCTTCGCGTGACGCGCGAACAGGTCGACGTCGCCAGACATGCGCACGCCACGGGCGGCAGCTTCCACCAGCGCCGGGACGCGCAGCGACAGGCCGGGGCTCACGTAGAGCTCCTGGGCACGGCAGAGGAAATCGGCGTCGAGGTCGCCGCAGCGCACCTCGACCTGCGGGTACTGCTCGCGCAGGGTCGCCAGCTCCGGCGGATTCGCGCGCGTATCGGCCACGGCAAACGGCACGCCCTGACGCGCCAGGTAGCGCACCAGGGACATGCCGCTCTTGCCGAGGCCGACAACGATGCGGAATTGGTCGGAAGCGATCAGGCTCATGCTCGATCAGTCCTCAACGCAGTTTCAACGTGGCCAGGCCGATCAGCACGAGAATCACCGTGATGATCCAGAAGCGCACGATCACGCGCGGCTCCGGCCAGCCCTTGAGTTCGAAGTGGTGGTGGATCGGCGCCATGCGGAACACCCGCTTGCCGGTCAACTTGAAGGAGGCGACCTGGATCACCACCGACAGGGTTTCCATGACGAACACGCCGCCCATGATGAACAGCACGATTTCCTGGCGCACGATCACCGCGATGGTGCCCAGCGCGGCGCCCAGCGCCAGCGCGCCGACGTCGCCCATGAAGACCTGCGCCGGGTAGGTGTTGAACCAGAGGAAGCCCAGCCCCGCACCAACGATGGCGGCACAGAAGATGATCAGCTCGCCCGCGCCCGGCACGCTCGGGATGAACAGGTATTCGGCGAATTTGATGTTGCCCGACAGGTAGCAGAAGATCCCCAGCGCACCGCCGACCATCACGGTGGGCATGATGGCCAGGCCATCGAGGCCGTCGGTGAGGTTCACCGCGTTGCTCGAACCGACGATCACGAAATAGGTCAGCACGACGAAGAAGATGCCCAGCGGGATCTCGACGTTCTTCAGCATCGGCACGATCAGGGTGGTCTCGACCGGCGTTTCGGCCGTCATGAACAGGAAGATCGCCGCGCCCAGGCCGAATACCGACTGCCAGAAATACTTCCAGCGGCTCGGCAGGCCACGGGAGTTCTTCTCGATCACCTTGCGGTAGTCATCCACCCAGCCGACGGCGCCGAACAGCAACGTGACGGCCAGCACGACCCACATGTAGCGGTTCGACCAGTCGGACCACAGCAGGGTGCTGATGGCGATGGCGGTGAGGATCAGCGCGCCACCCATGGTCGGCGTGCCTTTCTTGGACAGGTGCGATTGCGGGCCGTCGTTGCGCACGGCCTGGCCGATCTGACGGATCTGCAGGGTGCGGATCATCCACGGGCCCAGCCACAGCGACAGGGCGAGTGCGGTCAGCACGCTCAGGATGCCGCGCAGGGTCAGGTACTGGAAGACGCCGAAGCCCTTGTAGAACTGTTGCAGGTACTCGGCGAGCAGCAGCAGCATTTAGTGACTCTCCTCGGAGGTACCGCACAACGCCGCGACGACCTTGTCCATCGCCGCGCTGCGGGAACCCTTGATCAGAATGGTGGTTGACGATGCTTCGTCGGCCAGGGCGTCGATCAGGCTGGCCTGATCGGCGAAATGCCGGCCCGCGGAACCGAACGCCTGCACGGCGTGGCTCATCAACGGTCCGACGGCATAGAGCGCGGTGACTTTGCCAATGGCGTAAGTTCCCACTTCACGGTGGGAAGATTCCGCCCAGGCACCCAACTCGCCCATGTCCCCGAGGACCAGAACGGTCCGGCCGGAAAAGCCGGCGAGTATATCAATCGCCGCGCAGATTGAAGCCGGATTGGCGTTGTAGCTGTCGTCGATCACACGCATGCCATTCGTCGCCAGCTGCGCTGCGGCGCGCCCCTTGACTGGCTGCAGGTTCTGCAAGCCGGAGACGATCCCGACCAGCGGCACGCCAAGGGCGTGAGCGGCAGCAGCGGCGGCCAGCGCGTTTGTGACGTTGTGCTCACCCAGGAGATTCAGCTGAACGGCAGCCTCGCCGGCCGGGCCGTGCAGGGTGAATCCCGGGCAGCCTCGGGCGTCGCGCTTCAGGTCACTGGCGCGGAAGTCGGCACGCTTGTCATGCAGGCCGAAACTGGAGACGCGGCGGCCGGCAGCGCGGGTTTGCCAGGTATCGAAGGCCTTGTCATCGCGATTGAGGATGGCCACGCCATCGTCGGCCAGCCCTTCGAGGATCTCGCCCTTGGCCAGGACGATCTTGTCCTGGCCGCCGAACTCGCCGACGTGGGCGGTGCCGGCGTTGGTGATGATGGCGACCTGCGGACGGGTCAGCGCCACGGTGTAGGCGATTTCGCCGACACGGTTGGCTCCCAGCTCGATGACCGCGCTCTGGTGCTCCGGAGCCAGCTGCAGCAGGGTCAGCGGCGCACCGAGGTCGTTGTTCAGGTTGCCGCGGGTGGCCAGGACGTCGCCCTGGGTCCGCAGGATGCTTGCCAGCATTTCCTTCACGGTGGTCTTGCCGCTGGAGCCGGTGACGGCGGCGACACGGCCGGTGAAGGCGGCACGGTTCAGCGCGCCGAGTTGGCCGAGCGCGATACGGGTGTCTTTCACCACCAGTTGGGGCAGCGGTGCGTCGGCGACTTCGCGCTCGACCAGGGCGGCAACCGCGCCCTTGGCGGCGACGTCGGCCAGGTAGTCGTGGCCGTCGAAACGCGGGCCGGTCAGGGCGATGAACAGCTGGCCGGGCACAATGGCGCGGCTGTCGGTGCTGACGGCGTCGAAGCGGGCGTCGGCACCGGCCACGCGGCCATTCAGGGCGCCGGCGATTTCGTTGAGCGAAAGGGGCTTAATCACGCTTCACCTCCCAGGCAGCCAGCGCCTCGGCGGCTTGGTCCAGATCGGAGAACGGGTGGCGAACACCGTCGATCTCCTGGTAATCCTCATGCCCCTTGCCAGCCAGCAGCACGACGTCATCGGCGCCGGCGGAGGCAATCAGGCGGGCAATGGCCTCGCCACGACCGGGAACAAACGCCACCGCGTCGGGCTTGGCGAAACCGGCACGGATATCGGCGATGATCGCTTCGCTCTTCTCGGTGCGCGGGTTGTCGTCGGTGACCAGCACGCGGTCGGCGTGCTGCTCGGCGATCTGCGCCATGATCGGGCGCTTGCCGCTGTCGCGGTCACCACCGCAGCCGAACAGGCAAAGCAGTTGGCCATGTACGTGCGGGCGCAGGGCCAGCAGGACTTTTTCCAGCGCGTCCGGCGTGTGGGCGTAGTCGACGACCACCAGCGGCTTGTCGCCGCCGCCCAGACGCTGCATGCGGCCCACCGGCCCTTGCAGTTGCGGCAGCACCTTGAGGACGTCGCCCAGCGGGTAGTCCAGGCCCAGCAACGCGCCGACCACGGCCAGCAGGTTGCTCAGGTTGAACTGGCCCAGCAGCGCACTGCGCAGCAGGCCTTCGCCCTGCGGCGTGACGATCTGCGCCTGCACGCCGGCGTCGCTGAACTGCGCTTCGCGGCAATAGATATAGGCCGACGGGTCGCTGAGGCTGTACCCCATCAGGCGGGATTCGTGGGACTCGCCCGCCAGTTGGCGGCCGAAGTCGTCATCCAGGTTGATGACCCGGCAACGCAGGCCCGGCCAGGCAAACAGCTTGGCCTTGGCGGCGCCGTAGGCTTCCATCGTGCCGTGGTAGTCCAGGTGGTCGCGCGAGAGGTTGGTGAACACCGCCACGTCGAAGCCCAGCGCCGCGACGCGGCCCTGCTCCAGCCCGTGGGAGGACACCTCCATCGCAACGGCCTTGGCGCCAGCCTGCTTCAGGCGTGCCAGGGTCGCTTGTACCGCCAGCGGGTCGGGGGTGGTGTGACGACCGCTTTCCAGCGCGCCGTAAAAACCCGTGCCGAGCGTGCCGACGATGCCGCAACGTTCGCCGAGCAGGTCCAGTGCCTGGGCCACCAGCTGGCTGACGCTGGTCTTGCCGTTGGTGCCGGTAACGCCGACCAGCTCGACACCGCGGCTCGGCTCGCCATAGAAGCGGCCGGCAATGGCGGAGAGCTGTTTGGCGAGGCCCTTGATGGCAATCATCGGCACGTCGCTGGGCGGCAGATCCACGGCGCCTTCCGCTTCGTAGGCAACGGCGGCGGCGCCCTGGGTGAGCGCTGCGGCAATGTGCGCGCGGCCATCCTGGCGCCCACCCGGCACGGCCAGGAACAGGTCACCCGGCTTGACGGTGCGGCTGTCCAGGGTCAGCTCACGGATCAGTTCGCCGCTTTCGGCTTGCGGCAGCAGTTGGTTCAGGCTCATCGGCATCAGCCACGCCCTCCTTTGGCAGCGGGCGCAGCATCAGCTTGTTGCTGCGGGGTGGCCGGCAGGTTGTCCGGCGGCACGTTCATCAGGCGCAGCGTGCCGGACATCACCTTGCTGAACACCGGCGCGGAGACCAGGCCACCGAAATAGCCGGCCTTGCTGGGTTCATCGATGACCACCACGGCGACGTAGCGCGGGTTGTTCATCGGCGCGAAACCGGCGAACAGGGAGCGGTAGGAGTTCTCGGCATAGCCCTTGGCGCCGGTCGCGGTCTTGCGCGCGGTACCGGACTTGCCAGCCACGTGATAGCCCGGCACCTGGGCGCGGTACACGCCGTTGGGCGCCTCGATCACTTGCTGGAGCATGCCCTGCATGGTCTTGGCGACCGGCTCGGGGATTACCTGGGTAGCCTCCGGCTGACGGTCGGCGCGGACCATGGTCAGCGGCACGCTGCGGCCGTTGTTGGCCAGCGCCGCGTAGGCATGGGCCAGCTGGATGGCGGTAACCGACAGGCCGTAGCCGTAAGACAGCGTGGCCGTCTCAGCCTTGCGCCACTCCCGGTAGTTCGGCAGGTTGCCCACACGCTCGCCGGGGAAGCCCAGGCCGGTATCCTGGCCGAGGCCGACCTTCTGCATCAGGCTATAGATAGCTTCGCCGCCGATATCGAAGGCCACCTTGCTCATGCCCACGTTACTGGAGCGGATCAGGATGCCGGTGAGGTCCAGCACCGGCCCTTCGGTACGGGACACGTCACGAATGGTGTAGCGGCCGATCTGCAGCGTACCGGGGTACACCTCGACCTTGTCGGTGGGTTTCCAGCGGCCGGTTTCCAGCGCCGCGCTCATGGAGAACGGCTTCATGGTCGAACCCGGCTCGAACACGTCGATCATGGCGCGGTTGCGCATCATCGCCGGCTGCAGGTTGCGACGGTTGTTCGGGTTGTAGGTCGGCTGGTTGGCCATGGCCAGCACTTCGCCGGTCTTCACGTCGAGAATCACCAGGCTGCCGGCCTTGGCGCCGTTCTCCACCAGCGCGTTGCGCAGCTCGCGGTTGGCGAGGTACTGCAGGCGCAGGTCGATGGACAGGGCGAGGGTCTTGCCGGCCTTGGCGTTGCGGGTGACCTGCACGTCACGGATCAGGTGTCCGCGGCGGTCCTTGAGCACCTGGCGCTTGCCCGGCACACCGGCCAGCCAGCTGTCGAAGGCCAGTTCCACGCCTTCACGGCCACGGTCGTCGACGTCGGTGAAGCCCACCACCTGGGCGGCAACTTCGCCGGACGGGTAGAAGCGGCGGAACTCCTCGACCGAGTAAACCCCCGGAATACGATGAGTCTTCACCTGGGCCATCACGGCCTCGCCCTGCTCCGGGGTCAGGCCTCGTACCAGATAGATGAATTCCTTGTCGGCGTTCGCATCCAGACGCTCGGACAGCGCCGCCTTGGGCTGTCCCAGCGCGTCGGCGAGGAAGCCCCACTTCTCGCGCTCAAGCACCAGTTCCTTGGGGTTGGCCCACAGCGTAGCCACCGGCGTACTGACGGCCAGCGGCTCGCCGTTACGGTCGGTGATCAGGCCGCGGTGCGCGGGAATGGAGATGTGCCGCACGCTGCGCGCATCGCCCTGGCCCTTGAGGAAGTCGTGGTCGATGACGTGGAGGTCGACGATGCGCCAGGCGATCGCCGCCACCATCGCCAGCAACAAGGCGATGACGACGCGGAAGCGCCAGGGATAACGAGCGCCGGCCAGGTCTCTCATGGCGCCACCATGATGATTTCGGTCGGATCGGGCACGCGCATCTTCAACTGGTCGGTCGCCAGGGCTTCGATGCGGCTGTGGGCCGTCCAGGTGCTCTGCTCGAGAATCAGGCGGCCATACTCGGCCTGCGCCTTGTCGCGCACGTTGAGCTCGGTGTACAGCGAGTTGAGCAACTGGCGGTTCCAGTACGCGCTGTAGGAAACGGAAATAGCGGACAGCAGTACGCCGATGAACAGCAGCAGCATGAAGAAGCTGCCGGTCGGCAGGCGCTTGGAGAAGAGACGGCTCATCTGAGCTTCTCCGCGATGCGCATGACCGCACTGCGCGAGCGCGGGTTGGCCTTGAGCTCGGCTTCGGAGGCGTAGACCGGCTTGCCGATCAGCTTCAGGCGCGGCTCGAAGGGCTTGACCTGGATCGGCAGGTTGCGCGGCAGGTTGTCCGCTTCGCCCTTCACCTGCTTGCGCATGAACTGTTTGACGATACGGTCTTCCAGCGAGTGGAAGCTGATCACCACCAGGCGACCGCCGATGGCCAGGCCTTCCAGGGCAGCCTCAAGGCCACGCTCCAGATCGCCCAGCTCGTTGTTGATGAAGATGCGCAGTCCCTGGAAGGCGCGGGTCGCCGGGTTCTTGCCCTTCTCCCAGGCCGGGTTGGCCTCGGTGATCACGGCGGCCAGGTCGGCGGTGCGCTCGAACGGCTTTTCCGCCCGGCGCTGCACGATGGCGCGCGCCATGCGCTTGGCGAAGCGCTCCTCACCGTAATCCTTGAACACGCGGGCGATCTCGTCTTCCGCGGCGGTGGCGATCCACTGCGCGGCGCTGACGCCCTGGTCGGGGTTCATGCGCATGTCCAGCGGGCCGTCGTTGAGGAAGCTGAAGCCACGCTCGGGGTCATCCAGCTGTGGCGAGGACACGCCCAGGTCCAGCAGAACGCCATTCACGCTGCCCTGCAGGCCGCGCGCGGAGAACTCCTCACCCATCTCGGCGAAGGACCGTTGCACAATGACGAAGCGGCCGTCTTCGGCCGCCAGTGCTTTTCCTGTCGCGATCGCTTGCGGGTCCTTGTCGAACCCGAGCAGTTGACCACCCGGGCCAAGCCTGCCGAGCAAGGCCCGGCTGTGCCCTCCCCTGCCGAAGGTACCGTCCACATAGCGGCCGCCCTCCAGGGGGGCCAGCGCTTCGACGGCCTCCTCGAGTAGAACGGTGATGTGTTGGAAGGTACTGGTCACAGGCAGGCTCACAGAATAAGGTCGCGCAGTTCATCCGGCAGGCCGCCGGGTTCTTTGATGGCTGCGAGGTCGGCCTCGGCAAGCGCATTCCATTTGTCTTCGTCCCACAACTGGAACTTGTTCAGCTGGCCGACCAGCATCGCCTTCTTGTCCAGCCCTGCGTATTCGCGCAGACGCGGCGGAACGAGAAAACGCCCGGCGCTATCGAGCTCCAGGTCAACGGCATTACCAATCAGCAAACGCTGCAGGCGCCGCGTCTCTTCACGCAGCGAGGGCAGTTCGCGCAGCTTGGCTTCGATGAGTTCCCATTCCGGGAGGGGGTAGACAGTGAGGCAGGTGTCGACGGCATCGATGGTGACGATGAGCTGGCCATTGCAACGCGAAACGAGCTCGTCACGATACCGACTCGGCATCGCGAGGCGCCCTTTGGCGTCGAGACTGATGGCGTTAGCTCCGCGAAACACGTCAGCGCTTCCCCTGTGGTTGGCTATCCATGCCTGTTGATCCCACTTTTACCCACTTCATACCACTTCCGCACACTATAGAAATCCGCGCTCCCCACCGTCAAGGCAAGCCAGATGGGAAAAATCCTTATAGGACCGAGATTTAGCGTGCTTTTAAGAGGTTCGGGGAGGAATTTGACGCGCTAGAAAAGAGAAAAGCCCAGTGTTTTCAAAACACTGGGCTTTCATACTTAAAGTGATTTCTTAAGTTTTAAACTTCTTCCGGTCCGCGACAAATGGTCATGTGGGAAGAAGTGGAGAAAAAAGGCTGAGAGTCGATCTGTAAGCCGGGTTCTGTCGAGGACAGCCATTCCTCTGGGACATACATCACTGCATGCCTCAAGCGATCTACCCGAACCCAACGCGGGCCGCGCCAATGGGTTCCTATTTGATCTTGCTCCGAGTGGGGTTTACCTAGCCACGAACTGTTGCCAGCCGTGCGGTGCGCTCTTACCGCACCTTTTCACCCTTACCGGCGCTTGCGCGCTTAGGCGGTTATTTTCTGTGGCACTTTCCGTAGGCTCGCGCCTCCCAGGCGTTACCTGGCACTCTGCCCTGTGGAGCCCGGACTTTCCTCCACCCCATGGTGGAACACCACGAGACAGCGACTGTCCAATCGACTCTCAGTCCGCAAGGTTAGCGGCTGACGACGCTCAGGACAAGCTCAAGCCTTGCCCTGACGCTCCAGCGCGATCTGATAAAGCTGGTTCTTGCGCGCCCCCGTGATCTCGGCGGCCAGCGCAGCAGCGCGTTTGACCGGCAGCTCCGCCAGCAGCAGGTCCAGCACGCGCAGCGTCTGGGCATCCAACGCCTCATCCCCTTCGGGCGCAGGCTTGCCGGCCACCAGCAGCACACATTCGCCGCGCTGCTGATTGCTGTCGGCGGCGACGAACTCGCGCAACTCCCCCAGCGGCAGCCCCTTGAGCGTTTCGAAGGTCTTGGTCAGCTCGCGCGCCAGCAGCGCCGGCCGTTCGTCGCCCAAGATCGCCGCCATGTCCTCGATGCACTCCAGCACGCGATGCGGCGCCTCGTAGAAGATCAGGGTGCGCGGCTCGTCCAGCAGCGCTTCCAGGCGCCCACGACGCCCAGCCGCCTTGGCCGGGAGAAAGCCTTCGAAAACGAAGCGGTCCGATGGCAGGCCGGCTGCGGACAGCGCCGCGATCAGCGCGCAGGCGCCCGGCACCGGGACGACCGCAATGCCCGCCGCGCGCGCCTGGCGCACTAGGTGGTAGCCGGGATCGGAAATCAGCGGCGTCCCCGCATCGGAAATCAACGCGACGTCCTCGCCCGCCTGCAACTTGTTGAGGAAGCGGCCGCCCTGCTCCCGCTCGTTGTGCTCGTGACAGGCCGCCAGCGGCGTCTGGATGCCGAAATGCTGCAACAGCCGCACTGAGTGCCGCGTGTCTTCGGCGGCGATCAGCGCCACGTCAGCCAGCACCTTCAGCGCCCGCGCACTGATGTCGTCCAGGTTGCCAATGGGAGTGGCCACCACATAGAGAGTGCCAAGGGTCACGCGCTAACCTCGCCGTATGTATCTCAAAAAGCCGCATTGTATCCCGATTCCGGCAGCCGCCATCGCGTCCCCTTCCCCGCTTGGGTACAATCGGCAGCTCTTTGAATGCGTCACGAGAAGCCCGATATGATCGCTCGCCTGCGTCCGCTATCCGCTCTGTTCCTGGCCGGCATGCTCGCCGCCTGTGCGTCCTCCCCGTCGTCCAATCTCGGCGAACTGCCGCGCACGCCGGACGCCAGCATCGAACAGCTGCTGCAGCAGGCCTCCACCGCCAAGCCGGACGACGCCGCCGTCCTGCGCCTGTCCGCTGCTGACCTTGCCTATAAGCAGAAGGATATCGGCCGCTCCACGCAGATCCTCGACCAGATCCCGCTGGACAGCCTGAAGCCCGCCCAGCAGGTGTTCGCCAGCACCCTGCGCGCCCAGCTGGAACTGGCCCGCAACAAGACCAAGGCCGCGCTGAAGGCTTTTGACCACCCCAGCTTCCAGCGCCTGGGCGAAATGCCCGTGGACCTGCAAGCCCGCGCCGGCATGGTCAAATCCCTCGCCCTGGCCGCCGACGGCCAGGCCCTGAGCGCCGCCCGCGAACGCGTGTTCATCGACCCGTTGCTCAACGCCGAGGCGAGTAAGGTCAACCACGAAGAGATCTGGAAGCTGGTTTCCAGTCTGCCGGTCGACCAGATGCAGGCCAACAGCAACGAAGGCGACCTGAACGGCTGGCTGCAACTGGCGCGCATCACCAAGACGTCCTCGACCCTGAAGGAACAGCAGTCGAACATCGACAACTGGGTCGCGCAGAACCCGGACCACCCGGCTGCCAAGCAACTGCCGGAAGCCCTCACCAAGCTGAAGTCCCTGGCCGCCCAGCCGCTGAACAAGATCGCCCTGCTGCTGCCGCAGCAAGGCCAGCTCGCCTCCGTCGCCAAGGCCCTGCAGGACGGCTTCATCGCCGCCCACTACCAGGCGCAGCAGAGCGGCCAGCCGCAACCGGCGATCAAGCTCTACGACAGCAGCCAGCTGCGCTCGCTGGACGAGTTCTACCGCCAGGCCCAGGCCGATGGCGTACAACTGGTCGTCGGCCCGCTGGAGAAGAACCTGGTCAAGCAGATGAGCGCCCAGCCGCAACTGCCGATCACCACCCTGGCCCTGAACTATGCCGACAGCAACCAGGAAGGCCCGGCGCAACTGTTCCAGTTCGGCCTGTCTGCCGAGGATGAAGCCCGCGAAGTCGCCAACCGCGCCTGGAGCGATGGCATGCGCCGCGCCGTTGCCCTGGTGCCGCGTGGCGAATGGGGCGATCGCGTCCTCGCCTCCTTCAGCCGCAACTGGCAGGCCGCCGGCGGCACCCTGATCGCCTCCGAACATGTCGACCAGCCGGTGGAACTGGCCCGCCAGATCGCCGACCTGCTGCAACTGCGCCAGAGCGAAGGCCGCGCCAAGCGCCTGCAGGGCGTGCTCGACAGCAGCGTCGACACCCAGCCGTCGCGCCGCCAGGACATCGACTTCATCTTCCTCGCCGCCACGCCGCAGCAGGCCCGCCAGATCAAGCCGACCCTGGCCTTCCAGTACGCGGGCGACCTGCCTGTGTATGCCACCTCCAACCTGTACAGCGGGACGAACAACCCGGCCCAGGATCAGGACCTGAACGGCATTCGCTTCTGCGAGACTCCGTGGCTGCTGAATCCGAACAACGCCCTGCGCCAGCAGGTCGCCAGCCAATGGCCAGCCGCCAACGGCAGCCTCGGCCGCCTGTACGCCATGGGCGCCGACGCCTACCAGCTGGCGCCGCGCCTGCCGGAGCTCAAAGCGGTACCGAGCATGCAGCTGGACGGCCTCACCGGCACCCTGAGCGTGAGCGCCGGTCAGCGCGTGGAGCGCCGCCTGCCCTGGGCCGAGTTCAAGAACGGCCAGGTCCAGCCGCTGGAGAACAGCGGTATTTGATCGGCAACAGCCCTACCCAGAAGGCCGGGCGACAGGCTGAAGCCGCCGCCCTGGCCCATCTGCAGCAGCATGGATTGCGCCTCCTGGCGCAGAACTGGATGTGCCGCCGAGGCGAGCTCGATCTGGTCATGCTGGACGGCGATACAGTAGTATTCGTCGAAGTTCGCTCCCGCCGGCATTCCGCCTGGGGAGGAGCGCTGGAAAGCGTCGACTGGCGCAAGCGTCAGCGCCTGACCATCTCCGCCGAACTCTTCCTGCAACAGAATGCCCGCTGGAGCAGCCATCCCTGCCGGTTCGACATCGTCGCCATCGACGCTCGCACCCCAGGCTGCGCAGGGCATTTGAACTGGATTCCCAACGCTTTTGACACCTGATCAGACGCCCGACGAAAGGTCACACCTGATGGACATGCAATCCCGTATCCGCCAGCTCTTCCATGCCAGCATCGAGACCAAGCAACAGGCCACCGAGGTGCTCATCCCGCATATCGAGCAGGCCAGCATGGTCATGGTCAATGCCCTGCTGAACGAGGGCAAGATTCTCTCCTGCGGCAATGGCGGCTCCGCCGGCGATGCACAGCACTTCTCCTCCGAACTGCTGAACCGTTTCGAGCGCGAGCGCCCGAGCCTGCCGGCCGTCGCCCTGACCACCGACAGCTCGACCATTACCTCGATCGCCAACGACTACAGCTACAACGAAGTCTTCTCCAAGCAGATCCGCGCTCTGGGCCAACCGGGTGACGTGCTGCTGGCGATTTCCACCAGCGGCAACTCCGCGAACGTCATTCAGGCGATCCAGGCCGCACATGATCGCGAAATGGTTGTCGTAGCTCTGACCGGCCGCGACGGCGGCAACATGGCATCGCTGCTGCTGCCCGAGGACGTGGAAATCCGCGTTCCGGCCAAGGTCACTGCACGCATCCAGGAAGTCCACCTGCTGGTGATCCATTGCCTGTGCGACCTCATCGACCGTCAACTGTTCGGGAGTGAAGAATGACCCGTACCCCTCTGATCGCAGCCGCTCTGGCCGTGACCATGGCACTGGGTGGCTGCACCAGTTTCGTCAGCGCCACCCGCGACAAGCCGATCGACGATGACAAGGGCACCCGCACCCTTGGCAGCAAGATCGACGATTCGCTGATCGAAACCAAAGTGGCCGTGAACGTCGCCAAGGCCGATCCGGATCTCGACCGCAATTCCCACATCGTGGTGATCAGCTACAACGGCGTGGTGCTGCTGGCCGGCCAGACGCCGCGCGCCGACCTGAAGAACAAGGCCGAACAGGCCGCCAAGGAAGTGCAGAAGGTCAAGACCGTGCACAACGAGCTGCAGATCCTGCAGCCCTCCTCCCTGGCTGCTCGTAGCAACGACACCTGGCTGACCACCAAGATCAAGAGCCAGATGCTCGCCGATGCGAACGTGCCCTCGACCCGCATCAAGGTCCTGACCGAGAACGGCATCGTCTACATGCTGGGCCTGGTGACCCGCAAGGAAGGCGACCTGGCCACCCAGGTGGTCCAGGGCGTGGACGGCGTGCAGAAGATCGTCCGCCTGTTCGAGTACATCGACTGATCACTCGATCGCAGGCATGAAAAAGGCGACCCTCGGGTCGTCTTTTTTATTACTTCACCACTTTCAAGCTGGGCCGGCCACTGGGGCGCGGCGGCTCGTCGGAGGGGCCGTCATCGGGCAGATCCTCGTCGTCGGTCGGCACCGGCGGCTCCAGGTCGAAGACCATGCCCTGGCCGTTCTCACGGGCGTAGATAGCCATCACCGCCTGGGACGGGATGTAGAGGCTCTGGGCGACGCCGCCGAAGCGACCTTCGAAGCTCACCGCCTCGTTGTCCATCTGCAGATGACGCACCGCGGTCGGCGAGACGTTGAGCACGATCTGGCCGTCACTGGCGTAGCCCGGCGGCACCCGCACGCCCGGGTACTCGGAGTTCACCAGGATATGCGGCGTGCAGCCGTTGTCGACGATCCACTCATAGAGGGCTCGCACGAGGTAGGGACGACTGGAGTTCATCATCAGGCTCCTTAGCGCATATCACGTTCGATAGAGGACAGGCTCGCACGGAAAGTTTCTCGCGAGAACTGCCGCTCCATGTAATCCAGTAGCGGCTTCGCCGGCCTCGGAAGCTCGATACCCAGAATCGGCAGACGCCAGAGGATCGGCAGCAGGCAGCAATCCACCAGGCTCAACTCGTCACTGAGGAAAAACGCCTTGTCGGCGAACAGTGGCGACACACCTGTCAGGCTCTCACGCAACTCCTTGCGCGCCAAGGCTCGTTCGGCGTCCTTGCGGCGGGTATCGAGGATGCGATCCACCAGGCTGCACCAGTCGCGCTGGATGCGGTGCATCAGCAAGCGGCTGTTGGCGCGAGCCACCGGATAGACCGGGAGCAACGGCGGATGTGGATAACGCTCATCGAGGTACTCCATGACCACTGTCGACTCGTAGAGCGCGAGATCGCGATCGACCAGCGTCGGCAGACTGCCATAGGGGTTCACTTCGGCGAGCTTGGCCGGGATGTTGCCGGCGGGGACGTCGATGATATCGGCGACGACGCTCTTCTCCGCCAGCACCAGGCGCACGCGGTGGCTGTAATGGCAGGCAGGGTCGGAGAAGCAGGTGAGCTTGTTGATTGCGGCCATGCCGCGCGCCTCCTCGCAGGATCTTCTTGTGGGAGGTAGAAAAACGCACGCGCGCCCCGTAGGGCGCGCGCTTGTTACTACGACGGATGGTGCTTAGTGCACGTCCTTCCAGTATTCGCGCTTGAGCAGATAGGCGAACACGAAGAAGAAGGCCAGGAACAGCAGAACGTAGGTGCCGATGCGGTGAGAATCCAGCTTGTTCGGGTCAGCCGAATAAGCCAGGAAGGTCACCAGGTTCTTCACCTTCTCGTCGAACTGGGCTTCGGTCAGCTGGCCGGACTTCGGCACGATGGTCAGCTGATCGCAGGCCTCGTGGGTCAGCGGAGTACCGGTCAGGGGATCGTACTGCTTCTTGCCATCCTCGACGACCTGAACCTGCTTGCAACCGATGACCTGGCGGCCCTGCAGGCTGACCAGCACGTTCGGCATGCCGACGTTCGGGAAGACCTTGTTGTTCACGCCCCACGGACGCTTGGGATCTTCGTAGAACGAACGCAGGTAGGTGTACAGCCAGTCGGTACCACGAACGCGAGCGACCAGGGTCAGGTCCGGCGGCGCAGCGCCGAACCATACCTTGGCGTCAGCCGGCTTCATGCCGATGTCCATGTGATCACCGATCTTCGCGCCGGTGAACACCAGGTGACTCATCATCAGCTCTTCCGGGATACCCAGATCACGGCCGACACGCTCATAACGCTGGAACTTGGCGCTGTGGCAGCCCATGCAGTAGTTGGCGAAGGTACGCGCGCCATCCTGCATGGCAGCCTTGTCGGTCAGGTCGATATCGACGCGATCCAGGGCCGGGCCATGTCCTTCGGCGGCGAAGCCGAAGACAGGCAGCAGAGCCAGAACAAATGCAGCGAATTGCTTTTTCATCAGCCAGTCACCCTTTCCGGAACCGGTTTGGTTTTCTCCATCCGGGTGTAGAACGGCATCAGGATGAAGAAGGCGAAATACAGAATGGTGCACAGGCGCGACAGCGTAGTGCCCAGCGGCGACGGCGCTTGCGAGCCGTAGTAGCCGAGAACGACGAAGGACACCGCGAAGATCACCAGCCAGATCTTGCTCAGCCAGCCCTTGTAGCGGATCGAGCGAACCGGGCTACGGTCCAGCCACGGCAGCACGAACAGCACGGCGATGGCGGCACCCATGGCGATGACGCCCATCAGCTTGTCCGGAACGGCGCGCAGGATGGCGTAGAACGGAGTGAAGTACCAAACCGGCGCAATGTGATCCGGGGTCTTGAACTGGTTCGCCATCTCGAAGTTGGGCTTCTCGAGGAAGAAACCGCCCATTTCCGGGAAGAAGAAGATCACGGTGCAGAAGACGAACAGGAAGACCACCACGCCGACGATATCTTTCACGGTGTAGTACGGGTGGAACGGAATGCCGTCCAGCGGGATGCCGTTCTCGTCCTTCTTCTTCTTGATATCGACGCCGTCGGGGTTGTTCGAGCCGACTTCGTGCAGCGCCAGGATGTGCAGCACGACCAGGCCGAGCAGGACGATCGGCAGGGCAATCACGTGCAGGGCGAAGAAGCGGTTCAGGGTGATGCCGGAGATCAGGAAGTCACCACGGATCCACTGGGACAGGTCTTCGCCGATTACCGGAATGGCGCCGAACAGCGAGATGATCACCTGGGCCCCCCAGTAGGACATCTGGCCCCAGGGCAGCAGGTAGCCCATGAAGGCCTCGGCCATCAGGGCGAGGTAGATCAGCATGCCGAAGATCCACACCAGTTCGCGCGGCTTCTGGTAGGAGCCGTAGAGCAGGCCGCGGAACATGTGCAGGTAGACGACCACGAAGAACGCCGATGCACCGGTGGAGTGCATGTAGCGGATAATCCAGCCGTAATCCACATCGCGCATGATGTACTCGACGGACGCGAACGCTTCTTCGGCCGACGGGGTGAAGCTCATGGTCAGCCAGATACCGGTGAGGATCTGGTTAACCAGGACCAGCAGTGCGAGGGAGCCGAAGAAGTACCAGAAGTTGAAGTTCTTCGGGGCGTAGTACTTGCTCAGATGGTCTTCCCACATCTTGGTCGCGGGGAAGCGGGCATCGACCCAAGCCATGAACTTGTTCATCAGGCTTTCTCCTGGTCCACACCGA
Source organism: Pseudomonas sp. NY15437 (assembly GCF_048068435.1). NCBI lineage: Bacteria > Pseudomonadati > Pseudomonadota > Gammaproteobacteria > Pseudomonadales > Pseudomonadaceae > Pseudomonas > Pseudomonas sp. NY15437. The sequence goes on from NZ_JBLUQC010000002.1 coordinate 520,019, forward strand.
TGGTCAACTCGTCACCATCAAGCGAATAGGGCGGAATCGGCAGGTTCAGGGGCGCGGGCTGCCCCTTGTAAACGCGGCCGGCGAGGTCGTAATGGGAGCCGTGGCAGGGGCAGAAGTAGCCACCCTTCCAGTCCGGACCGAGGTCCGCGGGAGCGACTTCCGGGCGGAAGGTCGGCGAGCAACCCAGGTGGGTGCAGATACCGACGATCACGGCCAGCTCAGGCTTGATCGAACGCAGCTTGGGATCGACGTACGCCGGCTGCTCCGAGGCTTTCGACTCGGGGTCGGACAACTGGCCTTCGAGGGTCGGCAGCGCGTCGAGCATTTCCTTGGTGCGATGCACCAGGAAAACGGGCTTGCCCCGCCACTCGGCCACGACCTGCTGGCCCGGCTCGATCTTCCCTACGTTGACCTTCACCGGCGCGCCAGCGGCCTTCGCCTTGGCACTGGGGAACCATGACCCCACGAACGGGACCGCAGCTCCGACCGCTCCTGCCGCACCGACCACCGAGGTGGCCGCGACAAGGAAGCGACGCCGGCCTGCATTCACGCCGTCATTACTCATTCAGTCGTCTCCCATCAGCTTCAAGCCTGTTCAAATCAGGCTTTTAAGTAAAAATTCGAGCCGCGCAAAAAATTCGCCAAATGGTAAAGAAAAGCCCTTGTGATGACAAGGTAATAGCCTGTCACACAACCCTTGGAACCCTTGCGCCGCGCGGCTTGCGCGGATGCGACACCTTGCCGCACGAACTTATTGAAGACATAAAAAAACGCCCAGTCCAAAGGAACTGGGCGTTTTTTTTCGAAGCGTCGTATTAACGCTTGGAGTACTGCGGACGCTTACGCGCTTTGCGCAGACCGACTTTCTTACGCTCAACTTCACGAGCGTCGCGAGTGACGTAGCCAGCTTTACGCAGCGGGCTGCGCAGGGTCTCGTCGTACTCGATCAGGGCGCGGGTGATACCGTGACGGATCGCACCGGCCTGGCCGCTTACACCACCGCCAACGACGGTAACGTAGATATCGAACTTCTCGGTGTTCTCGGTCAGCTCGAGCGGCTGACGGACAACCATGCGAGCGGTCTCACGACCGAAGAACTGCTCGATAGTGCGGTTGTTGATGGAGATCTTGCCAGTGCCCGGACGCAGGAAGACGCGAGCGGTAGCGGTCTTACGACGGCCAGTGCCGTAATTTTGAGTCGCCGACATAATGAGCTATCCCGTTAAATCTTCAGTTCTTGAGGCTGCTGAGCGGTGTGCGGGTGGTTGGCACCCTTGTACACTTTCAGCTTGCGGTACATGTCGCGGCCCAGCGGGTTCTTCGGCAGCATGCCTTTGACGGCAGTCTCGATAACACGCTCAGGAGCCTTGGCGATCAGCTTCTCGAAGTTGATCGACTTGATACCGCCCGGGAAGCCCGAGTGATGGTAGTACATCTTGTCGGTAGCTTTGGCGCCAGTGACACGAACCTGCTCGGCGTTGATGACGACAATGTAGTCGCCAGTGTCAACGTGCGGGGTGTATTCCGGCTTGTGCTTGCCGCGCAGGCGGGTAGCAATCTCGGTAGCCAGACGACCCAGGGTCAGGCCAGCAGCGTCGACGACGAACCAGTCGCGCTTAACAGTTTCTGGTTTCGCGGTATAAGTTTTCATTCGTTATAGCCTCAGGGGCCGCCTGAAAATAAGACGGCGAATCTTACTGGACAGTGGTTGCCTTGACAAGTCAAGGACAGCCGAAGACAGACACGAATTGGGGCTCGGGTCGGTGTGCGTCCGTAACGACTAGATGTATCGATCGGCAGGCTTGGCATCCCCCACCGATGAAAGGCTGCGGAATTATGCAGATTCCGGCAGAATTTTCAACCGTATGACGCACTTGTTTTCATGAGGAGATCTGCATGGAGTACCGCCCGCTCGGCCGCACCGAACTGAAAGTCAGCGCCCTCTGCCTGGGGACCATGACCTGGGGCGAGCAGAACACGCAAGACGAGGCTTTCGCGCAGATCGAGCGGGCCAAGGCCGCCGGTCTGAATTTCATCGATACCGCGGAGATGTACCCGGTGCCGCCGCGCGCGCAGACCTACACCCGCACCGAACAGATCATCGGCAACTGGTTCGCCCGGCGCGGCGATCGCGCCGACTGGGTGCTGGCCAGCAAGATCGCCGGCCCCGGCAACGCCATCAGCCACATCCGTGACGGCCAGCCGAAGCTCGACCGCAAGAATATCGTCGCGGCGCTCGATGGCAGCCTCAAGCGCCTGCAGACCGACTGGATCGATCTCTACCAGTTGCACTGGCCCGAGCGCAGTACCAACTTCTTCGGCCAGTTGGGCTACCAGCACAAGGAAGAAAGCTTCACGGCGCTGGAAGACACGCTGGAAGCGCTCGACGAGCAGGTGCGCGCCGGCAAGATCCGCCACGTCGGCCTGTCCAACGAAACGCCCTGGGGCACCATGCGCTTCCTGCAGATTGCCCAGGAGCGTGGCTGGCCGCGCGCCGTGTCGATCCAGAACCCCTACAACCTGCTCAACCGCAGCTTCGAGGTGGGCCTTGCGGAAATCGCCATCCGCGAACAGATCGGCCTGCTGGCGTATTCGCCCATGGCCTTTGGCATGCTCTCGGGCAAGTACTTCGGCGGCGCGCGCCCGGCCAACGCGCGGATCAGCCTTTTCAGCCGCTTCACCCGCTACACCAACCCGCAGAGCGAAAGCGCCTGCGACCGCTATGTGACACTCGCCCGGGAGCATGGCCTGGACCCGGCGCAAATGGCCCTGGCCTTCGTCACCAGCCGGCCGTTCGTGACCAGCAACATCATCGGCGCCACCAGCCTCGAGCAACTGGACGCCAACCTCGGCAGCTTCGACCTGAAGCTCTCCGACGAGGTGCTGGCCGGCATCGAGGCGATCCACAAGGACCAGCCCAACCCGGCGCCTTGAGCCTTTCGCAGGAGCGAGCCTGCTCGCGAACCGCCTGACACCCCAGTGCCAGCGAAGTGTTCGCGAGCAAGCTCGCTCCTACGGACGTCTGCCGGTCACAGCGCGCGGGCGATGATCTCCTTCATGATCTCGTTGGTGCCGGCATAGATGCGCTGCACGCGGGCATCGGCCCAGGCGCGGGCGATGGGGTATTCCCACATGAAGCCGTAGCCGCCATGCAACTGCACGCACTCATCGAGCACCTTGCACTGCAGGTCGGTGGTCCAGTACTTGGCCATGGCCGCGGTGGGCACATCCAGCTTGCCTTCCAGGTGCTGCTCCAGGCAGCGGTCGACGAAGACGCGGCCGACCTGGATCTCGGTGGCCATTTCCGCGAGCTTGAAGCGGGTGTTCTGGAAATCAGCAACGGATTTTCCGAAAGCCTTGCGGTCGCGCGTGTAGTCCAGCGTCCATTTCAGCGCCGCCTCGGCCGACGCCAGCGCGCCGAGCGCCACGGTCAGGCGCTCCTGGGGCAGTTCCTGCATCAGGTAAATGAAGCCCTGCCCGTCCTTGCCCAGCAGGTTTTCCTTCGGAATGCGCACGTCCTGGAAGAACAGCTCGGAGGTGTCCTGGGCCTTCATGCCGACTTTTTCCAGGCGCTTGCCCTTGGTGAAGCCCGGCGTGCCCGCCTCCACCAGGAACAGGCTGGTGCCCTTGGCGCCCGCCTTGGGGTCAGTCTTGGCGACCACGATGACCAGGTCGGCCAGCCAGCCGTTGGTGATGAAAGTCTTCGAACCGTTGATCACGTATTCGTCGCCATCCAGCACGGCGGTGGTCTTCACGCCCTGCAAGTCGGAGCCGGCGCCCGGCTCGGTCATGGCGATGGCCGAGACCATCTCGCCGGATACCAGCTTGGGCAGATAGCGCTGTTTCAGCTCCTCGCTGCCGTAGTGGAGGATGTACGGGGCGACGATGTCCGAATGCAGCGAGAAGCCGATACCGGTCAGACCCAGGCGACCGATCTCCTCGATCACCACCGCGCTGTAGAGGAAGTCCGCCGCCATGCCGCCGTAGGCCTCGGGCAGGTGCGAGCAGAGCATCCCGGCCTCGCCGGCCTTGTTCCACAGCGTGCGGTCGATGTGACCGTCCTTCTCCCACTGGGCGTGGAAGGGCACCGCCTCCTGTTCGAGGAACTTGCGGACGCTGTCGCGGAACAGCTCGTGGTCGGAACTGAACAGGGTTCTGGGAATCATGCGGTGCACCTGCGGATCGGTTGTTGGCGTTATTGGAAGGCCGACTGTAGGCCAGCGCGAACCGCTCTGCACTGGACACTTTCGCCAAAAAATAAGACGATCCAGCCGCATCATGACCGCTTTAGCGTCATGCCAAGACATCCATAAGAAGTACAAGAACCGATGCCCAATCCCGCTTCCCGCATGCTGCGCCGCGTCAGCATACTCGCCACCCATGGTGTCTTCGGCTCGACGCTGATGCAGGCCAAGGACTTCTTCCACATGGCCGCCCTGCGCCATGGCCGGCAACAGGGGCTCGGTCTGCAACCCAGCTTCGAAACCCGCATCGTCAGCCCCGACGGCCAGCCCGTGATGAGCTTCAGCGGCGACCTCCTGCCGGTGCACGGCGCCCTGGACGAACCGGAGCTGATCATCCTTCCGGCCTTCTGGGGCGACTTCGACGAACTGCTGACCCTCTACCCGCAGGTGCTGCCCTGGCTGCGCGAGCGCCATGCGGCGGGCTGCGTCCTGTGCGGCGAGGTGTCCGGCGTGTTCTGGCTCGCCGAAGCCGGCCTGCTCGACGGCAAGGAAGCGACCACCTACTGGCGATTCTTCCGCGAGTTCGCCGAGCGCTATCCCACGGTGCTGCTCAACCAGGACAAGCACATCGCCGACGCCGACAACATCTACAGCGCCAGCGGCCTGACCTCGGTGCGCGACCTGTACATCTACCTGATCGAGCACTTCTGCGGCGCCGCCGTGGCCCAGGGCGTCGCCCGCGACATCCTCTACGAAGTGCAGCGGACCTACACGCCGGGCCGCCTGGGCTTCGGCGGACAGAAGCTGCACCACGACCCGGCGATCCTGCAGATCCAGCACTGGCTGGAGGAGCATTTCTTCGACAAGTTCCGCTTCGAAGACGTGGCCCGGGAGCACGGCATGAGCATTCGCAACTTCATGCGGCGCTTCCAGGCGGCCACCGGCGACAAGCCGCTGCATTACCTGCAGCGCTTGCGCATCGAGACGGCGCGCAACCTGCTGTCCACCACCCGCAAGAGCATCAAGACCATCAGCTACGAAGTCGGTTACGACGACGCCAGCTTCTTCGCCCGCCTGTTCAGGCAGCACACCGGGCTGTCGCCCAACCACTACCGACGCCAGTACGAACAGAAGGACGCCTGAAACAGGCCATCCCTAGGATGGGTTCACGGACTCAGGCGCCGCCCTATGATCGGGGCAGCACCTGACAACAAGAACCCATCGGGATATCGCCATGCGCCACTTTCTGCTTGCCCTGCTGGCCGCCTTCAGCCTGAACGCTGTGGCGGACGACACCTGGAAACCCTTCCCCTACGACCAGAGCGCCTTCGACTACAGCGGCGACAAGCTGCGCGAGGCCTGGCCACGACTGACCCGCGGCTTCGGCGCCCACTATCCCTTCCCGGATGCGGACTGGGTGGTCAGCATGGCCACGAAGCATCCCGACGCCCTGGAGAAGACCGTGGCCGCCGGCACCGGCTTCAGCGGCAAGCCGGAAGAAGCGCAGGTCTACGCCGAGAAGCTGCAGGACGTCTGGCGCAAGGTGTTCCGCGGCGACTTCGCCCAGGCCAAAAAGGATGGCCTGGCGCTCGGCGTCGGCGGCCAGGTGCCCGGCCTGTTCGCCCAGGTGCTGTACGCCATGTTCCTCGCGCCGACTCAGGACGAGAAGCAGCGCCTGCTGGAGGAAGTCATCAGCTACACCGACGAGGCCGGCCCGTTGCTCAATGCCGACCCCATCGCCCAGTTCGGTCGCGCCTACGCCAAGGCCCGCCTCGCCGAAGACCTGCCGGTGCCGGTGGTGCTCAAACGCGGCTACACCAGCGATATTCCCAAGGAACTGGACGCCCTGCTGGCACAGCAGCCGAACCAGCCGTTCGCCCTCGCGCTCTATGGCGGCTACGAGGCCGGCGTGATCCGCAAGGTCGGCAAACTGGTAGGCAAGATGACCTACGGGGTCAGCGCGGACAAGATGGAGCAGTACTTCGCCCGCTCCTTCCGCGCCGCGGACGACCTGCCCATCGGCCACTACGAGTACGCCAACGCGCTGGGCTATGTGTATGGCGAGGACGAAGAGCAGAAGGCGCTGGAACAGCTGAAGAAGGCCGTGGCGATCAAGCCGATCAACGCCATGGAGGCACTGGAGGTGACCCATGCCCAGCAACTGCTGATGAAGGCGCAGCAGGAGATGGCCCAGCGCTGATCGCTGCTGTCACGCGGGATGGCTTTACGTAGGAGCGAGCTTGCTCGCGAACATTTCCCGGCAGCTGCAGTGCTGGGCGGTTCGCGAGCAAGCTCGCTCCTACGAAGAGCCAAAACGAAAAAGGCTGCCCTTGGGCAGCCTTTTCATTCACCTGGCCATCAGGGGCGGTGCGGACGGCTCAGGTATTCGTGGGACTGCATTTCCAGCAGACGGCTCAGGGTGCGCTGGAATTCGAACTCCAGGCGACCACCGGTGTACAGGTCCTTGAGCTCCACCTCGGCGGAGAGGATCAGCTTGACGTTGCGGTCGTAGAACTCGTCCACCAGGTTGATGAAGCGGCGGGCCATGTCGTCCTTGGCCACGTTCATCTGCTCGACGTTGGAAATCAGGATGGCGTGGAAGATCTTCGCCAGCTCGATGTAGTCGTTCTGGCTGCGCGGGCCGTCGCATAGCTCGCGGAATTCGAACCAGGCCACGTCATCGCAGGTGATGCGCGCGCGGATCTCGCGATTCTCGATCATCAGCGCGTCGTCGCGGGTGGCCGCGGCGCATTCCGGGGTCAGCGCCTTGAAGTCGCGGGTCATGGCCTGCTCGGCTTGCTCCGACAACGGCCAGTGGTACAGCTCGGCCTGTTCCAGGGCACGCAGGCGGTAGTCCACGCCGCTGTCGACGTTGACCACCTCGGTGTACTGCTTGACCAGGGCAATGGCCGGCAGGAAGCGGGCGCGCTGCAGGCCGTCCTTGTACAGGCCGTCCGGCACGATGTTGGAAGTCGCCACCAGGCTGACGCCGTTCTTGAACAGCTCTTCCAGCAGGGTCGCGAGGATCATCGCATCGGTGATGTCGGAGACGAAGAATTCGTCAAAGCAGATCACCCGGGCCTCGTCGGCGAAACGCTTGCCGATGATGGTCAGCGGGTTCTTCTCGCCCTTGAGGGTCTTCATTTCCTCGTGGACGCGCTTCATGAAGCGGTGGAAGTGCGTGCGCATCTTCTGCTTGAACGGCAGCGCCTCGAAGAAGGTATCCACCAGGTAGGTCTTGCCGCGACCGACGCCGCCCCAGAAATACAGGCCCTTCACCGGCTCCTGGGTCTTCTTGCCCAGCAGCTTGCCGAACAGGCCGGACTTGCCCTTGTCGGCAGCGACCAGGTCGTCGTAGAGGCGTTGCAGGTGCTTCACGGCGTTCGCTTGGGCGGCGTCGTGGAAGAAATCGGGGCGTTTGAGGTCTTCCTGGTAGCGCTGAAGAGGCGTCATGATCGGTAGCAAGGCAACGAAAACGGGGGCGCACACTTTAGCGGCGCCCCCGTTGCTTGGCAATTGGCCGGTAGTCGGACCGGCCTGCCGACCCTCACTCCTGCGGAGCGAGAGCCTCGCGCAGACGCTGCATGGCGGCGTCGCGTTCCGCGTCGGTGGAGAACTCCGGGCTGTACGCCACGGCTTCGCCATCCAGACGCACGCTGAAGGCATTCAGCTCGGCGTGCAGGTCCAATTCCTCGGCCTGCAGGCGCTTGGTCACCTGGCCCGCGGCCTTGCCATCGGCGAAGGCGATGGACAGCAGCAGTTGCTCGCCAGCGGCATCCAGCAGGCGGAAGCGGAAGCCTTCGTCTTCGCGGAAGCTGACGAAACGCGCGGCCTTGGCAGCCTTCTTCTTGCCTTCGGTCGCCACCTGGACCTGCTCGCGGAACGAGCGCAGGCCGACGGATTCGCGCAACTCGCCGAGGAACGGGGTAGCGATGCGGCGGGCCTTGGCGGCACCGGCCTGGAGGATATCCTCCAGATCGGCCGGGCGGGTGATCAGTGCGTGGTAGCGCTCGCGGGCCTCGCCCAGCTCGTTGTCGAGCAGTTCGAACAGGCGCTGCTTGGCTTCGCCCCAGGCCAGGCCACCGAGCAGCTCGGCGCGGAACGCAGCCTGTTGCTCGTGGGTGGAGAACGCCTGGTAGAGGGTGAACAGGTGCGAGTTGTCCGGGTCCTTTGGCTCGCCCGGCGCACGGGAGTCGGTGACGATGCGCGCCACGGCATCCTTGAGCTGCTTGGCGCTGCCGAACAGCGGGATGGTGTTGTCGTAGCTCTTGGACATCTTGCGCCCGTCCAGGCCCGGCAGGGTCGCCACGTCTTCCTCGATCACCACCTCGGGCAGGGTGAACAGCTCCTTGCCATTGCCGAACAGGTGGTTGAAGCGCTGGCCGATGTCGCGGGCCATCTCCACGTGCTGGATCTGGTCGCGGCCGACCGGCACCTTGTGGGCGTTGAACATCAGGATGTCCGCGGCCATCAGCACCGGGTAGCTGTACAGGCCCATGGTGACGCCGGCGTCCGGGTCTTCGCCGGCCTCGACGTTCTTGTCCACCGAGGCCTTGTAGGCGTGGGCGCGGTTGAGCAGGCCCTTGGCGCTCACGCAGGTGAGCAGCCAGGTCAGTTCGGGGATTTCGGGAATATCGGACTGGCGATAGAAGGTCGCCTTGTCCGCATCCAGGCCGCAGGCCAGCCACGTGGCGGCGATCTCCAGGCGCGAACGCTGGATGCGCGCCGGGTCATCGCACTTGATCAGCGCGTGGTAGTCGGCCAGGAAGTAGAAGGAATCTGCCTGCGGATCGCGGCTGGCGACGATGGCCGGGCGGATGGCGCCGGCGTAGTTGCCCAGGTGCGGAGTACCGGTGGTGGTGATGCCGGTCAGGATACGGGTCGTCATGGGAATCCAGGAATCAACACAAATGAAATGGCGGGCCGGATGGTATCGCGGCTGGGCGAGCTAGGCGAGCCGGGCCTGTATCAGGTCCTTGAGCTCGATCAGCTTGCCGTGGAAGAAATGGCTGCACTCGGGCATGCGGATCAGCTCATGGGGCTTGCTCAGCTCGGCGCTCCAGGCATACACGCGCTCGGGCGTGACCACTTCGTCGGCCTCCGGCTGGATCACCGTGAGCGGGCAGCGCTCGGGCAGGTCGACGTCGAAGCGTTCGACCGGCGGGGCCAGCATGAACAGTTGCGCGAGCTCGGCGCCCTGCTCTTCCAGGCGCTCGGCGGCGTTGCCCGCCACACAGGAGCCGAAGGAGAAGCCCATCAGCGTCAACGGCAGCCCCGGATGCTGCTCGGCGAGCCAGTGCGCGGCGGCCAGCGCGTCATCGATCTCGCCGCGGCCCTCGGCATAACTGCCGGCGCTCTGACCCACGCCACGAAAATTGAAACGCAGGGTGGCGTATCCTGCATCCCGCGCGGCGCGCTGCAGGGTGGCGACCACCTTGTTCTGCATGGTGCCGGCAAACAGCGGGTGCGGGTGGCAGATCAGCGCGACGCCCCGGGCGTCAGGCGTGGCGAGGTGCAGGGCTTCCAGCTGGCCATCGGGGCCGTCAAGGAACAGAGGGATTTCGCGGGTGGTCAAACAACAGCTCCGTGACCCCGTGGCGGGTCGTCTCGTCTAGCTCAATACCTGCGCAGGCGGCGAAGCGTTCGCCACGGTATACAAGCACAGGTGCAAGCCGCTAACGTAAAGCAAAGCCGTCTATAGAGGAAGGATTCGCGTGGAACAGTCCCTCACCACCTGGTTGCTGCCGCTACTCGCCCTGATCGTCGGGGTCGGCATCGGCTTCCTGATCGCCCGCCTGCTGCCCAACGCCGCGCCGAACAAGCTGCAGCGTCAGGTGGATGACATGCAGGATCGTTTCGACAGCTACCAGCGCGAAGTGGTGACCCACTTCAGCACCTCCGCCAGCCTGATGAAGAAGCTCACCCAGAGCTATCAGGATGTACAGGAGCACCTGTCCGAGGGCGCCGAGCGCCTGGCCCTGGACGAACAGACCAAGCAGCGCCTGCTGGCCGCCCTGCACGCCGACGAATACCCCGAGCGCCGCGAGCGCCTGACCCCGCCGGCAAACAACGAAGCACCGCGCGACTACGCCCCCAAGCCCAGCGAAGGGCCGGGCACGCTGGATGAGACGTACGGGCTGAAGAGCAAGTACTGAGGCTCGACTCCTTAGAAAAAGCCCCGCCTCGGCGGGGCTTTTTCATGGGAACCGAACTGCTCCCGTAGGAGCGGACCTTGTCCGCGAAACTCTTACAGCCACACTGCATCCCAAAAGGAATACTCCTTCACTGTTCTGACCAGCCCCGCGCGCAAAGGATTGGCTACCACATACCGGGCAACAGCGACTAAATCTTCTTCCCTTCGTAGCGTCCGGTCATGGAAAGCGGACGCCCATACGGTGTCCTGCCATCCCCTCTTGCAACGCACCTCTCGCGCACTGACAGCCTTCATTCGTCCAACCGATTTGGCCAGGTCCTCGCCATCGCCCAACTGAAGCAGCCAATGGACGTGATCCGGCATCAAAACCCAGGCGAGCAGCCTGTTTCGGCCGAGCACCGACGGTCGTGTAAACGACGATGAAGCGACGCAGGCACGATTGAAGTCGAGAAAGACAGCGGTTCGATGCTCTGTGGTGGCTGTAACGAGGTACACACTGCCTGGAGTCGACGAACGCCTTTTGCGCAAAGCGCGGTTGCCTGGAGCGTAAGGAAAAGCAGGATGAGACATAGCCGTCCATCCTCGAGAGGGATGGACGGATTTCGCGGGCAGGGTCCGCTCCTACGCAAGCAGATGGCTCCGCGTCAGAGGTCGGCGTAATCGGTTGTCACCAAAGAAAAAGCCCCGCATCTGCGGGGCTTTTTCGTCAGCGCTGTGCGATCAGATCGCGCCGCGCTGGCGGAGCAGGTCGAGAACGGCCTTTACGCCCTCCTCTACCGACTGGCTCTGGGTGTCGATCACCAGATCGGCATCCAGCGGCACGTCGTAGGGGAAGGACTCGCCCGGAATGTTGTCCTGGCCGGCAGCGTACAGGCCCTGCGGGTCGCGTTCGCGGCAGACCTGCGGGGACGCCTGGACATAGACGGTGACCAGGCGCTCGGCGCCGATCAGCGACTTGGCGCGCTCGCGGCCCTCGGCGCTCGGGGCGACGAAGGCGCACAGGCTGATCAGGCCGGCCTCGTTGAACTGACGCGCCACGTGGGCGGTGCGCAGCCAATTCTCGGTGCGGCCGGCACGGTCCTGCGGCAGGCCCTTGTTCAGGTCATGGCGCAGGTTCTGGCCATCCAGCACAAAGACCGCACGGCCCATGTCGAACAGCTTGCGCTCCACGGCGTAGGCCAGGGTGCTCTTGCCGGCGCCGGAGAGGCCGCTGAACAGCACGGTGGCCGGTTGCTGGCCGAAGCGCGCGGCACGCTCTTCACGGGCGACATGGGCGTTGGCACCGTGGTGGGTGGCCGAGCCGTGGCCCGCCTGCGGGGCGGCGATGATCATGCCGGCGCCGACGGTGCCATTGGTCAGCCGGTCGATGACGATGAAGGCGCCGGTGGTGCGGTTCTGGTCGTAGCCGTCCAGGGCGATGGGCGCATCCAGGCTGACCTTCACGCGGGCGATCTCGTTGAGCTTGAGTTCGCTGGCGGCGGTCTCTTCCAGGGTGTTCACATCCACCTTGTGCGCGATGCTCGGGATCGAGCCCGGCACGTAGCTGGTGGCGCGCTTGATGTCGTATTTCTTGCCCGGCAGCATCGGCTCTTCGGCCATCCACACCAGCATGGCGTCGAAGCCGTCGGTTACCTGCGGGCGGTTGTCGGCGTGCACCAGCATGTCGCCGCGGGAGACGTCGATTTCGTCTTCCAGGGTCAGGGTGATGGCCTGGCCCGGGCCGGCCTGCTCCAACTCACCTTCGAAGGTGACGATGGACTTGACCTTGCTGCCCTTGCCCGACGGCAGGGCCACGACTTCATCGCCCTTGCGCACGATGCCGCTCGCCAGGGTGCCGGCGAAGCCGCGGAAGTTCAGGTTCGGGCGGTTGACGTACTGCACCGGGAAGCGCATGTCGTCGAGATTGCGATCACCCGCGACTTCCACGGTCTCGAGGATTTCCATCAGCGACTGGCCGGTGTACCAGGGCGAGCGCTCGGACTTGTTGACCACGTTGTCGCCCTTCAGCGCCGACATCGGCACGAAGTGCAGGGAGTTGGTCTTCAGGTTGATCTTGTCGGCGAACTGCAGGTAGTCGGCCTTGATCTGCTCGAACACGCCCTCGTCGAAGCCCTTGAGGTCCATCTTGTTGATGGCGACGACGATGTGCTTGATGCCCAGCAGGGAGGCGATGAAGCTGTGCCGACGGGTCTGGGTCTGCACGCCGTAGCGGGCGTCGATCAGGATGATGGCCAGGTCGCAGGTGGACGCGCCGGTGGCCATGTTGCGGGTGTACTGCTCATGGCCGGGGGTGTCGGCGATGATGAACTTGCGCTTGGCGGTGCTGAAGTAGCGATAGGCCACGTCGATGGTGATGCCCTGCTCGCGCTCGGCCTGCAGGCCGTCGACCAGCAGCGCCAGGTCGACGTCATCGCCGGTGGTGCCGACTTTCTTCGAATCGCGGGTGATGGCCTCGAGGTGGTCCTCGTAGATCATTTTGGAGTCATGCAGCAGGCGCCCGATCAGGGTGCTCTTGCCGTCGTCAACGTTGCCGCAGGTAAGGAAGCGCAGCAGTTCCTTGCGCTCGTGCTGGGCCAGGTAGGCGAGGATGTCCTCGCTGATCAGATCGGATTGATGCGACATGTTGCGAGAACCTTAGAAGTAGCCCTGACGTTTCTTTTCTTCCATCGAGCCTGCGGCATCGTGGTCGATGACCCGGCCCTGGCGTTCGGAAGTCCGCGTCAGCAGCATTTCCTGGATGATTTCCGGCAGCGTGGTAGCGGTGGATTCCACCGCGCCGGTCAGCGGGTAGCAGCCCAGGGTACGGAAACGCACCATCTTCTTCTGGATGCTGGCCTTCTGCTCGGGCGTGAGGTGCTCGAGGATGCGATCGTCGTCGATCATGATCAGCGAGCCGTTCATCTCGATGACTTCGCGTTCTTCGGCGAAGTACAGCGGCACGATCGGGATCTGCTCCAGGTAGATGTATTGCCAGATGTCCAGCTCGGTCCAGTTCGACAGCGGGAAGACGCGAATCGACTCGCCCTTCTTCACCTTGCCGTTGTAAACGTTCCACAGTTCCGGACGCTGGTTCTTCGGGTCCCAGCGGTGCTTGCTGTCGCGGAAGGAGTAGACGCGCTCCTTGGCGCGGGACTTCTCTTCGTCGCGGCGGGCACCACCGAAGGCGGCGTCGAAGCCGTACTTGTCGAGGGCCTGCTTCAGGCCTTCGGTCTTCATGATGTCGGTGTGCTTGGCGCTACCGTGAGTGAAGGGGTTGATGTCCTGCGCCACGCCATCGGGGTTGATGTGGGTGATCAGGTCCAGGCCCAGTTCCTCGACCATCTTGGTGCGGAACTTGTACATCTCCTGGAATTTCCAGCGGGTGTCGACATGCATCACCGGGAACGGCAGCTTGCCGGGGAAGAAAGCCTTGCGCGCGAGGTGGAGCATCACCGCGCTGTCCTTGCCGATCGAGTACAGCATCACCGGGTTGTCGAACTCGGCGGCGACCTCGCGGATGATGTGGATGCTCTCGGCCTCCAGCTGTTTCAGATGCGTCAGTTTGTCGACCATGGCTACTCACGGAATTGCTTATGGACGGCCGGCGGGCCGTAGACGAGCGCGCACTCTATCACAGCGCAAGGCTCTAACCGGATGGCGGGTTATACCGAAAAAATATACCGATATAGCCATACGCGCTCAGTGCGAAAACGGCTTTCGGCGTGCGTCTGAAGGGTGACTGGACGGGTGCTGGAACGAAATATCGCCGGGACTTTTCCTGCAACAGAGTCAGCCGCTTCCAGGATGCGCTCCCGGCTTGTGCCCAGCCGGCACTGCGCTAGCATAGCGGCAAGTTTTCCTCCCCAGAAGATTTCCCATGCGCCGCATCGCTTTTGTCCTGCCTTTGCTCCTCTTCGTTTCCGCGTGCAGCAGCAAACCGACTCCCGCTCCGCAGCCGGCCCAGAAGCCGAAGACACCGACCCTGATCACTCCCAGCGCCCACCCGGCATTCGGCTCGGTGCAACCGATCACCCCGCTGCGCGGCGACTTCGCCGGCAATGCCAATGCCCAGCGCTTCATCGACCGCATGGTGAGCCAGCACAATTTCAACCGCCAGGACCTGCAGGACCTGTTCGCCCAGACCCGCGAACTCGACTGGGTCATCCGCCTGATGGACCGCCAGGCGCCCACCTACACCGCGCCCAGCGGCCCGAACGGCGCCTGGTTGCGCTACCGGAAGAAGTTCCTCACCCCGGACAACGTGCAGAAGGGCGTGCAGTTCTGGAACGAATACGAGGCCGACCTACAGCGCGCTTCGCGCACCTATGGCGTGCCGCCGGAAATCATCGTCGGCATCATCGGCGTGGAAACCCGATGGGGCCGTGTAATGGGCAAGACGCGGATCATCGACGCGCTGGCCACCTTGTCGTTCTCCTACCCGCGACGCGCCGATTTCTTCAGCGGCGAACTGGAACAGTTCCTCCTGCAGGCGCGCAAGGAAGGCGACAACCCGCTGGAAATGCGCGGCTCCTATGCCGGCGCCATGGGCTACGGGCAGTTCATGCCCTCCTCGTTCACCAAGTACGCGGTGGACTTCGACGGAGACGGCCACCGCGACCTGTGGAACCCGCGCGACGCCATCGGCAGCGTGGCCAATTACTTCAAGCAGCACGGCTGGGTCACCGGCGACCCGGTGGCTATCCCCGCCATAGGCCAGGCCCGCTCGCTGGAAGACGGCTTCAAGACCCAATACCCCATCGGCGTGCTGGCGAGCGCCGGGCTGCAACCCCAGGGCTCCCTGGGCAACCACAAGACCGCGAGCCTGCTGCGCCTGGACATGGGCAACACCTACCAGTACTGGTACGGCCTGCCGAACTTCTATGTGATTACCCGCTACAACCACAGCACCCACTACGCCATGGCGGTGTGGGAATTGGGCAAGGCGGTCGATCGCCAGCGCCACGGCTACCGCTGAGGCACACGCAAAAAGGCCGGCTCAGTGAGCCGGCCTTTTTCGTTGCCGCGAGGATCGAGTTTCACCTGCAGGAGCGAGCTCGCTCGCGAACAGCCCCAGTCACACGGCCTCGCGAGCACGCTCGCTCCTACACGAAGATTGCCGGGCCGAAGGATCAGGCCGGGTTCGGGCAATCGATGAACAGGTGCTCGATGGCGAAGCGCTTGGCCAGGTAGTCGCCCAGGGCCTGCACGCCATAGCGTTCGGTCGCGTGGTGCCCGGCGGCAATGAAGCTGATGCCGTTCTCGCGGGCGCTGTGCACGGTCTGCTCGGAGACTTCCCCGGTGAGGTAGGCATCGACGCCGGCGGCAATGGCCTGGTCGATGTACCCCTGGGCGCCACCGGTGCACCAGGCGATGCGACGAATCGGCTGGCCGCCATCCACCAACAGCGGTTCGCGGCCCAG
This sequence comes from Pseudomonas sp. NY15437, assembly GCF_048068435.1. NCBI lineage: Bacteria > Pseudomonadati > Pseudomonadota > Gammaproteobacteria > Pseudomonadales > Pseudomonadaceae > Pseudomonas > Pseudomonas sp. NY15437. Next base: position 535,756 of record NZ_JBLUQC010000002.1, read on the forward strand.
CACATCGCGCACATGGCGCGCCAGATCGCTCGGCAGCATGGGCTCGGCCAGCGAGCCGACCAGCACGATGGAACGCGGGTTGCCCGGCTCCAGCGGGCCTTCGATCTCGAAGCCGAGCTGGCGGCCAAGCTGCACGTTGTTGCCCACGTCGGCATGCAGGTCCAGCGGCAGGTGATAGGCCAGCAGGCTGATATCGTTGTTCAGCAGGGTCTTCAGACGACGCTGCTTCATGCCCACCACGCGGGCGCCCTCGCCTTTCCAGAAGTAGCCATGGTGGACCAGCACCACATCGGCGTCCGCCGCCACGGCAGCATCCAGCAATGCCTGGCTGGCGGTGACCCCGGAAACGATCCGGCGCACCTGCGGCCGGCCCTCGACCTGCAGGCCATTGGGGCAGTAATCCTGGATCTTCGCCGCCTCGAGGAAACGGTCCGCTTCCTCGACCAGCGTGCTCAGTGCGATTGCCATCGAAATTCCTCCAACATCGGCTGCGAGCGTCTATTTTCTTGGCTCGCCGCCCGTATAATGGCCGCCACCCTATCGGCCCTCCCCCGGCCAAGCAACCCCAAGGATTTTCTTCGATGCTGAAGGCCCTGCGTTTTCTCGGCTGGCCCGTGCTGGTTGGCGTCCTCTTGGCGCTGCTGATCATCCAGCATAACCCGCAATGGGTCGGCCTTCCGCAGCAGGAAGTACACCTGCAACAAGCCCCGCTGCTCAGCCGCCTGCAACAGGGCCCGGTCAGCTACGCCGATGCCGTGACCCGCTCGTCGCCGGCCGTGGCAAACCTGTACACCACCAAGATGGTCAGCAAGCCGAACAACTCGATGCTCGACGACCCGCTATTCCGGCGCTTCTTCGGGGATAACCTGCCGCAGCAGAAGCGCATGGAGTCCAGCCTGGGTTCGGCGGTGATCATGAGCCCCGAAGGCTACCTGCTGACCAACAACCACGTGACCGCCGGGGCCGACCAGATCGTCGTGGCCCTGCGCGATGGCCGCGAGACCATCGCCCGCCTGGTGGGCAGTGATCCGGAAACCGACCTCGCGGTCCTGAAGATCGACCTCAAGGACCTGCCCTCGATCATGCTCGGCCGCTCCGATGGCATCCGCACCGGCGATGTGTGCCTGGCCATCGGCAACCCCTTCGGCGTCGGCCAGACCGTCACCATGGGCATCATCAGCGCCACCGGGCGCAACCAGCTGGGCCTGAACACCTACGAGGACTTCATCCAGACCGACGCCGCGATCAACCCGGGCAACTCGGGCGGTGCGCTGGTGGACGCCAACGGCAACCTGATCGGCATCAACACCGCGATCTTCTCCAAGTCCGGCGGCTCCCAGGGCATCGGCTTCGCCATCCCGACCAAGCTGGCGCTGGAAGTCATGCAGTCGATCATCGAGCACGGCCAGGTGATTCGCGGCTGGCTCGGCGTCGAAGTGCAGCCGCTGACGCCGGAACTGGCCGAGTCCTTCGATCTCAAGGACAAGGCCGGCATCGTCGTTGCCGGCGTCTACCGCGACGGCCCCGCGGCCAAGGGCGGCCTGCTGCCAGGCGACATCATCCTGAACATCGATGGCGAGGCCGCCAGCGATGGCCGGCGCTCGATGAACCAGGTCGCGCGTACCAAGCCGGGCGAGAAGATCACCATCGAAGTGCTGCGCAACGGCAAGCCGGTGACGCTCAACGCCGAAGTCGGCCTGCGTCCGCCGCCGGCCCCCAACGCCAACTGATCCGCAATGAAAAACGGCGCCCGAGGGCGCCGTTTTCATTTCCGCGAATGGCTTACAGCTTCAGGCGCAACGCATCCAGCAGCGCCTGGTTCTGCTCCTCGGTGCCAATGCTGATGCGCAGGAACTGGTTGATCCGCTGCTGCTTGAAGTGACGCACGATCACGCCCTCCTCGCGCAGCGCCGCGGCCAGCTCGGCGCCGTCGCGCTGCGGGTGGCGGGCGAAGATGAAGTTCGCCGCCGACGGCAGCACGTCGAAGCCCAGGGTCTTGAGTTCGGCCACCAGCTTGTCGCGGCTGTGGATAACCGCGTTGCAGGTCTGCTCGAAGTAGGCCTGGTCCTCGAAGGACGCCACCGCGCCAGCCAGGGCCAGGCGGTCGAGCGGGTAGGAGTTGAAGCTGTTCTTCACGCGCTCCAGCGCTTCGATCAGGTCCTCGTGGCCGACCGCGAAGCCGACCCGCAGGCCCGCCAGCGAACGCGACTTGGACAGGGTCTGCGCCACCAGCAGGTTCGGGTAGCGGTTGACCAGGGAAATCGCCGTCTCGCCACCGAAATCGACATAGGCTTCATCCACCAGCACTACGCTGTCCGGGCTCGCTTGCAGCAGGCGTTCGATGGCCTCGAGCGGCAGCAGGCAACCAGTGGGCGCGTTGGGGTTGGGGAAGATGATGCCGCCGTTCGGGCGCGCGTAATCCTCGACGCGGATCTGGAACTGCTCGTCCAGCGGCAGCGCTTCGAAGTCGATGCCGTAGAGGCCGCAGTAGACGGGGTAGAAGCTGTAGGTCACGTCGGGGAACAGCAGCGGCTTGCCGTGCTGGAACAGCGCGTGGAAGGCGTGTGCCAGGACCTCGTCCGACCCGTTGCCGACGAAGACCTGGGAGGGCTTCACGCCGTGGTACTGGGCGATGGTCTGCTTGAGGCGATCCGCATTTGGGTCCGGGTACAGGCGCAGCGTGTCGTTCAGCTCGGCCTGGATCGCGGCGACCACCTTCGGCGACGGGCCGTAGGGGTTTTCGTTGGTGTTGAGCTTGACCAGCTTGGCCAGCTTCGGCTGCTCGCCCGGAACGTAGGGCACCAGTTCCTTGACGAAGGGACTCCAGAATTTGCTCATGGGTTACTCACTCTTAGCGTCAAGGATGCGGAATTCGGCGCTGCGCGCGTGGGCGGTCAGCGACTCGCCACGGGCCAGGATCGAAGCGGTCTTGCCCAGCTCGGAGGCGCCCGGCGCGGAGCAGAAGATGATCGAGGAGCGCTTCTGGAAGTCATACACGCCCAGCGGCGAGGAGAAGCGCGCCGTGCCGGAAGTCGGCAGTACGTGGTTCGGCCCGGCGCAGTAATCGCCCAGCGCCTCGGCGGTGTAGCGGCCCATGAAGATGGCGCCGGCGTGGCGGATCTTCGGCAGCCAGCTTTCCGGGTCGGCCACGGACAGCTCCAGGTGCTCCGGCGCGATGCGGTTGGCGACCTGGCAGGCCTGCTCCTGGTCGGCCACATGAATCAGCGCGCCGCGGTTGGTCAGCGAGGTGCGGATGATCTCGGCACGCTCCATGGTCGGCAGCAGCTTCTCGATGCTGGCGGCGACCTTGTCCAGGAAGGCGGCGTCGGGGCTGACCAGGATCGACTGGGCGTCCTCGTCGTGCTCGGCCTGGGAGAACAGGTCCATGGCGATCCAGTCCGGATCGGTGCCGCCATCGCAGACCACGAGGATTTCGGACGGGCCGGCGATCATGTCGATACCTACCTGGCCGAACACGTGGCGCTTGGCGGTGGCGACGTAGATGTTGCCCGGGCCGACGATCTTGTCCACCTGGGGCACGCTCTCGGTGCCGTAGGCCAGCGCGGCCACGGCCTGGGCGCCGCCGATGGTGAAGACGCGATCGACGCCGGCGATGCAGGCGGCGGCCAGGACGATTTCATTGATCTCGCCGCGCGGGGTCGGCACCACCATCACCACTTCGGCGACGCCGGCGACCTTGGCCGGAATGGCGTTCATCAGCACGGACGACGGGTAGGACGCCTTGCCGCCAGGCACATACAGGCCGGCGCGATCCAGCGGGGTGACTTGCTGGCCGAGCACAGTGCCGTCGGCTTCGGTGTAGCGCCAGGAGTCCTGCTTCTGCTTCTCGTGGTAGCTGCGCACGCGCTCGGCGGCGATCTCCAGCGCCTCGCGCTGCGCCGGGGTGATGCGGGTCAGGGCCAGTTCCAGGCGCTCGCGCGGCAGGATCAGGTCGGCCATGGATGTGGCGTCGACGCCATCGAAACGCTGGGTGAACTCCACCACGGCAGCGTCACCGCGCTGGCGCACGTCAGCGATGATGTCCAGCACGCGCTGGTTCACCGACTCGTCGGACACGCTTTCCCAGGAGAGCAGATGGTCCAGATGACGCGCGAAGTCCGGATCGGCGGCGTTGAGTCGACGGAGTGCGAAGGGTGCGGTCATAGCTGGCCTCTTTAATTGGCGTGATTAGGACCTGTCCCTGGTCGTCGCGAGCGAAGATCAGGCAAGGCGAAAACAGGCGAGGAAGCGGAGTTCACGTGCTGTGAATGAGCATTCCGAGACTGTTTTCAACGCCGCCTGATCGAGCGCAGCAGATCAGGGACAGGTTCTCGGGCGCCGCAAGACTACCAAGCCTTCCGTGCGGGCACCCGAGAAAATTTGGCTATGACACGGATAGGCGGGCGCAGCCAGATGGCCGCGCTAAGGATTACGCCCGGTGTCGAGACTCCACCGCTTCGCGCAGGGTGTCGATCAGGGCCTGGATGCGCGCATGCTGCATCTTCATCGAAGCCTTGTTCACCACCAGGCGCGAGCTGATGTGCGCGATCAGTTCCTGGGGCTCCAGGCCGTTCGCGCGCAGGGTATTGCCGGTATCGACCACGTCGATGATCTTGTCGGCGAGGCCGACCAGCGGTGCCAGCTCCATGGAGCCGTACAGCTTGATCACGTCGACCTGGCGGCCCTGTTCGGCGTAGTAGCGCTTGGCGACATTGACGAACTTGGTGGCCACGCGCAGGCGCCCCTTGGGCTCCGGCGCACCGACCGCACCGGCGGTCATCAGCTTGCAGTTGGCGATCTTCAGGTCCAGGGGCTCGTAGAGGCCCTGGCCACCGTACTCCATGAGCACGTCCTTGCCCGCCACGCCGAGGTCGGCGGCGCCGTGCTCGACATAGGTCGGCACGTCGGTGGCGCGCACGATCAGCAGGCGCACGTCATCGAGGGTGGTGGGGATGATCAGCTTGCGGCTCTTGTCCGGATTCTCGGTCGGCACGATGCCTGCCGCCGCGAGCAGCGGCAGGGTGTCGTCGAGGATCCGGCCCTTGGACAGGGCAATCGTCAGCATTGTCCGCCTCAGCCCTAGCCCGGTACGCGGCGAATCTTCGCCCCGAGCAGTTGCAGTTTCTCTTCGATGCACTCGTAGCCACGGTCGATGTGGTAGATGCGGTCGATCAGGGTGTCGCCTTCAGCCACCAGGGCAGCGATCACCAGGCTGGCGGAAGCACGCAGGTCGGTTGCCATGACCGGGGCGCCCTTGAGCTGCGGAACGCCAGTGACGATGGCGGTGTTGCCTTCGACCAGGATCTGCGCGCCCATGCGGTTCATTTCGTAGACGTGCATGAAGCGGTTCTCGAACACGGTCTCGATGACCGCGCCGGTGCCTTCGGCGATGGCGTTCAGGGAAATGAACTGCGCCTGCATGTCGGTGGGGAATGCCGGGTACGGCGCGGTGCGGATGTTCACCGCCTTTGGCCGGTTGCCCTTCATGTCCAGCTCGATCCAGTTGCTGCCGGTGGTGATGTGCGCGCCCGCTTCGACCAGCTTGGCCAGCACGGCCTCGAGGATGGTCGGGTCGGTGTCCTTGAGCTTGACGCGACCACCGGTGGCCGCGGCAGCGGCCAGGTAGGTGCCGGTCTCGATGCGGTCGGGCATGACGCTGTACTTGGCGCCGCCACCCAGGCTTTTGACACCGTTGATCACGATGGTATCGGTACCGGCGCCCTGCACATCACCGCCCATGGCGTTGATGAAGTTGGCCAGGTCGACGACTTCGGGCTCGCGCGCGGCGTTTTCCAGCACGGAACGGCCATTGGCCAGCGCGGCGGCCATCATGATGTTCTCGGTACCGGTCACGCTGACGGTATCGAAGAAGAAGTGCGCGCCCTGCAGGCCGCCAGCCGGGGCCTTGGCCTTGATGTAGCCGCCTTCGACGGTGATCTGCGCGCCCATGGCTTCCAGGCCGCGGATGTGCAGGTCCACCGGACGCGAACCGATGGCGCAGCCGCCGGGCAGCGCGACTTCGGCTTCACCGAAGCGGGCCACCATCGGGCCGAGCACGAGGATCGACGCCCGCATGGTCTTGACCAGCTCGTACGGCGCCACCAGGGTCTTGATGGTGCTGGCGTCGACTTCGACGTTGAGTTTCTCGTCGATGATCGGCTGCACGCCCATGCGACCGAACAGCTCGATCATGGTGGTGATGTCGTGCAGGTGCGGCAGGTTGCAGACGGTCACCGGGGTGTCGGCCAGCAGGGTGGCGGCGAGGATCGGCAGCGCCGAGTTCTTCGCGCCGGAGATGCGGATCTCGCCATCGAGACGAGTGCCGCCGGTAATGATCAGTTTATCCATTGCTATTTTCCCCGTGGGCTCAGGAACGCTCGGCCCAGGCGGCGCGGCTGAAGAATTTCATGGTGACGGCATGGATGGCGCCCGAGGCGATCCACTCGTTCAGGTGGGCATAGACTTGTTGCTGGCGCTTGACCGGGCTCAGGCCGACGAGCTCGTCGCTGATCAGGTTCAGCTGGAAATTGCAGCCTTCGCCTTCCACTTCGATCTGGGTACCTGGCAGTTTCGATTCCAGGAAGTTTTTGACTTCTACGGCCTGCATGCTCAACCTCGTTCGGCGCCCTACGCGCGCGGGTCGGCCATGATACAAAAAAGCCCCCCGCCTGCGAACCCCGGCAGGGGAAGTCGCGGACGGAGGGCTTCTCATTGTTTCAATGTTGTAACGGCAGGATCTCCAGGAGCTCGCCCACCTTGGCGATTTCCTGCATGTCCTTGGGCAGGCCGGCGATCTGCAGCGTCTTGCCGGCCTTGCGCGCATCGCGGGTATAGGACAGCAGCAGCGACAATCCGACGCTGCTGGAGTGTTCCACCCCGGAGCAATCCACGCGCAGCGCCGTTGCCTTGCTGGCGGAGATCAGCCGGGCGCCCTTCTCGCGCAACGCGGGGCCGGTGCTGTAATCCAGCACGCCGACCAGGGCCAGTTCGCCCTCGGAACGCTCCGAGATATCGCCCTGGCTCATTCAGCGCCGCCTTCCGGCTGGCCCTTGGCAGCGTCCTTGGCCTTGGCGACTACCTGGCCCCACCCGGCGATGGTGGCTTCCAGGTCATTGCGGTTCTTCTGCATGGAATCGGCGAACTGGTCACGGAACAGCTTGCCGATGTTGATGCCGTTGATGATCACGTTACGCAGGCGCCAGGTGCCGCCCTGGTTGACCATGGTGTACTGCACCGGATAGATGGCGCCGCTGCTGCCCACCACTTCCATGTTCACCGAAGCGCGGTCCTGCTCCTGCTTGCCGGTGTTCAGCACGCGGATGTCCTGGTTGTCGTATTCCAGCAGCGCGTTGCCATAGAACTGGAACAGGCTGTTCTTGAAGGTTTCCTCGAAGCGCTTGACCTGCTCCGGGGTGGCCTGGCGCGAATACTTGACGGTCATCACGCCCTTGGCGATGCCCTCGGAGTCCACTACCGGGCCGAGGATACGGTTCAGGGTGTCGTAGAACGCCTGGGGATTGGCCTTGTAGCTGGCCTTGTTGGTTTTCAGGTCCGTCAGCAGGCTGTCGACGGTCTGCTGCACGACCTGCTGTGCGGTCTGCTCGGCCTGGGCGAACAGCGGCAGGATCGCGAGCAGAACCAGGAAGCCACGGCGCAAGGTTTTCAACATGGAATGAGTCCTCATTTCTTCGAGTCGTCTTTGTTGACCGAATTCAGCAGGAACTTGCCGATCAGGTCTTCCAGCACGAGTGCCGACTGGGTGTCCTTGATGGTATCGCCGTCCTTGAGCAGCTCTTCATCACCACCGACGCTGATGCCGATGTATTTCTCGCCGAGCAGGCCGGCGGTCAGGATGGAGGCGGTCGAGTCGTCCGGCAGGTTGTTGACCTGACGGTTGATCTCCATGGTCACTCGACCACGATAGCTGTCATGGTCCAGGTCCACCGCGGTGACCTTGCCGATGGTGACGCCCGCCATGGTGACCTTACCGCGCACGGTGACACCGGCGATATTGTCGAAATAGGCGTACAGCTTGTAGGTATCGCCCGAATTGCCGATGGTCAGTCCGCTGACACGCAGGGCCAGCAGCAGCAGGGCCAGCAGGCCGGCCAGAATGAACAGGCCTACACCGATTTCCAGGGTGCGGGTTTGCATCAGAAGTCTCCAAACATCAAGGCGGTCAGGATGAAGTCCAGCCCCAGCACGGCCAGGGAGGCATACACAACGGTACGGGTGGTGGCGCGGCTGATCCCTTCGGAGGTGGGTTCGCAGTCATACCCCTGGAACACGGCGATCCAGGTCACGACGAAAGCGAACACCACGCTCTTGATCACGCCATTGAGAATGTCCTTGGTGAACTGCACGCTGTTCTGCATGTTCGACCAGTACGAACCGTCATACACACCCAGCCAGTCCACGGCGACCAGGGCTCCGCCCCAGATGCCGACGACACTGAAGATAGCTGCCAGCAGCGGCATCGAGATGAAGCCGGCCCACAGGCGCGGCGCGATGATGTACTTGAGCGGGTCGACGCCGATCATCTCCAGGCTGGACAACTGCTCCGTGGATTTCATGTTGCCGATCTCGGCGGTCAGCGCGGAACCGGCACGCCCTGCGAACAACAGACCGGTCACCACCGGCCCCAGTTCACGCAACAGCGTCAGCGCCACCATCTGGCCAACCGCCTGCTCGGAACCGTAGCTCGCCAGGATGTTGTAGCCCTGCAGGGCCAGCACCATGCCGATGAACAGCCCGGAGACGACGATGATCGCCAGGGACAGCACACCCACCGAATACAGCTGCTTGACCAGCAACTGGAAGGCGCCGCTGTGCACGCGGCGGCCGAAGATGGCATGCACCAGGAACAGGCTCGAACGGCCCAGCGACTCGAGGACATCGAGGCCCGCGCGCCCGAGCAGGCGAACGCGCTCGAGCGGTGAAGTCTTGCGCATCAACGTTCTCCCAGCAGGTCGGCGCGGTAATCGCGAGCAGGATAGTGGAACGGCACCGGACCATCCGGGATGCCCTTCATGAACTGGCGCACCCGCGGATCGTCGAGACCCTGCAGGTCCGCCGGCGTCCCGTGGCCGAGCACACGACCGTCGCCGACGATATAGATGTAGTCGGCGATGCTCGCGGTTTCCGCCAGGTCGTGGGAAACCACGATGCTGGTGATGCCCAGGGCATCGTTGAGCAGACGGATCAGGCGCACCAGAACGCCCATGGCGATCGGGTCCTGTCCCACGAAGGGCTCGTCGTACATCAGGATCTGCGGGTCCAGCGCAATCGCCCGGGCCAGCGCCACACGGCGCTTCATGCCGCCGGACAGCTCGTCCGGCATCAGTTCCACCGCTCCGCGCAGGCCCACGGCCTGCAGTTTCATCAGGACGATGTCGCGGATCATGTCCTCCGGCAGCTCGGTGTGCACCCGCAGCGGGAAGGCCACGTTCTCGAAAACGTCGAGGTCGGTGAACAGCGCGCCGCTCTGGAACAGCACGCCGAACTGCTTGCGCATGTCGAACAGGTCGCTGCGACCCAGCGTGGGGAGATTCTGGCCGTTGACCCACACTTCCCCGCTCGCCGGGCGCAGCTGGGCGGCGATCAGTCGCAGCAGGGTGGTCTTGCCACACCCCGAGGGCCCCATGATCCCGGTGACCTTGCCGCGCGGAATGCGGATGTCCACGTTATCGAAAATCTTACGCGTGCCACGCTTGAAGCTCAGCCCCTTCAGCTCGACCGCGTATTGGTCATTGGTGCTCATAGAACTCCTTTCATCACGGCGCTGTCCGTTGCCCCGTCTGTCACACGGCAGGAACACGGCGCGGCAGGCCGAACGGCGGCGAACTATAACACCCCGCGAAGCCGCGCCCCAAGCGCTGCTAAGCCACCGTTAAGGGCCAGTTCAGCAAAATGCGCTCAACATTGAGATGCCAGTGATGAAGCCTTCGTCGCTTTCCCGTTATAATCTCGCACTTCATTTTGCCCCGCGCCTTTGGAACATGAGCCAGAAACACGATTTCATCCAGTCGGCACAACGCACCATCCGCCTCGAGCGTGACTCGGTAGACGCTCTGCTGCCGCGCATCGGCGCCGATTTCTCCCTGGCCTGCGAACTGCTGCTGGCCTGCAAGGGCCGCGTGGTCGTGGTCGGCATGGGCAAATCCGGGCACATCGCCCGCAAGATCGCCGCCACCCTGGCCAGCACCGGCACGCCGTCCTTCTTCGTCCATCCGGCCGAAGCCAGCCACGGCGACATGGGCATGATCACCAAGGACGACGTCGTCCTGGCCCTGTCCAACTCCGGTTCCACCGCCGAAATCGTCACCCTGCTGCCGCTGATCAAGCGCCTGGGCATCACCCTGATCAGCATGACCGGCAACGCCGAATCGCCGCTGGCCAAGGCCGCCGCGGTCAACCTGGATGCCAGCGTCGAGCACGAAGCCTGCTCGCTGAACCTGGCGCCGACCTCCTCCACCACGGTTTCCCTGGTGATCGGCGACGCGCTCGCCATCGCCCTGCTGGAAGCCCGTGGCTTCACCGCCGAAGACTTCGCTTTCTCGCATCCGGGCGGCGCACTGGGCCGTCGATTGTTGCTGAAAGTGGAAAACATCATGCACGTGGGTGAAGCATTGCCGCAGGTTTCCCCGGGCACGTCGCTCAGCGGCGCCCTGCTGGAAATGACCCGAAAGGGCCTGGGCATGACCGTCATCCTGGGCGAAGACGGCCGTCTGGCCGGGGTCTTCACCGACGGCGACCTGCGCCGCACCCTCGACAAGGGCCTGGACGTGCGCCAGGTGACCATCGACCAGGTGATGACCGTGCACGGCAAGACCGCGCGCCCGGACATGCTCGCCGCCGAAGCCCTGAAGATCATGGACGACCACAAGATCAACGTGCTCGTGGTGGTCGACGACAAGGATCATCCGGTCGGCGTCCTCCACGTCCACGACCTGACCCGCGCGGGGGTCATCTGAATGACCGCCGACCTGCTGCAGCGCGCGAAAAAGGTCCGCCTGGCGGTGTTCGACGTCGATGGCGTGCTCACCGACGGCAAGCTCTACTTCCTGCCTGAGGGCGGCGAGTTCAAGACGTTCAACACCCTGGACGGCCAGGGCATCAAGATGCTGATGAACTCCGGCGTGCGCACCGCGATCATCACCGGCCGTTCGAGCCCGGTGGTCGAGCGCCGGGCGAAGAACCTGGGCATCAACCACCTGTTCCAGGGCCGCGAAGACAAGCTGGTCGCCCTGGACGAGTTGCTCGCCGAACTGGGTCTAGGCTATGAAGAAGTCGCCTACCTGGGCGACGATCTACCCGACCTGCCGGCCATCCGCCGCGCCGGCCTGGGCATGGCGGTCGCCAGCGGCGATGCGTTCGTGCGCCAGCATGCCGACGGCGTGACCCAGGCCCGTGGCGGCGAAGGCGCCGCCCGCGAGTTCTGCGAACTGATCCTGCGCGCCCAGGGCAACCTCGAAGCTGCCCAGAACGCGTACCTCTAGAGCCGAACATGCCCAAGACACTCCAACAGAAGCTGTTGCTCGCCCTGATCGCCATCCTGCTGATCGCCCTCGGCTATTACTGGAACGTGCGCCTGGATTTCAACGAGCGGCAGCTCAAGTCGCAGACCAGCGACGCTGTCGATTTCTACGTGGTGAACGCCAAGAGCGTGCAGTACCGCGTCGACGGTTCCCTCGCCTACGAGATGACCGCCGACAAACTCGAACACCTGAAAGCAACCGACGTGACCCTGGTCACCACGCCCGACCTCTTCTTCCACCGGGAGAACGAGCCTCAGCCGTGGCATGTCCAGAGCGTTCGCGCCGAAGTGGCCCCCGAAGGCAAGCAGGTCGAGCTGATCGACGACGTGCGCGTTGCGCGCACCGACGCACAGCAGCGCACGCTCCTGCTCAACACCTCGCGCATGACGGTGTTCCCAGACAAGGACTATGCGCAGACTGACCAACCCGTGAAGATCACCGAACCCAACGGTGTGACCACGGCAGTTGGCATGAAAGCGTATCTGAAAGACAGCCGGATGCTCCTGCTGTCCAACGTAAGAGGTCAGCATGAGGCTCGTTAACACCCTCCCCCTTCTCTTCAGCCTCGCCGCCGCCATCGGCAGCTCTGCCGCCTGGGCGCTTCCCACCGACCGGGAACAGCCGATCCGCGTCCAGGCCGACAGCGCCGAACTGGATGACAAGCAGGGCGTAGCGGTCTATCGCGGCGACGTGGTGGTGACCCAGGGCAGCATGAAGCTGACCGGCAACACCGTCACGCTCAAGCAGAACAAGGATGGCGAGATCGAGGTCGTGACCTCGGTCGGCAAGCCCGCCTACTTCGAGCAGAAGCCGGCGCCGGACAAGCAGATCACCCAGGCCTACGGCCTGACCATCCAGTACTTCGTGTCGCAGAACCGCGTGGTGCTGATCGACCAGGCCAAGGTGATCCAGGAAGGCAACACCTTCGAAGGCGAGAAGATCGTCTACGACACCCAGCGCCAGATCGTCAACGCAGGCCGCGCCACCGGCTCCCAGGTCACCACGCCGCGTCCGCGAATCGACATGGTCATCCAGCCCAAGAAAAAGCAGGATCAAGCGCAGTAATGGCTACGCTAACCGCCCAGCACCTCGCCAAGAGCTACAAGAGCCGGCAAGTCGTCCGCGATGTCAGCATGAGCATCGAGAGCGGGCAGATCGTCGGCCTGCTCGGCCCCAACGGAGCGGGCAAGACCACCTGCTTCTACATGATCGTCGGCCTGGTTCGCGCCGATCAGGGCGTCGTCCGCATCGACGAGCAGGATGTCACCCACCTGCCCATGCACGGCCGCGCGCGCGCCGGCATCGGCTACCTGCCGCAGGAAGCCTCGATCTTCCGCAAGCTGTCGGTGGCGGACAACATCGGCGCCATCCTGGAAACCCGTGCCGACCTCGATCGCGCCGGCCGCCAGGAAGCCCTGGAGGGCCTGCTTGAGGAGTTCCACATCCACCACATCCGCGACAACCTCGGCATGAGCCTGTCCGGTGGTGAACGCCGCCGCGTGGAAATCGCCCGCGCCCTGGCCAGCTCGCCGAAGTTCATCCTGCTGGACGAGCCCTTCGCTGGCGTCGATCCGATCTCCGTGGGCGACATCAAGCAGATCATCCATCACCTCAAGGCCAAGGGCATCGGTGTGCTGATCACCGACCACAACGTCCGCGAGACCCTGGATATCTGCGAAACGGCGTACATCGTCAACGACGGTCAACTGATCGCCGAAGGCAGCGCCGAAAGCATCCTCGCCAACGACCTGGTGAAGGAAGTCTACCTGGGCCACGAGTTCCGCCTGTAAGGCCCCGCGCCGCGCCCTGCCTGGGCGCGGCAGCCTCTCTCCTGCCCAAGCGTGGCGCGGCTTGCCGGCCGCTGCGCGTCGTATTCGGCTGCCCGCTCTTGCCTTGCGCAACCGGGTTGTAACGAAAGGTCGACAGCCCCTAGGCAAAGCGTCCAAACTCAGGCATATAATTTGCTTCCTCGCGGCGCTCCGGCGTCCGTAGTCGTGGATATGGCGCGCCGTGCGCCAGCGAACAAGGTGCCTAGTTCCAGCATGAAACCATCGCTAGTCCTCAAGATGGGCCAGCAGCTGACGATGACCCCGCAGCTGCAACAGGCCATCCGACTGCTCCAGCTCTCCACGCTGGACCTCCAACAGGAAATCCAGGAAGCCCTGGAGTCCAACCCGATGCTGGAGCGCCAGGAAGAAGGTGAGGATTTCGATAACAGCGACCCGATGGCGGACGGCGCAGAGTCCGGCGCCAACGGTACCAGCAGCAGTTCCCAGGACAATTTCCAGGAAAGCACCACGCCCAACGCCGACAGCCTCGACGAGGACCAGTGGGCCGAGCGCATCCCCAACGAGTTGCCGGTCGACACCGCCTGGGAAGACATCTACCAGACCAGTGCCAGCAGCCTGCCCAGCAACGATGACGACGAGTGGGACTTCACCTCCCGCACCTCCGCCGGCGAAAGCCTGCAGAGCCACCTGCTGTGGCAGCTCAACCTCCTGCCGATGTCCGATACCGACCGCCTGATCGCCCTGAGCATCATCGACGGCATCACGGACGACGGTTACCTCGAAGAATCCCTCGACGACATCCTCGCCTCCATCGATCCCGAACTGGGCGTAGAGATGGATGAAGTGGAAGTCGTGCTGCGCCGCGTGCAACAGCTCGAACCCGCCGGCGTCGGCGCGCGCAACCTGCGCGAATGCCTGCTGCTGCAGCTGCGCCAGATGCCGCCCAAGACCTACCTGCTGGCCGAGGCCATCCGTCTGGTCAGCGACCACCTCGACCTGCTCGGCAGCCGCGACTACAGCCAACTGATGCGACGCATGAAGCTCAAGGAAGACGAGCTGCGCGAAACCATCGAGCTGATCCAGTCGCTGCACCCTCGTCCCGGCTCGCAGATCGAATCCGGCGAAGCCGAGTACGTGGTCCCGGACGTCATCGTCCGCAAGCACAACGACCGCTGGCTGGTGGAGCTGAACCAGGAAGCGGTGCCGCGCCTGCGCGTCAACTCGCAATATGCGGGCCTGGTACGCCGCGCCGACTCCAGCGCCGACAACACCTTCATGCGCAACCAGCTGCAGGAAGCGCGCTGGTTCATCAAGAGCCTGCAAAGCCGCAACGAGACGCTGATGAAGGTGGCGACGCAGATCGTCGAGCACCAGCGCGGCTTCCTCGAATACGGCGAGGAGGCGATGAAACCGCTGGTCCTGCATGACATCGCCGAGGCGGTGGGCATGCACGAATCGACCATCTCCCGCGTCACCACGCAGAAGTTCATGCACACGCCGCGGGGCATCTTCGAGCTGAAGTACTTCTTCTCCAGCCACGTCAGCACCTCCGAAGGCGGCGAGTGCTCCTCCACGGCGATCCGCGCGATCATCAAGAAACTGGTCGCGGCGGAAAGTCCGAAAAAGCCATTGAGTGACAGCAAGATCGCTGGTTTACTGGAGGCACAGGGCATTCAAGTGGCACGTCGTACCGTCGCCAAGTACCGGGAGTCCCTAGGAATCTCTCCCTCGAGCGAGCGCAAGCGACTGGTGTGACGTTGATCCACGCCAAAGTGTTCCGGCGGCAGGCCCCCTAACCTGCCACTTACACACGGGCAACAAGGAGAAAGCGGTATGCAAGTCAACATCAGTGGACATCAACTGGATGTGACCGACGCCCTGCGCGACTATGTCGGCGAGAAACTTGGCCGGCTGGAGCGCCACTTCGACAAGATCACCAATGTTCAGGTCATCATGGAGGTCGAGAAACTGAAGCAGAAAATTGAAGCCACCCTCCACATCGCCGGAGGCGAAGTGGTGGCCTGCGCCGAACATGAAGACATGTACGCGGCCATCGACCTGCTCACCGACAAGCTCGACCGCCAACTGATCAAGCACAAGGAAAAATACCTCGAACGCCAGCAAGGTGTGGGCGTTCGTTAACCCCTCTCTATGATCCGACTTGAGCAAATCCTGACCCCCGGCCGTTCCCTCGTGAACGTGCCGGGCGGCAGCAAGAAACGTGTCCTCGAACAAATCGCCAACCTGGTGGCGCGCGAGCTGCCGGGCTTCGATTCCCAAGACATCTTCGACAGCCTGGTGGCCCGGGAACGCCTGGGCTCCACCGGCTTCGGCAATGGCATCGCCATTCCCCACTGCCGTCTCCCCGGCTGCCAGTCGCCCATCAGCGCCATCCTCCACCTTGACCACCCGGTAGACTTCGACGCCCTCGACGGCGCGCCGGTGGACCTGGTGTTCGTGCTGCTGGTACCCGAAGCGGCCACCGAGGAGCACCTGGAACTGCTGCGGCAGATCGCCTCCATGCTCGACCGCTCCGACGTCCGCGACCGCCTGCGTCACGCCGCCAACGGCGAGGACCTGTACCGGATCGTCGTGGACTTCCAGAACAACGGGCACTGATCATGCGCCTGATCATCGTCAGTGGAAGATCCGGCTCGGGCAAGAGCACCGCGCTCAATGTGCTCGAGGACAACGGCTTCTACTGCATCGACAACCTGCCGGCCAGCCTCCTTCCGGACCTGGCCCAGCGCGCGCTGCTGCACACCGAGCTGCTGCATCCCCAGGTCGCCGTCTCCATCGACGCGCGCAACCTGCCGAGCCAGTTGCAGCGCTTCCCCGAGCTGCTGCAGGAAGCCCGCGACAAGCACATCCAGTGCGACGTGCTGTACCTCGATGCCGATGACGAAACCCTGCTCAAACGCTTTTCCGAGACCCGCCGGCGCCACCCGCTGACCAGCGACAGCCGTTCCCTGGCCGAAGCCATCGCCGACGAATCGCACCTGCTGGCGCCCATCGCCGACCTGGCCGATCTCAAGCTCAACACCACCAACCTGAACCTTTATCAGCTGCGCGACGTCCTCAAGCTGCGCCTGCTGAACAAGCCCGAACTGGGCACCGCCTTCCTGGTCGAATCCTTCGGCTTCAAGCGCGGCATGCCGGTGGATGCCGACCTCGTGTTCGACGTACGCTGCCTGCCCAACCCCTACTGGAAGCCGGAGCTACGCGAGCACACCGGGCTGGAAGTGGAAGTGCAGGAATACCTGGCGGCACAACCGGACGTCGAGGAGATGTACCAGGACATCCTCGCCTACCTGAACAAATGGCTGCCGCGCTTCGCCGCGAGCAACCGGGCCTACGTCACCATCGCCATCGGCTGCACCGGTGGCCAGCATCGCTCGACCTACCTGGCCGAGCGCATTGGCCAGGCCCTCAAGGAAACCCTCACCAACGTACAGATTCGCCACCGCGACCTGAGCTAAGCAGCGACAGACAACAAAAGGACAGCCCCTCGCGATGCCCGCCCTCGAAGTCACCATCATCAACAAGCTTGGTCTGCACGCCCGTGCGGCGGCCAAATTCGTCGGCGTTGCGGGACGTTTCCCCTGCCAGGTCCGCGTGGGGCGCAGCCCCGAAAGCACCGTGGACGGCAAGAGCATCATGGCCGTGATGATGCTGGCGGCCGGCAAGGGCACCAATCTGCACCTCTTTGCCGAAGGCGAACAGGAAGACGAAGCGCTCCAGGCGCTGGTCGAACTGATCAACAACTACTTCGACGAAGGCGAGTGACGCGCCGGGCTTCAGCCCAGCGTCGTACCCAGCCCTCTTATCCGACAACCCCGAATAACAGCCCTGCACGGTCAGAGCCGCGTGGTCGCACGTTGCTATCCGGAAGACGCCAATCGGCGGGCTTTTTATGGCTCTCTGTAAGAGCGAGCCGCAGGAACGGCATTCCCTTGTAGGAGCGGGCCATGCCCGCGATCGCGCGCATGGCGCGCTCCTACAGGTGTTTCAGCGGTCAGCCGGTGTCGCGGGCTCCCCCAGCAGGACCAGCAGTTGTCCGATCATTCCTGCCTGGTCCTCGGCGATTCCCGGCCTGGAGCGCCGCGATGATCGCCCTCGCCAGCAGCACGCTGGCTCGAAGACGTGGAACGAGAAAAACGGGAAGCCGCGACCAGACTGGCCGCGGCGGGCAGGATCAGTTGCCGGCGACCATCATCTTTTCGATGAGCACGGAGCCGGTGTGCAGGTTGCCGCGGTATTCCACGTCGTTGCCGATGGCGACGATGTTACGGAACAGGTCACGCAGGTTGGCAGCGATGGTCACTTCCTGCACCGGGAACTGGATCTCACCGTTCTCCACCCAGTAGCCGCCCGCGCCGCGGGAGTAATCCCCCGTCACCAGGTTAACGCCCTGCCCCATCAGCTCGGTCACCAGCAGGCCGCGACCCATGCGGCGGATCAGGGCGGCCTGGTCCTCGTCGCCATGGCTGACGAACAGGTTGTGTACACCGCCGGAGTTGGCCGTGCTGGGCATACCGAGCTTGCGCCCGGAGTAGGTGCCGAGCACGTAGGACACCAGCTCGCCGCCCTCGACGAACGGCTTGGCATAGGTCGCCAGGCCGTCGTTGTCGAACGAGGCGCTGCCCAGTGCGCCGCGCAGCAGCGGGCGCTCGTCCAGGGTCAGCCAGTCGGGGAACAGCTGCTGGCCCAGCGCCCCCTCCAGGAAGGAGGACTTGCGGTACAGGCTGCCGCCGGAAATGGCGCCGAGGAAGTGGCCGAACAGGCCGACAGCGACCTCCGGAGCGAACAGCACCGGCACTTCGGCAGTCGGCACCGGGCGTGCGCCCAGACGGCTGGCGGCACGCTCGGCGGCGCGGCGACCGATGGATTCGGGAGTAGCCAGCAGCTCTCCGCGACGGTTCACGTCGTACCAGTAATCGCGCTGCATCTGCCCTTCGCCTTCGGCGATCATCACGCAGCTCAGGCTGTGGCGGGTGCTGGCGTAGCCGCCGACGAAGCCATGGCTGTTGCCGTAGACGCGGCAGCCCTGGTGGGTATTGAGCGTGGTGCCGTCGGCCTTGGTGACGCGCTTGTCGGCGGCGAACGCGGCAGCCTCGCAGGCCAGGGCCCGCTCGATGGCCTGGTCGGGGGTGATCGACCAGCCGTGGTACAGGTCCAGGTCCGGCAGGTCGCGGGCCATCAGCGCGGGGTCGGCCAGGCCGGCGCAATCATCCTCGGAGGCATGCCTGGCGATGGCCAGGGCTGCCGCCACGGTCTCGCGGATGGCGTCGGCACCGGTCGCCGAGGTGCTCGCCGAGCCCTTGCGCTGGCCGAGGTAGAGGGTGATGCCAAAGCCCTGGTCGCGGTTGAACTCGACGGTCTCGACTTCACCCTGGCGCACCGAGGTCGACAGTCCCTGCTCCACCGACACCGCCACTTCGCAGGCGCTGGCGCCCTGCCGGGACGCCTCGGCGATGATCCGCTCGACCTGCTCGCGCAGTTCGGGAAGGACCTCCGGGCTCACTGCCGGGTTGTGTTCGCTCATTGCATGCCTCTCCTGTTCATGGTCCGGCCCCGCCATCAGGCGGCGGCGACCGGCGCGGGCCGGACAAGCGGCCCCTGACTCGTTATCATGGCGGCGTTTTCTACGAGACCCCCGCCATGGCTGAAATTCACGATGACGACTCGTCCTTCGAAGAGAAGAGCAAGTCGCAAGTAAAACGCGAAATGCACGCGCTGCAGGAACTCGGCGAGCGCCTGACCACGCTCAAGGCCGACATGCTCGACCGCATGCCGCTGACCGATCCGCTGCGCCGCGCGCTGGAAGAAGCTCCCAAGCACAAGGCCAACGCTGCCAAGAAGCGCCATCGGCAGTTCATCGGCAAGCTGATGCGCGACCAGGACGTCGAGGCCATCCTCGCCCTGCTGGAACAGGTCGACACCTCGACCCGTCAGTACAACGAACGCTTCCACGCCCTGGAGCGCTGGCGCGACCACCTGATCACCGGTGGTGACGCGGCGCTGTCGGCCTTCTTCGGCGAATACCCCGAAAGCGACCGCCAGCACCTGCTCCAACTGATCCGCCACGCCCAGCACGAGGCCGCTCACAACAAGCCTCCGGCCGCGGCGCGGAAGATCTTCAAGTACATCCGCGAGCTGGACGAGATCAAACGCGGCCTGCGTTGAGCGGCCGCGTCCTGCCCGTCCAGCCTCACCGGCAACGACCTCAGGCGCCCGTGCCGCCGACGGTAATGGCGTCGATCTTCAGGGTCGGCTGACCCACACCCACCGGCACGGACTGGCCGTCCTTGCCGCAGGTGCCCACGCCGCTGTCCAGCGCCAGGTCGTTGCCGACCATGGACACCCGGCTCATCACTTCCGGGCCGTTGCCGATCAAGGTCGCGCCCTTCACCGGGCGGGTGATCTTGCCGTTCTCGATCAGGTAGGCCTCGCTGGTGGCGAAGACGAACTTGCCGCTGGTGATGTCCACCTGCCCGCCGCCGAGGTTCGCGCAGTAGATGCCGCGCTCGACACTGGCGATGATTTCCTGCGGATCGCTCTGCCCGGCCAGCATGTAGGTGTTGGTCATGCGCGGCATCGGCAGATGCGCGTAGGACTCGCGCCGGCCGTTGCCGGTGCGCGCCACGCCCATCAGTCGGGCGTTGAGCTTGTCCTGCATGTAGCCCTTGAGGATGCCGTTCTCGATCAGCACGTTGCAGTTCGTCGGCGTGCCTTCGTCGTCCACCGACAGCGAACCGCGACGGCCGGCAATGGTGCCGTCATCGACGATGGTGCACAGGCTGGAAGCCACCTTCTCGCCAATACGGCCGCTGTAGTTGGAGCTGCCCTTGCGGTTGAAGTCGCCTTCCAGGCCATGGCCGACGGCTTCGTGCAGCAGCACGCCGGACCAGCCGGCGCCCATCACCACTGGCAGGCTGCCGGCCGGCGCGGGCACCGCCTCGAGGTTGACCAGCGCCTGGCGCAGCGCCTCGCGGGCGTAGCTCATGGCGCGGTCTTCCTGGAGGAAGTACTGGTAGTCGGTACGCCCGCCGCCACCGTGGCCACCACGCTCGCGGCGGCCGTTCTGTTCGACGATGACGCTGACGTTGAAGCGCACCAGCGGGCGGATGTCGGCGGCCAGCGAACCGTCCGCGGCGGCGATCAGCACCTGGTCCCAGACGCCGGCGAGGCTGACGGTGACCTGCTGGATGCGCGGGTCGAGGGCGCGGGTGGCGGCATCGATCTTCTGCAGCAGCTCCACCTTCTCGGCGCGGCTGAGCACGTCCAGCGGGTTCTCGCCGGAATACAGACGGGCCGGCACCACGGCATTGAAGGCCTGCACCTTGCCGTTCTGCCCCGCACGGGAGATCGAACGGGCAGCGCGGGCGGCCTGGATCAGCGCCTCATGGTTGATCGCGTTGCTGTAGGCGAAGCCGGTCTTCTCACCCGACTGCGCGCGCACGCCAACGCCCTGGTCCATGTGGAAGCTGCCTTCCTTGACGATGCCGTCCTCCAGCATCCAGGACTCGGAGACCTGGCTCTGGAAGTACAGGTCGGCGGCGTCGATGCCGGGGCCGCTCAGCTCGTGCAGGATCGGCGACAGCTGGTCGATGTCCAGCCCACCGGGGGCCAGCAGGTGCTGGCTGACGGATGACAACAGTTCGCTCATATTCACTCCGTACGCGCCGGTCGAGGTTCGACCGGCGGGAAAAATCGTCTGTGCCGGGCAATCGGCATGCGCTGCCGGACCGCCGCCTGTTCCTCGCTGTCGCGCTCGGCCAGCAGCACGGCTTCGCCCTTGGCCTGTTCGGCAAGGATACGCCCCCAGGGGTCGACGATGGCCGACTGCCCCCAGGTTTCCCGTCCTTTGGGGTGGGTGCCGCCCTGCCCGGCCGCCAGCAGGTAGCACTGGGTCTCGATGGCGCGGGCGCGGACGAGGATCTCCCAGTGCGCCGCGCCGGTCACGGCGGTAAAGGCCGAGGGGGCGCTGATCAGTTCCGCGCCGGCTTCGCGCAGCGCGGTGTAGAGCTCGGGGAAGCGCAGGTCGTAGCAGACCGTCAGCCCGAGGCGTCCGACCGGGGTGTCGGCCACCACCACACGCTGGCCGAAGGCGTAGTCGTCCGACTCGCGATAGCGGCCACGGGCGTCGGCAACGTCCACGTCGAACAGGTGCAGCTTGTCATAGCGCGCCGCCACCTCGCCCCGTTCGTCCACCAGCAGCGAACAGGCGTTGGCCTTGGCGTCCGGCTGGCCCGCCGGCGGCAACGGCAGGGTGCCGGCGACTATCCACAACCTGAGGTCGCGGGCGGCGCTTTTCAACCAGGGCAGGATCGGACCGCTGCCCAGGGCTTCGGCGCGACCGATGTCCGCCAGGTCGCGGCGGCCCATGGCGGCGAAGTTCTCCGGCAGCACGGCGAGGCGCGCACCACCCTCGGCGGCCTGCTCGAGCAGGCGACGGGCGGCGGCGAGATTGGCCAGGACGTCGTCCTGGCTGACCATCTGGATGACGGCAAGGGACATGCGAAGCTCCGTCGGTGTCTGGGTTTCATGCTAACCGAAGCCCAGGCTTTGTGCTCGATTGAGCGGCTCAATGAGGCTTTTCGAAAGGCTTCTCGAAGGCGATGGTCGGGCTCTGCCACGGGCCTTTCACGCTGTACTGGACGCTGGCGAAACGCGCCACCCGGTCGCCCAGCAGCTTGTCCACCACGAACAGCGCGCCGCCAATGGCCGGCGCCCCGACGATCAGCGCCGCCAACGGCAGGTTGTTGGTCACCGGCAGGGTCACCAGCAGCTTGGCGTCGATCTCGTCGTGGGCCAGATCGAGGGTGCCGTTGAGCTCCAGGTTGCTCGACGGGCCGTCCAGGCGCAGCGGCTCGCGGGTGAAGTAGACACCGTCGGTGGCGGTGAGCACGCCTTTGACCCGGTCGTAGCTCAGGCCCTTGCCCAGCAGGTCGGAGAAGTCCAGGCGCAGGCGGCGGTTGATGGCGTTGAAGTTGAGCAGGCCGAACACCCGCAGGGCGTTGGCGCCGCCTTCCACTTCGACGAACTGGCCCTTGCGCAGGCTGGCATCCAAGGTGCCGCCGAAGCGGCGCAGGTTCAGCGCCGCCGGCGAGCCCGGCCAGTTGCCGTTGATGTCCACGCGGAAGCGCTCGCTGGTCACGCTGGGCGCAAAGTCCCAGGCCTTGAGCACGTCGCCCAGGTTCTTGCCTTCGAGCTGGCCCTGGAAGGTGCTGCGTGCGCTGGCGTCCATGCCGTCCCAGCGCAGGTTGCCCTTCACCGACAGGCCGCGCAGGTCCAGATTGACGTCGTTGAAGCCCACGCCGGTAGGTGTCGGACGCACATTGAAGCTCCAGGCGCCGACCGGCTTTCCGGCCTTGAGCACCTGGCGGATGGACACATCCATCGGCGGCAGGCTGCGCGGGTCGATCTTCGCCAGCGGGTCCGGTTGTTCCACTGCCTTCTCGGAATCGATGGCCTCGCCCTTGGGCAGGTCGATGCGGTCCAGGGCGATCTGGATCGGCTTCACCTTGCTGTCGGGCAGGGTGATCTTGCCGGAGACCAGCGCGCTCACCAACCCGAGCTGCCAGCTGCTGTCGACGCGGGCGAGATCCAGCGAGAGGTTTTCCAGGGTCTGGCCGAAGCCCTTGAAACGAGCGATCTGCAGGTCCGCGCCACGCAGCAGCCCTGCCGCGCCCTCGACACCGCTATTGGAGTACTTCTTGGCCACGGCCTGCCAGGCGTCGGCGTCGACCTCATCGATCTTGCCGCGCACCTGCACGCCGTTCCAGTTGGGCAGTACCGCCGGGTCGCCGCCCAGGCGCAGCACGCCTCGTCCGGCCAGCGGCTGGTCCGCCGGAGCGGCGTAGGCCAGGCTGGCGCGGTCGCCGTAGGTCGCCCAGTAGCGGCGCTCGGCGCCATCCAGGGTCATGCGCCACTCGCTGTCACGGGTTTCCTGCGCGGCCTTGCCCAGCGGCGCTGGCAGATCGATGGTGACACCCTGCAGATTGGAAGCGACCTGCAACTGGCTGTCCTTGCCGTCGAGCAACAGGTTGAGCTGGAACGGCACACGGCCATCCACCGGCACTTGCTTCTGCACCTTGCCCCAGTCGAGCAGGGCCTTCACCGGGACCTGCCCACCCACCAGCACCCGCGTGCGCGGTACGCCATTGCGGCCTTCGGCGCGGATGCTGCCGGTGACGCGGCTGCCCAGCACCTGGGCGGCAATGTTCTGCCCGCTCAGGCCGCTGTCGGTGTCGTAGCGGAACTTGCCCTTCACCTGTTCCAGGTTCAGTTCCGGCTTGGCGATCTTCAGCTGCGCCTTGTCGGTGTCGAAATCGACGATCACCCGCGCCTTGCTCGCCTCGCCCTTGGCCAGCGGAATATCGAGGTTGAGGTGGCCGTTGAGGTTGCCCGAGCCTTCCCAGCCGGCGAAGGTGTGGGTCGCGCCGATCGGCGAGTCCTGGAGGATCTTCAGGCCATCGACGAGGTTGCTGTCGATATCACCGTTGACGTGCAGGTGGGCGACTTCGCCGGGATTGGTATGGGGAATCTCCACCGAGACATCGCGCACCTGGCTGTTGAGGATGCGCCCGCTGCTGGCGTGGATGCTGACGCCGGTGTCCTCGACGCGCACCTCGCCCTCGGCCTTGCTCAGGCCGGGCCAACCCGGCTGGTAGTCGAGGACGCCGTCGTGGACCTTGAAATACAGGGTCATGGCGTGGGCCTCGGGCGCGGAGTGCTTCTGCAGCGAACCCTGCCAGAGGAAGTAGCCCTGCTCGATGCGCCCGCTCTTGATCGAGCCCTTGAGCCAGGCGGCGAGGTCCTTGCTCATCTGCGGGATGACGGTGGGCAGGTACTTGCCGGTGTAGCGGGCGTCGCCATTGCTCATGCCGACGCGCAGGTCCATGTAGTCCTCGAGCGCCGGGTCGCGCATCAGGCGGATGAGCATGTCGCCGGCGAGGGTGCCCTCCTCGCCCTCCACTTTCATCAGGTGGCTGCCGAGGGTGAAGGCTTCGTCATTGAGCTGGAAGAACAGCCGGGCGTGGGCGCTGCGGTAACGCCACGGCTCGGGGAACAGCGTCGCCAGGTGCAGCATGAAGTCCTGGGCGTTGGCGTCCAGCGTACCGCCGCCCAGGTTGCCGCTGAAGGTGCCGTCGACGTTGGCCACGGCGGGCACGTCATGGAAGGCATTGACGCCGACCTTCTCCAGGTTGGCGGCATAGGTGACACGCTCGGCCCCCTCGCGCTGCGGCCAGTAGTCGAGGTTGACGTTGTGCAGCACGCCGTGGGGCTTGAGGCCGTCGAGCCATTCGATGGCCTTGTCCGGCAGCGGCGCCAGGGCGGTGATGGCCGGGCCCAGCGGGGTCAGGTCGAGACGGTCGCCGCGCAGTTGCCAGTGTTCCTCGCCCTTGAGCCGGCGCGTCAGCTCCAGTTCCACCTCACCCCAGCGGGTTTCGCCGAAGTTCGCCGCCAGATCGGCGACACGCACGTCAAGATCATCCCCCTGGCGCTGGAAGAACAGGCTCACGCCGAGGTCGCTGAAGCTGACCGGTTTGCGCTCGCCCAGCGCGGCTTCGATCTTCGGGGCGTTCAGCCGCGCCACGGCGGAGACCGGCACGCCCTGGTCGATGGTCGCCCAGAGTTCCCCGCCGGCCTTGGCCTGGGCCAGCGTCCAGGCCCCGGTGAGGCGCGCGGGCAGCCATTTGGCCCAGTCGGCCTGCGGCAGACTGAGGTAGAGCTCGGCCGAACTTTTCGTCCAGTCGTCGCGGTTCAGACGGGTTTCCAGGCGCGCGGCCACTGGCTCGCCGCCGGGCAGGCTCAGGCGCGCTTCCAGGCGCTGGCGGCTGCCGCTGCGCAGGGTCATGCCGACGTAGTTCAGCGATAGCGGGTTGGCCTGTTGCGGCAGCACGGTCAGTTGGCTGTCCATCAGCGACAGGCGGCGCGGGGTCAGCAGCAGGTCGATGAGCTTGCGCGGGTCGGTGTCGCCGCCCCGGCTGGGCAGGCCGTCGGCGTGCCACTGGCCGTCCTCGTCTTCGCGCAGGGTGAGGTGCAGGCCTTCCAGCTCCAGGCTGTCGATGCGCGGCTGGCGTGCCATCACGCTGCCGAGGATGTCCGGGATCAGGCGCACCCGCTCCAGGCGCAGCGAGTCGTTGCCCTCGCCCAGTTGGATGTCGCGCACCACGATGATCGGGCTGAAGGCATGCCAGTGGCCCTCCAGCGCGCCGATGGCGACCGGCAGGCCCAGTTGTTCGCTGGCCTTGCGCGCCAGGTCGTCGCGGTACTCCGCCACCAGCGGCACCAGTTGTCGGCCGAGGCTGACGTACAACGCGAGCAGCACCAGTCCCAGCGCCAGGAGGGCGAGGACGATACGCAGGGAGGTGGCGAACAGGCGGCCGGCGCGTTCCATGTCAGGCGTCCGGCCGCGGGGCGAAGCGAAGGATCATCGAGTGGCCTCCCAGCCATGCACGGTCGAATCAGGTCTGACAGTGTGCGTCAGGCAAAGCTCCCCAAAACCCCATTTCACAGCGGCCTCCTGCCGGATGCCCGCATTGTGCGATCCGCCACTCAAAGCAGGACCACGTCGTACTGCTCCTGGGAATACATCGCCTCCACCTGGAACTTGATCGGGCGGCCGATGAACAGCTCGAGATCCGCCACGTTGCCCGACTCCTCGTCGAGCAGGCGATCCACCACCTTCTGGTTGGCCAGCACCAGGTAGGAATCGGCCTGGTAGGCCCGCGCCTCGCGGAGGATCTCGCGGAAGATTTCGTAGCAGATGGTTTCCGGCGTCTTCAGCATGCCGCGCCCCTGGCAGCTCGGGCAGGGCTCGCAGAGCACCTGCACCAGGCTTTCGCGGGTGCGCTTGCGGGTCATCTGCACCAGGCCCAGCTCGGTGATGCCGATGATGTTGGTCTTGGCATGGTCGCGTTCGAGCTGCTTCTCCAGGGTCCGCAGGACCTGGCGGCGGTGCTCCTCGTCTTCCATGTCGATGAAGTCGATGATGATGATGCCGCCCAGGTTGCGCAGGCGCAGCTGGCGGGCAATGGCGGTGGCCGCCTCGAGGTTGGTCTTGAAGATGGTTTCTTCGAGGTTGCGGTGGCCGACGAAGGCGCCGGTATTCACGTCGATGGTGGTCATCGCCTCGGTCGGGTCGATGATCAGGTAGCCGCCGGACTTGAGCAGCACCTTGCGCTCCAGCGCCTTCTGCACCTCGTCCTCGACGCCGTAGAGGTCGAAGATCGGCCGCTCGCCGGGATAGTGCTCCAGGCGATCGGCGATTTCCGGCATGAGCTCTTCGACGAACTGCGTGATCTTCTGGAAGTTCTCCCGGGAATCGACGCGGATCTTCTCGATGCGCGGGTTCACCAGGTCGCGCAGGGTGCGCAGGGCCAGGGAGAGGTCTTCGTAGATCATCGTCGGCGCGCCAACAGTCTTGATCTGCGCATCGATCTGGTCCCAGAGGCGGCGCAGGTAGCGGATGTCGGCGAGGATCTCGTCCTCCCCGGCGCCCTCGGCGGCGGTGCGCAGGATGAACCCGCCCTGCTCGACGATACCCTCGGCCTCGACGCATTTGGCGACCACCTGCTTGAGGCGCTCGCGCTCGTGCTCATCCTCGATCTTCAGGGAAATGCCGACATGGCTGGTGCGCGGCATGTAGACCAGGTAGCGCGAGGGAATCGACAGGTGCGTGGTCAGGCGCGCGCCCTTGGTGCCAATGGGGTCCTTGGTGACCTGCACCACCAGGCTCTGCCCTTCGTGGACCAGCGCGCCGATGCTCTCCACCGCGCTGCCCTCACGGGTGGAGATTTCCGCCGCATGAATGAAGGCGGCGCGCTCCAGGCCGACGTCGACGAAGGCCGCCTGCATGCCCGGCAGCACGCGCACGACCTTGCCCTTGTAGATATTGCCGACGATCCCGCGGCGCAGCGTGCGCTCGACATGGACCTCCTGCAGGACGCCGTTCTCCACCACCGCCACGCGCGATTCCATCGGCGTGATATTGATCAGGATCTCTTCGCTCATGCGCCCTTCCTTATCGCGCCCGGAGTCGTGCCAGCGCTACTTTCCGATCAAGACTGCCAGCTGGGGATGGAGAAGTCAGCCAGCAATGCCGAGGTTTCGCACAGGGGCAGGCCAACGACCGCGCTGTAGCTGCCCTCGACGCGGCTGACGAACACCGCCGCAAGCCCCTGGATAGCATAGCCACCGGCCTTGTCCTGCGGCTCGCCGGTTTCCCAGTAGCGTTCGGCTTCCTCGGCGGACACCGCGCGGAAGGTGACCCGGCTGCTGACCACGCGCGCCTCGCAGCGATCACGGTCGGCCACCGCCACCGCCGTCAGCACCTCGTGCTCGCGGCCGGACAGCGCCTGCAGCATGGCCAGCGCATCGTCGCGGTCCACCGGCTTGCCGAGGATGCGGCCATCCAGCACCACGGCGGTGTCGGCACCGAGCACGCAGACGTCCGCGCGCTGGGCAAGGAAGTTCAGCCCCGCCTGCGCCTTGCTGCGCGCCAGGCGTTCGACATAGGCGTGCGCGGTCTCGCCGGCTTCGGGCGTCTCGTCAATGGAGGCGGGCACGATGTGGAACGGCAGGCCGATCTGGGTGAGCAGTTCGCGGCGGCGCGGCGAGCTGGAGGCGAGGTACAACTGGGCCATCAGGGACTCCGAAGCGAGCCCGCGCAACGCGGGCCCGGCGATTCCCCCGCGAGGGGGACTATCAGTTGATGTTCAGGCGCAGCCGCAGGGTCCGCAGCAGTGTGTAGACCCAGGGCCAGAGCAGGGCGCTGACCAATGCCGGCAACAGGAAGACCAGGGTCGGCGGACGGTTGCCGGTCAGGGCGCTGATCCACAGCTGGACCAGTTGGGCGAGACCGAACACCACCAGCAGCACCAGGCATTGCTGCCAGATGGGGAACATGCGCAGGCGCTGGTGCAGCGAGAGCACCAGGCAGATGATCAGGCTGAGGATCAGGGCGTTCTGCCCCAGCAGGCTGCCGTAGAGCACGTCTTCGGCGACGCCCAGCACCCAGGCGCTGAGCATGCCGACCTTGTGCGGCAGGTAGAGCACCCAGTAGGTAAGGAACATCGCCAGCCACAGCG
This sequence comes from Pseudomonas sp. NY15437, assembly GCF_048068435.1. Lineage (NCBI taxonomy): Bacteria > Pseudomonadati > Pseudomonadota > Gammaproteobacteria > Pseudomonadales > Pseudomonadaceae > Pseudomonas > Pseudomonas sp. NY15437. The sequence goes on from NZ_JBLUQC010000002.1 coordinate 564,181, forward strand.
GCCGGCCGATCTCCATGAAACTGGGCATCGGCGCGACCGACAGCAACAACGCCAGCAGCAAGGTCAGCCAGACGGCCCAGCCGTTGTTGGAACCCTGGCTGGCCATCAGTGACGAGCCCTGGGCGCGGCAGGCGTGGCCGGTGCCGCGGCGGGCGCGGTCGGAGCGGCGCCACTGGCGCCAGCCGGGTGCGCAGGCTGGGGCGCCGGTGCGGCGGGCGCTGCGGGCTGCGCCGCGTCATGCGGCTGGGCGGCCGGAGCGCCCGGTGCGGGCTGTGCAGGCGCGCCGGATTCGGCGGCCTTGCGATCGGCCTCGGCCTGGGCCTCGGCGGCGTCGGTGGCGCGCTGTTCGGGGGTGCGGCTATCGGTGAAGACCAGCAGCACGTAGCGGCTGCGGTTCATCTTCGCCGTCGGCACGGCACGGATGGTGGCGAATGGCCCGCCGGTGTCGTGCAGCACTTCCTTCACCACCGCCACCGGATAGCCGGCGGGGAAGCGCTGGCCGAGGCCGGAGCTGACCAGCAGGTCGCCTTCCTTGATGTCGGCGGTGTCGGCGACGTAGCGCAGCTCCAGGCGTTCCGGGTTGCCGGTGCCCACGGCGATGGCGCGCAGGCCATTGCGGTTCACCTGCACCGGAATGCTGTGGGTCGTATCGGTCAGCAGCAGCACGCGCGCGGTGTAGGGCATGACCTCGACCACCTGCCCCATCAGCCCGCTGGCGTCGAGCACCGGCTGGCCCTGGAACACGCCGTCCTTCTCGCCCTTGTCGATCAGGATGCGCTGGGTGAACGGGTTCGGATCGACGCCGATCAGCTCGCCCACCAGCACCTTGTCGTCGACCAGGGCGGAGGAATTGAGCAGTTCGCGCAGGCGCACGTTCTGTTCGGTGAGGGTGGCCAGCTTCTGCAGGCGGCGCTGCATCAGCAGCTGCTCGGCCTTCAGGCGCTCGTTCTCGGCCAGCAGTTCGCTGCGGCTGGTGAACTGGTCACGCACGCCTTCCCACGCACGAACGGGGAAATCGGCGATGCCATAGAAGGGACTCAGCACGAGGCCCAACTGGCTGCGTACCGGTTTGAGGTAATCAAAGCGGGCATCGACCACCATCAAGGCGACCGACAGGACGGCGAGCACCAGCAGGCGCGCGCCCAGCGAGGGCCCTTTGGAGAATATCGGTTTGATGACCGGCTCCTAGCTGTGCAAAGTCGGTTGAAGTTTCACCCGCCAGGGCGAAACGTCAACCGACCTCTACAGGACTCCCCACCTTATTCGGTGGAAAGCAGGTCCATCGAATGACGGTCCATCATTTCCAGCGCCTTGCCGCCGCCACGGGCGACACAGGTCAGCGGGTCTTCGGCGACGATCACCGGCAGGCCGGTTTCCTGCGCCAGCAGCTTGTCCAGGTCGCGCAGCAGGGCGCCACCACCGGTCAGCACCAGGCCGCGCTCGGCGATGTCGGAAGCCAGCTCCGGCGGGGACTGCTCCAGGGCGCTCTTGACGGCCTGGACGATGGTCGCCAGGGACTCCTGCAGCGCTTCGAGCACTTCGTTGGAGTTCAGGGTGAAGCTGCGCGGTACGCCTTCGGCCAGGTTGCGGCCACGGACGTCGACTTCGCGGACTTCGCCGCCCGGGAAGGCAGTGCCGATTTCCTGCTTGATGCGCTCGGCGGTGGATTCGCCGATCAGGCTGCCGTAGTTGCGGCGCACGTAGGTGACGATGGCTTCGTCGAAGCGATCGCCGCCGACGCGGACGGATTCGGCATAGACCACGCCGTTGAGGGAGATCAGCGCGATCTCGGTGGTACCGCCGCCGATATCGACGACCATGGAACCACGGGCCTCTTCCACCGGCAGGCCGGCACCGATGGCGGCGGCCATCGGTTCTTCGATCAGGTACACCTCGCGGGCGCCAGCGCCCAGGGCCGATTCACGGATGGCGCGGCGTTCCACCTGGGTGGACTTGCACGGCACGCAGATCAGCACGCGGGGGCTGGGCTGCAGGAAGCTGTTCTCGTGCACCTTGTTGATGAAGTACTGCAGCATCTTTTCGCAGACGCTGAAGTCGGCGATCACGCCGTCCTTCATCGGACGAATGGCGGCGATGTTGCCCGGGGTACGGCCGAGCATGCGTTTGGCTTCGGTACCGACCGCGACCACGCTCTTCTGGCTGCCGTGGCTACGAATGGCGACCACGGACGGTTCGTTCAGGACGATGCCGCGCTCGCGCACATAAATAAGGGTATTGGCCGTGCCCAGGTCGATCGACAGATCACTGGAGAACATGCCACGCAGTTTTTTGAACATTGGAAAGAAACCCATAGATGGCGCGTGGGTGAAAATGCGCGGGTAAAAAAGTGCGGCAAACTCTAACAATCACGGGCATTTTGGGCAAGGCGCCAATTTATGCTAGATTCCTCGTTTTTCGGGCCTGCCCGGCCCGTCCCAGCGGCCTTCGACCACCTGCCGCGGGTTCTGTTCCCCGCCCCACCACTTCCTTCCGGCCAGGTCCAGTTCGAACCGGGCCGCTCTAGCTGGAGACCCCGATGGCGCTTGAACGCTCCGACGTGGAAAAGATCGCCCACCTCGCCCGCCTGGGCCTGGCGGAAGCCGACATTTCGCGCACCACCGACACCCTCAACAACATCCTCGGCCTGATCAACGCCATGCAGGCGGTCGACACCGACGGCGTCGAGCCCCTGGCTCACCCGCTGGAAGCCACGCAGCGCCTGCGCGCCGACGAGGTCACCGAGGAGAACCGCCGCGATACCTACCAGGCCATCGCGCCGGCCGTGGAAGACGGCCTCTACCTCGTCCCGAAAGTCATCGAGTAAGCGCTAAGGACACGGACATATGCTGCATCAATTGACCCTCGCCGAAGTCGCCCGCGGGCTCGCCGACAAGCAATTCTCCGCCCAGGAACTGGCCACTGCCCTGCTCGCGCGCATCCAGCAGCTCGACCCGCAGCTGAACAGCTTCATCACCGTCACCGAGGAAAGCGCCCTGGCCCAGGCCAAGGCCGCCGACGAGCGGCGCGCCAAGGGCGAGACCGGCGCCCTGCTCGGCGCACCGATCGCCCACAAGGACCTGTTCTGCACCCAGGGTGTGCGCACCAGCTGTGGTTCGAAGATCCTCGACGCCTTCGTCTCGCCCTACGACGCCACCGTCGTCGAGCGCCTGGCCGATGCCGGCACCGTGAGCCTGGGCAAGCTGAACATGGACGAGTTCGCCATGGGCTCGGCCAACGAATCCAGCCACTACGGCCCGGTGAAGAACCCCTGGGATACCTCCCGCGTACCGGGCGGCTCTTCCGGTGGCTCCGCCGCCGCCGTCGCGGCGCGCCTGATTCCGGCCGCCACCGGCACCGACACCGGCGGCTCGATCCGCCAGCCGGCCGCGCTGACCAACCTCACCGGCATCAAGCCCACCTACGGCCGCGTGTCCCGCTGGGGCATGATCGCCTACGCCTCCAGCCTCGACCAGGGCGGCCCGCTGGCCCGCACCGCCGAGGACTGCGCGCTGATGCTCGGCGCCATGGCTGGCTTCGACCCGAAGGATTCCACCTGCGTCGACCAGCCGGTGGACGACTACCTGGCCGCCCTGGCCAAGCCGCTGACCGGCCTGCGCATCGGCCTGCCGAAGGAGTACTTCGGCGCGGGCCTGGACGGCCGCATCGCCGACGCGGTGATGAAGGTGGTCGAGCAGCTCAAGCAGCTCGGCGCGGTGGTCAAGGACATCTCCCTGCCGAACATGCAGCACGCGATCCCTGCTTATTATGTGATCGCGCCCGCAGAAGCCAGCTCCAACCTGTCGCGCTTCGACGGCGTGCGCTACGGCTACCGTTGCGAAGACCCGAAGGACCTGCAGGACCTGTACAAGCGCTCCCGCGCCGAAGGCTTCGGCGCGGAAGTGAAGAACCGCATCATGGTCGGTACCTACGCGCTTTCCGCCGGTTACTACGACGCGTATTACCTGAAGGCTCAGAAAATTCGTCGCCTGATCAAGAACGATTTCACCAGCGCCTTCGCCGAAGTCGACGTGATCCTCGGCCCGACCACGCCCAATCCGGCCTGGAAACTGGGCGAGAAGAACAACGACCCGGTCGCCCAGTACCTGGAAGACATCTACACCATCACCGCCAACCTCGCCGGCATCCCGGGGCTGTCCATGCCCGCCGGCTTCGTCGACGGCCTGCCGGTGGGTGTCCAGCTGCTCGCGCCGTACTTCCAGGAAGGCCGCCTGCTCAACGTCGCGCACCAGTACCAACTGGTCAGCGACTGGCACAAACAAGCACCGGCTGGATTCTGAGGACGATATAGATGCAATGGGAAACCGTGATCGGGCTGGAAATCCACGCACAGCTCTCCACCCAATCGAAGATCTTCTCCGGTAGCGCCACCACCTTCGGCGCCGCCCCGAACACCCAGGCCAGCCTGATCGACCTGGCCATGCCCGGCACCCTGCCGGTGCTGAACCAGGAGGCCGTACGCATGGCCTGCCAGTTCGGCCTGGCGATCAACGCCGAAATCGCCGAGCGCAACGTCTTCGCCCGGAAGAACTACTTCTACCCGGACCTGCCCAAGGGCTACCAGACCAGCCAGATGGACCACCCCATCGTCGGCAAGGGGCACCTGGACATCACCCTGGAAGACGGCACCGTCAAGCGCGTCGGCATCACCCGCGCGCACCTGGAAGAGGACGCCGGCAAGAGCCTGCACGAAGACTTCCACGGCATGAGCGGCATCGACCTGAACCGCGCCGGTACTCCGCTGCTGGAGATCGTCTCCGAGCCGGACATCCGCAGCGCCAAGGAAGCCGTGGCCTACGTCAAGGCGATCCACGCGCTGGTGCGCTACCTGGGCATCTGCGACGGCAACATGGCCGAAGGCTCGCTGCGCTGCGACTGCAACGTCTCGGTCCGGCCCAAGGGCCAGGCCGAGTTCGGCACTCGCGCCGAGATCAAGAACGTGAACTCCTTCCGCTTCATCGAGAAGGCGATCAACCACGAAGTGCAGCGCCAGATCGAGCTGATCGAGGATGGCGGCAAGGTCGTGCAGGAAACCCGCCTGTACGACCCGAACAAGGACGAAACGCGCTCCATGCGCAGCAAGGAAGAAGCCAACGACTACCGTTACTTCCCCTGCCCGGACCTGCTGCCGGTGGTGATCGAGCGCGCCTTCCTCGACGACCTGCGCGCCAACCTGCCGGAACTGCCGGACCAGAAGCGCGAGCGTTTCGAGAGCCAGTACGGCCTGTCCGCCTACGACGCCAGCGTGCTGTCCGCCAGCCGCGAAATGGCTGACTACTTCGAGCAGGTCCAGACCATCTGCGGCGACGCCAAGCTGGCGGCCAACTGGGTGATGGGCGAGCTGTCCAGCCTGCTCAACAAGGACGGCCTGGAGATCGAGCAGTCGCCGGTATCCGCCGAGCACCTTGGTCAGATGATCCTGCGCCTGAAGGACGGCACCATCAACGGCAAGGCGGCCAAGACCGTGTTCGCCGCCATGGCCGAGGGCGAAGGCTCGCCGGACGAGATCATCAAGGCCAAGGACCTGGTGCAGAACACCGACTCGGGTGCCGTCGAGAAGCTGCTGGACGAGGTGCTGGCGGCCAACGCCGAGCAGGTCGAACAGTACCGTGCCAGCGACGAAGCCAAGCGCGGCAAGATGTTCGGCTTCTTCGTCGGCCAGGCCATGAAGGCCGCCAAGGGCAAGGCCAACCCGGCACAAGTGAACGAACTGCTGAAGAAGAAGCTCGAAGCCTGAGCCCATACTTCACCGACGCCGGGCTTGCCCGGCGTTTTCACATCTGGAGGTTCGATGCTGCGCCCCCTGGCCCTCGTCGGCTGCCTGGCCCTGCTGGCCGGCTGTAGCACCCCGTCTTACGACAGCGAAACGGAAGTCTCCGGCCGCGGCTACCGCGCCGAAGGCACCGCGTCCTATTACGGCAAGGCGCACCATGGCAAACGCACCGCCAGCGGCGAGCGCTTCAATCAGAACGCCCTCACCGCCGCCCATCGCACGCTGGCCTTCGGCACGCGGGTGCGGGTAACCAACCTCGACAACGGCCGCAGCGTCGTGGTGCGCATCAACGACCGCGGGCCATTCGGCCGCGGGCGGATCATCGATCTGTCCAAGGCAGCCGCCGAACAACTCAACATGCTGCGCTCCGGCACCGCGCCGGTACGCCTGGAAGGACTCTGAAGGAGCCACCATGAACAACGACAACCGCAAGGCCGGCGAACAGGTACGCCGTGAAGTGATGGGCGACGCCTTCGTGGATCGCGCCCTGGGCAATGCCACCGAGTTCACCCAGCCGCTGCAGGACTTCGTCAACGAACACGCCTGGGGCGGCGTGTGGAACCGTGACGGCCTGCCGCGCAAGACCCGCAGCCTCATCACCCTGGCCGCGCTGACCGCGCTCAAGTGCCCGCAGGAACTCAAGGGCCACGTGCGCGGCGCGTTGAACAACGGCTGCACGGTGGAAGAGATTCGTGAAGCGCTCCTGCATTGCGCGGTCTATGCCGGCGTCCCGGCAGCCATCGATGCTTTCCGCGCAGCGCAGGAAGTGATCGAGGCGTGGCAGGCGGATCAGAAGGCTTGAGATCCGACAGCGCCTGTTGGCGCTGTTCGCGGGCGTGGCCCGCTCCTACAAGGGAGTGCGCAGCGCAGCGGTTCGCGAGCAAGCTCGCTCCTACGAAAAGCGTATTGGGCTCTGGCTCTTGAAGACTTCCAGTGAATTACCCTCACGCGCCGAAATGCCCCTTTCAGGAGGCCGAGTGGAAGCGGAGTTTCAGGGGTTGAGCGACATGGATGTCGCGAGAGCTGCGATGGGCCAGGGACGGCCCTTCGCAGCGTGCCCCTGAAACTCCGCTTCAACGAGGGTATTTTTCGCCTAGGCGAAAAACCGGATGGAGGGGCAAGACCTTTGCCTACTTTGGGTCGTTTGCCAAAGTAGGTCGCCCGAGGGGGCGAAACACAGAGTCCGCGCGCACGCCGAAGCGGCGCCAAAAGACCTCACCCGAAGCACCATGCAGCTCCACGGCGGCGGATAACGCTGACGCGTTATTCGCCCTACAAACTCGGCATGTAGGAGCGGGCCACGCCCGCGATCCGTCGGCAGGGCCGACGGCCTAGCCGTTACGGATAACTGAACCGCTTGACCAGCGTCAGCTCGCTCGGCTGGCGCATCGGGATGAGGAAGGACTCCTGCTTCTCGTTCACCGTGCCCTCCTCCGTGACGATGGTCACCTGCGCCGTGGTCAGCGGCTTGGCCGCGTTGACGTCGCCGGAGCTGTCGTCCTCGCTCCAGCCGCCGCCGTAGTAATTCACGTAGACCAGGTACTGCCCCTTGAGCGGCGTCGGGCTGGCGATGATTTCCGGGCCGTAGCCGGTGGTCACGTCGACGTCCTGGGCCGCTCCGTTGGGCAGCGAGCGGTTGCCGTACCAGACGTGGCCACCATCCGGCGTCACCAGGTGCAGGTCGAGGTCGGTGTTGTCCGAATCCCAGGACAGCATGACCCGCAGCTTGGCCGCCACCTCACCGCCACCGCCGCCGTGATAGAACTGCACGCGCTTGTGCTGCTGGCCGTCCGGGCTGATGACCTCGACACTGTTGGAGCCCGCCGGGAAGGCGAACGGACGGTCGAACGTACCGTCGCTTTCGACCCGCATCGGCATCGCCACGCCGTTGACCACCAGGCGCGCCGGTTCCTTGCTGTCCTTGGGCTGCGCGCGGATCTCGCCGCGGATGCGCGCGGTATCGGCCTGGTCCGCCCGGGCGTTCACCGAGGACGCCGGGTAGTTCACCGTCTGGCGGAAGTCGGCCTTGTCGCCATCGCCCGCGCGCCAACCGCCCAACGGGGTGTCCAGGCGGATCGGCGATTCGGCGGCCTGCGCGGCCAGCGGGATCAGGCCGGCAAGCAGGGTCAGGCGGAGCGCGTGGGCGAGTGTCATGGTGATCATTCCAGTATCAGGCGACGGGCCAGGCTTTCCACGTAGCCCTCGTCTTGTCCATTGGGGTGCGCCTGGAAGGCCAGGTGCAGGTATTCATGCGCCAGGTCGAGGCGGTCCTGCTGGGAGTACAGGCCGCGCACATAGATGCGCTGGCGTTCGCGATCGACGTAGGGCCGGCCGCTGCTCAGGCGGCATACGGCGAAGGATTGCAACTCTTCATAGCCCGCCTCGCCTTCCAGGCGCGGGCGCCAGTCGCGTCGTTGCGCCTGCAGCCAGCGCTCGGCCTCGGGCAGCGGCTGGCAGGCGGCGGTCGGGTTGCTCCAGCGGCTCAGGCTGGTGCGCGGGAAGGCGCGGGCGAGGATGGCGTCGTAGCGCAGGCCTTTGGCCGCCTGCTCCTGGGCGTCCCGCCAGGACAGCTTCGATGGCCCCGCCTCGTCCGAGTGATAGGTAACGGTGCCGCCAGCCAACACCAGATCGGCGGTCCAGGCAGCGATCCCGCGAGCCGCCTCACTGGCCGGGCGCGGCGCCACGCGCTGGCGCTGGCTGCTGTCGTCGATGCTCAGGCAGTCGCCGCGCGGCGCAGCGTTCTGCAACAGATAGGTACGGATGGTCACCGCCAGCGCCTTGGCCGCTTCCGCCGGCGTCGCCGAGGCCTCGCGGTCCAGCACGCGGGCGACGTATTCCTCGCGGGACAGGCGGGCCGTCAGCCGCGGCCCCTGGGCATCGCGTTCGAGGAACAGGTCGCCGCTGCTATCGATGTCGAGCCGAACGCCATTGCTGAATAGCACGTTCTGCCGGCCGACCAGCAGGCCTTCGGCGGCGGGCTGATGTTGAGCGTTGTAGACCTCCTTGAGCGGATAACGGCTGAAAAGCCCGACCTCCACGCAGCGCCCCGGATCACCGGGCCACGGCGCCGGCAGCGCGGCGCCGATGGCGTTGCCGTAGGTGGCCAGCACCGTCTTGCTGGTGCCCGGCCCGCGTGCCCAGAGCGGCGTGCCGTCCACCAGCCAACCCGCGAAGCCTCCCTCGCGCTGGCCGCGCTCGTCCCAACTCCAGGTTTTTACCCGCAAGCGGCCGCCCAGGGCAGCGGGCGCTCGCCCGTCATCTGCCGCCAGGCTGACATCGAGCAGCACCTTGCGCGCCTGTTCCTGGGCCGGCAAGTGCTGCAATTGATCGAGCAGTTCGGCGACCGGCACCTCGGTCTGCGGCGCCAGCTTGTCCAGCTGAGCGATCCACGCCGGCGCCTGGCGCGCCTGCCAGTACTGCTGCCAGAGCGAACCGTCGATGCCCAGGCGCTGCGGCTGGAAGTACAGGCCGCAGGACTTCACCAGCGCGGCATCGCGCGCGATGCTCTGCCCCGCCGAGCAGCAGTAGACCTCTTCCTTGCTCTCGCCCCGACACTGGTAGGCCGGCTCCTGCTGGCCGGTGTCGCTGAGCCAGGCGTAGACGAACAGCTTCCACAGGCTGCCCAGCGGCGCGCGCAAATCCGCGGGCAGCGGCTGGCGATCGATCACCTGCTGCGGCCCGAGCCGCAGCAGTTCGTCACCCTGCGCGGTGCGCCAGGCCAACTGCGCCGGCTCCTGCGCGGCAAAGGCGCAGAGCGGCAACAGCAGGCTCAGCCCGGCGAAACGCGCGCGCATTTACTGAACCTTGATCTTCGCCAGGGCCGGCTGCTGCTCCAGCGCCTGTTCCTGCGGCGCATAGAGGCGCTGGTAGCGCGCCGGCGGCAGGACGAACTCGCCCTTCTGCGAGAAGCGCACCAGGTGGCGCAAGCGCAGCTCGCCGCCCAGGGTGTCCACCGGCACACCGTAGAACAGGTCGCCCGGTTCGTTGCGTGCGCGCTCCAGGCTGGTCGCCTCGACGCCGCCCAGGCCGCTGATCTGCAGGCCCCAGGTGGTGCGCTCGACATCCGCGCCCGGCGGCAACGGCACTTCCAGCATGCCGTAGCGCAGGGCTTGCGCGGTGTTCAGAGTCACTTCGTCCAGGTACAGCTCGTCGCTGGACAGCGGCTTGTCGCCCAGCTCCTCGGCGCTGAAGGCGAAGGCGTCCTCCCCCGGCACCAGGCGCAGCAGGCGGCGTTTGATGGTCACCGGCAACTGGGTGGTCGGCGCGTCGGCACTGCGGAAGGTCACGGAAGCATTGAGCGGACGCGACGGCGCGGCGGAGAGATCCAGCTGCGCCGGCACCGCCTTGCCCTGCCAGCGCCAGAAGGCATCGCCGGTGGTGCTGTGGTCTTCCTTCCAGTCCGCGACCGGCTTGGGCAGCTCGGCAGTCGGAGCATCGGCGACGGCGCGCTGCATCCAGGTCAGCGCCAGGGCGCGTTCGAGGGTGGACTGCTGCGGCGCCAGGCTCTGCAGCAGCGCGCGGGCGCGGCCGGCGTCCACGCTGCCGCTGTAGAGCTGCACGGCGCGTGCGAACGGCTGGTCGCTGGTGTTGAGCTTCAGACGCGCGGCATCCAGCTGCTTGGCGAAGCCTTGCGGCAGCGCGACCTTGTTCTGCTCGGCCAGGCTGGCCGTCAGCACGCGGGCCACGGCCAGGCCCAGCTCGGAGTCCGGCTGGCCCATGACCAGGCTGTCTTCGCTGTCGAAGTCGTTCACCGACTTCGCCGCCTCGCCCGTGCCGGCGTTCTGCAGGTCGGTGAGCAGGCCGCTGACCAGCGTCTGCACCGGCAACTGCATGTCGCGGGCGAAGGCCAGGATCAGCGCACGCTGCAACAACGGCGTGGCGCTGGCGCGCGCGGAGTACAGTTCCAGCACACGCTGCCAGTGGTCCGCCGGCAGCTGGATTTCCAGCGCGCGGCTGGCGTGCCAGTCGGCGTAGTAGGCGTAGGCGGTGAGGAAGGCGTCGTTGTCTTCGCCGCCCCACCAGGTGAAGTACGCATCCGGGCCGGCCATCTGCACCAGGCGCAGGCGGCTGGTCTGCATGATCAGCCGCAGCCGGTCGCGCACGCGCGGCTCGCCGTTGGCCAGCAGCGGGTAGGCGACGCTCAGCGGCAGCAGTTGGCTGGCGGTCTGCTCGACGCCACCCCAGGGATAATCGAGCAGGGAATCGAGGTTGCCGCGCAGCAGGGCCTGGGCGCTGTCATCCAGGCGCAGGGTCACGTCGCGGGCATCCGCCGGCAGTTGCAGCGGGGTGTTCTGCGCGCTGACCTGCAGCGGCCTGGATTGCAGGACCTGCCAGCTGTCCGCCACCAGGCTGAAGTGCACGCCGAGGCTGTCGCGCACCTGGCCGTCCTGGCGCAGCTCGACGCTCCAGTCGCCATCGCTGAGCGGCTGCTTCGGCAGGGCGATGTAGTTGACGCCGCGCTTGAGCGCCAGCGCCTGGGTCTTCTCCTCGCCATTGGCGCGGATCAGCAGTTCGGCCTTGGCGTCCTGCTCGCCCTGGTTGAAGACGAACAGGCCCAGGTCCGGGGCATCGCCCGTGCGGAAGCGTTTCGGCCCGCTCCACTTCAGGTACAGCGGCTTCTCCGAGCGGATGAACTGCTTCTTCTGACCGACCTGCCCGTCGTTGTCCATGGCGCGGGCGGTGATGCGCCAGCGGGTCAGGGAATCGGGCATGCGGAAGGTGAACTGCGCCTTGCCGTTGGCGTCGGTGACCAGCTCCGGTTCCCAGGCGGCGGTATCGACCTCTTCGCGGCGCGGGCGCTCCAGCACCTTCACGCCACGCTCGCTGCGGTTGGCGCGGCTCGGGGCGCTGGGCGTGCCGGGCAGCGCCACGTCGTAGCTGATGAACGCCAGGCTTGCGCTGGTACGCACGTTGTTGCGACGCGGGTGGTAGAAGAACTGGTCGATGCCCGGGGCAATCTCCGGCTGCAACGCATAGATCATCTCGTCCACCACGCTCACGGTGAGGTGGCTGGAGACGGGCTTGCCGGCGTAGGTGGTGTCGAGGTTGACGGTGACCGTCTCGCCCGGCTCGTAGCGCTCCTTGTCGGTGCTGACGGCGATCTCCACCTGCGGCACGGCCACCTTGATGCCGGCGTTCTGGAAGCTGTAGTCGCCACTGCGGGTGTAGAGCACGGAGAAGGTCAGGTTCGGCGAGAACTCGGCCTTCACCGGGATACGTGCGCGGTACTGGGTCGGGTTGAGCTTCTCCAGCTTCAGCCAGTCGCCGCCCTTGGACAGCAGCGCGGTGGCCTCGACCTTGTCGCGCTCCAGCGACAGCAGCGCGTCGTCCACCGGCTCCGGGAAGGTGATCAGCGCCAGCGCTTCTTCGCCGGCCTTGTACTCGGCCTTGTCGAGGACGATTTCCACGGTGCCCGGCACGGCCTTCACGCCATCGCCGCTGACCGAGTGACCGGTGCCGCCGAGCAACTGGCCGGCCTTGTCGCGCAGCTCGATGCTGTAGGTGCCGGGCTTGTCGAAGGTGATGGCGAACGTGCCATCGGCCACAGCGCCGTCGCCACTGCTGCGGTCTTCCAGGCGCAGCCAGCGGTAGGCGGTCGGCTGGATCTGCGTCTGCTGCTCCGCGGCGTAGCTGAATTCGACCTTGTCGCCGGCGGCGCTGAAGCGCTGCGGTGCGCTCACGCGATAACGCGCGGCGCCGCGCTCGATGAGGATTTCCTTGCTGGTCTTCACGCGGTAGGCAGCGCCATCGCTGGCGAACACGGTGAGCATGTAGCGGCTGGGTTTTTCCGCCGCCGGCAGGTCCAGCGCGGCACGGCCCTGGTCATCGGTGGTGAGCTGCGCGCTGGACAGCTCCACGGGGAACTGGCCCAGGTACTGCAGTTCGTTGTCCACCATGGACAGCTGCTGGGCGCGCAGGCTCAGCTCCAGGCGGGCGTTGGCGACCGGCTTGCCGTCCGGGTAGAGCAGGATGAGGTTGCCCTTCACCGGCTCGCCGGTCTTGAAGTCCGGCTTGGCGAGGTCGAGGGAAATCTCGAAGTGCGGCTTGATGTACTCGGCAACGCGGAAGGCGCTGCTGTAAGTCTGGTTGCGGTAGTCGAAGCGCAGCTCGTAGCCCCCGGCCACGGCGTTGGCCGGCAGCTGGAAGCGGCCGTTGGTGCCGCTCTTGGCGTCGTACTTGAGGTCCAGGGTCTGCAGCGTGGTGCCGGCGGCGTCGATCACCGACAGGCGCAGCGGCGCGCTCTGCGGCGACTGCGATTCGCGGGAGTTCTTGAACTCGCGGCCGACGATCTTCAGCGAGACCCAGTCGCCCGGACGGTACAGCGGGCGGTCGGTGAAGGCGTAGAGCTTGGTGTCGTAGATTTCGCTGTCGTAATAGAAGTTCTCGGAGACGAAGACACCGCCCTCCTCGTCCTCGCCGATCACGAAGGAACGCTCGGGGCTGACGTGCTGCAGGCGCAGCAGGCCGTCGGCGTCGCTGCTGCCGCTGCTCATCACGCCCAGGCCGTCGGTCCACAGCACCTTGGCGCCGCCCACCGGCGTGCCTTCATGCTTGCGCGCCGTCCACACCAGCAACTCGTTGCCGGCGATCTTGCTCACCGCCACGCTGTTGGAGACGAACACCACGGTGGTCGCGCGGTACTTGCCCACCAGCGCCTCGACCAGGTACAGGCCAGGCTTGAGCTTGCCCAGCGGGACGTAGACGTTGCCCGGCGCGACGTTGATGAACTCGCTGGAGGACCCCATCAGGGTCACGTCCTTCGGCGGCTGGATGGGCTTGGCGTCCCACAGCGGGTAGCGGAACTGGCTGACCATCGGCAGGCCGGGGATCGGCGCGTACTGCGGCTGGGCGTCGTAGGGGGTCGGCGCCTTGATGGCATTGCCCATCTTCAGCTCGGGCACCACCTCGGTGACCTGCTGGCGCGATTCGTAGGAGAAGGTCCGCTGCATCACCCGACGCGACTTGCGGTACCAGTTGTCCCACAGGTAGGCCAGGGTGTTGGACAGGCCCTCGCCCTTGAACTGCCCTTCGGACAGCACGCGGTGCAGGTTCTTCTGGCGCTTGAGGAAGTCCAGCGGCTGGTCGATGCGGTAGACGCGGATGTCCGCGCCACCGTAGGGCTCCATGCGATAGCGACGGTAGTCGCGGCCCGGCGCTTCCAGGCGCACCTTGGCCACCTCGTCGGAGGCAAAACTCGAGTCCGCCAGCAGGAAGAACGACTCGCCGGCCATGGGCGTGTAGCCGCTCGCCGGGACGTCGTCGTCCGCCTGCACGATGGCGGGCGCGGCCGCGATCAGGCCGGCGCAGGCCAGGGCGGCGGCGATGCCGCGCAGCGCGTTCATCGGGTCAGGAAGGACAAGCGATAGACGCCGATAAAGTTGGGATTGGATTCGTCGGGTATCCATCGGGTGTCCTTCCATGTCATGAGTTGTTGCAGGCTGACCGAGCGCATGCCGTTGTCGGTCGCCGTACGAGTGCCGGTGTGATAAGCGATGTCGCGGCCCATCCAGATCATCAGATGCTGGTCATCGCCCTGGTCGAAGAACATCAGGTCGCCGGGACGCGCCTGGTTGAGGTCGCGGCCAACGAGCTGGCTGTTGTATTGAATGAGTTTGATCGCGTTGACGTAGGGGCCGGTCTTGCCGCCGCCCTGCTGCCAGGTCTGCGCGAGGTTGCGCTGCGCCTCGGTGAGCTCCAGCTCCGGCGGCAGGTAGCGATTGGACATGCCGTTGGCGCGCAGCCACTTGGCGTCGTGCACCTTCAGCGCCTCGTTGGCGGCGAAGCGCACGAGGCCGGCACAGTCCTGCTGGTACCAGCGCGGGTTCGGCCCGCGGCGCAGCTGCTCTTCGGCGATGCGCACGAACCAGGCGCGGAACACCTGGGTCTGCCGGGCATCCAGCGCCGGCTCCGCCGCGTGCGCCACGGTGGCGAGCAACAGACCGGCGAGCAGCGTGAACGGCGTGCGGATCACAGCGCCTTCCATTCCAACGGCAGCCACTCCCACTCACCGCCGGGCTCGCTGCCGGCCGGCAGGGTCAGGGCGTAGGAGCCATTGCCGGCGAGGGTCTTCAGGCGCGGCAGGAGCAGCGTGTCGGCGGCGTTGCGGAACACCGGCTCGATGTCCTGCGGCAGGCTGTCGAGGGTTTCGCGCTGGAGCAGTTCGGACAGCGTCTTCGGCGCCAGGTAGGCGGGCACCAGGGCGTCCTTGGGCAGCACGTCGGCCAGCGGCGGGAAGCGCTTGGCCAGGGTGTTGCGGGCCTTGTCGAGCAGCTTGTCGTCGATGGAGAACAACAGGGTGTTGCCATCGCGCAGCAGGCTGACGCGGAAGAAACCGTTGCCACTGACCTGATCGGGGTTCTCCGCTTCGCTGGCCGGATACTGGCCGAAGCGCGAGCTGACCTGGCGCTGCCACAGGTGGCCTTCCCCTTCGGCGCGGCTTTCCACCTCGAAGGCGCCACCCTCCACGTTGGCCTCGTAGGCGCCGATCACGCTGCCGAACAGCTTGCCCAACTGGTCGTCCAGTTCGGGGCTGGCGGGTGCATCGAGCTTCACCGCGAGCAGCGGCGAATGCAGGCGTGAATCCGGGTACCAGCACAGACCCGCGGCACCGGAAAGGTGTTCGGAGAAGGCGGCGGCCATCTTCTGCTCGGCGCCCAGCTTCACCAGCATGTTGTCGTACAGGCCCGGCGTAACCGGCAGCGCGACGCAGGCGCTGGCGCCCATGGGCATGGCCTGCCAGACAGGTGCGAAATCCAGGTCCGGCTGGCGGGCGACCTCATTGAGCGCCAGGTAGCTGTGCCAGCCGTCGTTGCCCTGTTCGAAGCGCACGCCGGCGAAGGTCGGGATGAAGCGCTGGTAACCCATGGCGAGCACACCGGCACCCAGGGTGATGCGCTGCTTCAGCTCGCCGCGCGGCTCCAGGCCGAAGTCCTTGGCGAACAGCGGCTCGCCTTCCAGCGCGCTGCCCAGGTCCTTGGCAACGGCGGCATCGGGCTCGCCCAGGTTGTCGTAGTCCGGATGCGGGAAGAGCATCTTCGGGTTCGACAGCACTAGCATCTGGTCGCCACGGGAGACGAACAGCACGGTCTTCTCGGCGCCGTAGCGCAGGCTGTAGACAGGCGTGGCGCTGCCCTTCACCTGGACCTCGGCAACCTTCTTCAACTGGGTGTCATCGGCCGCGACCTTGGCCAGCGGCTCCAGCACCTTGGCCAGTCCGCCGCGCTTGATCACCACCATGAAGTCGCGCAGGCGGCCGTCGGCGCCGCGCCACAGGGCGACCTGGGCAGGCTGGTCGAGCAACTCCTCGATCACGCTGTCCTTGAGGGTCAGGTCGTGCTCGTAGACGATGCGCCGCAGCGTGCCGGTCAGGCCCAGGCGGTCGGCGTTGTTCTCGTAGTAGAAGACGAAGTCCTCGGTGAGCACGTCGCGCAGCAGCGGCACCTCCAGCACGGCCTTGGGCAACTGGCTGAGGGAGGCACTCTCGATCAGCGCGTCCGGGCGCTTCAGATCGCGGACCACTTCCGGGCTTGCCGGCGCTTCCAGCGTGCCCACCGGCGCACTGTGGAAAGCGGGGATCAGCCCGAAGGCCAGGGCCAGGCCGCCGGCGACCAGAGCGGCGGCGAGCGCGCCGATGGCGATCAGCGGACCACGGCGTGAAGGCTGCACGGCCGGCGCGGCCGGGGTGCTGTCTGGGCTGCTGGTTGGAGTGTTGTCGCTCATGGATCGCTTGTCCCGTGTCATCCCTGCGAGGGGCGAATTCAGTAGTTGAAGGTCTTCACCAGCACCAGATCGCCGATGGTGCGCATGGGCACCACGAAGGTCTCGCGCTTCTCGTTGACGGTGTTTTCGTTGAACACCAGGTTGATCTCGGCGGTGATCACGTCCTGCTCGTGATTGCCTTCCTGGAAGTTGTACCCCTGGCTGGCGTTGTAGTTGCCCCAGTAGTTCACGTAGACCAGGTAGGTACCGTGCAGCGGCGCGGCCATGGTGAACATTTCCGGGCCGGGGCCATCGACGCCATCGGGGTCGAGGCCGCCGCCGTTGCTCAGGCGCGGGCGTGCCCAGAAGGCATGTTGGCCATCAGGCGTGACGATATGCAGATCGAGTTCAGCCTTGGGGTCGTTCCAGCCCAGCGCCAGGCGGATGCGCGGTGCGACCCGGCTGTTGTTGGCTTCATAGAACTGGACGCGCTTGAGGGATTTGCCCTCGGCGCTGGCCACCTCGACGCTGTTGCTGCCGGCGCCGAAGTTGTAGGGGCGGACGAACTTGCCCTCGCCGTCGGTGTACAGCGGCAGCGGGTTGCCGTTGACCACCAGGCGCTGGGCGCGGTCGACGCCGGCGACTTCGCGCAGGTGGCCTTCGATCAGGCTGCGACCGCGCGCGCCGCCACGGTCGATGGGCGGCGTGGGGTAGGCCACGCGGGGCACGCTGGGGTCATCGGTCAGGCCGGAATAGCGCCAGCCGGCGCTGGGGCTGGAGAGGTCCGCACGCGGCTCGGCAGCGGCCATCGCAGCCAGGAGACTGGCTGACAGATACAAGACGGCACGAACCATCCGACGCGTGAGCTGCATGAACATTCCTTGATCGTGCATTGCGGGGGAGCCAAATGTAACTGGTCTTGTCGACGCGCGGAACGGCCTTCGCATGGCGATGCGACGCAGACCGATCTTTAAGAAATTTCTTACACGCCAAATAGCTTTTTACGCACTACCACTTGGAAGCGTCTCACCCGCGCGCAAGTCACATCCAGCCGCCCCACTGCAGGACGAAGATGCCGACGTTGGTGGTCAGCGCCGCCACCAGGGTGGTGATCACGATGATCGACGCGGCCAGTTCGTGATTGCCATTGGCAGCGCGGGCCATGACGTAGCTGGCCGCCGCCGTGGGGCTGGCGAAATAGAGGAAGAGCACGCCCAGCTCGGCGCCGCGAAAGCCCAGCGCCCAGGCGACGAAGGTGCAGATCAGCGGCAGCCAGACCATCTTCATCAGGCTCGCGCTGATCGCCAGGCCACCGCTTTCGCGCAGCGAGGCCAGGGACAGGGTGCCGCCAATGCACACCAGCGCCAGCGGCAGGGTCATCTGGGCGAAGTAATCGGCGGAGGTCAGCAACCACTTCGGCAGGCCGATGCCGAACCAGGAGAACGGCAGCGCCGCCAGCACGCTGAGGATCAAGGGGTTGCCGATGACGTTGCGGGCGATGCTCAGCGGATCGGACTTCATGCTCGAGCTGTAGATCGCCAGCACCACCGAGGACAGCGTGTTGTAGCAGAGGATCACCAGGGCGGCGAGGACCGAGCCCAGGGCCAGGCCGTGGTCACCGTAGAGACTGGCGGCCAGCGCCAGGCCGATGATGCCGTTGTTGCCGCGAAACGAGCCCTGCACATAGACGCCGCGCTCCGCACGCGGCACCCGCCAGGCCGCCCATCCCCAGGCCAGCAGGAAGCCGGCCAGGGTCGCCGCGCAGAAATACAGCAGCACTTGCGGGCGCGCGGCGCTGTGCAGGTCGGAGTGATAGATGCCGAGGAACAGCATTGCCGGCATGGTGGCATTGAACACCAGCGCCGACGCGGTCTGGATGAACTCCGGATTGATCGCCCCGACCCGCCGCAGCAGCACGCCAAGGAACAACATGGCGAAGACCGGGGCCGTGATGCTGAGGGTCTGGAGCAGGAGTGCGAGCATGACAGGAGACAATCTGGGCGGCGGGGGCGGCAATCATAGCAAGCTAAGTACCCGCCGCGCCGTGGCCGATCAGACTTCCGCAGCCTCTTCGCGCACGGGCGCCGGCAGCTCCAGCGGCTTGGGCGCTTCGCCTTCGGCCAGGCGGGTGAGCTTGCCGTCCACGGTGGCGCCGTTTTCCATGCTCAGTTGGCGGTACTGGATGTTGCCGACGATGCGCGCATTGGAGTGCAGTTCCAGCAGGTGCTCGACGTACAGGTCGCCGACGATGGTGCCATCGATCAGCGCGTCGTAGCTGCTGACGTTGCCTTCGATCCGACCCTCGGCGCTGAGCGCCAGCAGGCTGGCCGCGCCAGGCTTGTGGGTGACGTTGCCCTTCACGGTGCCGAGGATCTTCAGGCCGTCCTCGAACTGCATGTCGCCCACCAGGGCCACATTGCCGGAGAGCAGGCTGGAAAACTTGTCGACCGAAACCTGCGGCCCCTTCTTCTTGCTGTTGCTGAACATCGGTCCTCCTCGGACGAATTACTTGCCAGGCTTCTGCTGGCGGAAGAAGGCCAGCTCGGTCTTGAGTTTCTTGATTTCCGCCGACATGGCGTCGATGCGCTGCATCAACTGGTCGCGATTGGCCTGCGCTTCTTCGTTCTGCAGGCGCTTCTCCTCCAGCTCGGCGGTCAGTTGCCCTACTTGTGCGTGCAGTGCCTGGAGTTCGTCGGCGTGTTCGCGAGCGTGGGCCGCGCCATCATCGTGGTAACGCATCCACCCGATACCCGCCGCCGACGCGCCCAGCACCAGGGCCAGCAACCACGCCCACGCCAGCCGCGCAGAACGACGGGGGGCGTGGGGCAGGTGGTCGGCGCGTAGCAGGTCGCGGGTAGAAGGTTTTCTAGTCCGAGGCCATACCATCGCTATCGATCTCCATGCCGCCCAGAGAGAGGAAGTTTTGCGGGTCGACGAACTCACCGTGGTAGAGCACTTCGAAATGCAGGTGCGGGCCGGTGGAGCGCCCGGTCGAACCGACCTTGGCGATTTCCTGCCCCGGCAGCACGACATCGCCCACCTTCACCAGCAGCTTGGAAGCATGGGCGTAGCGAGTGACAAGGCCATTGCCGTGGTCGATCTCGACGCGGTTGCCATAGGACGGGTTCGGGCCCGCCACGATCACCCGCCCGCCTGCCGCCGCGTGGATCGGGCTGCCGGCGGGGGCGGAGAAATCCTGGCCGGAATGGAAGGCCAGGCGGTGGTTGAACGGATCGGAGCGATTGCCGAACGGCGAGCCGAGGCGCGCCTGCTCCATGGGCCGGCGCGCGGGGATCGCCATGAAGTCGGCGTTGCGCCGGGCCACCTGGTCCATCAGCAGATCGAACACCCGGCGCAGGCATTTCGCCGAACGCTCGCCCTGCTCCAGGTCGTCGTTGGAGCCGGGTAGCGGTTCCGCGCAGGGGCGCGGCGGCAGCAGGATGCCGCCCTCGCCCTTGGCCGCGACCTTCGGCTTGGGTTTGGGTACCAGGGACGGATCGACCTTGGCCAGCTTGCGGGCAATTTCCTCGTGGCTGTCGACGGCCTGGAGCAGATAGGTGGCGTCCTTTTCCAGCACCTGCAGGCGGCCGGCGAGTTCGCCGATGCGCTCGGCGGCGAAACGTTCGCCGGAAGCTTCTTCCTCGGATTGTTCGGCCTGCACGACGACAGGCGCGGCCGCCGGCGCCGGCGCGACGTTGGCACGGCCCACCCAGATTCCGCCGGCGAACGCCAGCGCCGCGAACGATACGGCGGCGCAGCCGGCAACCAGCACGATCTTGCGCGGGTCGACCAGGCGCAGGTCCGAACGGGTCAAGGCCTGTCGTGACGGGGAAAGGAACTTCATAAAGGTACCGTTGGAATGCATTCGACCCCAGCGGGGTGACCGCCGGGGTGCACAGGGTACCTGTTATTGAAATCTTCGCAGCGGCGAAACACTGAAAAATGTAAAAAAATAAGAAGAAATCATCCTGTCTGATAAAGCTTTCAGATGTTTCCCACTAACGAGATCACATTTTCGCAGTGATTCAAACTGCCATTACGCCGGCAGAACGGACTCGACCTCCTGCAGGCGATGCTCGTCCAGGCGCAGTTGGCGCGGGTGGAAGCGCTTCAGGCTGGCGCGATGGCCAATGCTGAGCAAGGTCACACCGGGCAGTTGGTCGAGCAGTACCTGATACAGCGCGGCCTCGTCGGTTTCATCCAGCGCGGAGGTGGCTTCGTCGAGGAACAGCCACTGCGGTGCGTAGAGCAAGGCACGGGCGATGGCCAGGCGTTGCTGCTCGCCGGGCGAGAGCACGCGCTGCCAGTGATCGGCTTCGTCCAGGCGCGGCACCAGCGCATCCAGACGGCACAGGTGAAGCACCTGCTTCAGCCGCTCCGGATCGTGGCGATCACCCGCCTCGGGGTAACACAGCGCCTCGGCGAGGGTGCCGATGGGCAGGTAGGGTTTCTGCGGCACGAAGAGGCTGCGCGCGTCGGGCATCTGCACCACGCCGCTGCCGTAGCGCCACAGGCCGCTCATGGCGCGCAGCAAGGTGCTCTTGCCGCCACCGGAGGGGCCGCCGATCAGCACGTGTTCGCCGGGGTTCAGTTCCAGGCTGGTGGGCTCCAGCAGCTCGCGGCCATTGCCCAGGCTCAGGGTGAGGTTGTGCAGTTGCAGGTTGGCGCCGGTCTTGCGCACGTCGATGTTGGCCGCTTCCTGGGTGGTCTCGCCCATGGCGTGGCGGAAGCTCAGCAGACGATCACTGGTAGCGCGCCAGCTGGCGAGGCTGGTGTAGGCGTCGATGAACCAGCTCATGCCTTCCTGCACGTTGCCGAAGGCGGAGTTGATCTGCATGAGTTCGCCCAGCTGGATCTGCCCGGAGAAGTAGCGCGGCGCGGCGACGATGAAGGGAAATACGGTGGCGATCTGGCCGTAGCCGGCGGTGAAGAAGGTGAGGCGCTTCTGCACCTTCATCAGCTCCCAGAAGTTGCCCCAGACATTGCGGAAGCGTCCCATCAGCCGCTCTTTCTCGTTGGCCTCGCCGTTGTACAGGGCGATGCTCTCGGCATTCTCCCGCACCCGCACCAGGCCGAAGCGCAGGTCGGCCTCGAAGCGTTGCTGGCGGTTGTTCAGGCCGATCAGGCGACGGGCGATCAGGTGGGTCAGCCAGCTGCCGACCGCTGCATAGACCAGCGCAGCCCAGAACATGTAGCCGGGAATGGTGATGCCGAACAGCTCGATGCTGCCGGAAACTCCCCAGAGGATGACCGAGAAGGACACCAGGCTGACCACGTTGCGGATCAGGCCCAGGCCGAGACTCAGCGTCGTGCTGGTGAAGTTGTCCAGGTCTTCGGTCAGACGCTGGTCGGGGTTGTCCGTGTGGCCGCGCTGCTCAAGGCGGAAGTAGCTCTTGTCGCCCAGCCAGGCGGCGAAGTGCTTCTCCGTCAGCCAGCGGCGCCAGCGGATGGTGAGCATCTGGGTCAGGTACAGGCGGTAGACCGCGGTGAGGATGAACACCGCGGCGATGCCGCAGAACATCAGCATCAGGTGGATGAAGCTCTTCAGGTCCTTGTTCTGCAGGGCGTTGTAGAAATCGCGGTACCAGCTGTTGAGCCAGACGCTCAGGGCCACACCCACCAGCGACAGGGCGATCACCACGATCAGCAGCAGCCAGGCCATGCCCTTCTCTTCGCTGCGCCAGTAAAGCGCGGTGAGTTGCCAGACTCGGTGGAAGAAGCGGCTGCGAACGGCGTCGTTCGCGGCGCGGTATTCGGCGCTGTCGGTCATGGGGTGTGCTCGCACGGCTGGAAATAAAAAGGAGCGCTCATTGGCGCTCCCTTATGTTATCGATCGCTTAACGCCTCACCGGGCGTTTTTGCAGCTTACGTTGCAATGTCCGCCGGTGCATGCCCAGCGCACGGGCGGTCGCGGAGATATTGCCGTCATGTTCGGCAAGCACGCGCTGGATATGTTCCCACTGCAGGCGATCCACCGACATGGGGTTTTCCGGGACCAGGGTTTCCAGGTCCGCGTGCTGCGACAGCAGGGCGGTCAGCACGTCGTCGGCGTCGGCCGGCTTGCACAGGTAATTGGTGGCGCCGCGCTTGATGGCTTCCACGGCGGTGGCGATGCTGGAGTAGCCGGTGAGAATCACCACGCGCATTTCGGCATCCAGCTCGAGCAGCTTGGGCAGCAGCACCAGGCCGGAGTCGCCATCCATCTTCAGGTCGAGCACGGCGTAGTCGGGCAGATCATCCTTGGCCATGGCCAGGCCTTCCTCGGCAGAGCCGGCGACCGACACCCGCAACCCGCGACGGGTCATGGCGCGGGCCATGACGCGGGTAAAGGTGGCATCGTCATCCACCAGCAGCAGGTGGGGCTGCTCTTCGCCTTCGAACAGGATCTCTTCGCTCATGGTACTTCCTCGCGGGCGCGGCGGTCAGGCCACGCCATAGCTTCTGGGCAGACGCAACTCCGTCAGAGTGCCGCCATCTTCATGGTTATACAACTTCACCGTCCCACCCGCCCGGGTCACGCTGGCCTGGCTGAGGAAAAGCCCCAGGCCGAAGCCCTTGCCCTTGGTGGTGAAGAACGGCTTGCCGAGCTGCTCGGCAATGGCCAGCGGCACGCCCGGCCCCTGGTCGCGGATGCTCAGGCAGATTTCACCGGCATCCCAGTCCAGGCGGATGTCCAGATCGTCCGGGCAGGCGTCCGTCGCGTTGTTGAGCAGGTTCAGCAGCGCCTGGCTCAGGTCGGTCGGCGGAATCATCCGCGGCGCCTTGCCCTTGCCCAGCGTCTGGTAGCGATAGCTCGCCTCCGGGCGCATCAGGTGCCAGCGACGCAGCACCGATTCGACCCATTCGTTGGCGCCCTGCTCTTCCACCGCCTGGCGGCGATCCGCCTCGGCGGCCCGCACCAGGTGCTGCAGGGTGGTCTTGCAGAGCTTGACCTGCTCCTGCAGCAGGGCGAGATCTTCCTGCAACATCGGCTGGTCCGCATTGGTCTGGCGCAATTCCTTGAGCAGTACGCTCATGGTAGCCAACGGCGTGCCCAGCTCATGGGCGGCACCGGCGGCCTGGGTGGCCACCGCCAGCAATTGCTGGTCGCGCATGCCTTCCTCGCGCCGCTGCGCCTGCAACTGCTCCTGGCGGCGCAGTGCCTCGGACATGCGCGCGACGAAGAAGGTGATCAGCGCCGCGGCCAGGGCAAAGCTCAGCCACATGCCGTAGATCAGCAGGTTGTCGCGTTGCGCCGAGGCCATCTCCAGCGGGTGGAACCACACCAGCAGCACCGTGTAGCTGGCCAGCGCAAGACCGGCCAGGGCGATGGTGTAGAGCCAGGGCAAGGTCGCCGCGGCGATAGTCAGCGGCACCAGGTAATAGGAGACGAAGGGGTTGCTCGACCCGCCCGAGTAATAGAGCAGCACGCTGTGGATGACCAGGTCGCAGGCGAGCTGGACGGCGTATTCGAGTTCGGTCACCGGCCACGGGCCGCGCAGGCGCAGCGCGGTGCCCAGGCAGAGCACGAGGGAGACACCGATGGTCACGCCGAGCGCCAGCCAGGGCAGCTGGATCAGCTGGGCCTTGTAGGCGAGCCCGACCGAACCGGCCTGGGCAGCGAGCACGAGAATACGGATGAGCGTCAGATGCAGAAGGTTCTGACGACTGGCGGACAGCTGGAAAACCGGTGGGCGCATGGTGAATTCCGGAATTTGCGCGAGTATAGCCAAGAGCCCCCTCTCCCTAATGCGGCATAGCGCCACAGCATACTCCAGTGCCGCCGCCACGGTCGGAAACAATTGGTGACATGGATCATTAACCCGTACTCGAACCCTGCCTCGTCAAAGGGTCTGACAGTCTTCGCCACCGCCTCGACTAGGCTGTGGCCTCGGACATTTTCTGGAGCAAGGAGTCATCCATGTCTGTATTGAAGAAACCCTTCACCGCCATCGCCGCCGCCATTGCCCTGTGCGCCACCAGCCTGGGCGCCCTGGCAGACGAGCCGCGCTACAACCAGGTGTCGCTGCGCGCCGAGGTCAGCCAGGAAGTCGCCCACGACCTGATGCACGTGACCCTGTTCAGCGAAGGGCAGGCCGCCGACCCGGCGAAGCTGGCCGCCGAAACCACCACCACGCTCAACGCCGCCCTAGAGCGGGCGCGCAAGGTGAAGGGCGTGACCGTCAGCCTGGGCAGCCGCAACAGCTACCCGGTATATGACGACAAGGGGCAGAAGATCACCGCCTGGCGCGAGCGCGCGGAGATCCGCCTGGAAAGCACCGACTTCGCTGCCCTCTCGCAGCTCACCGCCGACCTGCTGGGGAACCTGAAGATGGGCAGCATGGACTTCAGCATCGCCGATGCCACGCGCGCCAAGAACGAGGACGCGATGATGAAAGGCGCCGTGGATGCCTTCAAGGCTCGCGCCCAGGTGCTGACCGAGGCGCTGGGCGGCAAGGGCTACAAGCTGGTCAGCCTGAACCTGAACACTTCCGGCGCACCGCGCCCGATGCCGGTGATGCGCATGGCCGCGGCCAAGTTCGCCTCCATGGACGCGGCCCCGGCACAGGAAATCGAAGCCGGCACCAGCCAGGTCACCGTCAGTGCCGACGGCACGATCGAGGTGCAGATGCCGTAACGCTCGCGGCCTCTTTCGGCGCGGCGCCTCCGGGAACCGGGGCGCCGTCGCCCGACCGCACGGTTCCCATTGTCGAAATTGCGACATTCCCTTGCACTCGCGTCACAACTTCTACACTGACCCCGGTTAGCCGCTTGCGCCCGGCATGTGCCGTGCATAGCTTCACGCAACGCAGCTCACAAGGCTGTTCCTCGATGAAAACCAGAATAACCAGAGGTCCGTATGCGTAAGAACGCCGTCATTCGCTCCATGATCGCCGCAGGGTTGATCGCCAGCGCCCCGCTCGCCCACGCCGCCAACAACCTGGTCTACTGCTCCGAAGGCAGCCCCGCGGGCTTCGACCCCGGCCAGTACACCACCGGCACCGACTTCGACGCCTCCGCCGAGACGGTCTTCAACCGCCTCACCCAGTTCGAGCGCGGCGGCACCCAGGTCATCCCGGGCCTGGCGGAAAAGTGGGACGTATCCGAAGACGGCAAGACCTACACCTTCCACCTGCGTTCCGGCGTGAAGTTCCACACCACCGAGTACTTCAAGCCGACCCGCGAATTCAACGCCGACGACGTGCTGTTCACCTTCAACCGCATGCTCGACAAGAACCATCCGTTCCGCAAGGCGTACCCCACCGAGTTCCCCTACTTCACCGACATGGGCATGGACGCGAACATCGCCAAGGTGGAAAAGGTCGACGACCACACCGTCAAGTTCACGCTCAACGAAGTCGACGCCGCGTTCATCCAGAACCTGGCCATGAGCTTCGCCTCGATCCAGTCCGCCGAATACGCCGACCAGCTGCTCAAGCAGGGCAAGGCCAGCGACATCAACCAGAAGCCCGTTGGCACCGGTCCGTTCGTGTTCAATCGCTACCAGAAGGACGCGATGATCCGCTTCAAGGCCAACCCGGACTACTGGAACAAGGGCGAGGTGAAGATCGACAACCTGATCTTCGCGATCAACACCGACGCTTCGGTACGCATGCAGAAGCTCAAGGCCAACGAGTGCCAGATCACCCTCTTCCCGCGTCCGGCCGACCTGGACGCCCTGAAGAAGGACGCGAACCTGAGCATGCCGTCGCAGCCGGGCTTCAACCTCGGCTACATCGCCTACAACGTCCTCCACAAGCCGTTCGACAAGCTCGAAGTGCGCGAGGCGCTGGATATGGCGGTGAACAAGAAGGCGATCATCGACGCCGTCTACCAGGGCGCCGGCCAGCTCGCCGTGAACGGCATGCCGCCGACCCAGTGGTCCTACGACGACAGCATCAAGGACGCCGGCTACAACCCGGAAAAAGCCAAGGAACTGCTGAAGAAGGCCGGCGTTGCCGAAGGCACCGAGATCACCCTGTGGGCCATGCCGGTGCAGCGTCCTTACAACCCCAACGCCAAGCTGATGGCCGAGATGCTGCAATCCGACTGGGCGAAGGTCGGCATCAAGGCGAAGATCGTCACCTACGAGTGGGGCGAGTACATCAAGCGCGCCAAGGGCGGCGAGCACGACGCCATGCTGATCGGCTGGAGCGGCGACAACGGTGACCCGGACAACTGGCTCGGCACCCTCTATGGCTGTGATGCCGTGGACGGCAACAACTTCTCCAAATGGTGCGACCCGGCGTACGACAAGCTGATCAAGGAGGCCAAGCGCACCCCGGATCAGGCCAAGCGCACCGAGCTGTACAAGCAGGCCCAGCACATCCTCAAGGAGCAGGTGCCGATCACCCCGATCGCCCACTCCACCGTGTACCAGCCGATGCGCAAGACGGTGCAGGACTTCAAGATCAGCCCGTTCGCGTTGAACTCGTTCTACGGCGTCAGCGTAGGCAAGTAAGGCCAAGGCCGCCGGGCTTCCCGGCGGCCCTTTCTTCCGGCAGCCGCCGTGCGCAACGCGCTCATCCGCCTGGCCCTGGCCAGCCTGCTCGGCTGCACGCCGGCATTTGGCCAATCCCTGGTGGTGTGCACCGAAGCCAGCCCGGAAGGCTTTGACATCACCCAATACACCGCCGCCACCACCGCCGACGCCTCGGCCGAGACGGTCTTCGAACGCCTGGTGCAGTTCGCCCCCGGCAGCACCCGCCTGGTGCCCGCGCTGGCGGAGAGCTGGAGCATCAGCGATGACGGCCTGCAGTACACCTTCACCCTGCGCCAGGGCGTGAAATTCCATAGCACCGACTACTTCACGCCGACCCGCGACTTCAACGCCGACGACGTGCTCTGGAGCTTCCAGCGCCAACTGGACCCGAAGCACCCATGGAACAAGCTGGCCCCGCGCGGCTTCCCCTACGCCGAGGCGATGGGCCTGCCCGGCCTGATCAGCGCGGTGGAGAAGCTCGACGAGCACCACGTGCGCTTCACCCTCCGGCATCCCGAGGCGCCCTTTCTCGCCGA
Source organism: Pseudomonas sp. NY15437 (assembly GCF_048068435.1). Classification (NCBI taxonomy): domain Bacteria; kingdom Pseudomonadati; phylum Pseudomonadota; class Gammaproteobacteria; order Pseudomonadales; family Pseudomonadaceae; genus Pseudomonas; species Pseudomonas sp. NY15437. The sequence goes on from NZ_JBLUQC010000002.1 coordinate 591,668, forward strand.
CCTGGCGATGGGTTTCGCCTCCATCTATTCCGCCGAGTATGGCGACCTGCTGCTGGCCGCCGAGAAGGCCGACCAGTTGAACAACCTGCCCATCGGCACCGGTCCCTTCGTCTTCCAGCGCTACCAGAAGGACGCCCAGGTGCGCTTCAGCGCCAACCCGGATTACTGGGCCGGCCCACCGAAGATCGACCGGCTGTTGCTGGCGATCACCCCCGATCCGAACGTGCGCATCCAGAAGGTCAAGGCCGGCGACTGCCAGATCGCGGTGTACCCCAAACCCACCGACGTCCCGGCGCTGCGCCAGGACGCGATGCTGAAGATCGAGGAGCTGGATTCGCTGCTGGTTGCCTACGTCGGCATCAATACCCGGCACAAGCCGCTGGACGATGTGCGCGTGCGCCAGGCCATCAACCTCGCCTTCGACCGCAACGCCTACCTGCGCGCGCAGTTCGGCGAAGGCGCCGCGACCCTGGCCGTGGCGCCCTATCCGCCGACGCTGTGGGGCTCCGACCCACAGCTCGAGGTCTGGCCGCATGACCCGGCACGGGCGAAGCAGCTGCTGGAGGAAGCCGGCATCAAGCCGGGCCTAAAACTGTCGATCTGGACCCGCCCCGGCGGCGGGCCGACCAACCCCAACCCCGGCATCGGCGCGCAGATGCTGCAGAGCGACCTGGGCCAGATCGGCATCCAGGCGGACATCCGCGTGTTCGAATGGGGCGAGCTGATCAAGCGCGCCAAGGAAGGCGAGCACGACCTGATCTTCATGGGCTGGGCGGGCGACAACGGCGACCCGGACAATTTCCTCACGCCGAACCTGTCCTGCGCTGCCGCCAGGAGCGGCGAGAACCAGGCCGGCTGGTGCAACGCCGAATTCGACGAGCTGCTGCGCCAGGCCCGCGCCATCACCGACCAGGAAACCCGCGCGGGGCTCTACCGCCAGGCGTTGGCGATCTTCCAGCGCGAGGCGCCGTGGATCGCCCTGGCCTATCCCAAGCAGTTCGCCGTGGTACGGCCCGGCGTGAGCGGCTTCACCCTCAGCCCGCTGGGGTCGAACAACTTCTCGCGGGTTGAAGTCGCTCCCTGAGCAGTTACTGTAGGAGCGAGCTTGCTCGCGAACACCCCCCGCAGTGAAGCGATTCGCGAGCAAGCTCGCTCCTACGAAGAGCCGCCAGCCTCAAGCCTCCAGGCCGAACGGATCGTCCACCGAATGGCTCGGCTGGGTGAACCAGCGCGGGCCGTCCTGCGTCATGTAGAAGTGGTCCTCCAGACGGATGCCAAATTCGCCGGGCACGCAGATCATCGGCTCGTTGCTGAAGCACATGCCGACGTCCAGCGGCGTGCTGTCGCCGCGCACCAGGTAGGGCCCTTCATGGATGTCCAGGCCGATGCCATGGCCGGTGCGGTGCGGCAAGCCGGGCAGCGCGTAGTCCGGCCCCAGGCCGCCGGCTTCCAGGCAGCGGCGCGCGGCGGCGTCCACCTGCTCGCAGGGCGCCCCCAGCACGGCGGCGTCGAACGCAGCCTGCTGCGCGGCCTTCTCCAGGTTCCACAGCTCGCGCTGGCGGGCGCTGGGCGTGCCGAACACGTAGCTGCGGGTGATGTCGGCGTTGTAGCCGAACAGTTGGCAGCCGGTATCGATCAGCACCATGTCGCCCTCGCGCAGCGGCCGCGGCTGGCGCACGCCGTGGGGGAAGGCGCTGTCCTCGCCGAACAGCACGATGCAGAAGGTCGAACCCGGTGCGCCCACCTGGCGGTGGGCGGCCTCGATGAAACGCGTCACCTCGGTGGTCGTGATGCCCTCTCGCAGGATGCTCGCGGCGGCCCGGTGCACCGCCAGGGTCATATCCTTCGCCCGCTGCAGCAGCGCCAGCTCTGCCGGCGACTTGCAGCGGCGGCACTGCTCGACCAGGGCGCCAGCATCCACCCATTGCAGCCGGCCCGCCGCCTGGCGCAGGCGCTCGAACATACCGAACGGCAGGCTGTGGCACAGCCCGACCCGCGCGCCGTCGCTCACCTCGATTTCCGCCAGCATGCCGGCCAACAGGGTGAACGGGCTTTCATGTTCGGCCCAGACGCAGATGCTGCCGGGGAGCACCTGCAGGTCGCGCACGGTGCCTTCCTCGAACGCCGGGGCGATGTAGCGCACGTCGCCCCGCGCCGGCACCAGCGCGCCCACCAGCCGCTCACTGGGGTTCCATTTCAGGCCGGTGAAATAGACCAGCGAGCTGCCGGCATCGACGAACACCGCGGAGATTTCCCGCGCCTGCATCAGCCGTTGCAAGCGGGCGATGCGCGCCTGGTATTCCTCGAGCGCAATGGGGGACGCGCCGGCCGTCATGACCTGCAGCTTCGCCAGCGCCTGTTCGGGGCTCGCGCCCCCTACTCCCAATGTCATGCGTCTCTCCCGAGGAATGAAAACAGCGAGAAATTTAAGCAGCACTGAATTTTCAGGTCAAAGGATATTCCGCCCCCTGGGGCTTTCGCCGGGATTTCCCCCTGGCGGATGGCCCGATGCTTTCACCGGGCGAGGACGCTGGTATGCTGCCGGCGTCCCACAAGAGCCTTGCCAATGTCCGCAGATCGCATCGGAGAACGCCTGCGCCGCTATCGCCGCGCAGCGAAGAAGACCCTGAACCAGGTGGCTGCCGAATCGGGCCTGACCGCCAGCTTCCTGTCCCAGGCCGAACGCAATCTCACCGGCGTTTCGCTGTCCTCCCTGGCCAGCATCGCCAAGGCGCTGGATGTGCCACTCAACGCGCTGTTCGATTCCCCGCAGCAGATCCCGCCGGATTCGCACCAGGGCGAGCGTGTGCGCTACACCATCGAAGGCCAGCCGCTGAGCTACGAGCGGCTCTCCAGCAGCTTTCCGGGCAATCAGCTGAACGCGGTGAAAGTCACCGTGCCGGTGGGCTATGAGTCCGAGTTGATTACCCATGACGGCTCGGAGTTCGCCTACGTCCTCAGCGGACGAATCGCCTACGTGATCGACGGTCATACCTATCCCCTGGCCCCCGGCGACTCGATACATTTCGACTCCGGCAAGCGCCACTGCCTGCGCAACACCGGCGAGGAAGTCGCCGAGATGCTGACGGTGACCACCCTGCCGCTGTTCGGCGAACAGCCCGCTGGCTGACGCGCCGGCAGCAAAAATTCAGTCTCACTGAATTTTAAGTTGCACTTAAATTCGACGTATTTTAACTTCGGCGACGAAAGTGGCCGGGCACACCGCTCGGCCATCTGCGGACGGCGCCCACCCTTGCCGTTCGCCCGAGCCGGTCCTGTTCTCTCTCTGGATCGCCGGTCCCTCAGAAGAACAACAATGAGGTCAGGCAATGCCCATCACGCGACGTAATTCCCTGCACGCCATCGCCCTGGGCGCTTTGCTGCTCGCCGGCTCCACGGCCCAGGCAGCCTCCAGCCTGGTGTACTGCTCCGAAGGCAGCCCGGCGGGCTTCGACCCCGGCCAATACACCACCGGCACCGATTACGACGCGACGTCCGAGACCCTGTTCAATCGCCTGGTGCAGTTCCAGCGCGGCGGCACCGAGGCCCAGCCGGCCCTGGCGCAGAGCTGGGAAACCTCCGCGGACGGCAAGACCTGGACCTTCCACCTGCGCCCCGGCGTGAAGTTCCACACCACCGAGTACTTCAAGCCGACCCGCGAATTCAATGCCGACGACGTGTTGTTCACCTTCAACCGCATGCTCGACAAGGAGCAGCCGTTCCGCAAGGCGTACCCCACCGAGTTCCCCTACTTCACCGACATGGGCCTGGACCGCAACATCGCCAAGGTGAGCAAGGTCGACGAGCACACGGTGACGTTCACCCTGAACGAGGTCGACGCCGCCTTCGTGCAGAACCTGGCGATGAACTTCGCGGTGATCCAGTCCGCCGAGTACGCCGACCAGTTGCTCCAGCAGGGCAAGCCCGGCGACATCAACCAGAAGCCCATCGGCACCGGCCCCTTCGTCTTCAGCCGCTACCAGAAGGACGCGATGATCCGCTTCAAGGGCAACAAGGATTACTGGAAGCCCGAGGACGTGAAGGTCGACAACCTGGTCTTCGCCATCAACACCGATGCCTCGGTGCGCATGCAGAAGCTCAAGGCCGGCGAATGCCAGATCACCCTGAACCCGCGCCCGGCGGACCTCGAAGCGCTGAAGCAGGACCCGAACCTGAACATGCCCTCGCAGCCGGGCTTCAACCTCGGCTACCTGGCCTACAACGTCACCCACCCGCCGCTCGACAACACCGACGTGCGCCGCGCCCTGGACATGGCGCTGAACAAGCAGGCGATCATCGACGCCATCTACCAGGGCGCCGGCCAATTGGCAGTGAATGCCATGCCGCCGACCCAGTGGTCCTACGACACCTCCATCAAGGGCCAGGCGTACGCCCCGGAACAGGCCAGGGCGCTGCTGAAGAAGGCCGGCGTCGCCGAGGGCACCCAGATCACCCTGTGGGCCATGCCGGTGCAGCGCCCCTACAACCCCAACGCCAAGCTGATGGCCGAGATGATCCAGGCCGACTGGGCCAAGGTGGGCATCCGGGCGAAGATCGTCACCTACGAATGGGGCGAGTACATCAAGCGCGCCCACGCCGGCGAGCACGACGCCATGCTGTTCGGATGGACCGGCGACAACGGCGACCCGGACAACTGGCTGGGCACGCTCTACGGCTGCGACTCGGTGAACGGCAACAACGTTTCCAAGTGGTGCAACGCCGATTACGACAAGCTGGTGCGCCAGGCCAAGGCCACCACCGACCACGACCAGCGCGTCGCGCTCTACCAGAAGGCGCAGCAGTTGCTCGCGCAACAACTGCCCATCAGCCCCATCGCCCACTCCACCGTCTACCAGCCCATGCGCAAGTCGGTGCAGGGGTTCCTGATCAGCCCCTTCGGGCGCAACTCCTTCTATGGCGTGGCCAACCAGCCCTGATCCCCGATGAGTCACTGGCGGCACTGACCGCCTGAACGCCAGCCCGGCGAAGACCGGGCGGCCCCCCGCCATCCCCTCTGCCTGCCGGCTCCCCCATCTGCGCGATGGGCGGAGGGGATGCGTTCGTTGCTAGGAAACTCAACAACAACATGGAGCACCTCATGCAACACCACGCAATCACCCGATCCCTTCTGGCGCTCGCCATCTGCGGCGGCAGCCTGGGCCACGCCTGGGCCGACGACAGCAGCGCCCAGGCTGGCGCGAAGGGCTTCGTCGAAGACCAGAAGCTGACCTTCTATACCCGCAACTTCGCCTCCCGCGAGCAGATGAAGGACGGCTCCCACTTCTACATTAAGAAGGGTCCTGATAACGTCAAAGTACCCACCCACAGCCGCTACACCCTGGTGCAGGGCAGCCGCCTGGACTACAACTCCGGCTACACCCAGGGCACCATCGGCGTGGGCATCGACGCGGCGGCCTTCCAGGCCATCAACCTGGAGCAGGGCCACGGCCGCATCGCGGGCGGCGGCAACCGCACCCTGGCGGACAGCGACGGCGACGCCGAGAGCGAATGGTCGAAGATCGGCCTGGGCGCGCTGAAACTGCGCGCCTCCAACACCGTGCTGAAAATCGGCCGCCAGCAGCCGGATACGCCAGTCTTCACGCCCAACGACAACCGCGCCCTGCCCTCCTCCTTCGACGGCATCAGCCTGAAGAGCGACGAGCTCACCGGCCTGTCGCTGCAAGCCGGCAGCTTCACCCGCGCCAGCCCGCGCACCGGCTCCGGCAGCGAAAAGCTGACCACCGAATACGGCACCCGCGAAGTCACCGGCGATCGCTTCAGCTACCTGGGCGGCAGCTACGCCGTGACCGATGCGCTGAAGGTGACCGCCTACGGCGGCAATTTCGAGGACATCTGGAACCAGTACTTCCTCGGCGCCTCCCACGACCTGGGCGACCCGTCGACCCTGGCGCTGAACACCAGCCTCAACTACTACGCCACCCGCGACACCGGCGCGCGCAAGGCGGGCTACATCGACAACGACGCCTACAGCCTGGCCTTCACACTGACCCACGGCGCCCACGCCGTGCTGCTGGGCTGGCAACAGATCCGTGGCGACGAATACTTCGACTACGTGCACGAGACCGCCGCCATCAACCTGGCGAACTCGCTGCTCTCGGACTACAACGGCCCCAACGAAAAGTCCCTGCAGCTGCGCTACACCACCGACTGGGCCGGCCTGGGCGTGCCCGGCCTGACCAGCATGGTCTGGTACGCCAAGGGCTGGGGCATCGACGGCACCCACTACGACGGCGACCGCAACGGCGCCTACGGCAACTACGCCGATGTGCGCGACCTGGACGGCGCCAAGCACCACGAACTGGGGCTGAGCACCGGCTATACCCTGCAGGACGGGCCGCTCAAGAGCAGCAACTTCCGACTCACCTACATGAAGCACCTGGCCAGCCAGAATCAGATTGACGGCAGCGTCAACGAGATCCGCCTGGTCAGCAGCTTCCCGTTCAACCTGCTGTAAGGAGAACCGGCATGCCCATCTCGCGTTTGATTCCGCTTCTGCTGGCGCTCGGCAGCGGCACCGCCCTGGCGCAGAACCTGGTGGTCTGCACCGAAGCGAGCCCTGAAGGGTTCGATGTGGTCCAGTACACCGGCGCCGTGACCAACGACGCCACCTCGGAAACCGTCTTCAACCGCCTGGTGGGCTTCCGCCCCGGCACCACCGAACTGGTGCCGTCGCTGGCGCAGCGCTGGGAGGTCAGCCCCGACGGGCTGACCTATACCTTCCACCTGCGTCCCAATGTGAAATTCCACAGCACGGACTACTTCAAACCCACCCGCACCTTCAACGCCGACGATGTGCTCTGGACCTTCCAGCGCCCGCTGGACCCGAAGCATCCCTGGCACGAGTCGGCCAACCGCGGCTATGCCTACTTCGACGCCATGGGCATGCGTGAGCTGATCAAGTCGGTGGAGAAGGTCGACGACCTCACCGTGCGCTTCACCCTGACGCACCCTGAAGCGCCGTTCCTCGCCGACATGGCCATGGGCTTCGCCTCGATCTACTCCGCCGAATACGGCGACCAGCTGCTGGCCGCCGGCAAGCAGGGCCAGCTCAACAACCTGCCGATCGGCACCGGGCCGTTCGTCTTCGCGCGCTACGCCAAGGATTCCCAGGTGCGTTACCGCGCCAACCCGGATTACTTCGGCGACAAGCCAGCGATCGACAATCTGGTGTTCGCCATCACCCTCGATCCCAACGTGCGCATGCAGAAAATCCGCCGCAACGAGTGCCAGATCGCCCTCTATCCCAAGCCGTCGGACGTCCCCGCCCTGCAGCAGGACAAGAACCTGGCGGTGGACAGCATCGACGCGCTGATGACCACCTACGTGGCCATCAACACCCGGCACAAGCCGCTGGACGACGTGCGCGTGCGCCAGGCGATCAACCTCGCCATCGACAAGAAGGCCCTGCTCGATTCGGTGTTCGGCGCCAACGCCGCCAGCCCGGCGATCAATCCGTACCCCTCGACGCTGCTGGGCTTCAACAAGGACCTCACGGACTGGCCGCACGACCCCGAGCGCGCCAAGGCGCTGCTCAAGGACGCCGGCGCGCAGAAGCTCAAGCTGACGATCTTCATCCGCAATGGCAGCTCCCCGACCATCCCCAACCCGGCGCTGGCGGCACAGATGATGCAAGCGGACCTGGCCAAGGTCGGCATCGACCTGCAGATCCGCTCCCTGGAATGGGGCGAGCTGCTCAAGCGCTCCAAGGCCGGCGAGCATGACCTGTCGCTGCTGGGCTGGGCCGGCGACAACGGCGACCCGGACAACTTCGTCAGCCCGAACCTGAGCTGCGATGCCGCCAAGGGCGGCGAGAACCAGGCGTTCTGGTGCGACAAGGACTTCGAAGCGCTGATCCAGGAAGCCCGCCGTACGAATGAGCCTACAAAACGGGCGGAACTTTATAGAAAGGCGACATCCATATTCCACGAACAATCCCCGTGGATTCCCCTGGCGCATCCTAAGCTGTTCAATGTGCGCCGCAGCAATGTCTCGGGTTACACCATCAACCCGATGACCAATAACAACTTCGCCGACGTTCGCATCCAGTAACCGGCGAAGTAATAAGAAACCGGCGCCCGTCGATCCGACGGGTAGCCGCTCGGTGAGGAGCCCCCAACCACCATGCTCAGTTTCATCGCACGCCGATTCGGGCTGCTGATCCCGACCTTCTTCGGCGTCACCCTGCTCACTTTCGCGCTGATCCGCCTGATTCCCGGCGACCCGGTGGAAGTGATGATGGGTGAACGCCGCGTCGATCCGCAGATGCATGCCGAGGCCATGCACCGACTGGGGCTCGACAAGCCTCTGTACCAGCAGTACCTCGACTACGTCGGCAACCTCGCCCAGGGCAACCTCGGCGAGTCGCTGACCACCCGCGACAGCGTCTGGCACGAGTTCCTCACCCTGTTCCCCGCCACCCTCGAACTGTCCCTCGCCGCCCTGCTGTTCGCCGGCGTCTTCGGGCTGCTCGCCGGGGTGATCGCCGCCCTGAAGCGAGGCTCGCTGTTCGACCACGGGGTGATGACCATCTCCCTGGCCGGCTACTCGATGCCGATCTTCTGGTGGGGCCTGATCCTCATCATGCTGTTTTCCGTGTCCCTGGGCTGGACGCCGGTCTCCGGGCGCCTGGACCTGCTCTACGACATCGAGCCGAAAACCGGCTTCATGCTCATCGACACCCTGCTCTCGGACGAACAAGGCGCCTTCATGGACGCCGTGCGCCACCTGATCCTGCCGGCCATCGTGCTGGGCACCATCCCGCTGGCGGTGATCGCCCGAATGACCCGCTCCTCGATGCTCGAAGTGCTGCGCGAAGACTACGTGCGCACCGCCCGTGCCAAGGGCCTGTCGCCGGCCCGCGTGGTGTTCGTCCACGCCCTGCGCAACGCGATGATCCCGGTGCTCACCGTGTTCGGCCTGCAGGTCGGCACGCTGCTCGCCGGCGCGGTACTGACCGAGACCATCTTCTCCTGGCCCGGCATCGGCAAATGGCTGATCGACGCCATCGGCCGCCGCGACTACCCCGTGGTGCAGAACGGCATCCTGCTGGTGGCGACCCTGGTGATCCTGGTGAATTTCGTCGTGGACATCCTCTACGGCCTCGCCAACCCCCGCATCCGCCACCAGCGCTAACCGGAGCCGACGCCATGAATACCGACGCAAAAGCTCCCGCCAGCGACCCGAGCCTGGTCTACCCGTCCCCGCTGAAAGAGTTCTGGCACGCCTTCTCGCGCAACAAGGGCGCAGTGGGCGGCCTGCTGTTCATGCTGGTCATCGTGTTCTGCGCGCTGTTCGCGCCCTGGGTCGCGCCCCATGATCCGAGCGAACAGTTCCGCGACTTCCTGCTGACTCCGCCGCTGTGGCTGGAGGGTGGCAGTTCGCAGTTCCTGCTGGGCACCGACGAGCTGGGCCGCGACCTGCTCTCGCGCCTGATGCACGGGGCGCGGCTGTCGCTGATGATCGGCCTGACCTCGGTGCTGATTTCGATGATCCCCGGCATCTTCCTCGGCCTGCTCGCCGGCTTCTCGCCGACCCGCCTGGGCCCGGTGATCATGCGCCTGATGGACATCATGCTGGCGCTGCCCTCGCTGCTGCTGGCGGTGGCCATCGTCGCCATCCTCGGCCCGGGCCTGATCAACACCGTGATCGCCATCGCCATCGTCTCGCTGCCGGCCTACGTGCGCCTGACCCGCGCCGCGGTGATGGGCGAGCTGAACCGCGACTACGTCACCGCCTCGCGCCTCGCCGGCGCCGGCACCCTGCGCCTGATGTTCGTCACCGTGCTGCCCAACTGCATGGCGCCGCTGATCGTGCAGGCCACCCTGAGCTTCTCCTCGGCCATCCTCGACGCCGCCGCCCTGGGCTTCCTCGGCCTCGGCGTGCAGCCGCCGACGCCCGAGTGGGGCACCATGCTGGCCTCCGCGCGCGACTACATCGAACGCGCCTGGTGGGTCGTCTCGCTGCCCGGCCTGACCATCCTGCTCAGCGTGCTGGCGATCAACCTGATGGGCGACGGCCTGCGCGATGCGCTGGACCCGAAGCTGAAGAACGCGGCGTGAGGAAGACACACATGATGACTTTCGCACGTGCTGCAGGAGCGAGCTTGCTCGCCAACCTGCAATCCCCCGCGTTCCCCGTTCGCGAGCAAGGACCAAGGCGTCCCCCTCGCTCCTGCAAGAACAAGAACCTGACGGAGACCGCCGTATGAGCCTCCTCGACCTGCGCAATCTTTCGGTGCGCTTCGGCGACCGCAACGCCGTCCCGGTGGTGGACGGCCTCGACCTCTCGGTGGACAAGGGCGAAGTCCTGGCCATCGTCGGCGAATCCGGCTCCGGCAAGTCGGTGACCATGATGGCCCTGATGGGCCTGATCGACGCCCCCGGCATCATCACCGCCGACGCCATGCAGTTCGACGGCACCGACATGCTGCGTCTCAAGGGCCGCGACCGGCGGCGCATCGTCGGCAAGGACATCGCCATGGTCTTCCAGGACCCGATGACCGCCCTCAACCCCAGCTACACCGTCGGCTACCAGATCGAGGAAGTGCTCAAGTTGCACCTCGGCCTGCGCGGCAAGGCCCTGCGCCAGCGCGCGCTGGAATTGCTCGAACGGGTGGAAATCCCCGGCGCCGCCCAGCGCCTGGACGCCTACCCGCACCAGCTCTCCGGCGGCATGAGCCAGCGCGTCGCCATCGCCATGGCGATCGCCGGCGAGCCCAAGCTGCTGATCGCCGACGAACCCACCACCGCGTTGGACGTGACCATCCAGGCGCAGATCATGGAGCTGCTGCTGAACCTGCAGCGCGACCAGGGCATGGCGCTGATCCTCATCACCCACGACCTCGCCGTGGTTGCCGAGACTGCCCAGCGGGTCTGCGTGATGTATGCCGGGCAAGCCGTGGAAATCGGCCAGGTGCCGGCATTGTTCGACTTGCCGACCCACCCCTATACCGAGGCGCTGCTCAAGGCGATCCCCGAACACAGCGCCGGCGAGGAACGCCTGGCCACCCTGCCCGGCATCGTTCCGGGCAAGTACGACCGCCCCCAGGGCTGCCTGCTGTCGCCACGCTGCCCCTACGTGCAGGACAACTGCCGCGCCGTGCGGCCAACCCTGGACGCCCATGAGCGCGGCGCGGTGCGCTGCTTCTACCCGCTCAACCTGAACACCGAGGTGGCCCGATGAACGCCGTTCTGACCGCCCGCGACCTGACCCGTCACTACGAAATCTCCCAGGGCCTGTTCAAGCCGCACGCTCTGGTCCGCGCGCTCAACGGCGTGTCCTTCGAATTGCAGGCCGGCAAGACCCTGGCCGTCGTCGGTGAATCCGGCTGCGGCAAGTCCACCCTCGCCCGTGCGCTGACGCTGATCGAGGAGCCCACCTCCGGCTCCCTGCAGATCGCCGGGCACGAAGTCAAAGGCGCCGACCACGACACCCGCAAGCAGCTGCGCCGCGACGTGCAGATGGTCTTCCAGAACCCCTATGCCTCGCTCAACCCGCGGCAGAAGATCGGTGACCAACTGGCCGAACCGCTGCTGATCAACACCGACCTGTCGCGCGCCGAGCGCCGCGAGCGTGTGCAGGCGATGATGAAGCAGGTCGGCCTGCGTCCCGAGCATTACCAGCGCTACCCGCACATGTTCTCCGGCGGCCAGCGCCAGCGCATCGCCCTGGCCCGCGCCATGATGTTGCGACCCAAGGTGCTGGTGGCGGACGAGCCGACCTCGGCGCTGGACGTGTCGATCCAGGCCCAGGTGCTCAACCTGTTCATGGACCTGCAGCAGGAGTTCGGCACGGCCTACGTGTTCATCTCGCACAACCTCGCCGTGGTCCGCCACGTCGCCGACGACGTGCTGGTGATGTACCTCGGCCGCCCGGCGGAGATGGGCCCGGCGGACAAGCTCTACGAACGCCCGCTGCACCCCTACACCCAGGCGTTGCTGTCGGCGACCCCGGCCATCCACCCCGATCCGGACAAGCCCAAGATCAAGATCCAGGGCGAACTCCCCAACCCGCTCAACCCGCCCAGCGGCTGCGCCTTCCACAAGCGCTGCCCCTATGCGACCGAGCGCTGCAGGAGCGAGGTGCCGGCACTGCGCCTGCTCGACGAACGCCAGGTGGCCTGCCACCACGCGGAGCAGTTCCTGAACTGATGCGAAACGGGCCGGTCATAGGCCGGCCCTCTTTCGGATACAGCTGCGTCCTACAACGTAGCCGGAACAGGCCTATCGCCTGATCCCCCGTTTCCCGACAGGGTGGCGTCCCGCCACTGCCTGCGCGCCGTGGCCGTTATCCACAGGGCCACGGTCTTCCATGCTGCTGTTCTTCCTCCTGCTCATCCTCGTCGCCGCCATCATCGCCAACATCCAGCTGCACCGGTGGAAACGCCAGCGGCGGATGGACGTGCGTGCCGCGGTGACGTCATCGAGAAGACCCGCGCGGCGGAAGAAGACGGCGGAGCCGGCGGACCTCGACGAGATCGACTGGGACGGTCTCGACCTGGACGAAGCGGACGTCGGCGCGCCCGCACCGGCACCGCTACCGCTCCCTGAACAGCCTCGCGCCAGGACACCCGCCGCGCCGCCTGCGGCCAAGCCGAAAGCCGAGCGGAAGGCCGAGCCGACCGACGAATTCTTCCCGCTGGAGCGGGCCTTGCCGCCAGGCCAGCTGTCCGCCGCCCAGCGCGACGCCGCCATGGCGCACCTGCTCAAGGCCCGCCTGTACCTCCCCGCCCCGGAACCGGGCGAGACGCACGTCGTGCTGGACATGGACGACGGCAGCTACGTGCCCGTCGCCACCCATCCGGCAGCAGCGACCATCGCCCTCGGGCACCTCGCCGACAACCTGCAACAGCGCCAGGGCGCGCAATTGCTGCGCGAACTGCGCGGCAAGGAACTGGGCCTGCTGGTGGTCGCCCGCAACCCGCAGAAACCCTCGGTGGCGCGCCTGTGGAAGATCCAGCCGGAAGACCTTTGATCCCACGCATGCAACCTCGTACCGTCACGTCCGGCTCTTGCTGGAGCGACAGCCTTCTTCTGGGACTCCATGCCTGGGATTTCCCTCTCCCTAACCCTGGCTGCGCGCCCAGCTCCGAAGGGAGAGGGGACCGTCTGGTGCAGGTTGAGGCCGAAGTGTCAGCCGGCACGGACAGCTCCCTCTCCCTTCAGGGAGAGGGCGGGGGGAGAGGGCACGCCCCGGCACGACAGATCAGGTAGGACTCTGTCCGCGATGTGCAACAGGCCCGCTCAGCGCTGCCGGCCATCAATCGCGGACGAAGTCCGCTCCTACAACGGACAAGGCGGAGCAGCCCTGTAGGAGCGGGCCATGCCCGCGATCGCGCGCAAAGCGCGCTGCTACACGTCGCGTATCAGCGCCAGGCGCACGCCAAAGCCCAGCAGAATTCCGCCGAAGCCCCACTGCTGCATGCGCTGCATCGCCCGATGCCGCGCCAGCCAGCGGCCCATGCGCTCGCCACTGACCGCGTAGCAGCTGTCGAAGCCCAGCCCGACCACCACCAGCAGGCCGCCCAGCAACGCGAACTGCAGCGCCAGCGGGCCGTTCTGCGGATGAATGAACTGCGGCAGCAGCACCGAGCAGAACAACAGCGCCTTCGGGTTGAGCAGATTGGTCAGCAGCCCACGACGGAACGCACGCCCGTAGCTGACCGTGGAAACCGGCGCCTCGCCCGTGGCCACCGGCAACCCCGCCGGCGCCCGCAGCAGGTGCAGGCCAATCCACGCCAGGTAGAGCCCGCCGCCAATGCGCACCACATCGAAGGTCCACGGCGCGCTGCGGAACAGCAACGCCAGCCCGGTCGCCGCCAGCACGACGTGGCAACCCCGCGCGACACCCAGCCCCAGGGCCGTGGCTAACGCCGCACGCGAGCCGTCGCGGGCACCGGTGTGCAGCAGGAGAATCATGTCCGGCCCCGGCAGCAGGTAGACCATCGCCAGGGCCAGCAGGAACACACCCATATCCACAAGCACTACTCCACAGCAGTCATTGCGGATAGGGATTCTATGCCTGAAGGCCGAGGCAGGTGCTTGCGTATTCGACCAGCGATCAGCACTGAACTGGCATATCCTGCCAAAAAGATCACCGCAGAGTCTTCACTCATGCCAATTACGAAACTCGACGCCTACGACCACCGCATCCTCGCCGCCCTGCAACGCGATGGCCGCCTGACCAACGTACAGCTCGCCGAGGAGATCGGCCTGTCGCCCTCCCCCTGCCTGCGTCGCGTGCGCCTGCTGGAAGAGGCCGGGATGATCCGCGGCTACCACGCCGAACTGGGCCGCGACGAAGTCGGCCTGGGGCTGACCGTGTTCGTCGGGGTGAAGGTGGAGCGCCACAGCGACACCAGTGCCGCCGCCTTCCGCCAGGCAGTGATCGACCTGCCGGAAGTCATCTCGGTGCACCTGGTCAGCGGCGAGTCGGATTTCCTCCTACAAGTCGTATTGCCCGACCTGCGTGCCTACGAGCAGTTCCTCACCGGTACCCTGCTCAAGCTGCCGGGCGTCAGCGATATCCGCAGCAACTTCGCGATCCAGACGGTGAAGGAGTCGGCTCCGCTGCCGTTGCGCCACCTGCCGAAATAGCAGGATTGCGCGCGGGCCACCGTGCGCCTATCATTCGCCACCTTCCCATCCACCGACAGCAAAGGAGAGACATCATGCAAGCACTGATCACCCTTTGCAGGTCGCGTCTGGCGTAATCGCTTCCCCGCCGCCCTCTGGCGGCATCGCATTGCCCGGCTCCGGCCTGCCCCCATCCTCTTTTTTCGTTTCATTCCTCCTGGGATTGGACAATGGGCAATTGCATCCAAAATCTGTCCGACGGCATCACCCTGATCGCCGCGGACGACACCTGGATCGAAGGTAAAGCGATCCAGCAACTTGAAACCACCGCCCGCCTGCCGGGCATGCAGCGTGTCGCCGGCATGCCGGACCTGCACCCCGGCCGGGGCTACCCGATCGGCGCGGCGTTCTTCTCCACCGGTCGCCTGTATCCGGCGCTGGTGGGCAACGACATCGGCTGCGGCATGGCGCTGTGGCGCACCGATATCGCCACCGCCAAGCTGAACCTGGACAAGCTGGAAAAGCGCCTGGGCAACCTCGACGGCCCGCTGGACGACGACTGGAGCGAGCGCATCGCCCGCTTCGGCCTGCCGCCCTGCGGCCACGAGCATTCGCTGGGCACCATCGGCGGCGGCAACCACTTCGCCGAGCTGCAGCAACTCGATCAGCTCTACGACGAAGCCGCCGTGGCAGCCCTCGGCCTCGACCGCCGTCACCTGCTCCTGCTGGTGCACAGCGGCTCGCGCGGCCTGGGCGAAGCCATCCTGCGCGAGCAGGTCGATCGCTTCAGCCACCAGGGCCTGGCACAAGGCACCGACGACTGCGCGCACTACCTGGCCCGCCACGATGGCGCGCTGCGTTTCGCCGAAGCCAACCGCCAGCTGATCGCCCTGCGCATGCTCGAGCGCCTGCGAGCGGACGGTGCGCAGGTGCTGGACGTGAACCACAACCTGGTCAGCCCGGCCCAGGTCGACGGCGTCGACGGCTGGCTGCACCGCAAGGGCGCGACGCCGGCGGACCGCGGGGTGATGGTCATCCCCGGCTCGCGCGGCGACTTCAGCTACCTGGTGGAACCGGTCGCCGATCCGCGCAGCCTCTTCTCCCTCGCCCATGGCGCGGGGCGCAAGTGGATGCGCAGCGAGTGCAAGGACCGTCTCTCGGCGCGCTACCGCGTCGAGCAGCTGGCGCGCACTGCGCTGGGCAGCCGGGTGATCTGCGGTGATCGCGGGCTGATCTACGAGGAGGCGCCGGAAGCTTACAAGGCCATCGACTCGGTGGTCGGCGCGCTGCGTGAAGCGGGGCTGCTGCGGGTACTGGCGCGACTGAAGCCGGTGCTGACCTACAAGACCCGCGGGGAGTGCTGCTGATGATCCTGCTGCAACTATCCGCGGCCCAGGGGCCGGACGAATGTGCGCTGGCCGTGGCCAAGGCCCTGCAGCGTCTGCTGCGTGAAGCCGAGGCCAGCGGCACCGAGGCGCGCGTGATCGAGGAGGAAGCCGGCCCGCGCCGGGGCACGCTGCTCTCGGTGCTGTTGACGCTGGAGGGCGACTCGGCGGCAAGGCTGGCCGAGGGCTGGAGCGGCACCCTGCAATGGGTCTGCGCCAGCCCTTACCGGCCCAACCATGGGCGCAAGAACTGGTACTTCGGCGGCGCACGATTCAGCGCGCCGCCGGCCAGCCTCGAAGGTGAAGTGCGCTTCGAAACCCTGCGCTCCTCCGGCCCCGGCGGGCAACACGTCAACACCACCGACTCGGCGGTGCGCGCCACTCACCTCGCCAGCGGGCTGAGCGTGAAGGTCCAGAGCGAACGCAGCCAGCACGCCAACAAGCGCCTGGCGCTGCTGCTGATCGCCCGCAAGCTGGAGGAACGCGCGGAGCAGGCGAGCAGCGAATTGCGCGCCGAACGCCGACTGGCCCATCACCACCTGGAACGCGGCAATCCGCGCCGGGTGTTTCGCGGTGAACGCTTCGAGGGTTGAGATCAGCCTGAGAAAAACCGCAGGAACGCGCGCAGGTCCGCCTGCGCCTGTTCCACGCTTGCCAAGGCGAATTGCACGTCGCTGTGCGCCGGGCATTGCGCCAGGCGGCCGATGTCCAGCGGGTGCAGCACGCCCAGCAGCGGGTAGCCGCCCATGCTCTGGCGGTCGGCCAGCAGGACAATCGGCTGGCCATCCGGCGGCACCTGGATGGCGCCCTCCACTATCCCCAACGACCATTGCCGGCGCGGGGCGCTCAGCGCTTCGCCGCGCAGTCGCATGCCCATGCGGTCGGATTGCGGGCTGACCTGCCAGCGCTGCGCAAAGAAGGCCCGCCGCTGTTCCTCGCTGAAAGCATCCGGGCCGGGCAGTACGCGCAGGGTCGGGGTCTCGCGGTAGTCCGGCCGATACGGCCAGGGCACGCTGGCGCCACGCGCGCAGCGCTGGCCGTCGGCTACGCATTCCAGCCGATCGTTGACGGCTAGAGGCAGCCCATTGCCGCCAGGACCACCGAGCTTTTCCCGCGTCTGGGTCGCGACGCTACCCAATACCGAATTCGCCCGGAAGCCGCCCGCCGCGGCCAGATAGGCCCGTTGCCCGGCACGGGCGAAGCCCAGCTTCAAGCGCTGGCCGACCCGCACGGGAAAACGCGACCAGCTCGGCAATGCCTCGCCATCCAGGGTCGCCGGCAGCTCGGCGCCGGTCAGCGCCAGCCAGGTGTCCACCTGCGCTTGCAGCTCCAGCCCGCCCAGCGCGATTTCCAGCAGCGGCAAGCCCTGCGCGTTGTTCAGCAGGCGATTGGCCCAGGCCGCCGCGTGTTTATCCACCGGGCCACCGGGCGAGACGCCCAGGTGCTGCCAGCCCAGGCGGCCGCCATCCTGCAACAGGCACAAGGGCCCGCAGGCGATGACCTTCAGGCTCATGGCTGGCCCCCGGCCGCACGATAAGTCACCTCATCGATGGGTACGAAGCGCACGCGGTCGCCCACCGCCAGCGGGCACGGCGGCTGCCGATGGGGATCGAACAGGCGTTGCGCAGTGCGGCCGAGCAGATGCCAGCCCCCGGGCGAGGCCTGTGGATAAACCGCCGTCTGCCGCTCGGCAATCGCCACGCTGCCGGCGGGCACTTGCGTGCGCGGCGTGGCCCGGCGCGGCAGGGCGAGGCGTTCGTGCAGTTCGCCGAGGTAGGCGAAGCCAGGGGAGAAACCGATGGCGCCGACGCAATAGTCGCGGCCGGTGTGCAGGTCGATCACCTGGGCAGACGTCAGCCCGCAGTGCCGGGCGACCTCGATGAGGTCTTCGCCGGCGTACCACACGGCGATTTCATGCAGGCGCCCGGCCTCGTTCGCCGGGTAATCGCCGGGCCAATCCTGCAGCGCAGCCTGCACGCGTTTATGCAACTGCGGCAGGTCGATGCGCATCAGGTCGTAATGCAGCAACAGCGTGGTCCAGCCGGGGACGCAATCGGTCAGCGCTTCCCCCAGCTCGACGCGCAGGCGCTCGGCCAACTGGGCGATGCGCAACGGCAGGGCGTCGTCGGGTTGCTCCGCGAGCGTGATCAGCAGCGCCGTGGCGCCGAAGGGTTCGACACGGATCATGCCTGGTCCAGCAGGCCACGCAGGCGCCGCAGCACCGCCAGGGATTCGGGGTTGTCGCCATGCACGCAGAGGCTGTCGGCGCGCAGGCGCAGGGGGTTGCCGTCGATATCCGGGAAGGCTTCGCCACGGGCGATGGCCAGGGCCTGGTCGAGGATGCGCTGGGGATCGTGGTGCACGGCGTTGGGCAGGCGTCGCGGGGCGAGCTGGCCGTCGGGCAGGTAGGCGCGGTCGGCGAAGGCCTCGAACATCAGCGGCACGTCGGCGACGTCGGCCAGCTGCAGTTCGCGGGTGTTGTCGGCCAGCGCCAGCACCATCAGCGGCAGGCGCTTGCGGTAGGCGGCGCAGGCGTCGAGCACCGCGGCGAGCAGCGCGTCATCGCGCACCAGGTCGTTGTACAGCGCGCCGTGGGGCTTGACGTAGGCTACCTGGGTACCGGCGGCGCGGCAGAAGGCGTCCAGCGCGCCGATCTGGTAAAGCACCAGTGCATGCACCTCTTCCGACGAGCAGCTCATGTGCCGACGACCGAAGCCGGCGAGGTCCGGGTAGGCCGGGTGCGCGCCGATGCTGACGCCCTGCTCCACCGCCAGGCGCACGGTGCGCTGCATGGTCAGCGGGTCGCCCGCGTGGTAGCCGCAGGCGAGGTTGGCCTGATCGATCAGGGGCATGGCGTGGGTGTCGTCGCCCATGCGCCAGGCGCCGAAGCTTTCGCCCATATCGCAGTTGAGCAGGATTCGCGCGGTGGGCTCGGTCATCTATTTCGCCGTCCTTTCCAGATTTCCTACAGGTTAAGGCAGCAACAGGCCTTTGGCCTTTGGAGAATACTCAGTCCCGCCCAGGAGGAGTACCATTGCGCCATTAGACCCGTGGAAATATCCCTCCGAATGATCAAAGCTGCCATCCTGGCCGCCTTCGGCCTGAGCATCGTTTACGTCCACCTGCGTGGGCGGGTGCGCCACAAGTTCACGCGCCAGTTGAGCGACCACTCCAGCTTCCTGGCGCCGATCAACTGCATCATGTACCTGTTCTCCAAGGTGCCGAGCCGCCCGTACCTGGCGACCGACGAGTTCCCCGAGATGCGTCTGCTCAGCGACAACTGGGAGACGATCCGCAGCGAAGCCCTGCACCTGCGCGACGCCGGCAGCATCAAGCGCTCCGAGCAGCTCAACGACGTGGGGTTCAATTCGTTCTTCAAGACCGGCTGGAAGCGCTTCTATCTGAAATGGTACGACGACAGCCACCCGTCCGCCGACGCCCTGTGCCCCAGGACGACCGAGCTGCTGCGGCAGATTCCGTCGGTGAAGGCGGCGATGTTCGCCGAGCTGCCGCCGGGCTCGCGCCTGGTGCGCCACCGCGACCCCTACGCCGGCTCGCTGCGCTACCACCTGGGCCTGCTGACGCCGAACGATCCGGGCTGCTTCATCGAGGTGGACGGCGAGCGCTACCACTGGCGCGACGGCGAGGCGGTGGTGTTCGACGAGACCTACATCCACTACGCCGAGAACACCACGGCGCATGACCGGGTGATCCTCTTCTGCGACATCGAGCGGCCGCTGAAGTACCGCTGGGCGACGGCGTTCAACCGCTGGTTCAGCCGCAACGTGATGGCCGCGGCGGCTTCGCCCAACGACGACGGCGACAAGACTGGCGGCATCAACCGCGCCTTCGCCTCGCTGTACAAGATCCGCCTGCAGGGCAAGGCCCTGAAGAAGCGCAACCGTACCCTGTATTACCTGCAGAAGTGGGGCTTCTTCGCGGCGGTACTGGCGCTGTTCCTGTGGATCTGAGCTACGCCTGAATCCGGGCTGCACCGGAAACCGAAAAGGCCTCCGCATTCGCGGGGGCCTTTTTGTTTTGGGTCAGTGGATGCACAGCAGGCGGCAGTAGGAGCAACTGTCTTCGTTTGAAAATCCGTGCGTGTATTTCCCTCTCCCTAACCCTCTCCCTGAAGGGAGAGGGGACCGTATGGTGCAGGATGAAACCTCAGCATCAGCCGGCACGGACAGCTCCCGCTCCCTTCCGAGCGCGGCGCGCAGCCAGGGTGGGGATAGCGCTGGGACCAGCGCAGGATTTTCCAGGTAGGAGCGGACCTTGTCCGCGAAATCCCGTGCGGCGGATTCCGTTGCTGCCGGTCATCGCTGCTCGCGACGCCAACGCCGGCCCTGCCGGCGGATCGCGGGCATGGCCCGCTCCTACAGGAGAATGCCGGCGCGCGGCTCTTGATCTTGTAGGAGCGAGCTTGCTCGCGAACCCGCCCAGCGGTTGAGCCGACGGGAAGTTTGTTCGCGAGCAAGCTCGCTCCTACGAAAGGCCCGTCACACCGAGCGTAGGAGCGGACTCCGTCCGCGATCGGCTACGCCCGACTCCCGATCAATACACATCGCGCCGATAGCGCCCGCTCTCCAGCAGCGCTTCGACCTCGGCATCGCCGAGCATCTCCCGCAAGGCGCGGTCGACGCCTTCGGCCATGCCCTGCAGGCTGCCGCAGACGTATATCGCCGCGCCGTCGTCGAGCCACTGGGCGAGGACTTCGCCGCTGGCGCGCAGGCGGTCCTGCACGTAGACCTTCTGCGCCTGGTCGCGGGAGAAGGCGACGTCCAGGCGCTGCAGTTCGCCACGCGCCAGCATGCCTTCCAGCTCCTCGCGGCAGTAGAAGTCGTGGGCGATGTTGCGCTCGCCGAACAGCAGCCAGTTGCGCGAGCGCCCCTCGGCCACGCTCGCCTGCAGCAAGGCGCGCAGGCCGGCGATGCCGGTGCCGTTGCCGATCAGGATCAGCGGGCGATCGTCCTCGGGGAGGTGGAAGCTGCGGTTGCGGCGCAGGCGCAGCAGCAGGCTGCCGCCCTCGGGCAGGTACTCGGTCAGCCAGCCGGAGCAGATGCCCAGCGAGCCGTCGGCGTGTTGCTCCTGGCGCACGATCAGCTCCAGGGCGCCTGCGCTGCGCAGCGAGGCGATGGAATACTGGCGCACCGAGAGTTTGATCAGCGCATCCACCACCGCCTGGCCGTGCTGGCCGACCAGGTGCTCCAGGTTGCCCGGCAGCAGGCAACCGGCGAGCGCATCCTTCAGCGGCAGGGTCAGGCCATCCACCTGCACCTTGGTCGCGCCATCGAGGCCGAGGCGTTCCAGCCAGCGGGCCACGAGGAAGTCCGGTTGGCGTGGGACGACTTCCACCAGATCGCCGGCGGCCCAGTCGATCTGCGACTGGCTCGGCGCGGTCAGGCGCAACAGCCAGGTGGATTCGCCCTGGCTGCCGCGGTTGAGGTGGATGCGCTCGCTCAGCGTCCAGACCTCGAAGGCCGGCGCGCTGAAGACCACCTGCGGCGCCGTACCGGAGAGTTCGGCCAGGCGCACCTGCCAGTCATGCAGCGCGGCGGCGTCGCCGTTGTCGACTTCCACGCCATCGAACAGCGGGCGCGCGCCCTGCCCTTGCAGCCAGCCCTGCATGCGCCGGGCGAAGCCGCAGAAGTGCTCGTACTGGCGATCACCCAGGGCAAGGATGGCGAAGCGCAGATCGTTCAGGCCCAGCGTCTGGCCAAGCACCTGCCGCTCGAAGCCGCGGGCGCTGTCCGGCGCTTCGCCTTCGCCGAAGGTACTGACCACGAACAGCGCATTGCGGGCCTGCTCCAGCTGCGCGCGGTCCAGCTTGCCCAGCGGCTCGACACGCACCGGCAGCCCGGCGGCCTGCAACTGGCCGGCGCTCTGCCAGGCCAGTTGCTCGGCGAAGCCGCTCTGGCTGGCATAGCCGATCAGCCAGGCGTCGGCGCCACCGGCGCTGTTGTCCAGTTCACCGCGGGCGGCCTGCGCAGCGCGCTTCTTGCGCCGGCGGTCGAGGTAGAGCAGCCAGCCGGTGATGAAGAACAGCGGCATGGCGAGGCTGGCGAGCATCATCAGGATGCGCCCGGTGAGGCCGAAGTAGCTGCCCACGTGCAGGGCGTAGACGCTGGTGAGCAGTTGCTTGCCGGCGCTGCTGTCGTTGTAGCGGCGGTCCTTGAGCAGCTTGCCGCTGGCTGGGTCGATGGTCATCTCGTTGAAGGCGCGCTCGTGGGCGGCGTCATCGAGGAGGTAGAACACGGTGGCCGGCTGGCCCTGCACCGGCGGCAGGCGCAGGTTGTAGGCGGTCATGGCGGCGCCCCCGGTCTGCTGGATGGTGCTCCAGATGGCCGTGGCGTCCACCACCGGCGGCGGGCCTTGCGGCGCCGGGCCGCGCTTGCCGCCGCCGCGCTGGCCATTCTTGGCCTGGCCGGCGGGAGCGTCGTCGAGCAGCCTGAACAGGCCGTTGCGGTACCACTCGTAGGACCAGTACAGGCCGGTCAGCGCAGCGAGCAGATAGAACACCAGGCACCAGGTGCCGGCCACCGCGTGCAGGTCCCAATTGAAGGCACGGCCTTGCTTGCGCCAGTCGAAGGTCAGCCAGGTGCGCCAGCTCAGCGCCTTGCGCGGCCAGCGCAGGTAGAGCCCGGAGAGGCAGAAGAAAATCAGGATCAGGGTGCAGGCGCCAGTGATCTTCTGCCCGGTTTCGCCGGCAGCGAGGAAGCGGTGCAGTTGCATGATGAACTGGAAGACGCCCTCGCCCACCGGCGCGGGCAGCGCCTGGGCGGTGTACGGGTCGACATAGCGCGATTCGCCACGGCGCTGGCCCGGCGGCGGGGTGAAGAAGATCCGCGCGGATTCCACGCCTTCGGTCTTCAGCCAGAGAAAGGCGACCTTCTTGCCCGGCTCGGCGCTTTCCACCCGGCGGATCAACTCGTCCATCGGCAGCACGGCGTCAGCGCGCTTTTCCACCACCAGGCTCTCGGGGTTGATGGCGCGCAGGATTTCATCCTGGAACGACAGCATCGCCCCGGTGATGCCCATCAGCGCCAGCACCAGACCTGCGCTGATGCCGAACAGCCAATGCAACTGGAACAGGACTTTCTTCAACACCGCAGCTTCACCTTCGACCAGCCATCACGCAGGGCGGGCATTTTAATGAGAATTGATCGCAAACGCAGCCAATTTAACACTCTTAACCCTGGGCCCGACTTCGCCGGAGCGGCCAGGCCCGGATATTGAAAAACCCCGGCCGAGGAGCATCGGCCGGGGCGGGTCGCCAGCGGGGCGCGACCTCAGAAGTGGACGTTGACGCCCAGCAGCGCGGTACGGCCCGGGGCCACGTGCGCCATGTGGGTACTGAAGACCTGGTCGAAGTAGCGCTTGTCGGTCAGGTTCTGCACGTTGAGCTGCAGGTCGACGTTCTTGCTGATCACGTACTTGGCCATGGCGTCGTAGCGCCAGTAGGACGGGATCATGGTGCTGTTGGCGGTGTTGCCGAACTGCTCGTCGACGTAGGTGGCGCCGCCGCCCACGGTGAAGTTCTGCAGCACGTCGTAGGTCGACCAGAGGGTGAAGTTGTTCTGCGCGGTCTGCGGCATGCGGTTGCCCTCGTCGCTGGCCACGCTGGACTTGAGGATCTCGCTGTCCAGGTAGGTGTAGCCGCCGAAGACTTTCCAATGGGGCGTCAGTGCACCGCTGAAGCCCAGCTCGATGCCCTGCACGCGCTGCTCGCCGTCGAGCACCTGCACGGTGGAATCATCCGGCGAGGCGACGCGGGCATTGGTCTTGTCGGTGCGGAAGATCGCCGCGTTGAGCGACAGCGCTTCGTCGAAGAACGCCCACTTGGTGCCGATCTCGTAGTTGCGGTTGCGTTCCGGATCGAGGTTCTCGTTGGCCAGGGCGAGGTCGCCGCCGCCTTCACCGGCGGTTTCGCCACTGGGGTTGCTGGAGGTGGACCAGGCGGCGTAGACGCTGCCGTTGGGCGCCGGCTTGTAGACCACGCCGACCTGGTAGTTCCAGAAGTGGCTGTTGTTCTGGCGGTCGAAATCGCCGGCGGGCGAGCCGCGGCCGCCGGTGGAGTAGCCGCTGGAGCGGGTCTCGAAGTCGTCGTAGCGCAGGCCGAGGTTCAGGTCCCACTGCTCGCTGAGCTTCAAAGTGTCGAACACGTAGGCCGAGGCGGTCTTGGTGTCGGTGTCGGTGAAGGCGGCGCTGTCGGTGATGCGGCCGGTCCAGTGGTCACCGGGGGTGGGCTTGTTCAGGCTGGTGCAGTCGCCGCTGGCGATCAGCGACGGGGTGCAGAGGTTGCCGCTGCCGCCGCCCGGGGTGATCACATAGGGACGGTTGTGCACGTCCTCGTAGCTGAACTCCATGCCGGTCACCAGGGTGTGGCCGACGAAGCCGGTGTCGAAGCTGGCCTTCAGGTCGGTCTGGTTGACCCAGCCCTTGGAAGTGGAGTTGCGGTTCTTCGAGGAGCGATACACCAGCCCGTTGGCGACGTTGCCGCGGCTGTCGTCGGGGTTGGTGGCAATGTAGTCGAGGGTGGTGCGCACCAGACGGAAGCTGTTGGACAGGGTCAGGTTGTCGTTCAGGTCGTGCTCGATGCGGAAGGTGCCGGTATCGGTGGTGCTCTTGCGGTAGTCGCGGTCGTTCAGGCCGTAGAAATTGCTCTTGTCCACGGACACCGGCTTGCTCGGGTTGCGCTCGCTGCGCCCGGCCAGGGTCAGCGGGATGCCGTAGTCGGGCATGTCGTCGGTGGACAGGTGGTAGTACGACAGCGTCGCGCGGGTCGGCGTGTCGAAGCCGAAGGTGACGGTCGGCGCGACGCCCCAGCGGCTGACGTTGACCTCGTCGCGGCCGGCGACGTTGGCGTCGTGCTTCATCAGGTTCAGGCGGAAGGCCGCGTTGTCACCCAGGCGGTGGTTGACGTCCAGCGTGGTGCGGCGGGTCTGGTCGGAGCCCAGCACGATGCTGGCGTCGTTGAAGTCGGCCTGCTTGGCGGTCTTGCTGATCAGGTTCAGGCTGCCACCGGTGGAACCCGCGCCGGTGTAGGCCGAGCCCGGCCCCTTGCTGACTTCGATCTGCTCGATGTTGAAGACTTCGCGGGTCTGCGAAGCCACATCGCGCATCCCGTCGAGGAAGGTGTCACTCTCGGCATTGAAGCCGCGGATGAACGGACGATCGCCCGCCGGGTTGCCGCCCTCGCCCGCGCCGAAGGTGATGCCGGGCGTCGTGCGCAGGGCGTCCTGCAGGGTCAGCGCGCCGGTGTCCTTGATCACCTGTTGCGGGATCACGGTCACGGTCTTGGGCGTGTCCAGCAGCGGCGCGGTGTATTTCTCGTTGGAGGACTTCTCGACGTTGTAGGTAGTCGGATCCTGCTGCTGCGTACCCACGACGGTATCGGCGTCCAGGGACAGCACGTCCTCGCCGGACTTCTTCGGCGACGCCTCGGCAGCGTGGGCCAGGTGAGTGCCCGACATGGCGGTGATCGCCACGCCGACGGCGGAAACCAGCAGGCGCGGCGTGCTGCCGGCGAACTCGGTGGATTGACGCGACATCGAGACTCCCTCCCCAGGGGTTCATGAAGGCCGCGCAATTTATTGCAATTGAGAACCTGTATCAATTCACATTCATTACCATACGCACATGATTTACAACTTTTACATTTTCCCCCCGTCGGAAGCGGGAACAGGCCGGTTGTGCCGCCATGTTGCAAATCATTATCATTGGCAAACTATCGAAGCTGTTGGAATCGGCCCATGCTGCTGCACATCCCTGGCGTGTTCACCCGCGATGAAGTGACGCGCATCCGCGTTGCGCTGGAACAGGCCGAGTGGGCCGACGGCAAGGTCACCGCCGGCTACCAGTCGTCGCGCGCCAAGCACAACCTGCAACTGCCGCAGGACCACCCGCTGGCCCGCGAGATCGGCGAGGCCATGCTGCAGCGCCTGTGGAGCAACCCGCTGTTCCAGTCCGCCGCGCTGCCGAACAAGGTGTTCCCACCGCTGTTCAACTGCTACACCGGCGGCGGCTCGTTCGACTTCCACATCGACAACGCCGTGCGCGACGCCCAGGGTGGCCGCGAGCGCGTGCGCACCGACGTCTCCTCGACGCTGTTCTTCAGTGACCCGCAGGACTACGACGGCGGCGAGCTGGTGATCCAGGACACCTACGGCACCCAGCAGGTGAAGCTGCCGGCCGGCGACCTGGTGCTCTACCCCGCCACCAGCCTGCACAAGGTCAACCCGGTGACCCGCGGCGCGCGCCTCGCCGCGTTCTTCTGGACCCAGAGCCTGGTGCGCGAGGACAGCCAGCGCGCCCTGCTGTTCCAGATGGACCAGTCGATCCAGGCGCTGACCCGCGACGTGCCGGACCACCCGGCGCTGGTCGAGCTGACCGGCACTTACCACAACCTGCTGCGCCGCTGGGTGGATGTCTGATTCGCCATGAGTTTCATCCTGCGTCGCACCGAAGAAATCCACGTCGAGGACCTCACCGGCCAGCTTGCCGATGACCCGCGGCAAACCGCCCGGCTGATCGTCGCCGGCGCCCGCGACGGCGACCTGGAAGCCCAGGCGCTGCTCGGCCAGATTCTCCTCGACGGCCACGGCATCGAGCAGGACGAACGCCTTGCCCTGGCCTGGTTCGGCATCGCCGCCGAGCGCGGCCACGCCATGGCCCGCAACATGCTCGGGCGCTGCCTGGAACACGGCTGGGGCTGCCCGCAGGACGAAGCCGGCGCCGCCCGCCATTACGCGCAGGCCGCCGGGCAGAAGCTCGACTGGGCCATGTACAACCTCGCCAACCTGCTCGCCACCGGCCGCGGCGTGCCGCGCGACGACGCCCGCGCCCTGGCGCTGTACCAGAGTGCCGCGGCGCTGGGGCATGCCAAGTCGATGAACCTGGTCGGGCGT
This sequence comes from Pseudomonas sp. NY15437, assembly GCF_048068435.1. Classification (NCBI taxonomy): domain Bacteria; kingdom Pseudomonadati; phylum Pseudomonadota; class Gammaproteobacteria; order Pseudomonadales; family Pseudomonadaceae; genus Pseudomonas; species Pseudomonas sp. NY15437. The sequence continues at coordinate 618,554 of NZ_JBLUQC010000002.1, forward strand.
TTCCATGAGGAAGGCCGGGCAGTGCCGCGCGACCTGGACCTGGCGCACCAGTGGTACCGCCGGTCCGCAGAGGCCGGCGACTTCCGCGGCCAGTTCAGCCACGCCACGGTGCTCGCCGAACGCGGCGACCTGGCAGGCGCACGCATCTGGCTGGAACGCGCGCTGGAAGGCGGCAACCTCAACTTCCTGCGTGTGGCCCGCCAGCAACTCGCCGCCTCCCTGCCCCCCAGCCTGAACGAGCTGACCCTGGCCTACTTCCAGCGCGCCGCCGAACTGGGCGATGAGTCGGACCTGCGTCACCTCGCCGAACACCTGGGCGCCGCGTGAAGCTCATTTGACGTAATTTTCACGCGCGTCCTGCTACCTTTGCCGGCTACCCTGGCTGCCGGAGTGTTCGGCAGCCGCCTGGCAACGACGAGGCGCAAGTGTCGAACACCACATCCCCCGCAGCGCGCAAACGCGTGGACTGGGCCGCCCTGGGCTGGCTCCTGCTGTTCTTCTGGTACTTCTCCGGCGTTACCCAGGCGCTGATCCTGTTCAGCGGCACCACCGGCTTCGCCGGCTTCCGTGACGCCTTCTTCCTCAGCAGCCTGTGGCTCGCGCCGCCGCTGCTGCTGCCGCGTTTCACCAAGGGCATCGCCGCCATCATCGGCCTGGTGCTGTGGGGCGCCTCGCTGGTAGGCCTGAGCTACTTCGGCATCTACCATCAGGAGTTCTCGCAGAGCGTCATCTTCGTGATGTTCGAGTCGAACACCGCCGAAGCCGGCGAGTACTTCAGCCAGTACTTCAGCCTCTGGCTGTGCCTGGCGCTGCTGGCCTACAGCGTGGTCGCGGTGCTGCTGTGGAAGCGCATCCGCCCCATCAGCATGCCGGCCTACGCCCGCGTGCCACTGGCCGTGCTGCTGGTGGTGATGAACCTGTTCTACCCCTTCTACAAGCAGATGGTCACCCAGGAGCGCACCTTCGCCCAGGCGCTGGAAAAGGTGCAGTCGCGCATGGAGCCGGCGGTACCGTGGCAACTGGTGGTGGGCTATGTCCAGTACCGCCAGCAGCTGGACAACATGCAGAAGCTGCTGCAACAGAACGCCTCCCTGCCGCCCCTGCAGAACCTCAAGGACAGCAGCGGCGACGAACCGCGCACCCTGGTGCTGGTACTGGGCGAATCCACTACCCGCCAGCACATGCACCTGTACGGCTACGGCCGCGATACCACGCCGAACCTCGACGCCCTCGCCGCCAGCGGCCAGGGCCTGACGGTGTTCCAGAACGTGGTGGCGCCGCGCCCCTACACCATCGAGGTGATGCAGCAGATCCTCACCTTCGGCGACGAGCAGAACCCGGACAGATTCCTCACCGATCCGTCGCTGATCAACCTGATGAAACAGGCGGGCTACAAGACCTTCTGGATCACCAACCAGCAGACGATGACCAAGCGCAACACCATGCTCACCACCTTCTCCCAGCAGACGGACGAGCAGGCGTACCTGAACAACCAGCGCAACCAGAACGCCAGCCAGTACGACGGCGTGGTGCTGGACCCGTTCGAGAAGGCCCTGAAGGACCCGGCGCAGAAGAAGTTCATCGTGGTCCACCTGCTGGGCACGCACATGGACTACCGCTACCGCTATCCCGAAGAGTTCGCCTACTTCAAGGACCGCCAGGGCGTGCCCTCGGCGCTGTCGGATGACCAGGTGGAGACTTACAACTTCTACGACAACGCGGTGCGCTACAACGACTTCGTGGTGTCGAGCCTGATCAAGCGTTACGCCGAGTCCAGCGCCAACGGCTTCATGGTCTACCTCTCCGACCACGGCGAGGACGTCTACAGCTCGGGCAACCACGACCGCCTGGGCCGCAACGAAATGGCCCCGACCCGGCCGATGTACACCATTCCGTTCATGGTCTGGACCTCGCCGAGCTGGCAAGCCGCCCACCCGCGCGACCTGAAGGCGGTAGCCGACCGTGCGTACAGCAGCTCGCACCTGATCCACACCCTGTCCGACCTCGCCGGCCTGAGCTACGACCGTTACGAGCCGGCCAAGAGCCTGGTGAGCCCGCAGTTCGTCGTCGCCCCGCGCTGGATCGGCGACCCGTACAAGAAAGACGGCCTGCACGAGTTCGACAAACTGCCGCAGGACCAGCCCGCGCCGCAGGAAATCGCCAAGGACGCCAAGGCGCCGGCCACCGCGCAGACACCGGAACCGGCGCAACCCAAGGAGGGTTGAGTCGTCCCGGATGTCCTGAAAAACGCCCCGCCATTGCGGGGCGTTTTTCATTGGGCCCGACGGTGCAGTGACAGCCTCGGTATCACCAGGGTAAAGGCGGCAGAGTGCGGTTCGCGAGCAAGCTCGCTCCTACGGGTGGCGTGCTACCTCGATGGTTTCCGGTTACTCCGTGGGCCGCCGCGGAGGATTTCGCGGACAAGGTCCGCTCCTACGCGAACCGGAACGCCGAAGTTGACCTGTAGGAGCGCGCCATGCGCGCGATCGCGGGCATGGCCCGCTCCTACACCGCAACGCCGGTGCCTGGGAATGCCCCGGCTTACACCTGAAACCTCGGCGTCAGTGCGGTGGATTTCGCGGACAGGGTCCGCTCCTACGACGAGCCGTCCGCCATTGGCATTGGCTCATGAAGGTTTCCAGAGAAACGTCCGCGCGCTGCGCATCGCCCCGTTCAGGAGGCCGAGTGGAAGCGGAGTTTCAGGGGTTGAGCGGCATGGATGCCGCGAGAGCCGCGATGGGCCAGGGATGGCCCACCGCGGCGGGCCCCTGGAACTTCGCTGGAGCGAGGGAATTTTTCGCCTGAGCGAAAAACCGGATGTCCGGGGCAAGACCTTTTGGTTCCTTTTGGGGCGTTTGCCAAAAGGGACTCGCCCGAGGGGGCGAAACAGGAAGCCCGCGCGCACGCCGAAGCGGCGCTGGCCCCCCACGCCAACGCAGCAAGCAGCCCCAAAACGCCAGTAAAAAGACAGCGCCGGCCCTGCCGGCGGATCGCGGGCATGGCCCGCTCCTACAGGGGACCGCGCGGGATTTCGCGGACAAGGTCCGCTCCTACCCAAATAAAAAGCCCCGCGGATGCGGGGCTTTTTCGTGCAGCAAGGCTTACAGGTAGAACGCCTTCAGCGGCGGGAAGCCGTTGAACTCCACCGCACTGTAGCTGGTGGTGTAGGCGCCGGTGGACAGCCAGTACAGGCGGTCGCCGGCAGCCAGGTTCAGCGGCAGGCCGTACTTGTAGTGCTCGTACATGATGTCCGCGCTGTCGCAGGTGGGGCCGGCGATGACCACTTCTTCCAGCTCGCCCGCCTTCTCCACGTGGATCGGAAACTTGATGGACTCGTCCATGGTTTCGATCAGGCCGGAGAACTTGCCTACGTCGGTGAACACCCAGCGCTCCACCGCGGTGCGCGACTTGCGCGCCACCAGCACGACTTCGCTGACCAGGATGCCGGCGTTGGCGATCAGCGAGCGGCCCGGCTCGAGGATGATTTCCGGCAGGTCGTCACCGAAGTCTTCCTTGAGGAAGCGGATGATTTCCTCGGCGTAGGTTTCCAGGCTGTTGGTCTTGGCGATGTAGTTGGCCGGGAAGCCACCACCCATGTTGATCAGCTTCAGCTCGATGCCGTCTTCTTCCTTCAGGCGCTCGAAGATGACCTTGACCTTGGCGATGGCCGCATCCCACACGCCGATGTCGCGCTGCTGCGAACCCACGTGGAAGGACACACCGTAGGGCACCAGGCCCAGGTCGCGGGCCAGCACCAGCAGGTCCATGGCCATGTCGGACTGGCAGCCGAATTTGCGCGACAGCGGCCAGTCGGCCGAGGTGGAGCCTTCGGTGAGGATGCGCACGTAGACCTTGGAGCCCGGCGCGGCCTTGGCGATGTTGCGCAGGTCGGCTTCGGAGTCGGTGGCGAACAGGCGCACGCCCTTCTCGTAGAAGTAGCGAATGTCGCGGGCTTTCTTGATGGTGTTGCCGTAGCTGATCTGCTCGGCGCGCACGCCGGTCTTCATCACCTTGTCCAGCTCATAGATGGAGGCGATGTCGAAGTTCGACCCCTTGTCGCGCAGCAGCTCGGTGATCTCGGTGGCGGGGTTGGCCTTCACCGCGTAGTAGATCTTGGCGAACGGGAAGCAGTCGGTCAGCTGGTCGTAGGCGTCGGCGATGGTCTGCTTGTCGATGACGACGAAGGGGGTTTCCTGCTTGTCGGCAAACGCCTTCATGCGCTGGAAGGTTTCGGGGGCGAAGTAATCCTCGACCTTGATGGACATGGTTGGGACTCCAAATGGCAGAACAGGTTATTCGTAGGGGTGAAGCTGAACGTCGAATCCGTTTCCCCACTTTGGTTCGCCTACTTCCCAAGGCATGTCGCCGAGTATCACCTGAGCTCAATAGTCAGGCTGACTCTCGTCGTCAGTACTTGAGCCGGATGGATCGTTTCCAGCATGGACGTTCGGGCGCGAACTTTAGGACCTGAAGTTCATGAGTTCAACCCTGGATTGCCGCTTTTTTACATCCCTTTGTCGCACTGCCGGTTGACTGTTTCGGATACTCAACAAAATGCACGGAATACCGCACAGGACGGGGCTTTCGACGATCTTTTGCATCATCGTCCTACTGGGTTAACGACCGGTGACAGAGGGGGGAGTTCAGCTGATAAGGATGGGTGGGGCGGGCGAGGATTTTTTCGGGAATTTCGGAGCGGACGCCACCCCTCGCCCCTGCCCTCTCCCAAAGGGAGAGGGGGTAACCCGAGCAGGCCGGAAGTCTGTCGCGGATGGACAGGCTGACGCTGGCCCGCCAACAAACTCCGGACGGTCCCCTCTCCCTCCGGGAGAGGGTGAGGGTGAGGGGCACGCGCCCACCGGAAACCTTAGGAAGCCTGCGCTACCGCCGCCGGCGACACGATGATGCCCTTGCTGCCGCGCGAGCGCCCCGAACTCAGGTAATCGGCAATCGACTCCTGCGTCACCTCGCCAAGGAATTGCCCCTCGGCATCCAGCACCGGCAGCCACGAACTGTTGAACTCGTACATGCGCGACAACAGGATGCGCAGGTGCTCGTCGTGGCTGGCGGTAACGCGGAATTCGTTGAGGAAGTTGCCGCACACACCGTCCTGGCGGCGCAGCTCCTTGCGGCGCACGTAACCCAGGCCCTTGCCGTTGGCGTCCACCACCACCAGGTAGCGGCGGTCGTCCTCCTCCATCTTCTCCAGCGCCTCGGCCACCGGTGTCTCCGGGCTGGCGGTGACGATGCTGCTGTCGGCGGCATCCTCGGCGCGCACCAGCAGCAGGCGCTTCAGGGTGCTGTCCTGGCCGGTGAAGGCGCTGACGAATTCGTCCGCCGGGTGCGCCAGCAGGGTGTCCGGATGGTCGAACTGGAGCAGCCGGCCGCTCTTGAACACCGCCACCTTGTCGCCCAGCTTGATCGCCTCGTCGATGTCGTGGCTGACCATGATCACGGTCATGCCGAGCTTGCGCTGCAGCTCGAAGAACTCGTTCTGGATCGACTCGCGGTTGATCGGGTCCACCGCGCCGAACGGCTCGTCCATCAGCAGCAGCGGCGCATCGGCCGCCAGCGCGCGAATCACGCCGATGCGCTGTTGCTGCCCGCCGGAAAGCTCGCGCGGGTAGCGCGACAGGTACTGCTTGGGTTCGAGCTTGACCATGGCCATCAGCTCGCGGGCCTTGTCCTTGCACTTCTGCTTGTCCCAGCCGAGCAGGCGCGGCACGACCATGATGTTCTCCTCGATGGTCATGTTGGGGAACAGGCCGATCTGCTGGATCACGTAACCGATGTGCCGGCGCAGAGTCACCTCGTCCAGCTCGCGGGTGTCCTGCCCATCGATCAGCACGCGGCCGGAGGTGGGCTGGATGATGCGGTTGATCATCTTCAGCGTGGTGGTCTTGCCGCAACCGGACGGCCCGAGGAACACGCAGATCTCGCCCTTCTCCACGGTCAGGCTGACCTTGTCCACGGCGCGGAACTCCTTGCCGTCCTTGAGGGTGAAGGTCTTGGTCAGTTGGTCGAGTTCGATCATGTTCAGTCTCCTGTCTGCGGGCGCAGGCCCTTGGGGGTGAGCGCACGCTGCAGCCATTGCAGCAGCAGGTCGGCGGCGATCGCCAGGAGGCTCACCAGCACGGCGCCGACCACCAGCATCGGCATGTTGGATTGGCTGATGGAATTGAGGATGAGCACGCCCAGGCCGCCGGCGCCGATCACCGCGGCGATGGTCATCACGCCGATGTTCATCACCACGGCGGTGCGCACACCAGCGAGGATCACTGGCACGGCGATGGGAATGTCGACCATCCGCAGACGCTGCCAGAAGGTCATGCCGATGCCCTTGCCGGCTTCGCGGATGCCGGGCTCGACGTTGGTCAGCGCCAGGTAGGTGTTGCGCAGGATCGGCAGCAGCGAATAGAGGAACACCGCGGTGATCGCCGGCAGCGGGCCCAGGCCCTGGCCGATCTTCGAATACAGCGGCAGCATCAGGCCGAACAGCGCGATGGACGGGATGGTCAGCACCACGGTGGCGGCGCCCTGCAGCGGCCCGGCGAGCCACTTGAAGCGTGTCATCAGCACACCCAGCGGCACGCCGACGAGGATGGCCAGGCCCACGGCGATGGACACCAGCATCAGGTGCTCGAGGGTGAGTTGGCCGACCTGGGACCAGTCCAGGCGCGAGATCACGGTCATGAAGTCCATGTCAGTTCTCCTTCCCGGTGGGCTGGTCATTCGAGGGCTGCGCCTTGTCGCCCAGCAGGCCGTGCTCGTCCAGGAACTTCCGGGCGACGCGCTGCGGCGGCTCCTGCTCGATATCGACCTGGGCGTTGAGCGCCTGCATGGTCTTGTCGTCGAGCAGGTCGGAGAGGGGCTCGAACAGGGTCTTCAGTTCCGGATGCTTCTCCACCAGGTCGGCGCGCATCACCGGGGCAGCGTTGTAGAAGGGGAAGTACTGCTTGTCGTCCTTGAGCACGCGCAGCTTGAAGTCCTTCAGGCGGCCATCGGTGGTGTAGACGAGGCCGACGAACACCTGGCGATTCTTCAGCGCGGTGTAGACCAACCCGGCATCCATCTGGCGCACGTCGTCGCGGGTGAAGTGGAAGCCATACAGCTGGCTCATCGGCCCCAGACCGTCGGGGCGCCCGGCGAATTCCGGGTCCATGGCGAACAGGTGGGTCTTGCCCTCGCCCTGCTCCTTCATCACCCGGGCCAGATCGCTCAGGGTGTGGACGCCGAGTTCCTCGGCCTTCTCCTCGGGCATCGCCAGCGCGTAGGTGTTGTTGAACGGTGCGGGCTTGGGCCAGACCAGGCCCTTTTTGGCGTCCAGCTCGCGCACCTTGGCCAGGGACTGCTGGGCATCGAGCTTCTCGGTGACCTTGTTGTAGACGATCAGCGACGAGCCGGTGTACTCCCAGACCAGGTCCAGCTGGCCGCTCTCCTGGGCACTGCGCGCCAGGGTGCTGCCCAGGCCGTTGGTGACCTTCACCGCGTAGCCCTTGCTCTGCAGGTACTGCGCGGTCAGGGCCGTGAGGATGCGCTGTTCGGTGAACGGCTTGCCGCCGATGCGGATCACATCGGCCGCGTGGGCAGTGGCGGTGGCGGCGAGAAGCAGCACGCCCAGCGCGCCGAGCAATGGTTTCATGGCGAGTCCTTTCATCGTGTCAGCCCCCGCTCCAGCAGCGTGCGGCTGAACAGCACCACCAGGCCGTCGAGCACCAGCGCCAGCAGCGCGGTGCACACGGCGCCGAGCAGCAGCTTGGATTGGTCGTCCAGGGCGATGCCGGGGAAGATCAGGCTGCCCAGGCTGTTGGCGCCGATCAGGAAGGCCAGCGGTGCCGAGCCGACGTTCAGCGCCAGGGCGATACGCACGCCGCCCATGATCAGCGGCACCGCGTTGGGCAGTTCGACGCGCAGCAGCACCTGGCGCGGTGTCATGCCGATGCCGGTGGCGGCTTCCTTCAGCGAAGCGGGCACGGCGCGCAGGCCTTCGTAGGTGTTGCGCACGATGGGCAGCAGCGAGGCGAGGAACAGCGCGAGGATGGCCGGGCCGTTGCCGATCCCGACGATCGCCAGGGCGATGGCCAGTACGGCCAGCGGCGGAATGGTGTTGCCGACGTTGAACACCTGCATCAGGCGCTCGGCCTGCCCCTGCAGCGTGGGGCGGCTGAGCAGGATGCCGGCGGGGATACCGACCGCGACGGCGGCCAGCATGGACGCGAACACCAGCACCAGGTGCGCCTGCAGGTAGAACAGCAGGTCTTCGCGGTACTGCCACAGGGTGGCGGGGGTGATCCAGTGGATCAGCAGGGCCAGCACAACGACTGCGAAGCAGACGCCGAACAGGGCCTTGCCCGTGGTGGTTTTCACCATGGTTGGGGGACTCCCTTCGGGTGCGCGGCGACTGGCATCGCCACGCTCACTTGACGCTCGATCCCGTCCAGAATGCTCGCCGGGACCGTGATTAAAGGTGACGGGAATCAAGCACTTGCGGATTGCCGACACGAAGGGATGGACCCTCCTGCGTGCCGTTGCGTTCAATAAAACTGCCATCCTTCTGCCATTGCGCAGCGGCTGAATCGGCGGCAGCGCCCGTGATCCGGGGGCTGTGGGCGACACGCTTTTTTTCAAAAAAACGCGGATCGCGCTGAACCATCGGCATTCGCGCCTTGCCCAACGCCGAATGCGCCCGGCGGCCGCCCCAGCGGTTATCATCGGGCTTCCTTTCGCGTGCCCCCGACCCATGGATAGGTCACTCGGGGCCGGCGTCTTGCCTACCACGGAGATTCATCGCCATGCTCGATCTGGCCGCGGCGTTCATCGCGCTGACCACCCTGCTCACCTACGTCAACTACCGCTTCATCCGCCTGCCGCCGACCATCGGCGTCATGGCCACCGCCCTGGTGTTCTCCTTCATCGCCCAGGGCATGTCGCTGCTGGGCTATCCGGTGCTGGAGGTCGAGATGCAGCAGATCATCAGCCGCATCGACTTCTCCGACGTGCTGATGACCTGGTTCCTTCCCGCCCTGCTGTTCGCCGGCGCGCTGCACGTGAACCTCGCCGACCTGCGCAACTACAAGTGGCCCATCGGCCTGCTGGCCACCTTCGGCGTGCTGATCGCCACCACCGTGATCGGCTACCTGGCGTACTACACCTTCGCCCTGTTCGGCTGGCACGTGGACTTCATCTACTGCCTGCTGTTCGGCGCACTGATCTCGCCCACCGACCCCATCGCGGTGCTGGGCATCCTCAAGTCCGCCGGCGCGCCCAAGCCGCTGGCCACTACCATCGTCGGCGAGTCGCTGTTCAACGACGGCACCGCCGTGGTGGTGTTCACCATCCTGCTGGGCATCCTGCTGGCCGGCGAGACGCCCACCGTGTCCTCCATCGCCTGGCTGTTCGTGCAGGAAGCCATCGGCGGCGTGCTGTTCGGCGCGGCGCTGGGCTACGGGGTGTTCCTGATGATGCGCGGCATCGACCAGTACCAGGTGGAGGTGATGCTCACCCTGGCTCTGGTGATCGGCGGCGCGGCGCTGGCGGCGCGGCTGCACGTGTCCGCGCCGATCGCCATGGTGGTGGCCGGCCTGATCATCGGCAACCAGGCGCGCCACTACGCCATGTCCGACGAGACGCGGCGCTACATCGACAAGTTCTGGGAGCTGATCGACGAGATCCTCAACGCCCTGCTGTTCGCCCTGATCGGCCTGGAGCTGCTCCTGCTGCCGTTCAACTGGCTGCACGTGGTGGCCGCCTTCGCCCTCGGCGGCGCGGTGCTGATCTCGCGCCTGCTCACCGTGGCCCCGGCCATCCTGGTGCTGCGCCAGCGGGAGAACGGCCGCCGCCAGGTGCCCGCCGGCACCATCCGCATCCTCGTCTGGGGCGGCCTGCGCGGCGGCGTGTCGGTGGCACTGGCGCTGTCCCTGCCCCTGGGCGAGCAGCGCGACCTGATCCTGAGCCTGACCTACGTCGTGGTGCTGGTGTCCATCCTGTTCCAGGGCCTGTCCATCGGCCCCCTCGTGCGGCGCCTCTACCAGGGCACCGAGCCGGCCGCCGACAGCCAGCACTGACGGCGCCCGACAGGGTCCGCAAGCCTTGCGTCGCCGGGTCTGCCGGCGACGCTGCGGTTTACGCTATAATCCCGCGCTTTTCGGGCCGCTTGCCGCCCGTCTTCACCGAATCGACCAGGCACCCATCCATGAGCATCCAAGCCGCCGAAGTCGCGAAGCGCCGCACGTTCGCGATCATTTCCCACCCCGACGCCGGTAAGACCACCATTACCGAGAAGCTCCTGCTGATGGGCAAGGCGATTGCCGTCGCCGGTACCGTGAAGTCGCGCAAATCCGACCGCCACGCCACCTCCGACTGGATGGAAATGGAGAAACAGCGCGGCATCTCCATCACCACCTCGGTGATGCAGTTCCCCTACCGCGAGCACATGATCAACCTGCTCGACACCCCCGGCCACGAAGACTTCTCCGAAGACACCTACCGCACCCTGACCGCGGTGGACTCGGCGCTGATGGTCCTCGACGGCGGTAAGGGCGTAGAGCCGCGCACCATCGCCCTGATGGAAGTCTGCCGCCTGCGCGACACGCCCATCGTCAGCTTCATCAACAAACTCGACCGCGACATCCGCGACCCCATCGAGCTGCTCGACGAGATCGAAGCGGTGCTGAAGATCAAGGCCGCGCCGATCACCTGGCCGATCGGCTGCTACCGCGACTTCAAGGGCGTGTACCACCTCGCCCAGGACAAGATCATCGTCTACGTGCCGGGCCACGGCCACGAGCGCATCGAGACGAAGATCATCGACAAGCTCGACTCGGACGAGGCGCGCGCGCACCTGGGCGACCTCTACGACAACTTCCTCGAAGAACTGGAGCTGGTGCAGGGCGCCTGCCACGAGTTCGACAAGGACGCCTTCCTCAAGGGCGAGATGACCCCGGTGTTCTTCGGTACCGCGCTGGGCAACTTCGGTGTCGACCAGGTGCTCGACTGCATCGTCGACTGGGCCCCGCAACCGCTGGAGCGCGGCGCCCACGAACGCACCGTGGCGCCGACCGAGGAGAAGTTCGCAGGCTTCGTGTTCAAGATCCAGGCGAACATGGACCCCAAGCACCGCGACCGCATCGCCTTCATGCGCATCTGCTCGGGCAAGTACGAGAAGGGCATGAAGATGCGCCACGTGCGCCTGGGCAAGGACGTGAAGATCGCCGACGCGCTGACCTTCTTCTCCAGCGAGCGTGAGCAACTGGAAGAGGCCTATGCCGGCGACATCATCGGCCTGCACAACCACGGCACCATCCAGATCGGCGACACCTTCACCGAAGGCGAGGCGCTGGGCTTCACCGGCATCCCGCACTTCGCCCCGGAACTGTTCCGCCGCGTACGCCTGAAGGACCCGCTCAAGTCCAAGCAGCTGCGCCAGGGCCTGCAGGAACTGGCCGAGGAAGGCGCCACCCAGGTGTTCTTCCCCGAGCGCAACAACGACATCATCCTCGGCGCCGTCGGCGTGCTGCAGTTCGACGTCGTCGCCAGCCGCCTGAAGGAGGAATACAAGGTCGAGTGCGCCTACGAGCAGATCAACGTCTGGTCCGCGCGCTGGATCGAGTGCAAGGACGAGAAGAAGCTCAAGGAGTTCAAGGACAAGGCGTTCGAGAACCTCTCCGTCGATGGCGGCGGCCACCTCACCTACCTGGCCCCGACCCGCGTCAACCTCAGCCTGATGGAAGAGCGCTGGCCGGACATCACCTTCCGCGCTACCCGCGAACACCACTGAGTTCGCCGCTCCCGAAAACGCCCGCCTTGTGCGGGCGTTTTCATTTGCACCAAAGCTTTTCGTAGGAGCGAGCTTGCTCGCGAACAGGACCCCGCAGGTTCGCGAGCAAGCTCGCTCCTACAGTCAGCCCCTGCCTCCTCTGCAAACCTTGGCGCAGGTTTGCGAGAGGGATTGGCGATGGGATTTCATGGCAAGCATTTGCGCAACGGACGTCATTCGCTCGAAGGGCAGATATATCTGGTGACCACCGTTACCTATCAACGTGAACCGCTATTCGTGCAATGGAACGCATGCTGTTCGGTCGCCCGCGAGCTTCACCAGCTGACACACACCAAACTCCTCGCCTGGGTGTTGATGCCAGATCATCTGCATTACCTGGTCCAACTCGAGAGCGGTTCATTGAGCGACTTCATGCAACAGCTGAAATCCCACACTGCCATCTCGTTCAACAGAGCCCTGAAGCGCACAGGCAAAGTCTGGCAATCCGGCTATCACGATCACGCCTTGCGCCGTGACGAAGATTTGAAAGCCGCAGCCCGCTACCTGGTCGCCAATCCCGTCCGCGCTGGACTTGTCCACTCTGTTCGAGACTATCCCTTCTGGAACGCCGCCTGGCTGTGACGTATAGCCTTATAGGAGCGAGCTTGCTCGCGAACAGTCCCTGCTGCGGAGCCTGGGTTCGCGAGCAAGCTTGCTCCTACGAAGAGCAGCATTCATGGATCCAGCGCCCCCGAACTCCAGGTGCTGGACGTCGTGCTCCCCGTCAACTTGGCGGCGATGGCGCCCCGGGGGATCAGCCGGTCGCGATAGCGGGTGGCGAGCAGCCCGCTCTGCGGCGCGCGCAGGATGTGCTCGCTGGCGGCATCGCCGGGGTGGGCGATGATCCGGGCGAAGCGTTCGCCCGCCTCAATCCACTCGCCCAGCTCCCGCTCGAACACCAGCACACCCGCCGCCGGGGCGAACACGGTTTCCATGAAGCCCATGGGCGTGGCGACACCTTTCCACTCCGGCAACGGCCCGGCGTCGCTGACCACGCCGCGGGCGCCAAGAAAGCGATAGAGCCCCTCGGCATCCTGCTGCGCCAGCGCATCGCTGACGTCGCCCTGCCCGCGCAGTTCCACCGTCGCTACCAGGCGCCCGGCGAAACGCTGCTCGGCCAGCCACGGCGCAATCACCACCTCTTCGAAGGCACCGTCGCCGTCGCCTTCCCAGATGATCGCCAGCTCCGCGCGCAGCGCCGCGGCCAGGTCCTGGGCGGCGGGCCAGAAGCACTCGTGCACGTACAGGTATTGCAGCGCCTCGTCGTCGGTGTGCAGGTCGAGCACGATGTCCGCCGGCGCGGCCAGTTCGGCCAGGCGCTTCTGCCACAGCGTGAGGTTGTCCAGCGTGCCGCTCGCGGCCGCCGAAGCGATGAAGCCGCGATTGAAATTGCGCGCGGTCGCGTCGTGGTGTCGGCCGAGAATCCGTCCCTGGCGGAACTGCCCGGTGCCCAGGGGATTGGCCTGCGGCACCACCGTCACGCTGCCGTTGAGCACACCGCGCGAGGCGGCATCGCGCAGGCGCGGCAGCAGTTCGTGGAGCACCAGCATCCCGGCGATTTCATCGGCGTGCACGCCGGCCTGCAGGTGCACCGCCGGCCCCGGCTTGCCGCCGTCGATACGCCAGGCGCGCAGGCGAAGCTCAGCGCCGGAATCACCGGGCACGCTGAACGATACGTCATCGATCATCCATCCTCTCCTCTGTCCGAATCGCCCGTGGAAATCTTCCCCCGCGCCTCCTAGTATCGAAGCCGTTCGCCGCACACCGGCCCCGCCACACAGGACAACCGCCCGTGGATATCCCCCGCCAGAAAGCCCAGCGCGCCACACCCGAGGAACGCCGCGACCATCTCGTGCGCGCCTGCCTCAAGTGCCTGGTCGCCGATGGCCACGCGGGCATCTCGGTGCGCCGCATCGCCAAGGAGGCCGGCGTCGCCGTGGGCCTGGTGAACCACCATTTCGGCAGCATCGACGCGCTGGTCGCCCAGGCCTACGAGACCCTCGCCAGCGAGGTCACCCAGGCGCTCTACCAGCAGGTCGACGCCGTCGGAAACGACCCGGCGGCGCGCATGGAAGCCTTCCTCACCGGCTCCTTTTCGCCCCAGGTGCTGGACCCCGACCTGCTCAGCCCCTGGGTGGTGTTCTGGAGCCTGATCCGCCACTCGCCGCCGGTGAACGAGGCGCACGAACGCGGCTACCACAGCTACCTCGCCATCCTGGAAAAACTCATCAGCGAGCTCGCCCACGCCGAAGGCTTCAGCGTGGCGCGCCCGCGTCTGGCCGCCATCGGCCTCTCCGCCATGCTCGACGGCCTGTGGCTGGAGTGGTGCCTGAACCCGACCAACTTCAGCGCCGCCGACGGCCTGGAACTCAGCCGCTGCTGGGTGGAAGGGCTGCGCCGCGGCGCCTATGCATGAGGCACGGCAACGATCTGCGGCGCGTCGGTGGGATGCCGTTGGGCGCCGCTCCAGCGCGCGAGCCCTGAAATCTCAAACTGCCGTCCTCGCACGGCGCCTGGCCAGCCATGAACGCTGCGTCGGCTTCTGCGCCTCGCGGCGCACCGGCGTGGCGCGTTCCAGCACGGCGAACAACGCCTCGATGATGAAGGTCAGGCAGATGTAGATCGCCGCCACCAGCAGCAGCGGCTGGTAGACCTGGAAAGTCTGCGCGCGCACCACGTTGGCGGCGCCGAGCAGGTCGACCACGGCGATGGTGGAGGCCAGCGCGGTGGACTTGAGCAGCATCACGCTCTCCCCCGCCAGGGTCGGCAGCAACAGGCGGATCGCCCGTGGCAGCCACACCCGGTAGAGCACCAGCGTGCGATTCATGCCGAACGCCGAGGCGGCCTCCAGTTCGCCGCGCGGCACGGCCTTCAGGCCACCGCGCACCACCTCGCCGACGTAGGCGCCGACCGAAAGCACCAGGGCGATGACGATGTACCAGAAGCCATCGCGCAAGTAGGGCCAGAGGAAGCTGCCGCGGATCAGCGGGAACTGCGCGAAGAGGCTGCCCAGGCCGTAGTAGAAGATGTAGATCTGCACCAGCAGCGGCGTGCCGCGGATCACGCTGGTGTACGCCAGCGCCAGGCGCGAGACCAGGAAGTTGCGCGACATCCGCGCCAGCGCAACCCCCAGCGCCAGCACGAAGCCCAGCGAGGCGGAGATCAGCAGGATGATCAACGTGGTGCCCAGGCCCTTGAGCAGCAGGGCACCGTAGACGAATAGCCAGTGTTCGTTCATTGCCGCGCCTCGCTCAAACCGCCGGAATCCAGCGGCGGAAACGCCGCTCCAGGTAGCCCGCGAACAGGTTGGACAGCACGGTGAGCACGTAATAGAGCGCCGCCGCGGTGAGGTAGAAGGTCAGGTAGTGGCGGGTCGAACCGGCGGCCTGCTTGGCGGTGTAGAGCAACTCGTTGGTGCCCACCACGCTGATCAGCGCGCTGTCCTTGATCAGGTTGACCCACAGGTTGGCCATGCCGGCCAGCGCGTTGGGCGCCATCATCGGCAGGGTCACCCGGCGGAACAGGCCGAAGCCGTGCATGCCATAGGCGCGCGCCGCTTCGATCTGGCCGTAGGGAATCGACTGGATGGCGCCGCGGAAGATCTCCGACGCGTAGGCGCCCTGCACCAGGCCCAGCACGACGATGGCCACCATCATGCCGTTGAGCTTCACCTGGCCGTAGCCGAGCCATTCGAAGAACTGGTTCAGGCCCATGGAGCCGACGTAGAACAGCAGCAGGATCAGCAGCAGCTCCGGCACCGCGCGGCACAGCGTGGTGTAGCCGCGCGCCAGCGCCGCCAATGGCCGCGGCCCGCTGATCTTGGCGCTGGCGGCGGCCAGGCCGATGAGCAGGCCAACGAGGAAGGCGCCGACGGAAATCTGCAGGGTCACCAGCAGTCCCTTGAGCAGGGCCGGGCCCCAGCCGGTAGGGCCGAAGCCGATCAGGTCGAAGATGCTTTGCATGGCCGTCTCCGGGATGGGAGGCTCAGGGTCGTACCCGCGCGCCTGTTCAGCGGCGCGCGGGCGCGGGAGTGGCTCGCGCCGGGGTCACTGCTTGGGCGCGACGCTCATGCCGAAGTACTTGTCCGACAGCGCCTTGTAGTCATCGCTGGCGAGCAGCTTGCCGATGGCCGCGTCCATCTTCGCCTTCAGCTGCGTATCGTCCTTGCGCAGGCCGGCACCGACGCCGCGCCCGAAGATCGGGTCGTACTTCACCTCGCCCTTGTTGACGATGCCGGCGGCCTGGGCATCCGGGGATTTGACGAAGGACGCCACGGCGATGCCGTCGGCCATCATCAGGTCGATGCGCCCGGCCACCAGGTCGGCGTTCACCGAATCCTGGGTGTCGTAGTAGCGCACGTCGGCGATCTTCTCGTAGTACTTCTTCAGGTAGTTGGAGCTGACGGTGGAGATCTGCACGCCGATGGTCTTGCCCTTCAGGCCCTCGGGGCTGACCTGCACGTCCACCGCCTGCGGCGCGGCGATGGCCACCGGGGTGTCGTAGTAGGGGCGGCTGAAGGCGATCTGCTTCTCGCGCTCCTCGGTGATCGACAGGGAGTTGAAGATCACGTCGATCTTCTTCGCCAGCAGCGCCGGGATGATGCCGTCCCAGGCCACTTCGTCGATCTCGCAGGTGGCCTTCATCTCGGTGCAGACCTTGCGGATCAGGTCCGGCTCGAAGCCGACCCAGCTGCCGTCAGGCTGCTTCTGCGAGAACGGCGGATAGGGTTCGGCGGCCAGGGCGAAGCGGATCGTCTCGGCCTGGGCGCTCGCCACGCCGGCCATCAGCATCGCCGCACCCACCATCAGATTGCACAGACCTTTCTTGTTCATCGTGATCCCCTGCCTTGTTTTAGTCGTGTTGGGTCACGCTCATCGATGCGCCGATTGCGCGGCATCGGTCAGCGATTCTGGTGCGCGTTGACGAACTGCCGGCAGCGCTCGCTGCGCGGCCGCTGGAAGACGTCCTCGGCGGTGCCCTCCTCCTCGATCAACCCCTTGTGGAGGAACGCCACATGGCTGGACACATCGCGGGCGAAGGCCATTTCGTGGGTCACCAGGATCATGGTGCGCCCCTCTTCGGCCAGCGAGCGGATCACCTTCAGCACTTCGCCCACCAGTTCCGGGTCCAGCGCCGAGGTCGGCTCGTCGAACAGCATGACTTTCGGCCGCACGGCCAGCGCCCGGGCAATGGCCACGCGCTGCTGCTGGCCACCGGAGAGGAAGGCCGGGTACTCGTGGCGCTTCTCCGCCAGGCCGACGCGCTCCAGCAGCGCCTCGGCGCGCTCCCGGGCCTCGGCCTTGCTCTCGTGGAGGACGAAGGTCGGCGCTTCGATCAGGTTTTCCAGCACGGTACGGTGCGGCCACAGGTTGAAGCTCTGGAACACCATGCCCAGCTGCGAGCGGATGCGGGTGAGCTGCTTCTGGTCGGCCACCGCCGGCTCGCCGTGACGGTTGCGGGTCAGCGCGATGGTCTCGCCGCTGACGGTGACCGAGCCCTGGTTGGGAATCTCCAGCATGTTGATGCAGCGCAGCAGGGTGCTCTTGCCCGAGCCGCTGGCGCCGATCAGCGAGATCACCTCGCCCTCGCGCGCCGACAGCGACACGCCCTTGAGCACCTCGAACTCGCCGAAGCGCTTGTGGATGTCGCGCACTTCGATGACCGGCTTGCCCGTGGGCTGCGTCGGCTCTTGTAGGAGCGGGCCACGCCCGCGACCCGCCGCGGTTGGTGAGATATCGCGGACGGAGTCCGCTCCTACGCTACTGGCCTTCGCCGGAAGGGACTCGACGAAGCGGATGATCCGCGCACACGCCTCCGCCATGCTCTCGTCGCTCAACCCGAACGACAGCCGCACGAAGCCTTCCGCCTGCGGGCCGAAGGCCGCCGCGTCGAGCACCGACACGCCGGTGGCGTGGAACAGTTGCCAGGAAAACTCCAGCGAACTGAGGCCGGTGGCGCGCACATCGACCATGACGAACATGCCGGCTTCGGGCGACAGCACCCTCAACCGCGGGCAATCGCTCAGCGCGGCGACCACCAGGTCACGTCGGCGCCGGTAGATATCGCGCATCGACGCCACCACCTCGTCGTGGCGTTGCACCGCCGCGAGCGCCGCCTCCTGCACGAAACCCGGCAGGCCGTAGAACATGTTCAGGGCAAGATTTTCCAGGTGCCCGACCAGGGTTTCGTTGGCGACGATCCAGCCGGCGCGCCAGCCGGTCATGGCGTGGGATTTCGACAGGCTGCCGATGCTCAGGGTGCGCTCGGCCATCCCCGGCAGCGCGGCGAAGCTCTGGTGTTCGCGCTCGAAGGTCAGGCCCTCGTAGACCTCGTCCACCACCACCCAGAGATCATGGGCGCGGGCCAGCTCGGCGATACCGAGCAACTCGTCGCGGCTGAGCACCACGCCGGTGGGGTTGCTCGGGTTGGCGAGGAAGATCGCCTTGCTGCGCGGGGTGATGGCTGCGGCGATGTCGGCGGCCAGCGGACGAAAGCCGTTTTCCGGGCGGGTCGGCACGCCGACCAGCACCGCGCCGGTGGCCTTCAGCGTGGCTTCGTAGGTGACGTAGATGGGATCGAAGGTGATGACCTCGTCGCCCTTCTCCAGCAGGCACATCGCGGCGGCGAACAGGCCGTTCTGCGCCCCGGCGACGACGATGACGTTCCCGGCACCGACCTGCTGGCCGAAACGCCGCTCATGCAGGGCGGCAATCGCCTGGCGCAGAGCGGGTTTGCCAGCTACATCACTGTAATGGGTGTCGCCGTCGCGCAAGGCGGAAACGGCGGCCTCGGTGATGAAGTCCGGAGTTGCGAAATCGGGGTCGCCGACGCTGAGCACGATCACGTCGCGGCCGGCACGCTGGGCGGCGATGGCGGCGTAGTGAATGTCCCAGGCGGCAACGCCGGGTCCGACCATCCTGTCCACAAGCGACGAATAACGCATGCAAGGGCCTCATCCGAATGACGGAGTGTCCTGCGAAGGGTGCGCAGGAGCGTTGGGCCACCATAGCCAAGGATGAACGAGTGTTCAACAGCGATTCGCGACAACTCCTACGTCGTTTTCAGACAGTTCGTCCACCACTCCACCCATCTTCGGGTGCTTCATGTCGCATGTTCGGCCGACCAACGGAAACCCGACATCCACTTAACGCCTTCTTAACGAACTTCCCAGTAGCGTTCTCTTACCCCCTGACAGAGCCGGCACGGCCTTTGGAACACCACATGGAAATGCCCTTCCTTCCCTTCTCCCGCCCCAGCATCGGCGACGAGGAGATCCAGGCAGTCAACGACGTCCTGCGCTCGGGCTGGATCACCACCGGGCCGAAGAACGCGGAACTGGAACAGCAATTCGCCCAGTCCATCGGCTGCCGCCATGCCGTGGCGCTGTCGTCGGCCACCGGCGGCATGCACCTGGCGCTGATGGCCCTGGGCATCGGCCCGGGCGACGAGGTGATCACCCCGTCGCAGACCTGGGTGTCCACCGTCAACATGATCACCCTGCTGGGCGCCACCCCGGTGTTCGTCGATGTCGACCGCGACACCCTGATGACCGACGCCGCGCGCATCGAGGCCGCGATCACCCCGCGCACCCGCGCGATCATCCCGGTGCACTACGCCGGCGCCGCCTGCGACATGGACCCGATCGACGAACTCGCCCTGCGCCATGGCATCGCCGTGATCGAGGACGCCGCCCACGCCGCCGGCACCTTCTACCGTGGTCGTCCGGTAGGCCAGCGCGGCACCGCGATCTTCTCGTTCCATGCCATCAAGAACCTCACCTGCGCCGAAGGCGCCATGTTCGTCACCGACGACGAACTCCTCGCCAACCGCGTGCGCACCCTGAAGTTCCATGGCCTGGGCGTCGACGCCTACGACCGCCTGACCCATGGCCGCAAGCCGCAGGCCCAGGTGGTGGAGCCGGGCTTCAAGTACAACCTCACCGACATCAACGCCGCCATCGCCCTGGTGCAGTTGCCGAAGCTGAAAGCGATCAACGCCCGCCGCGCCGAGCTGGCCGGCGCCTACGCCCAGCGCCTGGCGCACCTGCCGGTGCAACCGCTGGCACTGCCGGACTATCCGCAGCACCACGCCTGGCACCTGTACATCCTGCGCATCGACGAAGAGCGCTGCGGCATCGACCGCGACGCCTTCATGCAGGGCCTGCAGCAACGCGGCATCGGCACCGGCATCCACTTCATCGGCAGCCACCTGCACAGCTACTACCGCCAGCGCTACCCGCACGTGCAGCTGCCCAACACGGAATGGAACTCCTCGCGGATCGTGTCCATTCCGCTGTTCCCCGACATGACCCAGGCCGACCAGGACCGTGTGGTCGACGCCATCGAAACCCTGATTCGGTAAGCCTCTCGTGAAACCCTATCCGATCCATCGCGTGTCCATCGTCATCCCGGTGTACAACGAACAGGCCAGCCTGCCCGAGCTGCTGCGCCGCACCACCGCCGCCTGCGAGCAACTGGGCCGCGACTACGAGATCGTGCTGATCGACGACGGCAGCCGCGACAGCTCCGCCGACCTGCTGCAGGAAGCCGCCGAGGCGCCGGGCAGCCACGTGGTGGCGGTGATCCTCAACCGCAACTACGGCCAGCACGCCGCGATCATGGCCGGCTTCGAGCAGTGCCAGGGCGACCTGGTGATCACCCTCGACGCCGACCTGCAGAACCCGCCCGAAGAAATCCCGCGCCTGGTCGCCGAGGCCGCCAAGGGCTACGACGTGGTCGGCACCGTGCGCCAGCAACGCCAGGATTCGGCCCTGCGCCGCTGGCCGTCGAAGCTGATCAACCTCGCCGTGCAGCGCTCCACCGGCGTCGCCATGAGCGACTACGGCTGCATGCTGCGCGCCTACCGCGCGAGCATCGTCAAGGCGATGCTGGCCTGCCGCGAGCGCAGCACCTTCATCCCGATCCTGGCCAACAGCTTCGCCCGCCACACCAGCGAGATCATGGTCGCCCACGCCGAGCGCGAGCACGGTGAGTCCAAGTACGACTTCCTGCGCCTGATCAACCTGATGTTCGACCTGGTCACCTGCATGACCACCTCGCCGCTGCGCCTGCTGTCCTTCGTCGGCGGCGGCATGGCGGTGGCCGGCTTCGCCTTCGCCCTGATGCTGCTGGTGCTGCGCCTGCTGTTCGGCGCCGCCTGGGCCGGCCACGGGGTGTTCGTGCTGTTCGCCGTGCTGTTCATGTTCACCGGCGTGCAGCTGGTCGGCATGGGCCTGCTCGGCGAGTACCTGGGCCGCATGTACAACGACGTCCGTGCCCGCCCCCGCTTCTTCATCGAGCGCATCGTCCGCAACGAGGCGCCTCTCGCGTCGATTCCCTCTTCCTCCCCTTCTTTCGAGTCCATCCAGCCATGACCCAGCAGACCATCGTCTTCGCCTATCACGACTTCGGCTGCGCCGGCATCGAAGCGCTGCTCGCCGCCGGTTACCAGATCGACGCCGTCTTCACCCATGCCGACGATCCCAAGGAAAACCGCTTCTACGGCTCCGTCGCCCAGCTCTGCGCCCGCCGGGGCATCCCGGTGCACGCGCCGGAAGACGTCAATCACCCGCTGTGGGTCGCGCGCATCCGTGAACTGCAGCCGCAGTACATCTTCTCCTTCTACTACCGCCACCTGCTCAGCGAAGAGCTGCTGGCCTGCGCCGCCAAGGGCGCCTACAACCTGCACGGCTCGCTGCTGCCGCGCTACCGTGGCCGCGCCCCGGCGAACTGGGTGCTGGTCAACGGCGAGACCGAGACCGGCGTGACCCTGCACCGCATGGTCAAGCGCGCCGATGCCGGCGGCATCCTTGCCCAGCAGAGCGTCGCCATCGGCGCCGACGACACCGCTCTGGAGCTGCACGGCAAGCTGCGCGAGGCCTCCCGCGAGCTGCTCGCCGCCGCCCTGCCGCGCCTGGCGCGCGGCGAGCTGCAGGAAGTCGCCCAGGACGAATCCCGCGCCACCTATTTCGGCCGCCGTACCCCGGCCGACGGCCTGCTCGACTGGAAGCGCCCGGCCCGCGAACTGCACAACCTGGTGCGCGCCGTGACCCAGCCCTACCCCGGCGCCTTCGCCCCGGTGGGTGATCGCAAGCTGATCGTCTGGAGTTCGCGCGTCGCCGCCGGCAACAACGGCAAGGCGCCCGGCTCGGTGCTCTCGGTCGATCCGCTGCGCATCGCCTGTGGTGAAGACTCGCTGGAAATCCTCTCCGGCCAGCAGGGCGACAGCGGCCTGTTCCTCGCCGGCCCGCAGCTGGCCCGTGAAATGGGCCTGGTGGACGGCTCGCGCCTGCACGGCGCCACCGGCAAGCCCAAGCGCAAGACCCGCGTGCTGATCCTCGGCGTCAACGGCTTCATCGGCAACCATCTCTCCGAGCGCCTGCTGCGTGACGGCAACTACGAGGTCTACGGCCTGGACATCGGCTCCGACGCCATCGAGCGCCTGAAGGGCAACCCGGACTTCCACTTCGTCGAAGGCGACATCAGCATCCATACCGAGTGGATCGAGTACCACATCAAGAAGTGCGACGTGGTCCTGCCGCTGGTGGCCATCGCCACCCCGATCGAATACACCCGCAACCCGCTGCGCGTGTTCGAGCTGGACTTCGAGGAAAACCTCAAGCTGGTCCGCTACTGCGTCAAATACAACAAGCGCGTGATCTTCCCGTCCACCTCCGAGGTGTACGGCATGTGCACCGACGCCAGCTTCGACGAGGACACTTCCAACCTCATCGTCGGCCCGATCAACAAGCAGCGCTGGATCTACTCGGTTTCCAAGCAACTGCTCGACCGCGTCATCTGGGCCTACGGCCAGAAGGGCCTGAAGTTCAGCCTGTTCCGTCCGTTCAACTGGATGGGCCCGCGTCTGGACCGCCTGGACTCCGCGCGCATCGGCAGCTCCCGCGCCATCACCCAACTGATCCTGCACCTCGTGGAAGGCACCCCGATCCGCCTGGTCGACGGCGGCGAGCAGAAGCGCTGCTTCACCGACGTGGACGACGGCATCGAGGCGCTGGCACGCATCATCGACAACGAAGGCGGCCGCTGCGACGGGCAGATCATCAACATCGGCAACCCCGACAACGAAGCCAGCATCCGCCAGCTGGGCCAGGAGCTGCTGCGCCAGTTCGAGGCCCACCCGCTGCGCGACCAGTTCCCGCCCTTTGCCGGCTTCCGCGAAGTGGAGAGCCGCAGCTTCTACGGCGACGGCTACCAGGACGTGTCGCACCGCAAGCCGAGCATCGAGAACGCCCGCCGCCTGCTGGACTGGCAGCCCACCGTGGAGCTGTCCGAGACCATCGGCAAGACGCTGGACTTCTTCCTGCGCGAAGCCCTGGCCGAGCGCGTCGGTGGCCAACCGCACGCCGTCCCGCTGAAAAGCATCGCCTGATGCGGGCAGGACTGCGCATCGACGTGGACACCTACCGCGGCACCCGTGACGGTGTGCCGCGGCTGCTGGACATGCTCGAGGAAGCCGACGTCAAGGCGACCTTCTTCTTCAGTGTCGGCCCGGACAACATGGGCCGCCATCTGTGGCGCCTGATCCGTCCGCAGTTCCTGTGGAAGATGCTGCGCTCCAACGCCGCCGGGCTCTACGGCTGGGACATCCTCCTGGCCGGCACCGCCTGGCCGGGCAAGCCGATCGGCCGCGACCTGGGCCACCTGATGCGGCGCGCCCAGGACGCCGGCCACGAAGTCGGCCTGCACGCCTGGGACCACCACGGCTGGCAGGCCAACGCCGGTCGCTGGAGTGCGCAGCAGCTGGAGCAGCAGATCCGCCGCGGGGTCGACACCCTTGCCGATATCCTCGGCAACCCCGTGGAATGCTCGGCCGTGGCCGGCTGGCGCGCCGACGAGCGCACCGTGGAGGCCAAGGAGCG
The DNA here is from genome assembly GCF_048068435.1 of Pseudomonas sp. NY15437. NCBI lineage: Bacteria > Pseudomonadati > Pseudomonadota > Gammaproteobacteria > Pseudomonadales > Pseudomonadaceae > Pseudomonas > Pseudomonas sp. NY15437. The sequence goes on from NZ_JBLUQC010000002.1 coordinate 642,247, forward strand.
CTTCGGCTTCCGCTACAACAGCGACTGCCGCGGCCGCTCGCTGTTCCGCCCGCGCCTGGCCGATGGCCGCGCCGGCATCCCGCAGATTCCGGTGGACATGCCCACCTTCGATGAAGTGGTCGGCCCGCAGGTGACGCCGTCCGCCTTCAACGACTACATCCTTTCCCGCTTCGACATGGACGCCTTGAACGTGTACACCATCCACGCCGAGGTCGAGGGCATTCTCATGGCCCACGACTTCCGCCGCTTGCTGGCCCAGGCACGGGCCGGCGGCATCCGCTTCGTCCCGCTGGGCCGGCTGCTGCCGGACGACCCGACCACCCTGCCCGTTGCCCGCCTGGTGCGCGGCGAACTGGCCGGCCGCGAAGGCTGGCTGGGGGTGCAGCACGCATGAAGCGCCTGGCCTACCCGTCGCTGCTCGCCGCCCTGGTGCTGTGCATCCTGTTGCCGACGGCCTTCCACGGCCTGTGGATTCCCGATGAATCGCGCAACGCGCAGATCGCCCAGGCCATGCTGCAGAGCGGCGACTGGGTGTCCCCGCACCTGCTCGGCCTGCGCTATTTCGAGAAGCCCACCGGCGGCTACTGGCTGACCGCAATCAGCCAGGCGGTGTTCGGCCAGAACCTGTTCGGCGTGCGCGCCGGCTCCGCGCTGGTGACGGCGCTGAGCACCCTGCTGGTGATCCTGGTGGCGCGCCGGCTGTGGAACGATCCGCGCCGGACCTGGGCCGCGGGCGCGCTGTACCTGAGTTTCGGGCTGATCGCGGGCCAGGCCGGCTATGCCAACCTCGACCCGCAGTTCACCCTGTGCGTGAACCTCAGCCTCGGCGCGCTGTGGTTCGCCTTCGACGCCAGCACCGCACGGGGGCGCTTCGCCGCCTGGAGCCTGCTCGGCGCAGCCTGCGCCTTCGGCCTGATGACCAAGGGCTTCCTCGCCTTCCTGCTGCCGGTGATCGTCGGCGTGCCCTACGCGCTGCTGCAGAAGCGTGTGGGCGACCTACTGCGCTACGGGCCGCTGGCGGTGCTGGTGGCGGTGCTGGTCAGCGCGCCCTGGGCACTGCTGATCCACGCCCGCGAACCGGAGTTCTGGGACTTCTTCTTCTGGAACGAACACATCCGCCGCTTCGCCGCCGAAGACGCCCAGCATGGCCGGCCGATCTGGTTCTTCGTGCCGCTGCTGTTCGCCAGCGCGCTGCCCTGGGCGGTGCTGATCTTCCCGGCGCTGCGCAACGGGGTGAAAGGCTGGCGCGAATCGAAGCTGTTGTACCTGCTGCTGTGGTTCGCCATGCCCTTCCTGTTCTTCAGCCTGTCCAAGGGCAAGCTGCCGACCTACATCATGCCCTGCTTCGCCCCGCTGGCCCTGCTGATGGCCGACGCCATCGGCCGCGCCCTGCAACAGGGCAAGCCGCTCGCCCTGAAACTCAACGGCGCGCTCAACCTGCTGCTGGGCAGCAGCGCGCTGGCCGGCCTGCTGTTCCTGCAGGCGCGCCACCCGCAGTACCACGACGAACTGCCCAGCGTGCTGATGGTCGCCCTGGTCTGCGTCGTCTGGCTGCTCACAGGACTGCTGCAACTGCTGCAGCCCACTCGCTACTGGGCCGCCCCGGCCTTCGCCGCCTGGCTGCTGGTGGCGCTGGTGCCCAACGCGATGCCGAACAAGATGGTCAACAGCAAGATGCCTGACCAGTTCATCGCCGAGCACCTGGAGCAGCTCAAGGGCGCGCGCAGCCTGCTGAGCAACGACCTGGGCGCCGCCACTGCCCTGGCCTGGCGCACCCAGCGCAGCGACATCACCCTGTTCAACACCGAAGGCGAGCTGAAGTTCGGCCTGGGTTACCCCGAAGGCCAGGGCCGCAGCATCGCGTCCAAGGACATCCATGCCTGGCTCGAACGCAACCGCGCCGCGGGCACCATCGGCGTGGTCATGCGCGTCAACAGCGCCAGCGACGAAGCGGAACTGGCGATGCTGCCCAGCGACGCCATCAGCTACCGGCAGAACCACCTGGTGGTCCTGCTGATCCCGCAGGCCTCGCCATGACCGCCCTGCTGCTGGCCGGCGTCTGCCTGCTCACCTGCCTGGGCCAGCTGGCGCAGAAGTTCGCCGTGGAGAGCTGGCGCGATGCGCCGGCCGGCATCGCGGCGAAACTCTTCTCGCCCTGGTTGCTGCTGGCCATCGCCAGCCTGGGCGGCGGCCTGCTGCTCTGGTTGCTGGTGCTGCAACGCCTGGAAGTGGGCGTCGCCTACCCCATGCTGAGCCTGAACTTCGTCCTGGTAACGCTGCTGGCCAGCCGCCTGTTCGGCGAACGCATCGACGCCCGCCACTGGTTCGGCGTGGCGCTGATTGTCGGCGGCGTCGCCCTGCTGGGGATGCACGCATGAAGCGCGGCATCGCCTTCGCCCTGGGCAGCGTACTGCTGGTCAGCAGCGCGCAGCTGGGCATGCGCTGGAGCATGACGCGCCTGCCCGCGCACTGGCCCTTCGACCTGGCGCAGCTCGACCTCGCCGCCCTGCTGGCGCTGGCCGGCGCGGTGCTGGCCTACGCCCTGTCGATGCTCTGCTGGCTGCTCGCGCTCAACCACCTGCCGCTCAGCCGCGCCTATTCGCTGCTGAGCCTCAGCTATGCCCTCGTCTACCTCGGCGCCGCCGTGCTGCCGGGCTTCGGCGAACCCCTGAGCCTGCCGCGCACCCTGGGCGTCGCCCTGGTGATCGCCGGCGTGATCGCGATCAACGCGCCACGCCGCCCCGACAGAACAACCGTCATCAAACCCAGTGACGCTCCCTCCGAGCGCGCGCAGTTCGACTGACTCCATCTCGTTTCACGTCCCTTTGCGGGAGAGCGAACACCATGAAAATCAGCGTATTCGGAATCGGTTATGTCGGCCTGGTGCAGGCCGCGGTGATGGCCGAAGTGGGCCACGACGTCCTCTGCATGGACATCGACGAGGACAAGATCGCCAAGCTCAAGCGCGGCCAGATCAGCATCTTCGAACCGGGTCTGGCCGAGCTGGTGAAGGACAACCTCGAAGCCGGACGCCTGCGCTTCACCAGCGACGTCGCCGAGGCGGCCGCCCATGGGCGCGTGCAGTTCATTGCCGTGGGCACGCCCCCGCAGGCCGACGGCTCCGCCGACCTGCGCGCCGTGCTGGCCGTGGCGGAAGGCATCGCCCGCCACCGCACGCAGCCGGTGATCCTCGTCGAGAAGTCCACGGTGCCCGTGGGCACCGGCGATCGCGTGCGCGCACGGGTGCAGCAGGTGCTCGCCGAAGAAGGCCGCAGCCTGGATTTCGATATTGTCTCCAACCCCGAATTCCTCAAGGAAGGCTCGGCCCTGGCCGACTGCCGCAAGCCCGACCGCATCGTCATCGGCTGCGAGCGCCCGGACAGCATGGCGCTGATGCGCGAGATCTACGAGCCGTTCAACCGCAACCATGACCGCATCATCGCGATGAACCTGCGCAGCGCCGAACTGACCAAGTACGCCGCCAACTGCATGCTCGCCACCAAGATCAGCTTTATCAACCAGATGGCCGAGCTGGCCGAGCACCTGGGCGCCGACATCGAGGCGGTGCGCCAGGGCATGGGCGCCGACCCGCGCATCGGCTACCACTTCATCTACCCGGGCTGCGGCTACGGCGGCTCGTGCTTCCCCAAGGACGTGCAGGCGCTGATCCAGAGTGCCGAGGAAGCGCACTGCTCGAACGATCTGCTGCGCGCCGTGGAAGCGGTCAACCAGCGGCAGAAGAACAAGCTCTTCGAGCGCATCCACAGCTACTACGGCGGCAACCTGAAGGGCCGCACGTTCGCGCTCTGGGGCCTGTCGTTCAAGCCCAACACCGACGACATGCGCGACGCGCCCAGCCGCACGCTGATGGAAGCCCTGTGGGCGGCCGGCGCGCAGGTGCGTGCGTTCGACCCCGAGGCCATGCCCGAAGCGCAGCGCCTGTACGGCCATGATGAACGCCTGACCCTGATGGGCACGCCGGAAGCCACCCTGGGCGGCTCCGACGCGCTGGTGATCTGCACCGAATGGCGGCAGTTCAAGGCGCCGGACTTCGAGCTGCTGGCCAGCCGCCTGAAAGCCCCGGTGATCTTCGACGGGCGCAACCTGTTCGATCCCGAGCGCGTGGCGCGCTACGGCTTCGAGTACTTCCCCATGGGCCGCGGCGACTCGCACCGCCTGCCGGTACCGGCGCAGGCCGTCGAAGAACGTCACCGACGCAGCGCCTGATTGCAGCCTTGAGCTGTAGGAGCGCGCCGGTTTCGGAGAGGCATGGGGCGCGCTCGCGGGCATGGCCCGCTCCTACAGGGGCATCTCTGCGCGGGGCGGTTCGCGAGCAAGCTCGCTCCTACAGGCGAACTCGGCTGTCTTCCTGTAGGAGCGAGCCATGCTCGCGAACATCGCCCCACGGCCGCGTAGGGCGCATAACCCGGAACGGGTTATCCGCCACCTCGGTGCTGAGGATGCGCAGGAGCGCACTCCGTCCGCGATAGGTCCGCATCGCGCCGGTACCACTCGCGGAGTCCACACCTACGCCACGGCAAATCCCGTTCTACACCTGCCCCATCGCCATCATCGGCGCCGCCTCGCCGCGCTTGAGCAGCGCATACAGCACCCCGGTCACCACGCTGCCGGCGGCAATCGCCAGCAGGTACAGCAGCGCGTGGTTCATCGCGTTGGGGATCAGCAGCACGAACAGCCCGCCATGGGGCGCCAGCAGCTTGCAGCCGAACAGCATCGACAACGCGCCGGTCAGCGCGCCACCGGCGATGCTCGCCGGGATCACCCGCAGCGGATCCTTGGCGGCAAAGGGGATCGCGCCCTCGGAGATGAAACACAGCCCCAGCACCAGCGCGGCCTTGCCGGCCTCGCGCTCGCTCTGGGCGAACTTGCGCCGCGCCAGCAGCGTGGCGATGCCCATGCCGATGGGCGGCACCATGCCGCCGGCCATCACCGCCGCCATCGGCGCATAGCTCTGCGAAGCGAGCAGGCCGACGGAGAAGGCGTAGGCCGCCTTGTTGATCGGCCCGCCGAGGTCCACGCACATCATGCCGCCCAGCAGCAGGCCGAGCAGGATGGCGTTAGTGGTGCCCATGCCGGCGAGGAAGTCGGTGAGCGAACTCATCATCGCCGCCACCGGCGAACCCACCACGTAGATCATCACCAGCCCGGTGAACAGGCTGGCCAGCAGCGGGATGATCAGGATCGGCTTGAGCGCCGCGACGCTGGCCGGCAGCGGCAGCCACTGGGCAATCGCCCGCGCCGAGTAGCCCGCGAGCAGCCCGGCCACGATGCCGCCGAGGAACCCCGCGCCCAGCGTACTGGCCAGCAGGCCGCCGATCATCCCCGGCGCCAGGCCCGGGCGGTCGGCGATGGACCAGGCGATGTAGCCGGCCAGCATCGGCACCATCAGCTTGAACGCCGCGTCGCCGCCGATCTGCATCAGCGCCGCCGCCAGGGTGCCCGGCTGCTTGAAGGCCTCGATACCGAAGACGAACGACAGCGCGATCAGCAGGCCGCCCGCCACCACCATCGGCAACATGAAGGACACGCCGGTGAGCAGGTGCTTATAGACGCCACGCGCTTCATTTTTTGTCGGCGCCGCGCCGCCGCCGGCAGAAGAGGCGGACTCGGCCGTCGCTTCCTTCAACGCCCGCTCGAGGGTCGCCTGCGGCTGCTTCAGCGCAACGCCCGTGCCGCAGCGGAAGATGCGCTTGCCAGCGAAGCGCTCGGGATTCACCTCGATGTCCGCCGCCAGCAGCACCACGTCCGCCGCGGCGATTTCTGCCTCGCTCAACGGCTGGCGCGCGCCCACCGAGCCCTGGGTTTCCACCCGCAACGCGATGCCTATCTGCTGCGCCGCCTGCTGCAGTGCTTCGGCGGCCATGAAGGTGTGCGCCACGCCGGTCGGGCAGGCCGTCACCGCGACGATCTTCGCCGCACGCGGCGCATCCGCCGGCGCCTCCGATGGCTCGCCGGGCTGCCAGAGCGTCGCCTCCTGCGCCGCACGCTGGAGGAACACCGCCGGCTCGGCCAGCGCTTCGGCCGGGCGCACCTGCACCAGGCGCTTGCCGGCGAAACGCGACAGTTCCAGCGGCTGCGTGCTCACCACCAGCACCCAGTCGGCGGCGGCGATCTGGCCGTCGCTCAGGCGGCGTTCCGGATGTTGCGGGTCGATCTGTTCGACACACACCGACCAGCCCAGGCGCTCGGCCGCCGCACGCAGCAGGCGGGCGCTGAGCACGCTGGAAATCTGGCCGTTGGGGCAGGCCGTGATCAAGGCAAGGTTCATCGTCATACCTCTAGTGTTCTGTCGCTCAGGCCAGGGCCCGAACCTGCACCGCGTCCTCGATGCGCTGCAGCCGCTGCGCGTCGCCGATGCCGAACTGGAATTGAGTCACTGCCAGCGCCGCCACGGCCGTGGCCTGGCGCAGCACACGCTCGGGCGGCCAACCGGCCAGCAGGCCGTGGACCATGCCGGCCAGCAGCGAGTCGCCGGCGCCCACCGTGCTGGCCACTTCCACCGTCGGCGGCACCGCCTGCCAGACACCCTGCGGGCCGAACCAGCGCACCCCCTCGGCGCCCTGGGACAGCACCACCTGCTCGATGCCACGGTCCCGCAGTGATCGGACCTGCGCGGCCAGTTCCCCGGCGCTGTCGGCCAGCTGTCCACAGGCTTCGCCCAGTTCCTGATCGTTGGGCTTGATCAGCCAGGGCGCGGCCTCGATGCCTGCGCGCAATGCCGCGCCGCTACAGTCAAAGGCCACCTTCAGGCCACGGCCCTGCAGGCGCAGCAGGAGTTCGCGCAGCCATTGCGGGTCGACGCCACGCGGCAGGCTGCCGGCCACCACGGCGATCTCGACATCGGCGGCGATCCGGTCGAGGCGATCCAGCAGCGCGTCCTGCTGCGCCTCGCCCACCTCGGGGCCGGGTCCGTTGATATCGGTGATGCGCCCGCTGCCCTCGGCGAGCTTGAGGTTGCTGCGGGTTTCCCCCGGCACGCGGATGAAGGCATCGGCGAAGCCGCGATGGCGGAACAGCGCGTCGAAGGGTTGCGCGTTATCCGCCCCGAGAAAGCCGGCGACGGTGAGCGAGTGGCCGAGGTCCGCCAGCACCTGGGCGACGTTCAGCCCCTTGCCGGCCGCCTGGCTGAGCACCGACTCGCTGCGGTTCACCTCGCCCAGCGCCAGCTGCGGCAGTCGCACGGTGAGGTCCAGCGCGGGGTTCAGGGTCAGGGTCAGGATGCGGGCCATCAGTGCACCTCCGGCAGCGCGAGGGCAACGCTCTGGCGCACGTCCGCCGCCGAGCACAGGGTCAGGGCGGCCTGCGCCAGCGTGCGGGCCGTCGGCAGGTCGAGTTCGCGCACCCGCGCCTTGACCAGGGGAATGCTGCGCGCCGAGACGCTCAATTCATCCACGCCCAGTCCCACCAGCAGCGGCACCGCCAACGGGTCGGCCGCCAGTTCGCCGCACACGCCCACCCACTTGCCCTGGGCATGGGCGGCGCGCACGGTCATGTCGATCAGTTGCAACACCGCCGGGTGCAAGCCGTCGGCCTGGGCGGACAGGCTCGGGTGGCCACGGTCGATGGCCAGCGCGTACTGGGTCAGGTCGTTGGTGCCGACGCTGAAGAAGTCCACCTCGCGCGCCAGCACCGGCGCGAGCAGCGCGGCCGACGGCACCTCGACCATGATGCCCAGTTGCAGGTCATGCTTGCCGCCCAGTTCGGCGCAGAGTTCCAGGGTGAGGTCGCGGGCCTGGCGCCACTCCTCCACCTGCCCGACCATGGGGAACATGATGCGCAGCGGGCGGCCGGCGGCGGCGGTGAGCAAGGCGCGCAGCTGGGTGCGGAAAATCTGCGGGCGCTGCAGCGTGAGGCGCACGCCGCGGATGCCCAGGTAGGGGTTGGTTTCCTCGGGGATCGGCCAGTACGGCAGCGGTTTGTCGCCGCCCACATCGAGGGTGCGCGCCACCAGCGGGCGGCCTTGCAATGCATCGAGCACGCGGCGGTATTCAAGCTCCTGGGTCGCCTGGTCCGGCGCCTGGGGGTTGTCCATGAAGACGAACTCGGTCCGCAGCAGGCCGACGCCTTCCGCCCCCAGCTCCACGGCTTTCGCCGCTCCGGCGGTGTCGCCGAGGTTGGCGCAGACTTCCACGGCATGGCCGTCGCGGGTTACCGCGGGTTCATGGCGGCGCGCCTCGGCCTGCTCGGCGCGGCGCTGGCGCAGGTCGCGCTGACGCTGGGCGTCCTGCAGCGTCTGCGCATCCGGCGCGACGGTCAGTTCGCCCTTCTCGCCATCGAGCAGCAGGGCAGTGCCGGAGGCCAGCGCCAACACGCTCTCCCCAGCGCCCACCAACGCGGGAATGCCCAGCGCGCGGGCGATGATCGCGCTGTGGGAGGTGGCGCCGCCGCGCGCGGTGACGATGCCGGCCACGCGCGTCGGGTCCAGCCGCGCCACATCCGACGGGCCGACTTCATCCATCACCAGGATGTAGGGCTCCGCCGGCTCCACGGCGCTCTCGACGCCACACAGCCGCGCCAGCACGCGCCGGCCGACGTCGCGCAGGTCCGCCGCGCGCTCGGCCAGCAGCGCATCGCGCAGGGCCTCCTGCTGGCCGGCCACGCGCTCGATCACCTGGCTCCAGGCGGCTTCCGCGCTGGCGCCTTCGACCAGGCGCGCCTGCACCTCGTCGAGCAGCTCCGGGTCATCCAGCAGCGCCTGGTGCGTGACGAAGATGTCGCGGATCGCCTTGACCTGGCTGCGCTCCACCAGCGCGTCGATTTCCCGGCTGATCGCGGTGCGCGCCTCGTCCAGGCGCTGGCGCTCGGCTTCGGGCGATTCGCCGCGGGCAGCGAACTCGAAGGCGCGGGCCACCTGCACATAGGCCGGACCATGGGCGATGCCCGGCGACGCCGGGATGGCCTGGAGCTGCGCGCCTGCGTCGGGTGCCCGCACGGCCTGCAGTTCCTGCTCGTCCGGCTGGACGCTTTCGACGACCAGCTCGACGCTGTCCGGCAGCGGCTCGACCTCCTCGCCCAGTCCTTGCTCCACCGCGGCCCGCACGGCGGCCAGCGCGGCCTCGGCGATCTCCGGTTCGGCGAAGAACTCGAGGGTCTGGCCGCGCCGCGCGCCGAGGCTGAGCAGCTTGCTGAGGCTGCGGATCGACACCGGCGCGCTGTCGCCCTCGGCGATGCGCACGCGAATCTCCCCGCTGAAGTCCCGCGCCAGCACCATCAACACCTGGGCCGGGCGCGCATGCAGGCCATGGGGGTTGGCCAGTGGCACGCGGATGCTCGGCCAGTCCACCGGCAGTTCGCCGCCCAGGGCCTCCAGCACCGCACGCACGGAGGTGGCGCTCGCCAGCTCGCCGGCGCGGCCATCCACCAGCAGGTCGCCCAGGCGCGCCACCAGCTCGGCCTGCGCATCGCCCTGGCGAGCCAGGCAGAACAGGCCGCGCACCGGCTGGCCGGCATGGCTCAGCTCGCGGGCGGGGGTGACGAACACCAGGCCCGGGCGGGTGACGCACTGCGTGCTGTCCTGCCACCAGAGCCCGGCGCCCAGCGGCAGGGCTTCCTGGTCATGCAGCGCGGCGGCGAAGCCGGGGACGACGCAGCCGGCCTTCTTCAGCCGGCGCGCGCCCGCCAGCGCCAGCTCGTCGAAATCTTCGGCAGCGACGCCCAACCCCACCAGGCGCTCATCGAACAGCAAGGGCTGCGGCGCGCCGCCCTGCAGCAATTGCAGCAGGTCCTCGGGCTTTTGCGCCGTGCGCAGCGCCGCGCCCACTTCGCCGTCACCCAACGCGCGGGTGAGCAGTTGCAACAGGCGCAGGTGTTCGTCGGACTTGGCGGCAATGGCGATGGCCAGGTGCACGGTCTGCCCGTCGCCCCAGTGCACGCCGTCGGGGAAGTGCATCAGGCGCACGCCGGTGCGCTGCACCAGGTGGCGCGTGTCCGGCGTGCCATGGGGGATGGCGATGCCCTGCCCGAGGTAGGTGGAGCCCTGCGCCTCGCGGGCCTGGATACCGGCAAGGTAGCCCGGTGCGACCAGGCCGTCGTCTTCGAGGGCGGCGCCGAGCATGGCCAGGGCGGCCTGCTTGTCGGCAGCGCGCTGGCCCATGCGGACCTGCTGCGCGTTGAATTCGAGCATCGCGTTCTCCTCACCGGCGTTCGCGCGCGCCGGCGCTGGGGCGGTTATCCGCTTGTACGGTGATCAGCTTAGAAGTTGCGGCGCAGGTACAGGGTTCAGGCAAGACTGCGCATGCAATGCTGAATCGTTTCACCTATTGAGACTGGCACGTTACTCGATAATGCGTGATCCTTGAAGCCCCCAATTGTCGGCAGCATCCCGCGTTGAAACTCAGTGATATCGCCCGCCTGGCCGGTGTTTCGGTCACCACCGCCAGCTATGTGATCAATGGCAAGGCCGTCCAGCGCCGCATCAGCGCCGCCACGGTGGAGCGCGTGCGCGCGGTGATCGAGGAGCACGGCTACCACCCCGACCAGCAGGCCGCCAGCCTGCGCCGCGGGCAGACCCGCACCCTGGGCTTCGTCCTGCCGGACCTGGAGAACCCCAGCTACGCCAAGCTGGCCAAGCTGCTCGAACAGGGCGCCCGGGCGCGCGGCTACCAGTTGCTGATCGCCTGCTCCGACGACGAGCCGGACACCGAGCGCCAGGTACTCAACCTGTTCCGCGGGCGACGCTGTGACGCGCTGATCGTCGCCAGCTGCCTGCCCGCCGGCGACGACAGCCATGCGCGCCTGCAGGCCGACGGCGTGCCGATCATCGCCGTGGACCGCCAGCTCGATCCGCAACGCTTCTGCTCGGTGGTCAGCGACGACCGCGACGCCAGCCAGCGGCTCACCGCCAGCCTGCTCAAGCCGGCGCCGCGCAGCATTGCCCTGCTCGGCGCGCGGCCGGAGCTGATCATCTCCCAGGAGCGCGCCGCGGGCTTCCGCAGCGCCCTGCGCGACTTCAAGGGCCAGGTGCTGATCGAGCACGGCGAGACCTTCAGCCGCCCCTGCGGCCGTCGCCTGATGGAGGAGCTGCTGGTCGGCCAGGGCCAACTGCCCGACGCGCTGATCACCACCTCCTACGTGCTGCTCGAAGGGGTATTCGACGTGCTCCAGGCGCTGCCCAGCGGTTGGCCGGCGGACCTGCGCATCGCCACCTTCGGCGATACCCAGTTGCTGGACTTCGTGCCGCTGAAGGTCAATGCGATTTCCCAGCAGCACGCGCTGATCGCCGAGCGCGCGCTCGACCTGGCGCTGGCCGCCATCGAGCGCAACGACTACACCCCGGGCGTGCACCCGATCCCGCGCAACCTCACGCTGCGCACGGAGTGAGCCGATGCGCCTGATCGACACCCACAACCACCTCGACTGCGCGGACTTCGCCCAGGACCGCGCCGCCGTGCTGCAACGCAGCCGCGCGCGGGGGGTGGAGCGCCAGGTGCTGCTGGGGGTGTTCCGCGAGAACTGGGAGGACGTCTGGGCGCTGGTCGAGCAGGAGCCGGACCTCTACACCGCCCTGGGCCTGCACCCGATCTACCTGGCGCGGCACAGGCCGGAACATCTGCAGGCGCTGCGCGCGTGGCTGGAGCGCCTGGCCGGCCACCCGAAACTCTGCGCGGTGGGCGAGATCGGCCTGGACTATTACCTGGAAGACCTCGACCGCGACGGCCAGCAGGCCATCTTCGAGGAACAGCTGCGCATCGCCATCGATTTCGAGCTGCCGGTGCTGCTGCACGTGCGCCGCGCCCATGCCGCGATGATCGCCACGCTCAAGCGCTACAAGCCCCAGCGCCAGGGCATCGTCCACGCCTTCGCCGGCAGCCGCGAGGAGGCCCGCGAATACCTCAAGCTGGGCTTCCGCCTGGGCCTGGGCGGCGCGCCGACCTGGCCGCAGGCCAACCGCCTGCGCAAGGTGGTGCCGGAGATTCCGCTGGAAGCCATCGTGCTGGAAACCGACTCGCCGGACATGGCGCCGTCGATGTACCCCGGCGTACGCAACAGCCCCGAGCACCTGCCGGAAATCTGCACGGCGCTGGCGGAGCTCAAGGGCATCAGCCCGCAGGAGCTGGCCAGCGCCAGCACGCGCAATGCGATGGAGTTGTTCGGCTGGCGCTGAGCCGCATGGTCGCGCAGGGCTCCGGCCCAACCCTGATCGCGGATGAATCCGCTCCTACAGGATCACGTTAGGCCGAGGGTGCTTTTCGTAGGAGCGAGCTTGCTCGCGAACAGAGGCATCCGATTAACGCGTTCGTGGGCGGTTCGCGAGCAAGCTCGCTCCTACAGGGAGGGGTTGCCGCGCCGTCGCGCTCGTAAGTTCACCGACAAACCGATGCCCGTGAGATGGGGTGCTTCCGTGCGACCCACGGACATCGGTCTGCTGGCGAAAACCCGGTGTGGGGCGGACCGCAGCGTCCGCCCCGGGTCCTGCGGATCAGACGCGGAACGCGCCGATCAGTCGTTTCAGCTCCACCACCTGCCCGGCCAGTTCGCGGCTGGCGCGCTCGGTCTCGCTGGCGCCTTCGGAAGTGCGCTCGCCGGCCTGGTTGATCTCGACGATGTTCTGGTCGATGTCATGGGCTACGGCGGTCTGCTGCTCGGCGGCGGCGGCGATCTGCTGGTTCTGGTCGACGATGGCGCCCACCGCCTGGAGGATGTTCTCCAGTGCCTGCTGCACCTGGGCCGACTGGCTGACGGTGCCATCGGCGGTCTGGTGGCTGCTGCCCATGGCCTTCACCGCGGCACCCACGCCGTTCTGCAGGCGCGCGATCATCTGCTCGATCTCTTCGGTGGACTGCTGGGTGCGCTTGGCCAGGGTCCTTACCTCGTCGGCCACGACGGCGAAGCCCCTGCCCTGCTCCCCGGCGCGCGCGGCCTCGATGGCAGCGTTGAGCGCCAGCAGGTTGGTCTGCTCGGCGATGCCCTTGATCACGTCCAGCACACGGCTGATGGAGGCGCTGTCGGCGGCCAGTTGGTTGATCACCGCCACCGACTCGTCGATCTCGCCGGCCAGGCGCTGGATGCTGCCCACCTGGGACTCCACCAGGGCACGGCCGCTGGTGGTTTCCTGGTTCACGTTGCGCGCGCTGCCCACCGCCACGGCGGCGCTGCGCGCGACCTCCTGGGCGGTCGCGGCCATCTGGTTCATGGCCGTGGCGACCTGTTCGATCTGGTTGCGCTGGCCGGCCACCGCCTGGTTGCTCTCGGCGGACACCGACTCCACGCGCACGGTCTGCCGCTCCACTTCGCTGACGGTGCGGCCGACCTGCTCGATCAGGTCGTGGATCTTCGACACGGTCTGGTTGAAGGCATCGCCCAGCTCGCCCAGTTCGTCGCGGCTCTGGGCCTGGAAGTTGACGGTCATGTCGCCGGACGCGACACGCTCCATCATCTTGCCCAGGCTCTTCAGCGTGGTGCGGGTGGAAACGTAGAAGCCGCCGTAGAGGTAGACGATGCCGAGGAACACCACCAGCAGCGCCACGACCAGCAGCACCATCTGCCGCTGCTTGCTGGCCAGGCGCCCCTGCAACTCTCCATCGACGAACTGCAGGACGTGGTCATCCAGCCGGTAGGTCTGTTCCATCGCCTTGCTGACCTGGTCGAAGAATTCCGCCCAGGGCATGTCGAGGGTGTCGGCCATCACCACCTTGTCCTCGAACAGCTTGCCCATGCTCTTGATGGTGTCGCGGCTGGCCTGGGCATCGGCGGACAAGGCGCTCTGCGCGGCCGGGCTGGCGCCCAGCGCGTCCTGCAACTTGAGGCCGTACTCGGCGTGGAGCTTCTCCAGGTCCTGCAGCAGGTCATCCAGCTTGCCGCTGGTGGAGGAATTGAGGAACCCCTGCCCCAGCGCGCCGGCGCCCATGGTGCGGCCCTGGCTGAGGGTCTGGGTGACATGCGGGGTGCCGGCGGTGATCAGCTCGGCGAGCTGGCGCAGGTCGCGGGCGTCGTCCTGGCTCAGGCCGGACTGGGACACCAGCAGCTTGATGAACACCTGCACTTCGCTGAGCAGGCGCCCGGCCATGGCCGACTTGCTTTGCAGCGAACCTTCGGCGTCGACGCCCTTCAGGCTGGCCAGCAGCTCATCGCGCTTGGCGTTGAATTCGGCGATCTGCTCGGCATCCTGGGTAACTGGTTGCAGCGCACCGATGCGCGCCTGCAGGTCCTTGTGCAATTGACCGATGCGCGCGTCGATGCCGGCGGATTTGCTCGACTGGCCGAGAATCCCGTTGATCTGCAACAGGTCGTTGTAGGACTCGAGGTGACGGCGCACCTGCAGACCATCGCCGATCAGCTGCAGGCTCTGCAGTTCGGCGCGGGTGCTGACGAACTGCCCGTAGGAGTCGCGCACGAGGTAGAAGTTGGTGATCAGCATCGGCAGAAAGAACAGCACGCTGATCAGGCTGAACTTCATACCGAAGCTCAGACGGTTCATCAGCGCGATGGCCGGATAGAGCACGGTCCTCACAAAGACGTCTCCTGTTCCCGTTATTGTTATGTCGCTTGTCGGGGATGGTGCGGCGCGCCCCTGGACGGGTCGTCGCCCTGCGCGCTCAGCGGCGCGGCCACTGTCGGGTAGCAGCCGTCGCCTTGCACTTCAGGTTCGATGTGTACCTGATATCGGCGGAGAGTTCTGTAACTTAAGGTTAAAATGCCATCATCGGACCGGCGGTCGCCGGCCCGATCGTCTGCCTCAGAGCAGCAGCGTCCAGATGGCGAAGACGGCGTACCAGAGCACCGCGGAGCGCACCAGCAGCTGCCAGAGCGCGTCGAGGCTGGCGACGCCCTTGGCGCCCAGGCCGCCTTCGTTGAAGTCTTCGGCGACGTAGCCGGCACGGGCCAGCAGACGAGCGGCAGGCACGTCCCAGGCCAGCAGGTCGTGCAGCAGCATGCGGGTCACCGCGACGAAGTTGCCGACCAGGGCGAAGCTCAGCACCAGCGCACGCGAGGGCAGCCAGTCGAAGGCATGCCGCAGCTGCGCGGCGCGCTCGCGCAGTTCCGGCTGGCGGCTCTGTTCGGCAGCGATGGCCAGCAGCCGATAAGCCAGCGCAGCCACCGGGCCGAGCAGCGCGTACCAGAAGATCACCGCGAAGAAGGCCTGATAGGCCTCCCACACCAGCGTGCCCTGCACCACGGCGAGCAGGTCGTCGTCGCCATCGGCCTGCACCTGCACGCCCAGGTCGCGCTCGGCGACGTGATAGGCGGCCTGCGCGTCCTCGCGGCGCCACGCGTCGCGGAAGGGCCCGATGGCGCGCAGCACGTCGCCGCGGCCCAGGCTCCAGACCACCACCAGCAGTTGCACCGGCAGCGCCAGCAGGCCGTAGGCCACCGGTTCCAGCACGGTCAGCAACAGCGCCAGCAGCAGCAACGGCGGCAGGATCGCCACCAGCAGGCCGAGCCAGGGCTGCGCCATCAGCGACTGGATGCCGCCCACGGTATCCAGCCAACCCAGCCACCAGCCGTCACGCTGCACCTTGGCACGCCAGCTGGAAAACTTCTCGACCAGCAGGACCAGCAACAGCACCAGGAAACTCATGTCGACTCCTTCTTCACGCCGGCGCCGATATCGGCCAGGTAGCGCGCCCAGTCGAAGGCCTCGCCGGGGTCGGTCTTGCGCTCGGGGGCGATGTCGCAGTGACCCTGGATGCGCTCCGGAGTGATCGCCGGGTACACCTTGCGCAATTGCCGGGTCAGCTCCGCCAGCACCTCATACTGCCGCTCGCTGTAGGGTTCGATATCGGTACCCTCCAGCTCGATGCCGATGGAGAAATCGTTGCAGTTTTCGCGCCCGTCGAAGCGCGACACGCCGGCATGCCAGGCGCGCGCGTTGCACGAGACGAACTGGAACAGCGAACCGTCGCGCTCGATGAGGAAATGTGCGGACACCGTCAGGCTGCAGATGCTGGCGAAGTAGGGATGCTCGTCGGCGTCCAGGCGGTTCTGGAAGAACTCCTGCACCTTGCACGTGCCGAACTGGCCGGGCGGCAGGCTGATGTTGTGGATGACCAGCAGCGAGACTTCCTCGCCCTCGGGGCGGGCGTTGAAGTTCGGCGAGGGACAGCGCTGGGCGTCGAGGCACCAGCCGGATTCGGGGTCGATCTGCATGGAAGCTCCTTGGCAGAGCCCCACTCTAAAGCAGGCGACGGGGGAAATGAACTCGCTGGCGAGCGGCCAGCGGGCTCAGCATCGGCTTAGGATTTCGCGAGCTAGCGCAGAACCAGGGGAAATCGGATGAGGCAGCGGCGTTTACGCGCAGCGGATCGCAAGCAGGTTCTCAGGCGTTCTTCAGGCGTCTGAGGTTGCCGATCACCGACTCCAGCGCGCGGTCGAACAGCAGCGCGTCGTCCAGCAGGCGCACGGCGTTGCGACGGAACTCTACGGCCAGGCTCATGCGGGTCTTTTCCAGCACCTTCATGCCGGTGCGGTTGACGAAGATGTAGCGGCCGCTGGGGCGGATCACCGCGGCCAGCTTGCAGCGCAGCTTGTGCTCTTCGTCTTCCTGGATTTCCACCCAGCTGCCGACGCGCAGTTCATCGACCTTGCGCAGCGACTCGTCATCCTCGGCGAAGACCTCTTCGGGCTCCGCGGCGCGGCCCTGCTCCGGCGAGGCGAGGACGATTTCCTCGACCACCGCGACCATGGCCGGCTGCGCGGCCGCCGGGGCAACGGCCGCTGGCGCATCCAGCGGATCGTCCAGCAGCGGCAGCTCGTCGTCCGGGTCGAGCAGCGGGGCTTCCTCGACCTGCTTGTAGCGCTGGAAGGCCTGCACATGCAGCCCTTCCAGGCGACTGAAGAATTCGCCGGTGGAGAACGGATCGAAGGCGGCGGAGGCCAGGCCTTCGCGCAGCGACTTGAGCAGTTGCGGCACCATCTCCAGCAGGCGCAGGCGGGAGTCCGGGTCCTCGTGGGGTTCCACGCTCCAGATCAGGTCGTCCATGGTCGCCAGGGCAGCTTCCCACTCGGCGGAGTGCGTGCCGTGCTTCAGGCAGGTGAGCAGCAGGACCTGGCTCCAGGCCTCCTGCAGCAGGCGCACGACCACTTCGGGCAGGGTGCGGCCGAGCAGGCGCTCGTTGAGCACGCCTTCCACGTCCTGGCGGGCCAGTTCGGCGCGGGCGCGGCCTTCCTCGGCATCGCGGGTGCGCTGTTCCAGCAGGTCGCTGCGACGGCGCTCGTCACCGGTGAAGGCAATGAATTCGTCGAGCAGCTCGGAGAAGATCGCCGGATCGTCGACGAAGTCGTTCAGCAGGCGCATCACCACCTGCTCGATCTTCTGGTACAGGTGGTCGCGCTGGCCGTCGGACTGCTCGGCCCAGCCGAGGGCGGCCGAGGCGATCTCGTTGAGCAGGCGACGCGCCGGGTGGCTGCCGCGGCTGAAGAAGGTCTTGTCGAGCACCGCGACCTTGAGCATCGGGATCTGCATGCGGCCGATCAGGGCCTTGAGCGAATCCGGCAGGGTGCGGTCATCGAGGATGAATTCGAAGAGCATGGACACGAGGTTGATGACGTCCTCGTCCACCTGGCCGACCACGCGGGAACGGCCGCTCTTGCTGCTGACGCGGGTCAGCAGGTGATCCAGGTGCTGGCGCACGTCGATCTCGTCGATGCTCTGCGCCGGCAGGTGCGACTGCAGGTGGGAAAGCAGGCGCATCAGATCATTGCTGGAAATCGGTACCGCGTCGGCCGGCAGGGTGCGGGCCGGGGCGGCACTGCCGCGCACCTGCGAGAGCAGATCGCGCAGGGCGGCGAAGGCAGCCTGGCTGTCGGCGTCCATGTACTGGCCGCCGCCCTGCTCGCCAACGTCGGCGGCGGTTGCGGCCGGGGCCGTGCCCTGGCTGGCGGCGACGGTGCGTTGCGGCGGGCGGCGCAGCGGAACGGATTTGAGCTCCGGCAGCACGCCCAGGGCGATCAGGGTCTGGTTGGCTTCCGCGTAGAGGTGCTCGGCGTCGGCCAGCACATACTTCTCGAACAACTTGAGGATGATCAGCTTGACCTTGATCTCCACGCCCAGGCCACGGCAGGCCTCGAGGAAGGCCTCGCACAGCTGGCGCGGACCGAGCGGGTTGCTCTTGTCCTCGACCTTCTTGCTGACCAGCGTGTTGAAACGGGTGGTGAGGTGCGTGAGGGCGACGCCGTCGCGGCTCATCACCTTGGCGACCATGGCGTCCAGGGCGACGGCTTCTTCCAGCTCGTCGTTCTGCACCAGGGTCAGATTCTCGTAGGAGACGGTGTCCAGCGCCGGTGCGCGGCCGATTTCATACTGGTTCAGGTTGGCGAAGTTCTCGAAGACCTTCTGCAGGAATCCGCGCTCGATGCCCTTGCGCTTGAGGCGCAGGTCGCGCATGGCTTCGAAGTAGGCGCTCTGCTCGGCGTTGTTGGCGGCGCGATCGGCCATCTCGAACAGGGTGTCGTCGGCGTTGTCGAACAGGGCCTGCATGGCGTGACGCAGTTGGACGGCGACCTTGTCGCGGACAGCGACGAGCCCCGCCGGAACGCGTCCAGCGAACGAAGTCTGCGAGGTTTGCGTGGCCGACTTGTTCAGCGGCACTACGTTCGCGTCGTTCTGCATCGCAAGTCTCCTGCCGACAGACCCAAGCTGGCGGCACCAACAGTCATCGAGGCGTCATCCGTAACGTCAATTTAGTGGCGTCAAAAAGTAGAAAGGTTCAACGTCATTATAGGGAAGCTTCTTACACAACCAAGAGACATTTCACGCATTCTTGAAGAAATTCACAGCGAAGTACCCGCCGTCCGTCCGACAAAGCGCACGACGGTCCAAAAACCTGCCCGCCCTGCACGTCACCCGCCGTCGCCCGTATAATCGCGCCACTGCGAACAGGAGCTTTCCATGCCCAACCTCACCCTCGCCGAGCTTTCCGGGGAAATCCAGGCCAACGTCCGCGCCGCGCTGGCCGAAGACGTCGGCAGCGGCGACATCACCGCCCAACTGATCCCCGCCGAGCGCGTCGCCAGCGCTCGCATCATCACCCGCGAGAACGCCACGCTCGCCGGCACCGCCTGGGTCGACGAAGTGTTCCGCCAGGTCGATCCGCGCGTGCAGGTGAAATGGCAGGTGCGCGACGGCGAGCAGGTCAGCGCCGACCAGACCCTGTTCACCCTGGAAGGCCCCGCCCGCGCCCTGCTCACCGGGGAGCGCAGCGCACTGAACTTCCTGCAGTTGCTCTCCGGCACCGCCACCCGTGCCCGCCACTACGCCGACCTGGTGGACGGCACCGGCGTGAAGCTGCTCGACACCCGCAAGACCCTGCCCGGCCTGCGCCTGGCGCAGAAATACGCCATCACCTGCGGCGGCTGCCATAACCACCGCATCGGGCTGTACGACGCCTTCCTCATCAAGGAAAACCACATCGCCGCCTGCGGCGGCATCGCCCAGGCCATCGCCGCCGCCCACCAGATCGCCCCTGGCAAGCCGGTGGAGATCGAGGTGGAAGATCTCGACGAGCTGCGCCAGGCCCTGGACGCCGGCGCCGATATCGTCATGCTCGACGAGCTGAGCCTGGACGACATGCGCACCGCCGTCGCCCTCACCGCCGGCCGCGCCAAGCTGGAAGCCTCGGGCGGCATCACCGAGGCCACCCTGCGCACCATTGCCGAGACCGGCGTGGACTACATCTCCATCGGCACCCTGACCAAGGACGTCAAGGCGCTGGACCTGTCGATGCGCCTGAGCCTGTAAACCGGCGTACGACGTTTCGGACCTGCCGACACGGTCACGCCGCCCTCGATAGTGCCGATTCGTGCGCCTCTGACATACTCAGACGCTCACGAATCGGCGAACAGCGAAGGGAGCAAAAGGCGCGATCATGACGAAAAGGATTCTGTTGACCGGTGGCTGTGGCTACATCGGTTCCCACATCTGCCTGGAGCTGATCGAGCAGGGCTTCCATCCCGTCGTCCTCGACAACCTCAGCAACAGCTCGCCCATCCCGCTGCAGCGCATCGAGCAACTCACCGGCCAGGCGATCCCCTTCGTGGAAGGCGACGTCCGTGACGAGGCAGCACTCGACCGCCTGTTCCGCGAGCATGACATCGACGCCACCATTCACCTGGCCGGGCTGAAGTCCGTCGCCGAATCGGTGGCCGACCCCATCGCCTACTACCAGACCAACTTCGCCGGCACCGTCACCCTCTGCCAGGTCATGCAGCGCCATGGCGTGAAGCGCTTCATCTATAGCTCCTCGGCGACCGTCTACGGCCTGGCGGCGCAGAGCCCGATCCGCGAAGACGCCCCCACCGGCCCGGCCAGCCCCTACGGCCAATCCAAGCTGATGGCGGAAATCGCCCTGCGCGACATCGCCCAGGCCGATCCGCAGTGGACCATGGCCATCCTGCGCTACTTCAATCCCGTGGGCGCCCACGCCAGCGGCCGCATCGGCGAAGACCCCAACGGCATTCCCAACAACCTGATGCCGTATGTGTCCCAGGTCGCCACCGGCAAGCAGCCGTTCATCCGCGTATTCGGCAACGACTACCCCACCCCGGACGGCACCGGCGTGCGCGACTACCTGCACGTCGTCGACCTGGCCACCGCCCACCTCAGCGCCCTGCGCTGGCTGGACGGCGCCAGCGGCGCGAAGACCTTCAACATCGGCACCGGCCGCGGCTACAGCGTGCTGGAAATCATCCGCGCCTATGAAAAGGCCTGCGGCCGCGAACTGCCCTTCCAGTTCCTCCCCCGCCGCGACGGCGACATCGCCAGCTACCATGCCGACCCGACCCTGGCCGGCCAGGAACTGCACTGGACCGCCCCCCGCGACATCGAAGACATGTGCCGCGACGCCTGGAACTGGCAGAGCCAGAACCCTGGCGGCTACGCCTGATTTTCCCTGATCCGGAAAACAAAAAGCCCCGCTCGAAAGCGGGGCTTTTTGCTGAAGATGGTGCCGGTAAGAGGAATCGAACCCCCGACCTTCTCATTACGAATGAGCTGCTCTACCGACTGAGCTACACCGGCGGCGGGCGTAAACTACCATCCCCCCGACCGCTAGGCAATTGCTCTGCTCGGGCAGGTCATGGGCGAGAGTTCAGTCACATATTGTCTCAGCTGCGTTTCCGATAATTCCCACCACTAGAAAAACTCGCCAGAATAGACGGATTCATTTCTATCTGAGCATTTCCATGAGCGCACTGGACCAGCTTCATACCAAGATTTCCGACGGGAGTGCTGTCGTTGGCATTTACGGTCTTGGCTACGTGGGGCTTCCCCTCGCATTGCGCTTTGCCGAGGTGGGAATACACGTCATCGGCTTCGATATCGATGACAACAAGGTCCAAGCGCTCAACGCAGGGCGAAGCTATATCGAGCGCCTGGGCGACCATCTGATCAAAGCCGCTCGGGAGGCCGGCTTCGAGGCAACCGGTGATTTTTCCCGCAGTAGCGAGGCGGACGTTCTGATCATTTGCGTCCCAACTCCGCTCAATACCCACCACGAACCTGACCTGAGCTTTGTCATCGACACCACGGAAGCGATCCTTCCTTTCTTCCGCGAAGGCCAACTGTTGAGCCTGGAAAGTACAACCTGGCCAGGCACGACTGAAGAAGAACTGGCGCCTCGCCTTGAGCGCCGAGGATTCAAGGCTGGCACCAACTGCGCCTTGGTCTTTTCCCCCGAACGTGAGGATCCGGGCAACGCTCATTACGACACGCGGACCATTCCGAAGGTCATCGGCGGCATGACACCTCGCTGCCTGGAGTTGGGCCAGGCCATCTACGGCCACGCTATCAATACGCTGGTGCCGGTTAGCAGCCCACGCGCAGCCGAGATGACCAAGCTGCTGGAGAACATTCACCGCGCAGTGAATATTGGCCTGGTCAATGAAATGAAGATCGTCTCCGACAAGATGGGCATCGACATTCACGAGGTGATCCGCGCGGCAGCAACGAAGCCCTTCGGGTTTGTTCCCTATACGCCAGGACCGGGCCTTGGCGGACACTGCATCCCGATCGATCCCTTCTACCTTACCTGGAAGGCCAAGGAATACGGAGTTAACACCCGCTTCATCGAGCTGGCTGGCGAGATCAACCACTACATGCCGCATTGGGTGGTTCAGAAAGTTGCAGACGCACTGAATGATCGTGGACTTCCAGTAAAAGGCAGCCGAATTCTCGTCCTGGGTCTGGCCTATAAGAAGAATATCGACGATACGCGTGAATCGCCTGCTGTGGAGATCATGTCACTGCTCGAACAGAAGGGCGCCGAGGTCGCTTATTCGGACCCGCACGTTCCTAGTTTTCCGCGCAAGCGCGACTACTCTTTCGACCTGGACTCCGTGCAGCTGACTGGCGAGAAGCTTCAGGAGTTTGACTGTGTGGTGCTGGCAACTGACCACGATCTGTTCGATTACGAATCGCTTGCCAGGCATTCCAGATTGCTGGTCGATACCCGTGGTCGATACGCTCCCGATAAAGCCAGGAACATCGTTCCGGCATGATCGGTGCCCTGGCACGCAGCACGCTCGATACTTCGCTGATACTGGGATTACGCCTGCTCACGCTGGCAGGCTCTCTGGTTCTCCTGACGCATATCATGCCCCCAGCCGTATACGGCCCATATGCAGCGCTGGCGGCGCTGGCGACGCTTCTGGGCCTGGTGCCTACGCTTGGCTGCGGCTACCTGATGCTCGCAGCATCACCACAGGGGCACGAGGCAGTGGAAAATATCTGGCGTGGCGCATGGCCGGCAAGCTTAGGAGCCGCCACCGCGCTGCTGGGAGGATTCCTGCTGCTGGCCCACTGCCTTGCACTCGACCTCAACCTCGGACTCACGGTCATCCTGGGGCTGGGGTTAATCGAGCTGTTCATAATGCCGCTGATCCTGCTGTGCAGCTGGGCACATCAGGCTCACCATCAAGTCGCCCGTGGTCAGATGTTGCAATGGCTACCACTGGGCCTACGCCTGCTGGCGTTGCTGCCATGCGTATTGACCGAGAGCCTTTCCAATCTACAAGCCTTCATCGCCGGTCAAGTGCTGGCCGCCACCCTCGCGCTGTGCATCGTTCTCAGGCTGACCGTCCGCGGCCTGCGACTGCGCTCCACAGCTCGCCGCCTGGGCCTTGCCGAATGGCGTAAAGGACTGACGTACTGCGTCATGCATGTGGTGGCAATGAACCCGTCCGAGATCGACAAGATTGCCATTGTCAAGGTGGCCAGTGCCCAGGATGCCGGAATCTACGCCATCACCAATCGAGTACTGGGGGCGCTGATGACGCCGGTGAGCGCGCTGCTGCTGGCTGCGCAACCCAAACTATTTCAGTTAAGCGGAGCCTCCGCCCGTGGGCCACAGGCCCGGCTGGTGAGTCTTATCGCACTGTGCAGCGCCTTGGGTGGTGCAGGTGCCGCTGTAGTACTCGCCATCGGCAGCTTGGCCCTGCCCTGGTTGTTGGGCGATAGCTATCGTGAGACGGCGGAGCTTGCTCCGCTATTGGCGTGTGCAGCGCTCCCGCTCGCCCTGCGCGTCAGCAGCGGCACCATCCTCGTTGCGAATGGGCAGCCGGAGCGACGATTGATCTTTGAGATCATCGGAATTCCTGTACTGCTCGGCCTGATTATCTGGCTAGTCCCCAGCTACGGGCTCTCCGGCACCGCCATGGCGCTGGCGGGAGCCGAAACTTTCATGGCAGGCGTTGGCTGGTCGCTCGTGTTCCGGACGCTGCGCAAACAGGGGGCCGCAGGGGATCTCTGCCAACCGCGATGAGCACACCGCCATATAAGGCTCTCATGGGTAGAAGCGAGCGGAATCGCAGGGACCGCAATGCGGCCCGTGCCAGCAGCACTGGCAACCGCACCAGTAGCATCGCGCAACGCTCCGCGGCATTGCGTGCCAGAACCCGCGCCAGCAGGCAATGGGCAGCAACCAGGCGCTCCTCGTAGAATCGGCTCCCCAGCCCGCTGCTTGCCGAGCCCTCATGGTCTACCAGCACCTCGGGCATGTGCGCGACCGCCTTGAGCCTGGCTCCGAGCGCGACGTCCTCTCCATACATGAAGAAAGCTTCATCGAACAACGGCAACGCAATGCGCTCGGGCGCCATCAACAGGCAACAGCCAGTGGGAAAAGCAAAACTGCCCGGCATGGGACGATGAAATTGCAAACCTGTCCAGCGGTGATAGAACAGCGGCCCGGATACCACGCCTGCGTGACTGATGCCAGGGCTGATCAACTGAGTCTGGGGCTGATCCACCAATACCTGCGCCATCCGACTCAGGGCTCCCTCGCGTAAGGTCGCATCGTTGTTGATGAGCAGAATCCAATTGTCTGGCTGCTCGCGGAGTGCGCTTTCGATGGCGCTATTGGCGCCCGCAGCGAATCCGAGATTTCTGCTGCTGACCTCGATCTGCACTCGCAGATCTCCCAGGAATACCTGTTGAACACAGGCCGCAGAGTGGCCGGCGTCTTCGGAGTTATCCCATACCAACACTCGGTCTACTTGCTCACGAAGGATGCTCCTTACACATCTGCAGGTCCGTTCCGCATCGCGAAAATTGATCAGCACCGCCGTGACAGGGCACATCAAACCTCAGGCTTCCGGGCTATCACGACGATCTCCTCCGAAAAGCGCGGCGAAAGTGTCGCCAGCAGATCGACGAACCACACCGGCAGCAGACGCTGAATGATCCCGGGCTTCGCCATCGCGGCCTTGGATGCCTGCAGGATATAGGCAGCCCCCCGGCCGCGGCGCTTGAACATGATGTCTTCGAACCCGGCGTCATCGAGCAGTTTGCGCAGTGACGCTATGCAGAAGATCTGCAGGTGGCGAGGCGGTTCTAATCCGCGCCATTTCTCGCGAAAAATCAGATGGCCCAGGCTGTGGGCATTCGGCGTCGCCAACCACAGCATGCCGCCTGGCCGAAGATGCGATCTCATTGACAGCAAAAGGGCTCGGGGTGAATGCACATGCTCGATGACATGGGAGCAAGTCACCACATCGTAATTTTCAGCCGCCGGCAGATCCTCGAAACTTATGACATGAACAGGAAGATCGGCAAGGCGCGCGGCCTGAGCCGCCTTGGCGTCAGGGTCGAGCCCTTGCACCTGCCAGCCAGCTTCGCGAGCCCGCAACAGGAAGCGTCCATTACCACAACCGATATCCAGCAACCGGCCTCCGGTCGACGGGAGATGGCGGAAGAAGAAGTCCAACTGCAGCCGTATTGGCGGGAACAGAGCAATCAACCAATGCCCTGAGGGCTGGGCCGGGCTACGCCCCGCGCCGAATCGGTAATTGAGGTAACCGTTGATCAGACGCCAGAGCACGCCGCTGCCGTTATCTCTCGAGTGCTCACTGCGTGGATCGACGTGCGTGTGATAGCTGCCGTAAGCCTTGCCGATTGCAGATGGCACCGGTCGTTCGGCGAGATAGCTGCTTGCACAAGTGAGGCACTGAAGCATTGGCCATTGCCCCGGCACGCCTTCCAATTCATCGCTCAGCCCCGCGTACTGGACGCGAGATGCGGCCGCCCCACATATCGGGCAAGTCGGCACAGCCTCCAACTCGGCGTCGCTCCAGAAGGGATCAGCCCGTTCGACCGTCATCACGTAACCAACCGCCTATACAACATCACATAAGCCCCAACGCACCGGTCGATGGAGAACAACTCCTCAGCCCGGGTACGGCCATTCTCCGACAGGCGCCGAGCAAGCCCGACGTCCATCGACAATTCACGAATATGCCCGGCCAGAACTTCGAGGTCTTCGACGGGACCGAGCA
The DNA here is from genome assembly GCF_048068435.1 of Pseudomonas sp. NY15437. Classification (NCBI taxonomy): domain Bacteria; kingdom Pseudomonadati; phylum Pseudomonadota; class Gammaproteobacteria; order Pseudomonadales; family Pseudomonadaceae; genus Pseudomonas; species Pseudomonas sp. NY15437. Next base: position 667,969 of record NZ_JBLUQC010000002.1, read on the forward strand.
ATGCCGAGGCGGGGCCCGCACAGACTTCGGCCGTGCCGGCGCTATCGAAGCCAACCACCGGAACTCCGCAAGCCATCGCCTCCAGTGCCACATAACCGAATGTTTCGAAGCGAGTCAGAGCCAGCACCGCATCGACTGAGCGATAGACTTCCGGCATGTCTACCGGGGCAACGCGCGGCAGGAAGGTAAGCCCCTTCGCATCGAACCGTTTCGGCCAGTTTGAACGCAAGCCACTCAGGCAACATACCTCGAACCTCTCTCCCAGTCGTGCCGCCAGCGGAGCAAGCAGATCCGCGCCCTTCCAGCAAGATGGATTGCCAACGAAAAGCAACCGAAAGCGACTCGACGGCGCTCGCGGGGCAGGGCTGAAACGCGTTGTGTCGATGCCATTGTGGATAACCTGGAGGCGCTCACCCAACATCGGCCTTAGCGGTTGGGCAGCAAAATGGCTCACCGCCACAACGCTGTCGGCCATTCGATAACTGAGGCGATTCCAACGCTGAACGCAGTAACGATGATAGAGCGCCTGAGGAGTGGAGTGGTATCTGCGCAACAGAGGATGAATCGAACAATGATGTTCGGTCACTACCAGCGGCAGCCCCCGGCGCTTGAAGGCGAAACCCTGCCAACTACCAGTGTGAACCAGATCTGTCCGTGGAGGAGGCCGAACGGTCTTGAGCAGCGAGGGGCATAACTCAAATCGTCGATCGAACCATTGCACAACGGGACGGTGACCTGCCTTTTCCAGCCCCTCGGCCAAGCGCAAGGCAAAGACATCGGCGCCGCTACCGGTCCGCAGGGCGGGTAGCCAGATGGTCAGCGCCCTTGCGCTCACGGCTGGCGCCCCCCGGAGCCGGCTATCAGGCGGTCGAACAGCAGGGCATAGCGCTGTGCGACCGCGGTCCAGGAGAACGCCTGATAAAGGCGACTGCGCAGCGCCTCCACTCGTTGACGGGCGGCCTCCGAATCATCGAGAACGGAAGAAATGGCAGCGATGAGCGCCTGTGAATCCCGTGAATCGACAATCCATTCCGGTTGCTCGGCCAGCACATCCCACACCGCCGGCACATCCCCAAGGATCACCGGACACCGACAGCCGACCGCCTCGATACTGACCAACCCGAGACCTTCAACATCGCCCGTGGAAGCAGTGACGAACGGGGCGACCAGCAGGGTCGCTTCCCGGTAGTGCTGAACCAGCCCTTCCTGAGCGACAGCCCCAACGAACTCGACAGCCTCATTCAGCCCTAACTCGCCGGCTCGTTGCTGCAACGACTCCAGCAGCGGACCAAAGCCCACGATGCGCAGGCGAAGCCCTGGATACCGCTGGCAGAGGATCGGCAGCGCATCAAGCAGGTGGGCCAGCCCCTTTTTCTCAACCAGGCGACCGACGAACAGCAACAGCCGATTACTCCGAACAGTTTCCGAAGGCGTGAATCGCTCCTCCAGATCCACCCCCATCGGCAGCACGTCGAGCCGATCGAGAGACACTCCCAATGCCAGCGCCGGCGCGACCATGGCATGGCTCACGACACTCAGATGATCGATACGGCGGAGTACCCAGCTCTTCAACCTCCCCATTAGCCCGCCCTTGAGCGAAAAGATATCCGCTCCATGGGAGGTCAGCAGCACTGGCGGCAAATGACAGAGGTAGCTTGCCAGCGCGATGACCACTCCTTGCGGAATGATCCAGTGCCCGTGAATGGCCGCAGGTCGCAGCGAGCAGACCAAGCGTAGCAACGTAAACAACATGGCCAGCAGGAAGGCGGGAACCAGCAACCATTTCAAAGGATAGCGACGGACATTCGCCAGCATGCCACCGCCGCTGACGAGAGCCTCCCAGGGCGCAGGGGCGTAGCGGAAACGATGGATGCACACACCATCCATCGTTTCCTCGAGCGGCGCACCGGCAAAATGGGGAGTGATGACATGAACGTCGAAGCGCTCGATCAGCCGTCTACTCAATTCATGGACGAATCCAGGCTCCGGATCATCTCGCCACCGCGGATAGGTTGATGCCAGCACCAGCAAAATCGGGCGCGAGGGTGGAAGGGCGCTCATCAATGGCCTGACCGGTCCTGATACATCAGAGCGGTGATTTGCTCCGAGATAAGCCCCATTAGGAATATCACCAGCGCCGACGTGAACAGTAATGCGCTCATGTTGGTGAACCGGGACATGGTCAGGAAAGTGTATAGATAATAACCGATGCCGGTGGCGAAGAGGCTCGCGGCAATGGGAAGGAAAATTTTCAGCGGCGAGTAGAGCGTGCCGATCTTGAAGATGATCAGGAGGAAGCGCATGCCATCTTTCCACAGCCGGATATGGCTCGTCGTCCCGGCCAGTCGCGATTGCACATCAATGTCAATATACGCAACCAGATAACCTGCGCGGAAGAAGCACATGGTTGTCGTGGTTGGGTAGGAAAACCCGTTGGGCAGCAGCGAAATGAACTCCATGACGCGCGAACGACGCATGGCGCGGAAGCCCGAAGTGAGGTCGGCGACCTTATGGCCGACCACCCAACTGGCCAGGCGGTTGTAGAACGCATTGGCCAGTCCGCGATGGGCGCTGGCCTGACCGGCCTTGTTGCGCGAGCCCACCACCATGTCATAACCGGAAGCCATTTTCTGCAGCAACAGTTCGATTTCCTCCGGACGATGCTGACCGTCGGCATCCATGCATACGACGATCTCGCCCGTGGCTCGTCTCAGCCCGGTTTTGATCGCCGCGCCATTGCCCTGACTGTAGGGATGAGCGGCACGGATCACCCCAGCAGCCTCGCAAACGCTGTCGGTGTGATCGGTCGAACCATCATCGACCACGATGATCTCCGCCTGCGGGTACAGCGACTTGAGGTGCGGCAGGACCAGCGACAGCCCTTCGGCTTCGTTCTTCGCCGGTAAAACGATACTCAGACTTTGCGGCCCGCTTTCAGTGATCGACATTCTGTTTTTCCACCTTGTTGTCTTGTGCCTGCTGGAGTTTTTCTCGCTCCGAGGTGATCCACTGGGCATTCGCCCCCAGCCGGTCCAGAGTGGCCGCGTATTTCAACTCGTCGAGCGCTTCAGCGAAACGCCCCTGCATCCGCAGCGCCTGGACCAGCATGATCCTCGCCCCGGGGGCATCCAACACGTTGATCGAATCGCGGAAGAACTCTTCACCCTTTTTCAGATCACCGATCGACTCGATGAAATACCGCCCCAGCAGCAAATAGACCTGACTTCGGCTTTCCGGCGCCGCCCGAGGGTTCTCCAAAGATGCCGCCAGCAGGCCCACCAGCTCTTCGGGGGGTAAATGACAGAAGTCGCCCAACTGGCAATCAACCAGAGCCCGCAGGAATGCCACATTGCTATTGTAGAAAGGCAAGGTTCGCAAGCGTACCTGAAGTTGCTTGACCACATTAGGGTCCACTTTTTCGTTCAGATAGTAGGCCAGATGGATGAGCGCGAAGTACGAGCCATTACCGGGAAGGTAAGAATTTGCCGAACGCTGAAAGTAATCTCTGGCATTGGCGGCGAAAGCTTTGTCTTTGCTGCTGTCCAGCAGCTTCAGGTAGATGCGCCCCATTTGATAGTTCGCCCGGTCAGACCGTGGATGCATCTCCGCCTCGTACGCCGCATGGTCGACCAGGTTCGACCAGACAAGGGAGCGATTGTAAGTCACGAAGGAGAACAACAGGAAAAAGGCCGCACCCAGTGTTATCAACGCAATACGTGCCAACCCGCGCAGTTGTGTACAGAGCCCGACCAGAAAACAAAGCAAACCGATGCTTGCAAAATAATTACGGTGCTCATGGACCAACTCCAGCGAAAATACCGTGGACTCGAGCAGATGGCTGATGAAGAACCAGCCAATCGCAAAGGACAACATGCGATAACGGCGCCAGCAAACCAGGCAGGCAGCTAGCAACATGATGATTCCGAATACCGCAAACACCGTGCCGCCCGGCTGAGTCAGCGACGTCGATATCACGAAATCATCGTGATAAAGGCTTAGACTGGATAGGGTCGGATATATGATCATGCCCAAATAAAGGAAGATCACCCGCGACTCAGTAAGGAGACGTTCAGACAGAGTAAAGTCGCGCTGAGCGAATGCGCCGGGCGAAATCATCGGCGGAATTACCCAGATAACTGCAACGAGTGCCGCTGTCAGCCCTGCGATCGTCACCAGATGCCCGAGGGCGAGCGGTCCGACACGCGGCACTCGTCGATCAATCTGGAACTCGAAGACGCAGTACTCGATCCAGGCGAGCAACAGCACGAAAAGGATCCCGGACTCCTTGCTGAACAGCGAGAGCACTAATGCCAGCAGGATCAGGAGTACCGAAAGCCCCCCCCTGAAAGAAAGCTGCTCCTTCCCCGGCAGCGACCGCCAACGGACATACAGGTAGATGGCAACGAAACCGAACAGCGCAGAGAGACTGGTCATACGCTGTACGACATAAAGAATGCTGGTCAGATTGATGGGATGCACGCCCCAGAGCGCAGCCACCGCCAATCCTGCCAGTGCTCCATGCCGGGCGGAAAGACCGTACATCCGCCGCAGGATCATAGAAGTGAAGCCAGCCACCAACGCTATATTGCACAGGTGAATCAGCACATTGATCAGCTTGAAGTAGAACGGCTGCACTCCGAAGAAATAGATATTCAGCGCAAAACTGACGAGAGCCAACGGGCGCCCTGTGGGGCCAGCATCTCCCGAGACAGCTGCTGCTTGGAGCTGTTTTGTATCGAGGGCGGTTATTTGAAGCTTGGTGTTGTCGATAATGTTGGCCGTGTCATCGAACTCGAAGTCTCCGCGCAGCCCCGGCGCATAGAGCAATGTGACAAACACCAATAGCCCCACGAAAAGGGCAACAAATAACTTCACTCCGACTCCTTATGAAAAAGGCCCCTTCCGGGGCCTTTTTTAAACAATACCGGTTAGCGGCAGTTGGACGGCAGATACTTAGAGCTCAGGTTGCCGGTATTGCAAGTCCAAGTCACAGCTCCGGAGCTGGACGATGAGCCCTGCAAAATAACAGTTTTGCCAGCTTCAACCTTAGTATTATAAACGATAGTGATTTGCGAGGCGTTCACGGTCACACTTCGAACGGCATTGCCTTTGATAGAAGCAGCAGTAGCAATTCCAGCGGAGGCGTTGTTGCTAGGCCAAGCGCCTTTGGAGGCGAAATATTCAGTGACAGCGGTCTTGGCGCCAGAAGCGAGAGTCAAACCCTCGGTCACGTGAGAACGCTTGGTGTAGTCCTGATAAGCCGGCAGTGCAATAGCCGCCAGAATACCGATGATGGCGACCACGATCATCAGTTCAATCAGAGTAAAGCCTTTTTGAGCCTTCATAATTCTCTCCAGGTTTATAAGAGGTCGTAGGACCTAAACAGACCCTAAGCAGAAATCATGCCATCCCTCCCGCAGCCACATCCACGCTCGCCAAACAGTGATTCTCTCGCAGAGCCTACGCACTCTTGCGCCAGAAGTGACATTTTTTGACAGGCGCCCTTCACCAATTTGGCACTCCGTGACATCTGCGTTATAAGGCATTGATACTCTTCTTGGCATTCCCTTTCATGAACGATCAAGTCGTCCTGTCCGGCCTCGCTCGCCAACTGGTGCAATCCGAGCTTCTCGATGAGAGAAGCGCCCAGCAGGCACAATTGCAGGCGCAACGTAACAAACTGTCGCTTGTCACCTATCTGGTTCAGAACAAATTGGTGAAAAGCCGGCCGCTTACGGAGCTCGCTGCCGATCAATTCGGTGTAGCGTTCTGCGATTTGACCAGCATCGATCGGGAGGCCCTGCCCAAGGAGCTGGTGTCAGAAAAACTGATTCGCCAGCACCGCGTCCTTCCGCTTTGGCGTCGCGGTAACAAGTTGTTCGTGGGTCTTTCCGACCCGACTAACCACCAGGCAATCACCGACGTACAGTTCAGCACCGGCCTGACCACCGAAGCCATTCTGGTTGAGGACGACAAGCTCGGGGAGGCCATCGAAAAGCTCTTTGAAAGTGCAACGAGCGCTCTGGACGATTTGGGCGACATCGACCTGGACGGCCTGGATATCGAAAACGGCAATGCAGAGCAAAAAGATGAGCCCATCGGCGGAGACGCCGACGACGCCCCTGTTGTGCGCTTTGTCAACAAGATGCTGCTTGACGCCATCAAAGGCGGCTCCTCGGACCTTCACTTCGAGCCCTACGAGAAAATCTACCGCGTACGCTTCCGTACCGACGGAATGTTGCACGAGGTCGCAAAGCCCCCTATTCAATTGGCCAGCCGCATTTCGGCACGCCTAAAGGTTATGGCCGGGCTGGACATTTCAGAGCGTCGCAAGCCCCAAGACGGCCGCATAAAGATGCGGGTATCTAAGAGTAAGTCCATCGACTTCCGAGTCAATACTATGCCCACGTTGTGGGGCGAGAAGATCGTGATGCGAATTCTGGACTCAGCCAGCGCGCAGATGGGCATCGATGCATTGGGCTATGAAGAATCACAGAAGCACCTTTACCTAGATGCCCTCAAGCAGCCACAAGGCATGATTCTCGTCACCGGACCGACGGGTTCTGGAAAGACTGTCTCGTTATATACGGGTATTAACATCCTCAACACCCCAGACATCAACATTTCTACTGCCGAAGACCCAGTGGAGATCAACTTGGAAGGCATCAACCAAGTTAACGTCAACCCGCGCCAGGGCATGGATTTCGCCCAAGCACTACGTGCATTTCTACGTCAGGACCCGGACGTGATCATGGTCGGCGAGATCCGGGATCTGGAAACAGCCGAAATCGCCATCAAGGCCGCGCAGACGGGCCACATGGTGATGTCCACACTGCACACTAATAGCGCGGCAGAAACTCTGACACGCTTACTGAACATGGGCGTCGCGTCTTTCAATCTGGCAACCTCCACCAATCTGATCATCGCCCAGCGCCTAGCTCGAAAACTGTGCCCTCACTGCAAGAAGGAGCACGATATTCCTCCCGAGGCGCTACGTCACGAAGGTTTCCCAGAAGACAAAATTGGTACCTTCAAGCTCTATACGCCCATTGGATGTGAAAATTGCAAGGGTGGCTACAAGGGACGCGTAGGGATTTATGAAGTGGTTAAAATCACGCCGGCCTTGCAGCGGATTATCATGGAAGAAGGCAATTCCATTCAGATCGCCGACCAAGCACGTAAAGAAGGTTTCAACGATCTGCGCACTTCGGGCCTACTGAAAGCCATGCAAGGCATAACCAGCCTCGAAGAAGTCAACCGCGTGACCAAGGATTAATCCATGGCGGAAAAAGCATTGAAGAGCAGCGTCTTCGCCTGGGAAGGCACTGATCGCAAGGGCGGGAAGGTCAAGGGGGAGCTTTCCGGAGTCAACACGGCGCTGGTCAAGGCACAATTGCGCAAGCAAGGCATCAACCCGACCAAGGTACGCAAGAAGGGAATATCCCTCCTCAGCCAGGGCAAGCGCATCAAGCCCATGGACATCGCGCTGTTCACCCGCCAAATGGCAACGATGATGGGGTCGGGCGTCCCCCTGCTGCAGTCCTTCGACATCATTGGTGAGGGCTTCGACAACCCGAACATGCGCAAGCTGATCGATGAAGTGAAGCAGGAAGTGGCCGCCGGCAACAGCCTAGCCAACGCCCTGCGCAAGAAGCCTCTGTATTTCGACGACCTCTACTGCAACCTGGTGGATGCAGGCGAGCAGTCGGGCGCCCTCGAAACGCTGCTCGATCGCGTGGCGACCTACAAGGAGAAGACAGAGTCGCTCAAGGCCAAGATCAAGAAGGCCATGACCTACCCTATCGCGGTGGTCATCGTGGCTCTGATCGTTTCTGCCATTCTGCTGATCAAGGTAGTACCTCAGTTCCAGTCGGTATTCGAGAACTTCGGTGCCGAGCTGCCAGCGTTCACTCAGATGGTCATCAACCTCTCCGAAGTGATGCAAGCTTGGTGGTTCATCATTCTGATCGCCATGTTCGCGATCGGCTTCGGCTTGAAGACCGCACACACTCGTTCGGAAAAGTTCCGTGATCTGGTGGACCGTGGTGTCCTGCGCATTCCGATTGTCGGCGACATCATCTACAAGTCCGCCGTAGCCCGTTACGCCCGTACGCTATCCACCACCTTCGCTGCCGGCGTGCCGTTGGTAGAGGCTCTGGACTCGGTATCCGGCGCCACCGGCAACGTCGTCTTCCGCAATGCCGTCGCCAAGATCAAGCAGGACGTGTCCTCGGGCACTCAGTTGAACTTCTCCATGAAAACGACAGGCGTATTTCCCAGCATGGCGGTTCAGATGGCCGCCATCGGCGAAGAGTCCGGCTCACTGGATAACATGCTCGACAAGGTAGCCAGCTACTACGAAGAAGAAGTCGACAACGCCGTCGACAACCTAACCACTCTCATGGAACCGATGATCATGGCCGTGCTCGGCGTGCTGGTAGGCGGCCTGATCATCGCCATGTACCTGCCGATCTTCCAGCTGGGCCAAGTAGTTTAAAGATGCCCATATCCAACTTCCTGGCCAGCACCCCGCTGGCCTTTGTTTTATGTGTCACCCTGCTCGGTCTGCTGATCGGCAGTTTCCTCAACGTAGTGATCCATCGCCTACCGCGGATGATGCAGCTCGACTGGCACCAGCAGGCGCGGGAAACGCTGGGGCTGCCGGAGGGCGAGAAGCAGCCGACGTATAACCTGGTATTGCCGAACTCCCAGTGCCCTCACTGTGCCCATGAGATCAAGCCCTGGGAGAATGTCCCGGTGGTCAGTTGGCTGGTTTTGGGCGGAAAGTGTTCGGCCTGCAAGGCGCCGATCAGCAAGCGCTATCCGCTGGTCGAGCTGGCGTGCGGCGCGCTGTCGGCCTTCATCGCCTGGCATTACGGCTTCGGCTGGCAGGCCGGTGCGATGCTGTTGCTGACCTGGGGCTTGCTGGCGATGAGCATGATCGATATCGATCATCAGCTGCTGCCGGACGACTTGGTGTTGCCGTTGCTGTGGCTCGGTCTCATCGTCAACCACTTCGGCCTCTTCACCAACCTGGGCGACGCGCTCTGGGGCGCGGTGTTCGGGTATCTGAGCCTGTGGTCGGTGTACTGGCTGTTCAAGCTGATCACCGGCAAGGAAGGCATGGGCTACGGCGACTTCAAGCTGCTGGCCATGCTCGGCGCCTGGGGTGGCTGGCAGGTGTTGCCGCTGACCATCCTGCTGTCGTCGCTGGTGGGTGCGGTGCTGGGTGTGATCATGCTGCGCCTTCGCAATGCGGAAACCAGTACGCCCATCCCCTTCGGCCCCTATCTGGCCATCGCCGGCTGGATTGCATTGCTCTGGGGTGATCAAATAACCGCGACCTATCTGCAGTTCGCCGGTTTCCGCTAGCCTTCTCCTGCGCCGAGTTTCGTCGGCGCTTCTGGACGGCCACCGGGCCGGCTGAAGGAGAATGATGAAACCCTGGATTCTGGGCCTCACCGGCGGCATCGGCAGCGGCAAGAGCGCCGCCGCCGAGCATTTCGCCTCGCTGGGCATCCATACGGTCGACGCCGACAATGCCGCGCGCTGGGTGGTGGAACCCGGCCGCCCTGCCTTGGCGAAGATCGTCGAGCGCTTCGGCGACGCCATGCTGCTGCCGGACGGCCAGCTCAACCGCGCCGCCCTGCGCGAGCGCATCTTCAAGGCCGAGGACGAGCGCCGCTGGCTCGAGCAACTGCTGCACCCGCTCATCGGCCAGGAAATCGCCAGCAACCTGGCGCAGGCGCAATCGCCCTACGCCATCCTGGTCTCGCCGCTGCTGGTGGAGTCCGGGCAGCACCGCATGACCCAGCGCGTACTGGTGGTGGATACCCCCGAACACCTGCAACTGGAGCGCACCATGAGCCGCGACCAGGTGTCGGAAGATCACGTCCGTTCGATTCTCAAGGCCCAGGCCTTGCGCGACGACCGGCTCAAGCACGCGGACGACGTGCTGCTCAACGATGGCGACCTCGGCCACCTGCACCAGCAGGTCGAGCGTCTGCATCAGTTCTATCTCGGCCTGCGTGGAGGACAACCATGAGCCAACCCCTGACCGTGGAATGCCCCACCTGCGGCGCGCCCGTGGAGTGGAGCGCCAAGAGCGAGTACCGCCCCTTCTGCTCGCACCGCTGCAAGCTCATCGACCTGGGCGCCTGGGCGGCGGAAGAGCACGCCATTCCCGGCGACAATCTGGAAGACGAGCTGTTCTCTGGTGATCTGGAAAAGCCGCGCGGGCATTGAGCTCGACAAAAGCCGCCCCTCGAGGTGGCTTTTTTGCAGCTTTTCGTAGGAGCGAGCTTGCTCGCGAACCGCCCGATCTGTGGGGGTGACAGCCGAAAGAGCGTTCGCGAGCAAGCTCGCTCCTACAGAAGAAAAAAGGCCCGCATCTGCGGGCCTTTTTCGTTCAGGGACGCATGAAGGTGTAGTCCCGATCCTCGTCCAGGTTATCGGCGAGGAAATGCAGTTCGTGCTCGAGGTCCTCCTGCGTGCGCACTTGCGCATTGGCCCGCACCACCGCGCTGAGCAGCGCGCGCACGACCAGTTGCGGGTCCTGCCCGCCGGCTTCGGCTTCGATCAGCAGCTCTGAAAGACGCTGCTCGGCCCAGCTGTGAATGCTCATTGGCAATCTCCTGCGAATGGGGGAGAAAGCTTCCCTGATCGCCCGAGCTTCGCGAACTGACCTGGATCAATCGACGGCGGCGATGCACCTGGACGATGTACGAACATCAACGCGGCTCATCGTCGTCCTTCCACGGCGCCTGCAGGTAGCGCGTGCGGTTGAAGGTTTCCAGCCAGTCCGGGTAGAAGACCACCAGCCCGGTGACGATGGTGCCGTTGATGAAGGCCTCCGGGAACATGATCAGCCAGAGGTAGCCGATGAAATCCTCGATCCACGGCGGCATCGGGAACAGCCCGTCCATCCACAGCAGGCCTAGGCCCAGCAGCAGGCTGCACACGGCCGCCAGCGCCGCCGGGAAGAAGCCCGAGCAGAAGATGTAGACGAACAGGTTTCGCGGCTGGCGGCGCTCGACGAAGATCGCCGCCAGTTCGGTGATGACCACCGGAATCAGCACCAGCAGGATGCCGTTGACGCCGAGGGCGGCCCAGTCCTGTCGGCCGATGGCGCACAGGCCGAGCTGCGCCACGAGGCCGACCAGAATTGCCAGTGGCCAGTCCAGCAGCAGGGTCACGGCGGTCATGCCGATGAAGTGGAAGGACACGCCAGAGGCGAAGTCCCGCCGCACCAGCCACAGCAGGAACAACCCGAGCATGGTGCCGAACACCAGGTGCTGGCGGCGGAAGTCGCTGACCAGTTCCAGCCACGGCGCGCGCCAGATGGCCCAGGCGACGATGGGCAGGTAGATCGCCCAGCCGATCTCCAGGGTTTCGGCCGACAGCAGCTGCGCGGCAATCACGGCGTGCCCCGCTCCAACGCCTGGCGCAGGGCCTGCACCGAGTCGAACTGATGGGTCGAGACGACCTTGCCCTGGTCCAGCTGCAGCCAGGTCACCGCATCGGCCTGGCCGGGGAAGCGGCTGGCCACCCGCGGCTCGCGGTCGAGCAGCACGCGGTAGGGGTAGTCGCGCATGGCGGGGATGGCGAACAGCTTGGAGATGGCGGCCGGCATGCGGCTGATGTCGGCGACGAAGGCGGCGTGCCGCGCTTCGAGATAGCCCTGCGGATGATCTGTCAGCGCCGCCTTGACCAGCTTGGAGCCGGCCATGTCGTGGGCGACCAGCAGGACGTTCAGGTCAGCGCCTGCGGTGTAGGGTTTGTCGAACTGGTCCAGCAGCGTCCAGCCGATGGCGGGCGATTCCTGCGCCACCGCCGCGCTTGCCAGCACCATCAACAGCCATCCGCCCAGCAATCGTTTCACGCGTCCCCCTTGCCTGGAACCGACAATGATTGGCAACAGTCTACACCGCCATCGGGGCTCGCCTGCGGCCGCCAGCAACTATGCTTGAGTCATGAACGAGACCGACTATCTGCGCCTGCTGACGCGCCAGGCGGAACAAGCCAATGACTTCCTCTCCAACGCCCGCAAATGGGAGCGGGAGTGCTGGGCCTGCCAGCGGCTGCTGCAGGCGCTGAAGGTGCCGTATCGCCAGGAAGACTTCATCGCACCCACGCAGCAGCCACCGGATGTGCTGTTCCGCGACGCCACCTTCGAGGTCTTCTTCGTGCTCGACCAGGGGCGCCGGCTCAACGAGGAATGGAAGGAGGAGCTGCTGCGCCGGCGCATGGCCCAGAGCCTCAACCAGTTGATCCGCCGTGAACAGCGACCGCGACGGATTCCCTGCGCGGAACTGCAGGCGCGCCTGGCGCCGACGCTGCGCAAGAAAGCGCACAACTACACCGAGCGCGGCATCGACCCGCGCGAGCTGGACCTGCTGGCGTTCGTCAGCCTCAAGCGCGAGACGCCGGACTTCAATACGCCCTTCCCGCCCCCCACCGAATACCTGCGCCAGGGGTGGCGCTCGTTGTCGGTGGTCGGCCCGACCTTCGCCCGCGTGCTCTTCGCCCACAGTGACGCGCCGGACTTCCTGCGCGGCAGCCTGGGCCGCAGCATCCTCTTCGACATGGGCGTCGGCCTGTAAATAGGCGCCGGCGCAATGCGGCATTGATCGGCGGCGCATTGAGAGGCCGCCCGAGCCCTACTAGAATGCAGGACATTATAAACGGAGGCCGCCCATGCCCAGTCGCCTGAGCCCCGAAGACCAGCAGAAGGTCGATCAGTACCTCAGCTCCCCCGTCCACCAGGTCCAGCGTGCGCCGTTCAAGCCCTGGCTGATGATGGGTGGCTTGCTCGCTGTGGTCATCGCCCTGGGTTTGCTGAGCCGCCTCCTGGCCTACCTTGCGTGAGCGCCGTGCCGCCACGGGCCGATACAGGATTCCTTAAGCTATGAGAATGCACCATGTCCCATCGTATCGTGATCGTCGGCGGCGGCGCCGGCGGGCTGGAGCTCGCGACCCGTCTCGGCCGCACCCTGGGTAAACAAAGCAAGGCGCGCATTACGCTCGTCGACGCCAACCTCACCCACATCTGGAAACCCCTGCTGCACGAAGTGGCCGCCGGCTCGCTCAACTCTTACGAGGATGAGCTGAACTATGTCGCCCAGGCGAAATGGAACCACTTCGAATTCCAGCTCGGCCGTCTCACCGGCCTGGACCGCGCGAGCCAGCGCATCCAGCTCGCCGCCACGCTCGACGAGCAGGGCGAGGAGCTGGTGCCGGCGCGCGCGCTGGACTACGACACGCTGGTCCTGGCCATCGGCAGCACCACCAATGACTTCGGCACCCAGGGCGCTGCGGATCATTGCATCTTCCTGGATACCCGCGAGCAGGCCGAGCGCTTCCACAAGCTGCTGCTGACCCATTACCTGCGCGCCCACGCCGGGCAGGACAAGGACGATCAGATCAGCGTCGCCATCGTCGGCGCCGGTGCCACGGGGGTCGAGCTGTCGGCGGAACTGCACCACGCCGCGCAGGAGCTGGCGGCCTACGGCCTGACCGGCATCCAGCCGCAGAACATGCGCATCACCCTGATCGAGGCCGGCCCGCGCGTACTGCCGGCGCTGCCCGAGCGCATCAGCCGCCCGGTGCACCAGACGCTGGAGAAACTCGGCGTGCGCGTGCTCACCGGTTCGGCGGTGCAGGAGGTGACTGCGGACGGGCTGCGCACGGCGGTGGGCGAGTTCATTCCGGCGAGCCTGAAGGTGTGGGCGGCGGGCATCCGCGCGCCGAGCCTGCTCAAGGAAATCGACGGCCTGGAGACCAACCGCATCAACCAGTTGGTGGTCCGCCCTACCCTGCAAACCACCCGCGACGACAACATCTTCGCCTTCGGCGATTGCGCCGCCTGCCCGCTGGGCGATGGCAGCGAACGCAACGTGCCGCCACGCGCCCAGGCGGCGCACCAGCAGGCGTCGCTGCTGGCCAAGGCCATCGTCGCGCGTTTGGAGGGCAAGCCGCTGCCGGAGTACCGCTACACCGACTATGGCTCGCTGATCTCGCTGTCGCGCTTCAGCGCGGTGGGCAACCTGATGGGTAACCTGATGGGCAGCGTGAAGCTCGAGGGCTGGCTGGCGCGGATGTTCTACGTGTCGCTCTACCGCATGCACCAGATGGCGCTGTACGGGCCGTTCCGCACCGCGCTGCTGATGATCGCGGACCGCATCGGGCGCAGTACCGAGCCGCGCTTGAAGTTGCATTGACCGGCTGGCGATCGCGGACGGAGTCCGCTCCTACGCGCGAGGCGCATACGCCTCACCTGTAGGAGCGGGCCATGCCCGCGATCGCGCGCATGGCGCGCTCCTACAAAGGCAGCCCCGAACGCCAAAGCTGCCGGGGAACACTGTTCGCGAGCAAGCTCGCTCCTACGAAGAGCGGTTCCAAGCCCGATGAAATGCCAGGCACAAAAAAGCCGCCCCGAAGGGCGGCTTTTTCGTTGCAGCGAAGCAGCCTTACAGCGCCGCCAGCATCGACTGGGCCGGGATGGCCTGGAAGTCGATGGACATCATCAGGCTCAGCACGCTGATCGCGATGATGGAGAAGGCGAACAGCTGGCGGGCCCAGCGGCGGTCGTCTTCGGCACTGAAGCCTTTCACCGCGATGAACAGCCACCAGGCGCTGACGGCCAGCGCCACCACCAGGTATCCGTAGCCGGCGAAGCCGGTCACGGTCAGCAGCAGGGTCGCAAGACCAAAGGCCAGCACGTAGTAGAGGATCTGCTTCTTGGTCGCTTCGATGCCCCGCTCCACCGGCAGCACGGGAATCCCGGCGGCGCGGTAGTCATTGAGGCGGAAGATCGCGATGGCATAGCTGTGCGGCATCTGCCAGAGGCAGAAGATCAGCAGCAGCACCGCCGCGCCCATGTCGAAGTGACCGCTGGCGGCGCAGTAGCCCACCACCGGCGGCATGGCTCCGGAGAGACTGCCGACCAGCGTGCCGTAGACGGAGCTGCGCTTGAGCCAGAGGCTGTAGAGCACGACGTAGACGAAGAAGCCGAACGCGGCGAGCAGGGTCGCCTGCACGTTGGTTTTCCACGCCAGCAGGCCGAAGCCCGCCGCGCCGAGCACCACACCGTGGGCCAGGGCGGCCTTCAGCGAGATCTGCCCGGTCACGGTGACACGGCTACGGGTACGCTCCATGAAGCGATCGATGTCGCGGTCGATGCAGTTGTTGAACACACAACCGCTGGCAACGACCAGGGACAGGCCGATCACGGTAGCCAGCAGCAGCATCGGGTCAACGCTGCCGCGGGCGGCGAGGAAGTATCCCCCCGCCACCGCGATCAGGTTGCCGAAGATGATGCCCGGCTTGGCGACCAGGAGATAACGCTTGAGTTTCACGGCATCGGCCCTCAGGGCATCGGCATCATCAGGCTGTCTGCGGTGTAGATGATCCACAGCGACAGACCGACCACCAGCAGGATGATGATGGCGGTGAAGATGAATGCCATCACGTTCCAGCGGCCTTCGGAGCTGAAGTTCATGTGCAGGAAGCAGATCAGGTGCACGACGACCTGGACCAGGCCCAGGATCACCATGGTCAGCAGGGTGGCGTGACGCGAGAAGCCGCCGTCGATGACCATGTAGAACGGAATCGCGGTCAGGATCACCGAGAGCACGAAGCCGATGGCGTACGAACCCAGGCTGCCGTGACCGGCGCCGTGGTTGTCGTGGCCGGCACCGTGGGAGTCGTGATGATGTGCAGCAGCGGTCATTACAGAGCCCCCATCAGGTAGACGACGGTGAAGACGCAGATCCAGACGATATCCAGGAAGTGCCAGAACAGGCTCAGGCACATCATGCGGGTGTTGTTCTGCGCGGTCAGGCCACGGGTGCCGATCTGCGCCATCAGCACCAGCATCCACAGCAGGCCTGCGGACACGTGCAGGCCGTGCATGCCGACCAGGGTGAAGAAGGACGACAGGAAGGCGCTGCGGCTCGGGCCGAAGCCTTCGACGATCAGGTGATGGAACTCGTTGAGTTCCATGCCGATGAACGCGGCGCCGCACAGGAAGGTCACGCCCAGCCAGGCGATGGCCTTGCCCTTGGCACCCTTGTGCGCGGCCAGCATGGCCAGGCCGTAGGTGCAGGAGGAGATCAGCAGGATCGCGGTTTCGACGGCCACATAGGGCAGCTCGAAGATGTCCTTGCCGCTCGGGCCGCCGGCCGTGTGGTTGACCAGCACGGCGTAGGTGGCGAAGACGCTCGCGAACAGGATGCAGTCGGTCATCAGGTACAGCCAGAAGCCGAAGACCGTCATGCCGCCGCTGTCGTGGGCGTGGTCATGGTCGTGCGCCGCTTCGTGCGTATCGACCAGGTGTTGATTCAGTACTGCCGTAGACATCGCTTATACCTGCGCAGTGGCGAGTTTCTGGAAGTTGGCGTTTTCGATGCGCTCGATCTCATCGGGCTGGACGTAGTAGTCCAGGTCGGTGACATAGCTGCGCACGATGACCGAGGCGATCATGCCGACGAAGCCAACGCCCACCAGCCACCAGATGTGCCAGATGGCGGCGAAGCCGAAGATGAAGGCGAACAGCGCGATGG
Organism: Pseudomonas sp. NY15437; assembly: GCF_048068435.1. Lineage (NCBI taxonomy): Bacteria > Pseudomonadati > Pseudomonadota > Gammaproteobacteria > Pseudomonadales > Pseudomonadaceae > Pseudomonas > Pseudomonas sp. NY15437. Next base: position 684,531 of record NZ_JBLUQC010000002.1, read on the forward strand.
AGAAACCAGCGGCGGTGTTCTTCGGCATATGGATCGGTGCATAGGCCGGCAGCTTGCGGTACGCGGTACCGGTCTGCTTCATCTCGTGGAACGCGTCGATGTCGTTGACCTTCGGCAGTTCGGCGAAGTTGTAGTACGGCGGCGGCGAGGAAGTGGACCACTCCAGGGTACGGCCGCCCCACGGGTCGCCGGTCACGTCGGCCAGCTGCTTGCGGTTCTTGATCGACACGAGCAGCTGGATCAGCTGGCAGGCGATACCGAAGAAGATCAGCACGGCACCGAAGAACGCCACCACCAGGTACGGCTTCCACATTGGGTTGTCGTAGTGGTTCAGGCGACGGGTCATGCCCATGAAGCCGAGGATGTACAGCGGCATGAAGGCCATGTAGAAGCCGACCAGCCAGCACCAGAAGGAACGCTTGCCCCACTTCTCGTCCAGGGTGAAGCCGAAGGCTTTCGGGAACCAGAAGACGAAGCCGGCCAGGTAGCCGAACACCGCGCCACCGATGATGGTGTTGTGGAAGTGGGCGATCAGGAACAGGCTGTTGTGCAGCAGGTAGTCAGCGCCCGGGATGGCCAGCAGAACGCCGGTCATGCCACCGATGGTGAAGGTGACGATGAAGCCCAGAGTCCACAGGATCGGGGTGGTGAAGCGCAGGCGGCCACGGTAGATGGTGAACAGCCAGTTGAACAGCTTCACCCCGGTCGGGATGGAGATCAGCATGGTCGCAACGCCGAAGAAGCCGTTGACGTCGCCGCCCGAACCCATGGTGAAGAAGTGGTGCAGCCACACGGTGAAGCCGAGGAAGGTGATCGCGGCGCTCGCCCACACCATCGAGGTGTAGCCGAACATGCGCTTGCCGGCGAAGGTGGCGGTGACTTCGGAGAAGATACCGAAGGCCGGCAGGATCAGGATGTACACCTCAGGATGGCCCCAGGCCCAGAAGAGGTTGATGTACATCATGGCGTTGCCGCCCAGCTCGTTGGTGAAGAAGTGCATGTCGAAGTAGCGGTCCAGCGACAGCAGGCCCAGGGCCGCGGTCAGGATCGGGAACGACGCAACGATCAGGATGTTGGCGAAGGTGCAGGTCCAGGTGAAGATCGGCATCTGCATCAGCTTCATGCCGGGGGTGCGCATCTTGAACACGGTCACCAGGAAGTTGATACCCGTGAGCAAGGTACCCATACCCGATATCTGTAGCGCCCAGATGTAGTAGTCCACACCCACGCCCGGACTGTAGGCCAGTTCGGACAGCGGCGGGTAGGCGACCCAGCCGGTACGGGCGAATTCGCCCAGGCCCAGCGAGACGTTCACCAGCATGGCGCTGACGACCAGCAGCCAGAAGCTCAGGGAGTTCAGGAACGGGAACGCCACGTCGCGCGCGCCGATCTGCAGCGGCACGGCCAGGTTCATCAGACCGGTCATGAAGGGCATGGCCATGAAGATGATCATGATCACGCCGTGAGCGGTGAAGATCTGGTCGTAGTGTTCCGGCGGCAGGTAGCCGTGGTTGGCGCCTTCAGCCAGCGCGAGCTGGCCGCGCATCATGATGGCGTCGGCGAAGCCGCGCAGGAGCATGACCAGAGCGACGATGATGTACATCACGCCGATTTTCTTGTGGTCGATGGACGTCAGCCATTCGGTCCACAGGTAGGTCCACTTGCGGTAGTAGGTGATCGCGCCGACTACGCCGAGGCCCAACAGGGCGACGACGGCCAGCGTGATGACGATGATCGGCTCGTGATACGGCACGGCCGACAGTGTCAGTTTCCCGAACATCTGCGGTTACTCCTGGCTCGGATTCATTTGCATGCCCTGCATGCCTTGCATGTTGCTCATGTCGTGGCCCGCCATGGCGGCCTCGTCATGGGCTGCTTCGCCGTGCTCGCCCTTGGCCTGCTCGGCTTTCGCCATGGCGTGACCGGCGTGTTCCCACTTGTTCAGCACGTGGGAGAACAGCTCGGGGCTGACGGTTGCGAAGTAGGTCGCCGGGACGTTCTCGGTCGGCTTCACCAGCTCCGGGTACTGATCCAGGTTCAGGGTCTGCGGCGAGGCCTTGACCTTCGCAACCCACTCCTGGAAGCCCTGCTCGGAGGTGGAGATGGCCTTGAACTTCATGCCCGAGAAGCCGCCGCCGCTGTAGTTCGCGGAGATGCCGTCGAACACGCCTTCTTCGTTGGCGATCAGGTGCAGCTTGGTGAGCATCCCGGCCATGGAGTAGATCTGGCTACCCAGCTGCGGGATGAAGAACGAGTTCATCACCGAATCCGAGGTGATCTGGAAGTTCACCGGGGTATCTTTCGGGAAGGCGATTTCGTTGACGGTGGCGATGCCCTGTTCCGGGTAGATGAACAGCCACTTCCAGTCCAGCGAGATGGCCTGGATGGTCACCGGCTTGACCTCGGAGTCCAGCGGACGGTACGGGTCCAGCTTGTGGGTGCTCTCCCAGGTGATCCAGCCGAGCACGGCGATGATCAGGCAGGGAACCAGCCATACCACCAGCTCGATCTTGGTCGAGTGCGACCAGTCCGGCATGTAGGTGGCCTTGGTGTTCGAAGCCCGGTATTTCCAGGCGAACCCGAGGGTCATCAGGATCACCGGCACCACCACGATCAGCATCAGCAGGGTTGCCGTGATGATCAGGGACTTCTCGTCGGCGCCAACCTGCCCTTTCGGGTCGAACAGCGCCATGTTGCAGCCACCGAGCATCAGCATCGGCAGCAGCGCAAGTCTCTTCAAAATTCCTGTGTACTGCTCTTTTTTCATCTTGCGGCCTTAGTGGATGAAAATCGCCTCACCGCCCATGAGCCTTCGCCACGCATTGCTCGACGACTCGTTACCCGCGACTTTTCCAAGCCGCCTGCCAGGGCTGTCATGGATTCACGAACGCGGCCGCAAGGATTCCAGGCAAAGGGAGGTCGCCCGGTCTTCGCGATGCGAAACCGATTTCGTCAGCTGATTCGTTCCGTGTTATTCAGCGTGTGGTGTCTGGACTGGCGGCTCGTTGAAGCGCGCGCGTCGCACACCGGATGCACGAGCGGATTGCCCGACTCGTCTTATGACAGGAGCCCACCGATGGCAGCCCCCTGTTGTTATGCCGCTGCACCACAGGGTGAACACTGGCAATGATCTGCGTCAGTGCGACTCAGCGATTTGGGGGTAGGAAATGGACGGCGGATATTACAAAGCATTTCAGAAACCCCTTTCAAGGCCCCGCCCTTTCATTTTTAACAAGATATTTTCTCAGCCCACGAAACAGTCACAGTTCTGACTGATCGCAAAATGATCAATTCACCGAGTCTTTGTGAGGCTAAGTCCTGCCGGCCAGTGCTTCCGTCGGCGAGCCATCGGGCAGCGTCGAAGCGGCGAAGGACGCGGCTTACAGCCAGCCACGGGTAGCCCGAGACAGACCGCCAACACCTTCGGCAAAGACCTTGCCATGATGGTGATCAAGAACCCTTGCGAATGTGACGAACTGCCGCTGCGCACCCTGCGACACATCGACGCACAGGAGCATTCGCAAGGGAGAAAGTCATTCAATTTATGACGCGCGTGCAGGAAAAATCGGCGTCTTCTCGGCATGCCCGCCCTGGCTTCAGGGACGAGTTCCGCCACCATGACCGCCGGGGCGGGCATGCCGGAAGTAACGCAATGGATCAGGCGGAAACGGTCACAGGACCGCGGGCAATCAGCGAGCGCTAGCCTCGCTGCCCGGCGCCAGCCAGGCCATCAGGCCGCTGGTTTCCGCGCGGATGCGCAGATCGCTGGCCTTGGCGTTGTAGTAGGTATCGCACGCGGCGATCTGGGCAGAGTAGTACTCGTTCTCGGCGATCAGCACATCCAGCAGGGTGCGCTTGCCCAGGTGGTACCACTGGTCATAGAACATCTTGCGCACCCGATCGGACTCCACCAGCAGCGACTTGTAGTCATCGACGCGCGAGGCGGACAAATCGCGTTGCTCGACCAGGTTGCGGATGAGGTATTCGGACTCGCGACGCGTCGACTCCATCTTCTCTTCCGCCGCATTGGCCCGCGCATATGCCGCGCGCTGATACCACCGCGCCGTCCAAGCCGACCATCGACGAGGTCTATGACGACGTAGGTTCGATCCAGGGCCCGGTTGCCAAGGGCGGCGTAACCGACGACCCGTGCCCGACCCTCTCCGGCAAGGCGGAAGCGGGCTCCAAGGTCACGGTCTACGACAACAACAAGGTGCTGGGCAGCGTCACCGCGGACAATGAGGGGCACTGGTCCTACACCCCCACCACGCCGCTCAACGAAGGCCCGCACGACTTCACCGTCGATGCGACTGACAAGGCTGGCAACACCAGCCTGAAATCAGACGTCTTCAGCATCATCACCGACTACACGCCGCCTGCCGCGCCGCTCATTACCGGCGTGCTCGATAGCGTGGGCGAAGTGACCGGCAATATCGAAAGCGGCGGTATCACTGACGACCCGCGTCCGGTCATCAGCGGCAAGGGCACCGCGGGCGACACACTGATCGTCTACACCCACGACGTTACCGGTGATCGTGAAATTGGCCGCACCACTGTTGGTGCCGATGGCACCTGGAAACTGCAGCCGACCACCCCGTTGGTCTCGGGCCTGAACCAGCTGACGGCAGTGGAAATGGACCCGGCCGGCAATACGTCCGTCCCCAGTGCCAAGTACAGCTTCACGCTGGACATCGCGCCCCCGGCGCCGCCGGTGATCGAGAACGTCCTGGACGACGTCGGGCCGTACACCGGCTTCCTGCAGAAGGGCGCCATTACCGATGACAACCAGCCGACCTTCAGTGGCACCGCCCAGGCGGGCAGCACCGTCAAGCTGTATGACACCGACGGCACCTTGATCGGCAGCGGGCAGGCCGATGCGAAGGGCCACTGGAGCATCACTACCAGCACACTGGCCGACGGCCTGCATGAGGTGACCGCGACTGCCACCGATGGGGTAGGCAAGGTCAGTGACCCGACCGGCATCTGGCCGTTCACCGTCGATACGACCGCGCCGGCCAACACCACGCTGGTCGTGACCGACAACGTGGGCGATGAAACCGGCCCGTTGCACAACGGCGATACCACTGACGACAACCGTCCGGTGTTCACCGGTGATGCCGAACCTAACGGCAAGGTCATCCTCTATGACAACGGTAATGAGCTGGGCCGCGCGGATGTCGACGCCCAGGGCAAGTGGAGCTTCATCCCTACCACAGCGCTGAAGGACGGCGATCACTCGTTCACCACCGTCGTGCTGGACCAGGCGGGTAACAGCTCCGGCCCGGGCAACAAGCTGGATGTGACCGTCGATACCTCCAAGCTGCTGGTGTCGATCACCTCGGTGGTCGATAACGTCGGCAGCATCACCGGCAATATCACCAGTGGTGGCGAGACCGACGATACCCGTCCGGTCATCAACGGCACCGGCAAGGTCGGCAGTACCGTGACCGTCAAGGACGGCGAAACCACGCTGGGCACCTGAAGCCGGGCGATACCACCGATGATGATCAGCCGAAGATCAGCGGTACTGCCGAAGCCAACAGCAAGGTGGAGATCTATGACGGCACCCTGAAACTCGGCACCGCGCTGACCGATGCCAGCGGCAACTGGTCGTTCACCCCGACCAATCCGCTCGGTCGCGGCGATCACAGCATCACGGCCAAGGCCATCGACGCCGCCGGCAACGTCAGCAATCCGTCCGACAAGTTCGACTTCATCGTGGACACGGGCAAGATCACCACGGCAACTGGTCCTTCACGCCGACGTCAGGCATCAGCGAAGGCAAGCACGACTTCACCGCCACGGCGACTGACGAGGCGGGCAACACCAGCCCGAAATCCGACGTCTACAGCATTACCACCGACTACACCGCGCCGGCGCAGCCGACCATCGATTCGGTCTATGCCGATGAAGGCTACGCCATCGGTAACATCGCCAATGGCGGCGACACCGATGACCCCACGCCGGTCATCAGTGGCAAGGCGGAAGCCGGCAGCACGGTGGTGGTCAAGGACGATGGCAAGGAAATCGGCCGTGTGACGGCCGACAAGGACGGCAAGTGGAGCTTCACTCCGACCACGGGCCTGCCGGAAGGGGTACACAAGCTGACGGCGGAGGCTACCGATGCTGCTGGTAATACCAGCGTCCCGTCCGAGCGCTATGACTTCAGTGTCATACCGAACGGGGACGACTATCCCGCTACGGTGGATACCAAGTCGCCCGTCACCAACTACACCGTGGTTCTGGATACCTCCGGCAGTATGTCGGGGACCGGCATCACGTCGGCCAAGACCGCCCTGCTCAACATGATGAATACCATCGTCAGCATGGGTGCCAAGGCGACGCTCAACCTGATCACCTTTGCCGACTCGGCTACTGACAAAGGCACGTTCACCTTCTCCAAGGCGACCGATACGGGGTACACCGACTTGCTCAAAGTCGTGAATGCCCTGAGCGCCGTGGGCGGTACCAACTACGTGTCGGCACTGACCAAGGCGACGGCGAACATCACGGCGGAAATGACGGCGGGTACCGTCGCCAACAAGCAAGTGTTCTTCATTTCCGACGGTAACCCCACGACATCGCCCACCGCGGCCCAGCTCACCACTTGGCAGAACCTGATGGCCAACCCGCCGGGCGGCAACTCTTCCATTCCGGTGACCACCATCGGCTTGGGGAGTGGTATCTCCGATGACTAACTACGTCTACACCGGCGTCGACAGTGCTGGTCATACCCAGACGGCCACATTGCATATCAATGCCCTGGTCGACAACAACATCACTGGCGCCATCGTCGTGCAAGCGATGGGCAAGGACAGCGGTGCGCTCCACGCTCCGACCATCACCAGCATTCCAAAGGCGGACGACGGCCTGCTGACCTCCACCGAAGCCAACACCGCGGTGGACATGGTGGTGTCGCCGTTGTACAGCGGCCCGGTCTTTTCACCGATGTCGTCGAGGATGACCAGGTTCTTCACGTTGTCCGGGGCGACTGTATCCACGGTAAATGGCCAGACGCCGGTCGGCTCGCTGGCCTGCCCCACGCTGTTGGTAGCGGTGGCGGTCACCTCGTGCAGGCCGTCGGCCAGCTTGTCGGTGGTGATGCTCCAGTTGCCCTTGGCATCGGTGACGCCGCTGCCGATCAGCTTGCCGTCGTCATACAGCTTGATGGTGGTGCCAGGCTGCGCGGTGCCGTTGAAGGTCGGCTGGTTGTCGTCGGTGACGGCGCCCTTCTGCAGGAAGCCCTGGTAGGGGCCGACGTCGTCATAGACGTTGACGATGGTGGGCGCCGCGGGCGCGCCAGTATCGACGGTGATGCTGTACGGCTGGCTCGGCACGGTCTGGTTGCCCGCCACGTCCACTTCCACGGCGGTCAGCACGTTGAGGCCGGAAACCAGCGGCAGTTCGGGCTTGAGCGACCAGGTGCCGTCGCTGCCCACGGTCGCTCGGCCGATTTCGTGGTTGCCGGTGCTGTCCTTGGCATAGACGATGACGGTGTCGCCGGCGGTACCGGTACCGCTGATCACCGGGTGGGCATCGTCGGTTTCGCCGCCATTGGCGATATTGCCGGTGATCTCGCCGACGCTGTCGAGCACGCCGGTGATGGCGAGGTCATGGTAGTTCGGCGGGGTGGTGTCGATGGTCAGGTCGAGGGTGCCCGGCTGGCTGGTATTGCCGGCGGCGTCGGTGGCGACGGCCTCGATGTGGATCGGACCTTCGGGCAGTACGCGGGTGGGCACCACGGACCAGTCGCCATTCTCGTCGGCTTTCACCTGGATGACTTCGCCGGTTTCCTTGATGGTGACGGTGACCTGCGAGTTCGCCTCGGCCTTGCCGACGATCTTCGGTTTGGTGTCGTTGGTGATGTTGTCGCCCTTCACCCCACTGTCGGAGGCTGGGTCCAGCCATACCTGCGGCGCATCCGGGGCGATGGTGTCGACGATGGCCGGCAGCTTGACGGTGGTTTCGTTACCGGCCGGGTCCCGCTCGGTAATGATGATGTCCACCGGGCCCTCGGGCAGCCCCTGGCTGGGCGGGTTGGCCGTCCACTTGCCATCCGGGCCGACCGTGGTGGTGACCTTCTCGCCAGTGGGGAACTCGATGATGATGGTGTCGCCCGGTTCACCGGTGCCGGTGAGGGTCGGCGTATTGCTCGGCGAATAGAGATCGCCACCGTTTTCGACACCGCCGACGATGGTGGCGACCGGGTCGGCAGGCGGGACAGTATCGACGGAGAAGTCGAGCACATCCACCGGCGCACTCGGCTTGCGCCCGGAGACTTCCTGGATCACGGTGAACTTGTGTTCACCATCGGGCAGATCAGAGGTGGGCGTGAAGGACCAGGTGCCATCCGCGCCGACCTGGGTGCTGCCGACCTGGGTGCTGCCGATCTCGGTGCCGTTGTCGTAGAGGCGGATCACCGCGCCGGCCATGCCGCTGCCGGTAACGGTCGGGCGGGCGTCGTCGGTCACGTCACCGTTGGCCAGTTGCCCCTGGATCGGGCCGACGTCGTCGATCACCTTGATATTGGTCGGCGCAGGGCTGGTGCGGGTCTTATGACCGTCGTCGCGGTTGTGGTCGATGACGGCCGCCGTGGCGGCGCCAATGCCTGCCAGGCCGAGCAGCCAGGGCCACAGTACGAAACCCGCGGTCTCATCGAAATTGGAGGCCAGATAGGGCGCACCATCGCCCAGGGAATCCCCGCCCAGGGCGATGGGCGCCGATTCGCCTTCATTCAGCAACAGCGGGCCGTAGTAGCCTTCACCGTCGGTACGCACGTAGGCGTACAACTGGCCGTCTTCCGCGACGCCGTAGAGCTGGCTGTCCATGCCCTCGGCGAAGAAGTCCTGGATGGTCAGGTCGGGTGTATCGCTGCCCTCGAAGAAGACCTGCAGGTCCTTGCCGTCCCGCTGGACGGTAGCGTTCTCGGGCGATACATCGCTGTTGATCACCTGCAGCAGGTACTTGGTGCCCGCTGCCGCCTTGATCTTGCCCCCCGTCTTGACCGTCACTTTCTCGGCTGCATTCGCGGTAACTGCGACCAGAGCGACTTTTTCGACTTCCATATGGATCTCCCCCTCAAGAAACTCAATGTGAGAGGGCCAGAGTAAATTTCCTAAACGCGCGGGAAGATCGGACCACGCCGACGAAGCCAGGGCACGTTGCGCTAAAAAAAGTAAAAATTTCCTAGGCTCGGAAATGGCTCAGGAAAAATGCCGTTGAATGTGAGAAATCGGCGCGGAAAACCGTTCACTTACATCAACTGGACATCCAGACGTTGGCCATTACGCCTGTTGTTTTTTCTGAGGAAGAACGACAAAACCCGAAACCGTCTGACGGATTTTCCGAGCGGTACCGCAGATATCTACCGCCCGAGCCATGGCTTTTCCTGCCGAATCGCCTGACTGAATAGATGCCGCTACGCCCATATCGGTCTGGGCGCCACGGCCAGCCTGCCGACAGCGGCAGTTCGCTTTCCGCAGGTCAGCGTCACCGGAGGAAAATGGCGTCCTCGATGGGAGGAAGTGATAGCAGGCGAAAGGCATCAGCCGAAAAATGAGCAAAAAAAACCCGCCGTGAAGGCGGGCTTTTTTACTGAAGTGGCATTGCGTCCACTTCCTGCATCCGGCGAACCAGACGTCTTGAATATGGTGGGTCGTGTAGGATTCGAACCTACGACCAATTGGTTAAAAGCCAACTGCTCTACCGACTGAGCTAACGACCCAAATTTTGGTCGGGGTAGAGAGATTCGAACTCCCGACATCCTGCTCCCAAAGCAGGCGCGCTACCGGACTGCGCTATACCCCGCTTGGAAGTTGGCTCCGCGACCTGGACTCGAACCAGGGACCCAATGATTAACAGTCATTTGCTCTACCGACTGAGCTATCGCGGAACGACGAGCCTTCCAATCTCCTCTACTTTCTTCCGGCTTCACCGGATTCCCGCATCAGAGGCGCGCCATTTTACGTATATCGAAACGCCTGTCAACACTCTGATCCAAAAAGTTTTTCTCTGCTTTGCAGGCGACCGGGCTGGTTGCTATATCTGCATGGAAACCATGAGTGATCCACCGCGGGTGCAGACGGGGCGATCACGCACAGGATGGCCATGAGCAACAAGGACACCCCACCGCCCTCCCCCATCGCCAGCCGGGTCATCCAGCCCCGCTTCGGCGAACTGGTGCAGGGTTGCCGCCAGTTGGCGATGAATCACCTCGCCGAACTGCTGGGGCATGTCTTCGCGCAGGTGGACGACACGTTGTTCGAATGCGCCGAGAAGGCCGAGAACAATCAGGTCCAAGCCTTGTTCTTCGACGCCATGCGCGAGGTTCGCCGCGAGCGGCCGAATCTCGAACGCTCCTATCACCAACGCATCGCCAAGGGCCTGAACGACTTCCTCGAGGGCAAGCTGCCGGCAGTGGCGCCGCTGGAGGAGCTGGACGTGGACCAGTTGACCCTGGTCGGCAACGATGAATACGAAGAGACGCTGCTGGTGACCAACATGGTCAACCAGGTGCGCGCCCAGTGCGCTCAACTGCTCTTCGCCCTTGATCAGCGCCTGGCACTGCTGAACAACGGCAGCAAGCTGGGCGAGGAGCGCAACCCGTTCGGCCCACAGGCGATCGCCCAGGCGTTCCGTGACACCCTGGCGGGCAGCGCCTTTGCGCTACGGGTCAAGACCATCCTGTATGTGCTGTTCGATCAGCAGGTCATGCAGCATCTCCAGCCCTTGTATGAGCAGCTGAACAAACGCCTGGCCGACGGCGGCATCCTGCCGAACCTGAAATACCGGCCCCAGGGCCAACGCCCGGCGGCCGCGCCAGCGCCGCGCACGACCGAGGCCCGGGAAAGCCCTTCGGCGGCAGACGGCGGCCGCTCCGCGCCATCGCCCTATACCGCCAGCGACCTGCCGGACATGCCTCCCGGCGACCGTAATGCGCTGTTCAGCGGCCTCGCCGTATTGCTTGCCGAGCACCGCCGGCGGGGCAACAAGGCCACGCTGTTCGGCAACACCCAGAGCATTGTCAGCTTCGGCCCGAGTTCTGCCAGCACGACCTACAGCGCCAATGAACTGCTCGAGGCGCTGAACCGGCTACAACGGGAGTCCGCCCAGGAGCTAGCCCAGCGTCTGCGCCGGCCGCAGCCGGTCGATGCACTGAAGGCCGACCTGCAGCGCCAGCTCGAAGCCGGCAGCGCGCAGCCGAAAAGCACTCGCCTGACCGACCAGGAAGCTGACGTCATCGACCTGGTGGGCATGGTCTTCGACTTCATCCTGGATGACGAGAACCTGCCCGATAGCTGCAAGACCACCCTCTCCCACCTGCACACGCCGTTCCTCAAGGTGGCGCTGCTGGACAAGCAGTTGTTCACCCAGCACCACCACCCCGCGCGCAAGCTGCTCAACGCCATGGCCCAGGCCGGCGTGCTCTATGGCGGCGAGGGCGAGGAGCGCGCGCTGCTGGCGAAGATGCACTGGGTGGTCGAGCGGGTGATCCAGGATTTCGCTGGCGACCTGTCGTTGTTCGACAACCTGCTGGGCGAGTTCAACGAGTACGTCGCCAACCTTCGGCAGAAGGTCGAGCTGCGCGAGCGCCGCGCCATGGAGGCCGCCCGCGGCCGCGACCGTCTGCTGGCAGCACGGGAACAAGCGCTGGAAGCCATCGCCCGGGTGACCCAGGGCCGCGAGCTGCCGGAACTGGTACGCCACTTCCTGGAAATGAGCTGGTGCGATGCCCTCACCTTTATCGTGCTGCGCAGCGGTGAGCACAGCGACGAATGGAAGCGCGCCTGCGAAGTGGCCGAACAACTGGCCTGGAGCGTGACGCCGCTGGACCCAGCCGGCCGTGAACACCTGCAAGCGATCCGCCTGGCCCTGCTGGAAGAGCTGCGCAAGGGCCTGGAGGTCCTGGGCGGCTACCACGAGGCCGGCATCCGCCGCCTGCTGCAGGATCTGGTGGCCTGCCAGCAGGCGATCCAGGCGCAGCAGCCGCAAATCGCGGCCCAGTTCAAGCAGGAACTACCGCAGAGCCCGCTGGGCGCAATGCTCGGGGCCGAGGGCCATACCCTGGTCAAGCCCGACGGCGAAGTCCTGTCAGAACGTGCGAAGAGCTTGATGAAAGAGCTGAGCCACTTGGAGTTCGGCGCCTGGTTCGAGTTTCACGACACTACGCCGGCGCGCCGGCTCAAGCTGTCATGGTTCAGCCCCACCACCCACAACTACATGTTCGTCGACCACACCGGGCAACGGGTGGCGGTCAAACCGATCGTGCAATTGGCTCAGGAGATGGAAGCGGGCAAGGTCCGCCTGGTGCCGCCGGAACAGTCCGCCCCGCTGATGGATCGCGCACTGGGCGCGATCTACCGGGTTCTGCAACGCTTGATGACCGGGCGCACCCCGGCACAGACCTGAAGGAGCCGTCGATGAGTGAGCGTCGCCAGCATAGCCGGCAGCAGACCGGGCTGACCGTGGAAGTCTTCGACCGCCACTCCGGGCGCAGCCTGGGCCGGCTCGCCGACCTGTCCGCCGAGGGTTTCATGCTCTGCGGTGTGGACGTGCCGGACGCCGATTCCGTCTGGGACTGCCAACTGGTACCGGCGCCGCCGCTGGACGAGATCGGCGAAATCCACCTGGGTGCCGACTGTTTGTGGAGCCGCGCCGGCGCGGATGGGCAGCTGGGCTGGGCGGGATTCCACATCATCGATATCGCCGAGGACCAGGCGGAGTTGATCGAACAACTGCTGGTCCTGCTGGGTGGAGCCCGCGACACCGGCTGACCGCCGAAACACCTGTAGGAGCGCGCCATGCGCGCGATCGCGGGCATGGCCCGCTCCTACAAGGAGCCAACGAAAAAGCCCGCCAATTGGCGGGCTTTTTCGTGGAGCACGGATCAGGCGAAGACGATCTCGTCGTTCTCGACCTTGGCGTGGATCTTCGCGCCCGGGTTGAACCTGCCGGCCAGGATCAGCTGCGCCAGCGGGTTCTCGATCCAGCGCTGGATCGCGCGCTTGAGCGGCCGCGCGCCATACACCGGATCGAAACCGACGGCGATCAGCTTGTCCATGGCGTCGTCGCTCAGCTCCAGGCTCAGCTCGCGCTCGGCCAGGCGCTTGCGCAGGCGGCCCATCTGGATCTGCGCAATGCCGGCGATCTGCTCGCGGGCCAGCGGTTCGAAGACCACGACTTCGTCGATCCGGTTGATGAATTCCGGACGGAAGTGGGAATTCACCGCATCCATGACCGCCGCATGCTGGGCTTCACGATCACCGACCAGCTCCTGGATCTGCGCCGAACCGAGGTTCGAGGTCATCACCACCACGGTGTTGCGGAAGTCCACGGTACGCCCGTGGCTGTCGGTCAGACGGCCATCCTCGAGCACCTGCAGCAGCACGTTGAACACGTCCGGGTGGGCCTTCTCCACTTCGTCCAGCAGCACCACGGAGTATGGCTTGCGGCGCACGGCTTCGGTCAGGTAACCGCCCTCTTCATAGCCGACGTAGCCCGGCGGCGCGCCGATCAGGCGAGCCACGGAGTGCTTCTCCATGAACTCGGACATGTCGATGCGCACCAGCGCTTCCTCGGTGTCGAACAGGAACTCGGCCAGAGCCTTGCACAGCTCGGTCTTGCCCACGCCGGTCGGGCCGAGGAAGAGGAACGAGCCGCTGGGGCGATTGGGGTCCGCCAGGCCCGCACGGGAGCGGCGCACGGCGTTGGAAACCGCCACCACGGCCTCGTTCTGGCCGATGACGCGCTTGTGCAGTTCGTCTTCCATGCGCAGCAGCTTCTCGCGCTCGCCTTCGAGCATCTTGGACACCGGGATGCCGGTCCACTTGGCGACGACCTCGGCGATTTCCTCGTCGGTCACCTTGTTGCGCAGCAGCTGCTTCTCGGTCTGGCCGTGCTGGTCGACCATCTGCAGGCTGCGCTCCAGGTCCGGAATGGTCTGGTACTGGATGCGCGCCATGGTTTCCAGGTCGCCCTTGCGCCGCGCGGTTTCCATTTCCTGCTTGGCCTGCTCGATCTTCTGCTGGATCTGCGCGGAACCCTGGACCTCGGCTTTCTCCGACTTCCAGATCTCCTCGAGATCGGCGTACTCGCGCTCGAGCTTGGCGATGTCTTCTTCCAGCTTGGCGAGGCGCTTCTTGGTGGCCTCGTCGTCTTCCTTCTTCAGCGCCTCGCGCTCGATCTTCAGCTGGATCAGGCGGCGGTCCAGGCGATCGAGTTCCTCCGGCTTGGAGTCGATCTCCATGCGGATGCGACTGGCGGCCTCGTCGATCAGGTCAATGGCCTTGTCCGGCAGTTGGCGGTCGGTGATGTAGCGGTGGCTGAGCTTGGCCGCGGCGATGATCGCGCCGTCGGTGATGGTGACGCCGTGGTGCACCTCGTAGCGCTCTTTTAGGCCACGCAGGATGGCGATGGTGTCTTCCTCGCTCGGCTCGTCCACCAGGACTTTCTGGAAGCGGCGCTCCAGGGCGGCGTCCTTCTCGATGTACTGGCGGTATTCGTCCAGCGTGGTGGCGCCGACGCAGTGCAACTCGCCACGAGCCAGGGCTGGCTTGAGCATGTTGCCGGCGTCCATGGCGCCTTCGGCCTTGCCGGCGCCGACCATGGTGTGCAGTTCGTCGATGAACAGGATGATCCGCCCTTCCTGTTTGGACAGCTCGTTGAGGACCGCCTTCAGGCGTTCCTCGAACTCGCCGCGGAACTTGGCGCCGGCGATCAGCGCGCCCATGTCCAACGCCAGCAGGCGCTTGTCCTTCAGGCCATCGGGCACTTCGCCATTGACGATGCGCTGGGCCAGGCCTTCGACGATGGCGGTCTTGCCGACGCCGGGCTCGCCGATCAGCACGGGGTTGTTCTTGGTACGGCGTTGCAGGACCTGGATGGTCCGGCGGATTTCGTCGTCACGGCCGATCACCGGGTCGAGCTTGCCGTCCTCGGCGCGCTTGGTCATGTCGACGGTGTACTTGTCCAGCGCCTGGCGCGAGTCCTCGGCGTTCGGGTCGTTCACCGCCTCGCCGCCGCGCAGGTTGGCCACCGCGTTTTCCAGGGCCTTCTTGGAAACGCCCTGGCTGGTCAGCAGCTTGCCGAGCTTGGTGCTGTCGTCCATGGCCGCCAGCAGCACGAGCTCGCTGGAGATGAACTGGTCGCCTTTCTGCTGGGCCAGGCGGTCGGCCTGGTTGAGCAGACGCGCCAGGTCCTGCGACAGGTTAACGTCGCCGGTGGGGTTCTGGATCTTCGGCAGCGCGTCCATCTCCTTGTTGAGCGAGGCGCGCAGCGCAGGGATGTCGAAGCCGACCTGCATCAGCAGGGGCTTGATGGAGCCGCCCTGCTGCTCGATGAGCGCGGACAGCAGGTGCACCGGCTCGATGGCCGGGTGGTCATGCCCAACGGCCAGGGACTGGGCATCGGAGAGTGCAAGCTGGAGCTTGCTGGTCAAACGGTCGATTCGCATGAGGGTCGTCCTTCCTTTCTATAGCGGGCCGGAGCGATGAGTGCCCCTGGTCACGACTAACCCGCCGGGATGCCAGATAGATAAGGACGATTTTGGTCGGTTCAAGCCATTTGGCCATGACACCCGTCAGTTCGTGCCTACAGAAAGCCATAAGGAGCGAGTCTCGGACCTCGACCGTGGAAGGACTTTGTAGGAGCGAGCTTGCTCGCTCCTACGAAAAGCCGATCAGCTCAGCCAGATGAGGCTGGCCAGGCGGCCGGTGCGGGAGCTACGGCGGTAGGAATAGAAGCGCTCGGTATCGCTGAAGGTGCAGAAATCGCCGCCGTAGACGGCCGTCACGCCCTTCGCCGCAAGACGGATGCGCGCCAGCGCATAGATGTCGGCCATGTACTTGCCAGCATTGGCGCTCGGCACGAAGGCGCGCTCGGCTTCGGCATGGTCCGCCAGGAAAGCTTCGCGCACTTCCGGGCCGACCTCGAAGGCCTGCGGGCCGATGGACGGGCCGAGCCAGACCAGCAGTTCGGCCGGCGCGACGCCCAAGGCGTCCACGGTCGCTTCCAGCACGCCGCCAGCCAGCCCGCGCCAACCGGCGTGGGCGGCGCCGACGCGAGTGCCGGCGCGGTCGCAGAACAGCGCCGGCAGGCAGTCGGCGGTCATGATGGTGCAGGCGACGCCCGGCGTGGCGCTCCAACTGGCATCGGCCGTGGCGACGCTGGCGGGGTCGGCCTGGACCACGTCGATTCCGTGCACCTGGCTCAGCCAGGCCGGGCGGCAGCCCAGCGCCTCGGTCAGGCGGCGGCGGTTCTCGGCCACGGCGGCCGGCTTGTCGCCGACATGGTCACCGAGGTTGAAGCTGTCGAACGGCGGAGCGCTGACGCCACCGGCCCGGGTGGTCACGCAGGCGCGGACATTCGCCGGGGCCGGCCAGTCGGGCGTCAGCCAGGAGGTCATACGAAAGACTCGTTGTCCTGCCGCAGCAGGCTCAGCAGCCAGGTGAAGTCGTCCGGCAGCGGCGATTCCCACTTCATGCGCACGCCGGTGGCCGGGTGGTCCAGTTCCAGGAAGCGCGCGTGCAGCGCCTGGCGCGGGAAGTCGCGCAGGGACTCGACGAGGGTCGGGCTGGCGCCCGGCGGAATGCGGAAACGCCCGCCGTAGGTCGGGTCGCCCACCAGCGGGTGGCCGATATGCGTCATATGGACGCGGATCTGGTGGGTGCGGCCGGTTTCCAGCTTCACCCGGGTGTGGGTGTGCGCACGGAAGCGCTCCAGCACGCGGTAATGGCTGATGGCGACCTTGCCGGTCTCGATCACCGCCATTTTCTGCCGCTGCACGCCGTGGCGACCGATGGGCGCGTCAACGGTGCCACCGGCAACGATCACGCCGGTGACGATGGCCTCATAGATGCGGCTGACGCTGCGCGCCTGCAACTGGGCGACCAGGTTGGTATGGGCTCCCAGGGTCTTGGCCACCACCATCAGGCCGGTGGTGTCCTTGTCCAGCCGGTGGACGATGCCGGCGCGCGGCACGTTGGCCAGGTGCGGAACGTGGTGCAGCAGGGCATTGAGCAGGGTGCCGTCCTGGTGACCGGCGGCGGGGTGAACCACCAGGCCGGTCGGCTTGTCGATGACCAGGATGTGATCGTCTTCATAGACGATGTCCAGCTCGATGTCCTGGGCGACCCATTCGCCCTGGGCCTCCAGCTCGACGGCAAGCTCCAGGCGCGAGCCGGTGTGGACGATATCGCGCGGGCGCAGCACGGCGCCGTCGACCTTGAGACGGCCGTCCTTGATCCAGCCCGCCAGGCGGGACCGGGAGTGGTCGGAGAAGAGCTGGGCGGCGACCTGGTCGAGACGCTGACCACCGAGGTCGAACGGCACTTCTGCCGCGAGTTGGATGATATCGGACATGACGGGACACGAAGGGCGCACGGCCTTTTGGTTCGGCTGCGCGCTGTGGTTAAATACGGGGCCTTTGTCCCAGGGGTATCCCTGGGGCGCCAATCATAACAGACGGTTGCGGCCGCGACAGCCGACCGTCCAGGGACG
Organism: Pseudomonas sp. NY15437; assembly: GCF_048068435.1. Taxonomy (NCBI): domain Bacteria; kingdom Pseudomonadati; phylum Pseudomonadota; class Gammaproteobacteria; order Pseudomonadales; family Pseudomonadaceae; genus Pseudomonas; species Pseudomonas sp. NY15437. The sequence goes on from NZ_JBLUQC010000002.1 coordinate 702,027, forward strand.
CAAGCCGCCATGCAAGTGAAACACCTGCTGCTGATCGCCATCCTCGCCTTCGTCACCGCCTGCTCCTCCAAGGGCGAGAAGGTGGATGAGAACCTGAGCGAAAGCCAGCTGTACCAGCAGGCACAGGATGACCTCAACAACAAGAGCTACACCAACGCCGTCGCCAAGCTGAAAGCGTTGGAGTCCCGCTATCCGTTCGGCCGCTACGCCGAGCAGGCCCAGTTGGAGCTGATCTACGCCAACTACAAGAACATGGAGCCCGAGGCCGCCCGCGCCGCCGCTGAGCGCTTCATCCGCCTGCACCCGCAGCATCCGAACGTCGACTACGCCTACTACCTCAAGGGCCTGGCCTCCTTCGACCAGGACCGCGGCCTGCTGGCGCGCTTCCTGCCGCTGGACATGACCAAGCGTGACCCGGGCGCCGCCCGCGACTCCTTCAACGAGTTCGCCCAGCTGGTCAGCCGCTACCCCAACAGCCGCTACGCACCGGACGCCAAGGCGCGCATGATCTACCTGCGCAACCTGCTGGCCGCCTACGAAGTGCACGTCGGCCACTACTACCTCAAGCGCCAGGCCTACGTCGCCGCCGCCAACCGCGGCCGCTACGTGGTCGAGAACTTCCAGGAAACCCCGGCCGTCGGCGATGGCCTGGCGATCATGGTCGAGGCCTACCAGCGCCTGGGCCTGAACGACCTGGCCGATTCCAGCCTGGAAACCCTGAAGGCGAACTACCCGGACAACCCCAGCCTCAAGGATGGCCAGTTCGTTCCGCGTGAAGACGAAGCCGACAACCGCTCCTGGCTGGCAAAGGCCACCCTGGGCCTGATCGAAACCAACGATGCCCCGCCGCACATGGAAACCCAGGCATCCAAGGACGTGATCAAGCAGTACGAAGACGCCGAGCAGCAGATCCCGGCCGAACTCAAGCCGGAAAACCAGAGCGACGTGCAGGAAGAACAGCACGAGTCCGAAGGCAACGCCGGCGGCAGCGACCGCTCCTGGTTCAGCTACATGACCTTCGGCATCTTCGACTGATCCCGACAGACGGGCTCGATAAAAGGGAGGCTTCGGCCTCCCTTTTTATTGGGGCGCTGATGGGGACTCGCGTACCGGCTCACTGTGCGGCACCGCGCGGCTTGGATAAACTGCCGCTCTTTATGCAAAAGGGATTGCCATGACCCGTCTGCTGTTCTGGATCGCCCTCTTCGCCTTCGGCTGGTGGTTGTGGCGCAAGGCCACCCGCCCGGCACGCCCTGTGGAGAAGCCCAAGGGCGACGATCAGGCTGCGCCGATGGTGCGCTGCGCCCAGTGCGGCGTGCATGTACCGCAGACGCATGCCCTGCAGCACGAGAACCAGTGGTACTGCAGCCGGGCGCACCTCGAACAGGACCGCACCGACCGTGATCGCTGAAGGCATCTCGCTCACGGGCCAGGGCCTGCGGGTCCTGCGCCTGTATCACCTGTACCGCCTGACCATCGGGCTGGTGCTGGTGCTGCTGATCTCCAGCAGCCTGGACGATGATCTGCTCAAGCTCGCCCACCCCGAACTGTTCCACATCGGCTGCTGGGTCTACCTGATCCTCAATATCCTCATCGCAGTGCTGATGCCCACGCCGCGCCAGCTGCTGCCGCTGTTCATCCTGGCGGCGCTGGATGTGCTGCTGCTCAGCGCGCTGTTCTATACCGCCGGCGGCATCCCCAGCGGCATCGGCAACCTGATGGTGGTCGCCGTCGCCATCGCCAACATCCTGCTGCGCGGACGCATCGGCCTGCTGATCGCGGCCATTGCCGCCATCGGCCTGATCTACCTGACCTTCTACCTCAGCCTCAGCCAGCCCACCGCCCTCAACCACTACGTACAGGCCGGCGGCCTGGGCGCCCTGAGCTTCGCCTCGGCGCTGCTGATCCAGGCCCTCGCCCGGCGCCAGCAGATCGTTGAGAGCATTGCCGAGCAGCGCGCCACCACGGTCGCCAACCTCGAAGAACTCAACGCGCTGATCCTGCAGCGCATGCGCACCGGTATCCTCGTTCTGGGCGACCGTCACCGCGTGCTGCTGGCCAACCAGAGCGCCACCACCCTGCTGGGCGGCCACGAATTGCCAGGCCACTCGCTGGCCGAATACAGCCCGCAACTGGTCTCCAGCCTGCAGCAGTGGCAGCAGAACCCCGCCCTGCGCCCGCCGAGCCTGCAGCCGACGGAGTCCGGCCCGACCGTGCAACCCAGCTTCATCCCGCTGCGGCGCGACAACGAGCAACACATCCTGATGTTCCTCGAGGACATCTCGCAGATCGCCCAGCAAGCGCAGCAACTCAAGCTGGTCGCCCTCGGCCGGCTGACCGCCGGCATCGCCCACGAAATCCGCAACCCGCTCGGCGCCATCAGCCACGCGGCGCAACTGCTGCTGGAATCCGAGGAGCTGGACAAACCCGACCGACGCCTGGCGCAGATCATCCAGGACCAGTCGCGGCGCATGAACCTGGTCATCGAGAACGTCCTCCAGCTCTCGCGCCGGCGCCAGTCCGAGCCGCAGCTGCTCGACCTGAAGTACTGGCTGCACCGCTACGCCGGCGAAATGCGCGAGAGTCTGCGCGAGGGCCAGCAGATCCACGTCGAGACCGGCCAGGGCACCGTGCAGACGCGCATGGACCCGCACCAGTTGACCCAGGTACTGACCAACCTCGTGCAGAATGGGTTACGGTACAGCACTCAGAAAAACGGCACTGGCCAGGTCTGGCTGCGCCTGTTCCGCGACAGCGAAACGGACCTCCCCGTGCTGGAAGTACTCGATGACGGCCCCGGCGTCGCCGCTGAACAGCGCAGCAAGCTGTTCGAGCCGTTCTTCACCACCGAAAGCAAGGGCACCGGCCTTGGCCTGTACATCTCCCGCGAGCTGTGCGAAAGCAACCAGGCTCGGCTGGATTACAAGACGCGTGACGAAGGTGGCAGCTGCTTCCGCATCACCTTCGCCCACCCGCGCAAACAAAGCTAAGAAGACGCAAACACCATGAGCCGTCAAAAAGCCCTGATCGTCGACGACGAACCCGACATCCGCGAGCTGCTGGAGATCACCCTCGGCCGCATGAAGCTGGACACCCGCAGCGCCCGCAACGTCAAGGAAGCCCGCGACTTCCTGGCCCGCGAGCCCTTCGACTTCTGCCTCACCGACATGCGCCTGCCCGACGGCACCGGCCTGGACCTGGTGCAGTACATCCAGCAACGCCATCCGCAGATGCCGGTGGCGATGATCACCGCCTTCGGCAGTCTGGACACCGCGGTGCAGGCGCTCAAGGCCGGCGCCTTCGACTTCCTGACCAAGCCGGTGGACCTCGCGCGCCTGCGCGAACTGGTGAACTCCGCCCTGCGCCTGCGCTCGCCCGACGCCGAGGAAGCACCGGTGGACAGCCGCCTGCTCGGCGACTCGCCGCCCATGCGCACCCTGCGCAACCACGTAGCCAAGCTCGCCCGCAGCCAGGCCCCGGTGTACATCAGCGGCGAATCCGGCAGCGGCAAGGAACTGGTCGCGCGGCTGATCCACGAGCAAGGCCCGCGGGAGAGCCAGACCTTCGTCCCGGTGAACTGCGGGGCAATCCCTTCCGAGCTGATGGAAAGCGAATTCTTCGGCCACAAGAAAGGCAGCTTCACCGGCGCCGTGGAGGACAAGCTCGGCCTGTTCCAGGCAGCCAACGGCGGCACCCTGTTCCTCGACGAAGTGGCCGACCTGCCGCTGCCGATGCAGGTCAAGCTGCTGCGCGTCATCCAGGAAAAAGCCGTACGTGCCGTGGGTGGCCAGCAGGAAGTGGCAGTGGACGTGCGCATCCTCTGCGCGACCCACAAGGACCTGGCCGCCGAAGTGGCCGCCGGGCGCTTCCGCCAGGACCTCTACTACCGCCTGAACGTCATCGAACTGCGGGTTCCACCGCTGCGCGAACGCCGTGAAGACATCCCGCTGCTGACCGACCGCGTGCTCAAGCGCCTTGCCGGCGACAGCGGGCTGCCGGCCGCCTCGGTCAGCCCCGAGGCCCTGGAGAAGCTCAAGAGCTACCGCTTCCCCGGCAACGTGCGCGAGCTGGAAAACATGCTGGAGCGCGCCTACACGCTCTGCGAAAACGACGTCATCCAGCCCCACGACCTGCGCCTGGCCGAAACCAGCACCCCGGACAGCGGCGGCGAAGCCAGCCTGGCGCAGATCGACAACCTCGAGGACTACCTCGAAGACATCGAACGCAAGCTGATCATGCAGGCCCTGGAAGAGACCCGCTGGAACCGCACCGCAGCGGCGCAGCGTCTGGGCCTGACCTTCCGCTCCATGCGCTACCGCCTGAAGAAGCTGGGGATCGACTGATCCCCAGCCCGACCTAGACGATCGGCGTCGCCACCAGCCGCCCTTCCGGCGCATAGGGCGCCGCCTCGATGATCGGCTGACGCTTCCGCATCAGGTCCGCCAGCAACTGGCAGGATGCCGGCGCCAGCACCAAGCCGTTGCGGTAGTGCCCGGTGTTCAGCCACAGCCCCCGATGGCCCGGCACCTCGCCGATGAAGGGAATGCCCTGGGGCGACCCCGGACGCAACCCGGCCCAGTGCTTCACCGGCTCCATGCCCTCGAGCGCGGGGAGCAGCTCTTCGGCCGACGCACGCAGACTACTCAGCGCCTCATCCGACGGGGTCTTGTCGAACCCGGCATGCTCCAGCGTGCTGCCCACCAGGATGTGCCCATCCCGACGCGGAATCGCGTAGCGACCTTTCGCCAGCACCATGCTGGAGAGGAAGTCCGGCGCACAGCGATACAGAATCATCTGGCCCTTCACCGGCTCCACGGGCAACTCCAGGCCCAGCTTTGCCAGCAATTGGCCGCTCCAGGCGCCGGCGGCCAGCACCACGGAATCGGCGGTCACATCGCCCTGTGCGGTGCGGACACCTTTCACGGCCTCGCCGTCGCGCAGGAATCCCGTCACTTCGACCTGCTCCCGCACCTGGACGTTGGGCAGGCGCACCAGCGCCTCCCGCAGCGACTTGGCCAGGCGCGGGTTGCGCACATTGGCCACACCGGACATGTACACCGCCCGTTCGAAGCCCTGCCCCAGCGCCGGAACAGCCTCGTGCACCGCACCGATATCCACGGCCGAAAGCGGGCGGCCATGGGCCTTGGCCCACGCCAGGGCCTCGGCCTGGTCGTCGAGGTCGAGCCAGTAAAGCCCGGTGACGTGTACTTCCGGGTCGAGCCCGGTATCGGCGAGCAGGCGCTCGCCCAGTTGCGGATAGAAATCCTGCGACCAGTGGGCCAGGTTGGCGACCGCCGCGCTGTAGCGCCACGGATAGAGCGGCGAGACGATGCCGCCTCCGGCCCAGGACGCCTCGCGCCCCGTTTCGCCCCGCTCCAGCAGCAGCACCTCGGCGCCCGCCTGCCCCAGAGTCCAGGCAGTCAGCATCCCGACCACCCCTCCGCCCACCACGATCATGTCCGGCATACCACGCCCCACATCCCAGGAAAATCAACGGCCCATCGCCGGCCGCACACTATACCGGGCCTCGGCCGACGACGGAGCAAGACAGAAGTCGATGCGGCATCGGACCGCTCCTACGGTCCTCATCCAACTTGACGACAAGCGTGCCGCCGTTGCCGGCCAATACTTCCTGCACCTCCACTGCATGGAAGCCAGGCATGGCCAGGGAATCGGGCTTTACCCTCGTCGAATTGCTGTTCACCCTCGCTTTGGTCGCCGTCGCGCTGTCCATCGCGGCGCCGTCCTTCAGCGAACTGCTGCACAACCAGCGAACGACTATCGCGGCCCAGGAACTGCGCAATGCGCTCGACTTCGCCCGCGAATCGGCCGCGCACAGCGGACAACCGATCAGCATCGCCGCGACCAACAGCGACTGGGCCATGGGCTGGGAGGTCTTCGTCGACCCGACCAATCGAGGCGTGCGCGACCCGCAACAACCACCCCTCGTCGCCCACGGCGGCCTGAACGACGTCAGCATCCGCACCGACAGCACCTCGCGCCGCTACATCCACTTCACCCCGCGCGGCAATGCCATCCAACCCAACGGCGCGTTCCACGCCGCCACGCTGACGCTCTGCGGCGAGGGCCGGACGAGTTACCGCGTCGTGTTCAACAAGATCGGACGCATCCGCAGCGAATCCGGCAGTACCGCGGATTTCTGCCCCCGCTGACCGACTTCTCACCCCCGACGCGACAGGGTTCACAGAACCCCGAAAGGCATGACCGAACATCCCCTTAATACGAACGGTCATCCATAGAAAAAAGACATTTCCTACACAGCTAGGCAGCATTGCCGCCATCGAAAATGTGAGGAATTGCGCCATGCCGCGCCGTAAGGAAATGGCAGGGTTCACCTTGGTGGAGTTGATGGTCACGCTTGCCGTACTGGCAATCCTGGTGTCCATCGCTGCGCCATCCATGGGGGACTTCGTTACCCGACAACGCATCGCCAGCCAGACGTCTGACCTGGCCAGCACCCTGGCTGCCGCCCGGGCAGAAGCCGCCAAACGAAACACCAACATGGTGGTCCTTCCCGCTGCCAGCGGCGCCAACGGCTGGGTCAACGGGTGGTGCTTCGGCCCAGCCACCATCGCCAACTGCCAGGACGCCGCGGCGATCCAGCACTACGGCGCCATGAGTGGGGTCGAGATATCCAGCGACTATCAGCTCAGCGCCAACAAGCTGACCTATCGCCGCGATGGAAGCCTCATGAGCGGTCTCAGTGCCCGGCCATTCAAGATAAACGCGCCTTCGTCTTCCTCCGTGACGGAAGGGCGCTGTATCGACATCAACGCTGTGGGGCGCACGACCGTTCGCACCGTAGCTCGCGACGCTTCGTGCTAAGGGAATAACCATGACGCGCCACTCCCAACTCGGCATCACGATGATCGAGGTCCTGGTAACACTTCTGGTGTTTACCGTCGGGCTTCTCGGCGTCGCCGCGCTGCAGCTGAACGCTCTGAGAGGCACCGCCGACAGCAACCAGCGTTCGCAAGCGACCTGGGTCATGCAGGAACTTGCCGAACGCATGAGGGCAAACAGCCTGGGCGCCGAAGGCAGTTATACGGCCGCCCCCAACTGCGCGAACCTGCCCGCTACCTGGTGCGCTGACCACTTCAACCCGATTTCGGGTGCGAAGGTCAATGCGGCCACCTGCAGCAGCGACCAGATGGCCGCCTTCGATCGCTGGGAGGCGCAATGCTCCTATGCCGCCAGCACCACCTATGCAGCCAACGCCACGGCAGCCGCCGGGCGCTACACCAGCACGGACTTCCTCACCACGCCGTCGCAAGGTGCAGCCCTGACCGTGAATGCCAACAACCACCTGCTGACCCTCACCAGCCGCTGGAAAAGCAAGGGGGATGACGCCAAGCAACAATCGTCGGAGTCGGTATTGACTACGACACTGGGGGTGCGTCGATGAATGCCCGCAATCGTCATCAGGCAGGCCTGACACTGGTCGAACTGATGATCGCCATGACCCTCAGCCTGGTTCTCATGCTGGGCGTCATTCAGGTGTTCCTGTCCGTCAAGCAGACCTATAGCACCAACGATGCGATGTCACGCATGCAGGAGAGCGGACGATTCGCCCTGACCTTCCTGTCCAGTAGCGTGCGCCTCGGCGGCTACCTGGAGCCTGGCTCTCTTCTCCCCAAACCACTGGCCGTACAAGGCCCCAACTGCGCGGGGCCTGACGACACGCCCTGCAGCAGCAACGGCAACGGGAATGCTTCCGACAGCATCGCGGTTGCGTTCCAGGCCCCCGCGGACAGCTCCGACAGCAACAAGCGGCGGGACTGTGCTGGGACGGAAATCACCAGCGCCAACGCCGGCAAGATCGTGGTGAACGTCTTCCGCGTCAGCAACGGGAGCCTGACCTGCAGTTCGTACTTCCTGGGTGAAACCGCCTGGCTCAGCCAGAACCAGCCGCTGGTTCCCGGCATCGATGCCATGCAGGTGCTCTACGGCATCAGCACCGATGGAAATCCGGAAGCCGTCACTCGCTATGTATCGGCCGATCGTGTTTCCAAATGGGCGGATGTTCGGGCTGTGCGCATCGCGGTGCTGGCCAACTCCCAGGCAACCGTGACGCCCCGCCCGCAACAACGCGGCTATTACCTGCTGGACGCCCCGGCGCTGTCACCGAACGACGGGCTGGCACGGCAGATCTTCACCACCACGATCGGTCTTAAGAACACCTACTGAGGCTCGCATGCGAAACGCCCTTTCACTTCGATCTCAACAAGGCGCCGGCCTCATCGTGGCCTTGGTGTTCCTGGCGGTGCTGACCATCGCCGGCATTACCGCTGCACGCCTGACCAACGTGGAAGAACGCATGGCGGGCAACACCCAGTTCAGGGGCATCACGTACCAGAACGCGCAGACCGAAATCCGCTCGCAGATAGCGGCCTACAACGCGAACCTGCTGGGCCGAAAACCCTTGCTGGATGCTGCCAACCAAAACATCGAGGATATCCACGGTTTTCCGGATCGGCGCGCTGCCCTGCCAGTAGACGCAATTCAGGCCAACGCGAATATCACCACGAACACCATTCGCTACATGAACAAAAGTCTTTGCGAAGGCGCCAGTGTCGGAAAGTTCGAATGCTCTGGCTATGAGATCAATTCGGTTTCCAGCTTGGACAATGGTGCGTCGTCCAATCAAACCCAAGGCATCTACTTCATCAATTCGAAATAGGCCCTCGTATGAGTCGCTTCCTCCCGTTCGCTCTTGCGGTTTGTGCCAGCGCATTTTGCGTGGCAGCCCACTCGGAAGACGAAGAAGAAACTGGGTACATCGAAGATACCCAGATCATCATCAACGCCAGCTCCGGCCCCAATGGCGCCGCAGGTGCCATCCTGGCCCTTCCATGCGCCGAGTGCCCTTCCCGCCGCTTCACCTATGACCGCAATACGGTCTTCGTGCTCGGCGGTGCTCCGGTCGAGTTCCGGGAGTTGGGCGGAAAAATTGATTGGCAAGGCATGGTCATGTTTCCGATAGCCGATCCGACCCGCGCGTCCAAGGTTTTCCTGCGTAAACCGGAGTCCCAGTAATGACATTCAAGCGCAAACTTCTGCTGGGGCTCTCCGCCTTCACCTACCTCGCAGGCGGCCTGCAAACGGCCATGGCGGACGACACTGAAATCTACGTCACCCGCGACCTTCCCGCGGACCAGCGTATTCGTCCGAACCTGATGTTCCTCATTGATACCTCCGGCTCGATGCTCAGTTCGGTTCCCGGCACCAACTGCACCTCGCTGAACTACAACGGCACCAACACTGTGCCGCTGAACTGGTGCACCAACACGAACAAGAACAAGGGCACCAAGACCCGCATCCAGGTGGTCAAGGAAGTCGTCAATTCGCTGGTGGACGAACTGGCCGCCAGCAACGACGTGAACATCGGTCTCGCGCGTTTCGACTCGTCGAGCAACGGTGGCTTCGTCAACATTCCGATGCAACGCGCAGGCGATGTCTCCACCGCCTTCAAGACGGCACTCAGCACCTACTACGCCAACGGTGGCACGCCCCTGCTGGAGTCCTACTACGAAACCTACCTGTACATGTCGGGCGGCACCCCGAGTTGGGGCCTGAACTCCAAGGGGTATGTAGAGAGCAAGACCGACTCCAAACTGGTCAGCCCCTGGAAGAGCGATGCCGGTTCGCTGACGGGCAGCAAGTACAAATCGCCCATCCAGTACTCCTGCCAGAAGAGCAACATCATCGTTCTGACCGATGGCCTGCCGAGTAACGACACCGACTCCAACAACACAGTCAAGAACCTCGTCTCATCGGTCAACCAGACCTACAAATCGTGCAACAGGAACTATCCGACCGACGATAACGGAACGACCTCCGGCTGCTGGATGCCGGGTCTCGCCGAGTACATGGCGAATCAGGATATGAGCTCCAGCCAAACCGGCAAGCAGACGGTCAACACCTATACCATCGGCTTCGGCAACATCAGCGACACGCGCCTTCTGCAGGACAGTGCCGACCTGGGCGGTGGACGCTTCTTCACCACCAGCAATACGTCGGAGTTGGCAGAAGCGCTGCGCTCGATCGCCGTGGACATCCTTGCCGAGAACACCACCTTCGCGACACCCAGCGTGTCCGTCAGTGCATACAACAACCTCGGCTACCGCAATGACCTGTACTACGCCCTGTTCCGCCCGGCGGAAGGTGCTCGCTGGTTCGGCAACATCAAGAAGTACAAGCTGGGCAACGACACGACCGGCAATTCGATCGTGATGGATCGCAATGGCAATAACGCGGTGGACAGCACCACCGGTTTCTTCAATACGACATCGACGAGCTATTGGAGCACCAGCGCGGACGGCAAGGATGTGAAACTGGGCGGCGCGGCTGGTCGCCTGCCTGCCCCAGCCAACCGCAATGTATTCACCTATACAGGCGAGGATCGTGGGCCTGGCCTTACCGGCTCAGTCGCCCTCTCCGCACTGGCCACCAGCAACAGCAACATCACCAAGCCCATGCTCGGCCTGGCAACCAGCGCGAGCGACCAGTCGCGCACCGACACCATCAACTGGGGCACTGGTCTCAACCCGAGCGATGGCACCCCTCGACTTGCCATTGCCGATATCCTGCACAGCGAGCCTCGCCTGGTGGCCTACGTGACGGACGAAGATCTGCAGCGGGTAGCCAACTCCCAGGCCACGCCCCCGACAGCCACGTCAACGGAACGATTGGTTCTGTTCTACGGCACCAACGAAGGCTTCATCAACGCGATCGATCCGGCCACCGGCAACGAAATTTTCTCTTTCATACCGAAGGAGTTGCTGCCGAACCTGAATTACTACCTGAACGATCCGAAAGGGTCGGCCATGAAGCGATACGGGATGGATGGCCAGCTGGAAATGAACGTCACCTACGGGGCGATGAGCAGCAACTCGACGCGCACCGTTACCCAAGCGACGCTGTACGCCGGCATGCGCCGTGGCGGACGCAACTACTACGCGCTGGACGTCTCCCCTTCCAGCACCGGCACGTCGGTCAGCATCACACCCAAACTGAAATGGGTCATCAAAGGGGGCGTCAGCACCGGCTTCGAGAAACTCGGTCAGACCTGGTCTTCGCCCAAGCTGGCAAAGGTCAAGTTCAATGGCACCACCAAAACCGTGCTGTTCTTTACCGGTGGCTATGACACCAACCAGGATACCGAGTCGCCCAACACCCCCACCAACGACACGGTCGGCAACGCCCTCTACATGGTGGACGCCGATACCGGAGCATTGCTCTGGCACGCCGGGGCCACGGCGGAAACCTCTGCCAACCTGAAGATCGCCACCCTGACCAACAGTATTCCGGCGGACCCGACACTCGTCGACATCAGCGGAGACGGGCTGATCGATACCATCTTCATGGCCGACACACGAGGCCAGGTATTCCGTATCGACCTCAACTCCGGTAACGCAGGGGCGAGTAACTTTGCCACCGGCGGCCGTATTGCTGCATTGGGCGGCAGCACGGCGGCAGACAATCGTCGCTTCTACAACGCCCCCGACGTCGCACTGATTCGCGAGCGTGGCGGCAAAACCTACTTCACGATCGCCCTGGGCTCGGGTTATCGAGAGCACCCGCTCAACGAAGATACCGTCGATCGCTTCTACGTTCTGCGCGATAGCAACGTCTATGCTGCTCCTTCCAGCTATACCACGCTGACGGAGTCGAGCCTGGTCGATGTCACCAGCGTCAACCTCACCAGCCAGCAGGCTCAGGAAATCAAGCAGAGCATCGACACCAAGCTCGGCCAGATTGCGCAACTGAACCAGGCGACCAGCACAGCCGACACCAACTTCGACAGCTACAAGAGCAGCATCGGCTACACCCAGAAGTACAATCAGCTGACCCAGGCCAACAGCGACGCCACCCAGCGTCAGGCGCAAATCGATGCGATCTACAAGGAGAATCCGTTCCTTGACGAGCATGCGCCCGAGTCTGCGCAACAAAGCGGCCTGCAGAACCAGTTGCTGACGCTGCAGAATTCGTTGAAACAGCTGTACGCCTTCTCACCCGATTCGGCCCAGGCACTGGGGCAGCAGATGGCAGGTGTCATGATCGTCCAGAAGACGTTGGAGCAAGCCGCAGAGTCCATCACCAGCAAGGAGCAGGCGGTACTGAACGCCAAGGCTTCCGGCGCCTCCGACGACACCATCAATGCCCTGCAGGCGGACCTTGATCAATCACGCGACGCTTACCAAGCCTCTGCGGCCTATACCCAGCGACTGTCGCTCAACGGGGTCGACCTGACCGCCGCCCTCAACAGCCTTGATCAGGCCATCCGCGCCAACGATGTCGCGGCGGCGAACGCAGCGGTCCAGAGCGTCGCCTCGCAGCTTGCGCTGACGGATGTTCCGAGCACGGTCGATGTTCCGACACTCAACGGACTCAAGGAGGCCGAGAACGCTGCGACCCTGCAAAGTCAGGCCAGCAGCCAGCAGAGCCTGCTGCAACTGGCCACCGACCTGGAGACACAGCGAGTTGCTTTAACCAGCCAGGCCGCCACCTTGCAAACCGAGCTTCAGGCCCTGGCCAGCACGCCGTACAACAGCTCGAGCAATCTGCTGACGTCCGCCGAGCTGCAGGACGCCACGAACCAGGACAGCACGCCTCCGCTGACTACCTTCGAGGCGTATGACTATCTGCGTAACAAGGCACGCAGCGCCGCGCTCAGCCAGATTCCGGTTTTGCGTGGCGAGATCAATACGCTGTACCAGCAGTTGACCCCCGGTGACAGCTACAGCGTCAACTCTGATCTGCTGAATGCCAGCAGTGGCTGGTTCGTTCGTTTCCCTCAGGGCGAGAAAGTGCTGTCCACTTCGATCAGCTACAAGGGAGCGGTGCTGTTCACCACCTTCAGCCCCAACGGTCAGACAGTGACCACTTGCGGGCCGGATGTCGGCCGCGGCCGCATGTATGCCATGAATCTGGTGGATGCCTCCGCCGTCTATACCAAGACCGTCAATGGCTCCGAGACACCCAGCCGGTCGTTCGACCTGGTTCGCGGCGGCATTCCGCCCACTCCGGCTGTCATTCTGAGCGACAACAAGACGACGGTGCTGGTCGGCTCGGAAAAACCCTCCGGAGACGGTAACGGCAGTGATCTGAAATGCACCTTCACCAGCTCGGGTCTGTGCAAGACCGATAACGCCGTGAACAGTACCTATTGGAGAGAGAATTGATGCGTCAAAAGGGATTCAGCCTGATCGAGCTGATGGTCGTTGTGGCGATAGTCGGCATCATTGCCGCTATCGCCTACCCCAGCTATCAGCAATATGTATTGCGCTCGGGACGAGCAGATGGAAAAGCCAAGCTGATGGAGATGCTCCAGGCGCAGGAACGATTCTTCTCGCAGAATCAGACCTATACCGCCACCTTAGGGACGGGAGCGGGCGGACTGGGTTATTCGGCGGACGCCAATGGCGCGGTTGCCAGTGAATCCCGCAAGTACAACATCACGGCAGCGGCCTGCAGCGGCAAGACCATTGCGAACTGCGTGAACCTGACCGCGACGCCGACAGGAGCACAAGCCAACGACGCTGAATGCGGCACGCTCACCGTGGATAGCTCCGGGGTAAAAACCAAGAGCGGCAGCGCAGCGCTTGCGACCTGCTGGTAAAAGAAAAGGGCCGACAATGTCGGCCCTTTTTCATTTCGGTGTCACGTAGCAGTAGCCAGTCAAACCGCCTTCACCCGCAACTCCTTGGGCATCGAGAAGGTGATGTTCTCCTCCCGCCCATCCAGCTCCACCTCGGGCTCTGCGCCCCACTCGCGCAGTTGCTCGATCACGCCGCGCACGAGCACTTCCGGCGCCGAGGCGCCGGCGGTGATGCCGATGCGCTGCACGCCATCGAACCACTCCTTCTGCAGGTCTTCGGCGCCGTCGATCAGGTAGCCGGGAGTGCCCATGCGCTCGGCCAGCTCGCGCAGGCGGTTGGAGTTGGAGCTGTTCGGGCTGCCGACCACCAGCACCAAGTCGCACTGGTCGGCCAATTCCTTCACCGCGTCCTGCCGGTTCTGGGTGGCGTAGCAGATATCGTTCTTGCGCGGGCCCTGGATGTGCGGGAATTTCGCGCGCAGGGCGTCGATCACCTTGGAGGTGTCGTCCATCGACAGGGTGGTCTGGGTGACGAAGTGCAGCGCCTCGGGGTTGCGCACCGCCAGCGCGGCGACGTCGGCCTCGTCTTCCACCAGGTAGATGGCGCCGCCGTTGGAGGCGTCGTACTGGCCCATGGTGCCTTCGACTTCCGGGTGGCCTTCGTGGCCGATGAGGATGCACTCGTGGCCGTCGCGGCTGTAGCGCACGACTTCCATGTGGACTTTGGTCACCAGCGGGCAGGTGGCGTCGAACACCTTCAGGCCGCGGTTCTCGGCTTCCTTGCGCACGGCCTGGGATACGCCGTGGGCACTGAAGATGACGATGGTGTCGTCCGGCACCTGGTCGAGCTCCTCGACGAACACGGCGCCGCGGTTGCGCAGGTTCTCCACCACGAACTTGTTGTGCACCACTTCATGGCGCACGTAGATCGGCGGGCCGAAGACGTCGAGGGCGCGGTTGACGATCTCGATCGCCCGGTCGACGCCGGCGCAGAAGCCGCGGGGATTGGCGAGTTTGATTTGCATGGTGGCCTCGAGTGCTACGCAAGCCGGCCCACGAGGGGCCGGTAGGAATACAGTGCCTGGCGCGGGCGGCCCGGTCGAATCCGGGCCATCAGCAAGGTCAGGCTTGTGTCACATCAATGATATCGACTTCGAAGGCGAGCGTTTTGCCAGCCAGCGGATGGTTGAAGTCGATGGTGACGTGCTGCTCGTCGAATTCCTTCACGATGCCCGGCAGCTCGGTCTTGGCGGCGTCGTTGAAGATCACCAGCAGCCCTTCGGCCAGTTCCATGCCGTCGAACTGGTCGCGCGGCATCACCTGGACGTTGGCCGGGTTCGGCTGGCCGAAGCCCTGCTCCGGCTCGATGGTCAGGGTGCGCTTGTCGCCGGCCTTGAGGCCGAACAGCGCCTGCTCGAAGCCCGGCAGCAGGTTGCCGTCGCCAACCGTGAAGGTGGCCGGCTGCTTGTCGAAGGTGCTGTCGACGACGTTGCCGTCGTCGAGCTTCAGGGCGAAATGCAGGGTGACCTTCGAGTCGCCGCCGATGCGCTGAATGGTGTCAGAGGAATCAACCATTGGCGGTCTCTCCGGAATTCTTCGATTTGAACATGTCCAGCGCCAGCATGATGGCGCCGACGGTGATGGCGCTGTCGGCCAGGTTGAAGGCCGGGAAGCGCCAGCGGTCCTGCCAGTGCACGAGGATGAAGTCCACCACGTGCCCCAGGACCATGCGGTCGTACAGGTTGCCCAGCGCGCCGCCCAGCACCAGGGCCAGGGCGATGGCCAGCCAGGTCTCGCCGCGCTTGAGGCGCTTGAGCCAGACCACCAGCACGACGCTGACCACGATGGCAATCAGGGCGAACAGCCAGCGCTGCCAGCCGGAGCTGTCGGCCAGGAAGCTGAACGCGGCGCCGGTGTTGTAGGCCAGCGTCCAGCTGAACAGGTCAGGGATGACCACGATCTGCTGGTACATGGTCAGTTCGGACTGGAAGAAGGCCTTGCTGATCTGATCCAGCACGAACACGACCACGGTGATCCACAGCCAGGGCAGGCGGCCGAAACGATCGGCGTTAGGCATAGTGACGCACCTCGCCCGCGCCATCGATGTTCTCGACGCAACGGCCACACAGTTCCGGATGCGCGGCATGGCTGCCGACGTCCGCGCGGAAGTGCCAGCAACGGCCGCACTTGGCGTGGGCGGACTTGACCACTTTCAGCTTCAGGCCCGGCAGTTCGCTCTCGACCGCATCGGCCGGCGCATCGGCCAGCGGCGCGACGGTGGCGGCGGAGGTGATCAGCACGAAGCGCAGCTCGTTGCCCAGTTTCTCCAGGCGCTTGGCCAGGGAGTCTTCGGCGTAGAGGGTGATCTCGGCCTGCAGGTTGCCGCCGATGGTCTTGGCGCTGCGCTGGTTCTCCAGCTCCTTGTTCACGGCAGCCTTGGCGGCCATGACTTCGTCCCAGTAGGCGCGGTCCAGTTCGGCATCGGCCGGCAGTTCGGCGAGGCCGTCGTACCAGGTGCTGAGCATCACGGATTCGGCGCGCTCGCCCGGCATGAAGCTCCAGATTTCCTCGGCAGTGAACGCCAGGATCGGCGCGATCCAGCGCACCAGGGCCTCGGCGATGTGGAACAGCGCGGTCTGGCAGGAACGGCGGGCGACGCTGTCCGCCTGGGTGGTGTACTGGCGGTCCTTGATGATGTCCAGGTAGAAGCCGCCCAGCTCCTGCACGCAGAAGTTGTGCACCTTGGAGTAGACGTTCCAGAAGCGGTAGTCGCGGTAGGCTTCTTCCAGCTCGCGTTGCAGTTGCAGCGCGCGGTCGATGGCCCAGCGGTCCAGGGCCAGCAACTGGTCGTTGGGCAGCAGGTCCTTGGCCGGGTCGAAGCCGGAGAGGTTGGACAGCAGGAAGCGCGTGGTATTGCGGATACGCCGGTAGGCGTCGGCGCTGCGCTGCAGGATGGTCTGGGAAACCGCGATCTCGCCGGAATAGTCGGTGGACGCGACCCACAGGCGCAGGATGTCGGCGCCCATGCTGTCGATCACGGTCTGCGGCACCACGGTGTTGCCCAGGGACTTGGACATCTTGCGGCCGGACTCGTCCACGGTGAAGCCGTGGGTCAGCAGCTGGCGGTACGGCGCATGGCCGTCGATGGCGCAACCGGTCAGCAGCGACGAGTGGAACCAGCCGCGGTGCTGGTCGGAGCCTTCCAGGTAGAGGTCGGCGGCCGGGCCGCTGGCATGACCCAGCTCGGCGTGGGAGCCGCGCAGCACGTGCCAATGGGTGGTACCGGAGTCGAACCAGACGTCCAGGGTGTCGTTGATCTTGTCGTACTGCGCGGCTTCGTCGCCCAGCAGTTCGGCGGCGTCGAGCTTGAACCAGGCCTCGATGCCTTCCTGCTCGACGCGCTGGGCGACGGCTTCCATCAGCTCGACGGTGCGCGGGTGCAACTCGCCAGTGGCCTTGTGCAGGAAGAACGGAATCGGTACGCCCCAGTTGCGCTGACGCGAGATGCACCAGTCCGGACGGCCGGCGATCATGCCGTGCAGGCGCGCCTGGCCCCAGCTGGGGACGAATTCGGTCTGGGTGATGGCTTCCAGCGCACGTTCGCGCAGGGTGGCGCCGCTCTGCGGCTGCTTGTCCATGCCGACGAACCACTGCGCGGTGGCGCGGTAGATCAGCGGGGTCTTGTGGCGCCAGCAGTGCATGTAGCTGTGGCTGATGCTGGTGTGCTTGAGCAGCGCGCCGACTTCATCGAGCTTGGCGACGATGGCCGGATTGGCCTTCCAGATGAACTGGCCGCCGAAGAACGGCAGGTCGGTGATATAGACGCCATTGCTCTGCACGGGGCTGAGGATGTCGTCGTTGCTCATGCCGTACTGCTTGCAGGTACGGAAGTCGTCCTCGCCGTAGGCCGGGGCGGAGTGAACCACGCCGGTGCCCGCGCCCAGCTCGACGTACTCGGCCAGGTAGACCGGCGAGAAGCGCTCGTAGAACGGATGGCGGAAGCGGATCAGGTCCAGCGACTCGCCCTGGGCGGTAGCGATGACCTGGCCTTCCAGGCCGTAGCGTTGCAGGCAGGACTCGACCAGCTCCTCGGCCAGCACCAGCAGGCGCTCGCCGGTATCGACCAGCGCGTAGGTGAACTCGGGGTGGACGTTCAGCGCCTGGTTGGCCGGGATGGTCCAGGGGGTGGTGGTCCAGATGACGATGGCGGCGGGCTTGGGCAGGCTGGTCAGGCCGAAGGCGGCGGCCAGCTTGTCGGCGTCTTCCACCGGGAAGGCGACGTCGATGGCGTCGGACTTCTTGTCGGCGTACTCGACCTCGGCTTCAGCCAGGGCGGAGCCGCAATCGAAGCACCAGTTCACCGGCTTCAGGCCCTTGAACACGAAGCCCTGCTTGACCATCTCGGCGAGGGCGCGGATTTCACCGGCCTCGTTGGAGAAGTTCATGGTCTTGTAGGGGTTGTCCCAGTCGCCCAGCACGCCCAGGCGGATGAAGTCGGCCTTCTGCCCTTCGATCTGCTCGGCGGCGTATTCACGGCACAGTTCGCGGGTCTTGTCCGCCGGCAGGTTCTTGCCGTGGGTGGTCTCGACCTTGTGCTCGATGGGCAGGCCGTGGCAGTCCCAGCCCGGCACGTAGGGGGCGTCGTAGCCAGCCAGGGTCTTGGAGCGGACGATGATGTCCTTGAGGATCTTGTTGACCGCGTGACCGATGTGGATGCTGCCGTTGGCGTAGGGCGGGCCATCGTGCAGGATGAATGTCGGGCGACCTTCGCCAATCTTCCGCAGCTTCTGGTACAGGCCAATGTCGTTCCACAGCTTCAGGGTCTGCGGCTCGCGCTGGGGCAGGCCGGCTTTCATCGGGAAGTCGGTTTCGGGAAGGTTCAGAGTGGCTTTGTAATCGGTCATCTCAGGGCCTGTTCAGGATCTTCAATCAAGCGGTTGGCCCAGCCAGTAGGCCCGGGCGGCGGCGATGTCGGCGAGGATGGCCGCCTTGAGTGCCTCGAGCGAGGCGAAACGCTGCTCATCGCGCAGCTTCTGGTGGAAGGTGATGTCCAGATGCTGGCCGTAGAGGTCGCCAGCGAAATCCAGCAGATGCACTTCCAGGTGGGGCCGGCCGTCGCCATTCACAGACGGTCGGGTGCCGATGTTGGCAACCCCGTTTTGGCGCTGGCCAGCCACCATCGTGCTGACCAGGTACACGCCATTGAGCGGCGCCTTGCGGCGCTTGAGCTGGATGTTCGCGGTGGGCGAACCCAGCGTGCGCCCCAGCTTCTGCCCGTGCAGCACGCGGCCGCTCAGGCGATACGGACGGCCCAGAAGGCGCTCGACCCGGTGCAGGTCGCCGTCGGCCAGGTCCTTGCGGATGCGCGAGCTGCTCACGCGCATGCCGTCGACTTCCACAGTGGTGGCGGCTTCGACGGTGAACCCCTGCTCCGCGCTGGCATTGACCAGGAAGGCGAAGTCGCCGGAGCGATCGCAGCCGAAGCGGAAGTCGTCGCCCACTTCCAGATGGCGGACCCGCAGGCCTTCCACCAGCACCTGGCGGACGAACTCGGCGGCCGACAGCTCGCGTAGACGGCGGTTGAAGGCCAGGCAGAGGACGAAATCGACCCCGTACTGGCGCAGCAGTTCGAGCTTCTCGCGCAGGCGGGTCAGGCGCACCGGGGCGGCATCGGGCGCGAAGTATTCGCGCGGCTGCGGCTCGAAGATCACCACGCAGCTGGGCACGCCCAGCTCCAGCGAACGCTCGCGCAGACGCCCCAGGATCGCCTGGTGGCCAAGATGGACGCCGTCGAAGTTACCGATGGTGGCGACACAGCCCCCGGACAGGGGCCGCAGGTTATGAAGGCCTCGAAGCAGCTGCATAGCGCGCGTATTGCTCAGAAAGTGGTCGATTATACCTGCACCCGTTGCCGTGCGACAGGCAAAATGCCGTCGCCGCAAACGGATGCAATGCTTTGCCCGGCGAAGGTTACAGCACCGCGCGGCGGGAGAAGTCCCGCAAGCGGAAGCCCAGAAGCGCCAGCATACCGAAATAGGCCACCACACCGGCCACCACCAGCGCGCCCAGGCGCGCCAGGCGAATCGGCATGCCGCCCTGATCCCAGGCCGGCATGAAGTGCATCATGCCGATCAGCACGGCGCACATCACCAGTACAGAGACGACTAATTTGGCGATGAACGTGCCCCAGCCCGGCTGCGGCTCGAACAGCCGGTGCTTGCGCAGCTGCCAATACAGCAGCCCGGCGTTCAGGCAGGCCGCCAGGCTGATCGCCAGGGCCAGCCCGGCATGCTTGAGCGGGCCGATGAACACCAGGTTCATCAGCTGGGTGGAAACCAGGGTGAACAGCGCGATCTTCACCGGGGTCTTGATGTTCTGCCGCGCGTAGAAGCCCGGCGCCAGCACCTTCACCAGAATGATGCCGAGCAGGCCGACCGCGTAGGCTACCAGCGCATGCTGGGTCATCAGCGCGTCGTGGGCGTCGAACTTGCCGTACTGGAACAGCGCGACGGTCAGCGGCTCGGCGATCACCGCCAGGGCCAGCGAGCAAGGCAGCACCAGCAGGAAGCACAGGCGCAGGCCCCAGTCCAGCAGCCGCGAATATTCGTGGCGGTCATCGCTGGCGTAGGTCTTGGCCAGCGATGGCAGCAGGATGGTGCCCAGCGCCACGCCCAGCACGCCGGACGGCAGCTCCATCAGGCGATCCGCGTAGTACATCCAGGACACGGAGCCGGCCACCAGGAAGGACGCGAAGATGGTGTTGATGATCAGCGAAATCTGGCTGACCGAGACACCGAGGATCGCCGGGCCCATCTGCTTGAGCACACGCCAGACGCCGGAATCGCGCAGATTGAGGCGCGGCAGCACCAGCATGCCGATCTTCTTCAGGTGCGGCAGCTGGTAGAGCAGCTGCGCCAGGCCGCCGGCCAGCACCGCCCAGCCCAGCGCCATGATGGGCGGGTCGAAGTAGGGGGTGAGGAACAGCGCGAAGACAATCATGCTGACGTTCAGCAGCGTCGGCACGAAGGCCGGCACCGAGAAGCGGTTCCAGGTATTGAGGATCGCCCCTGCCAGGGATGCCAGCGAAATCAGCAGGATATAAGGAAAGGTCACCCGCAGCAGGGAGCTGGTGAGCGCGAACTTCTCCGGCGAATCGACGAAGCCGGGTGCCGTCACCCAGATCACCCAGGGCGCGGCGAGCATGCCCAGCGCCGTCACCAGCGCCAGGATCAGGGTCAGCAGGCCGGACACGTAGGCGATGAAGGTACGGGTCGCCTCCTCGCCCTGCTGGGTCTTGTACTCGGCCAGGATCGGGACGAACGCCTGGGAGAACGCGCCCTCGGCGAAGATGCGGCGCAGCAGGTTGGGCAGCTTGAAGGCGACGAAGAAGGCGTCGGTCGCCATGCCGGCGCCGAACATGCGCGCGACGATGGTGTCGCGCACGAAGCCGAGCACCCGCGAGATCATGGTCATCGAGCTGACCGCGGCCAGCGACTTGAGTAGGTTCATAGCGTCCAGAGCTGGTAGAATGGCCGCCCTGCCGGGCGCGGCACTGGCCTGCAGCGATTGCTCGACCGCCAGGCGAAGCGCAGCAGTGTAGGGCCGCAGGGGGAATAAATCACCCCATCCCGCGGAGAGCGTGCGCCCGTCGCACCACTCGTCGGCAGCCGCTCATACCCTTGACAAGGCCTTGATGCAACGGCATTATTCGCGGCCTTAATTTATTCGCAACATCCCAAGTTTTTTTCGAGGAGCTCGACGGTGGCCAACACACCTTCCGCCAAAAAACGCGCCAAACAGGCTGAGAAGCGTCGCAGCCACAACGCCAGCCTGCGTTCCATGGTTCGTACCTACATCAAGAACGTAGTCAAAGCAGTCGACGCCAAGGACCTGCCGAAGGCCCAGGCCGCTCTGGTTGCCGCCGTACCGGTCATCGACCGCATGGCTGACAAAGGCATCATCCACAAGAACAAGGCCGCTCGCCACAAGAGCCGCCTGAACGCCCACGTGAAGGCCCTGGCCACCGCGTAAGCGTTCCGTTCTTGAAAAACCGGCCCCAGGGCCGGTTTTTTATTGCCTGCAATTTACCCTTCGAATGAGTTATCCACAGACTCATCTTCTCTGCCAGTGAAAAACCTGCAGGCAAAAAGAAAGGGCGGTCACCCGCCCTTCTCCTTTCTACTTTTCAGGCCACGGCATGATAGGAATCGCCGTCACCGCATTCTGCGGACTACCCTCGATCACGCGATCGCTGTAGACGAGGTAGACCAGCGCATTGCGCTTCTTGTCGAAGAAGCGCACCACCTGCATGGTCTTGAAGACCAGCGAGGTGCGCTGCTGGAACACCACCTCGCCATCCTTGAGGTCGCCAGTGAACTGGATCGGCCCGACCTGACGACAGGAGATCGACGCTTCGGCGCGATCCTCCGCCAAGCCCAGACCACCTTTCACACCGCCGGTCTTGGCGCGGGACAGGTAGCAACTGACGCCCGCCACCTTCGGATCATCGAAGGCCTCGACGACGATCTTGTCGTTCGGACCGACCCACTTGAACACGGTGGACACCTCGCCGACCACATCGGCCCGGGCCAGCGCCGGCAGCAGCATCAACGCCGCCATCCATCCCTTGCGCATGAACACTCTCCTCAGACGAGCACCAGGTTGTCGCGGTGCACCAGCTCCGGACCATCGACATAGCCCAGCAGGCCTTCGATGGCGTCGGTCGGCTGACCAATGATCTTCTGCGCTTCCAGAGCACTGTAATTGGCCAGGCCGCGGGCGATTTCGCGTCCGTGCTGATCCACGCACACCACCATTTCGCCGCGACGGAAGCTGCCCTGCACGGCCTTCACACCGACCGGCAGCAGGCTCTTGTGATCCTGGGCAACCGCCTTCACCGCACCGTCGTCCAGCACCAGGGTGCCACGCATCTGCAGGTGTCCCGCCAGCCATTGCTTGCGCGCCGCCTTGCGGCTCTGCTCGGGGGTCAGCAACGTGCCAAGGCGCTCGCCGACACGCAGGCGATCCAGCACACGCTCGATACGGCCACCCACGATGACGGTGTGCGCACCGGAGCGCGCCGCCAGGCGCGCCGCGCGCAGCTTGGTCTGCATGCCACCACGCCCCAGCGCACCACCGGTGCCGCCAGCGACGGCGTCCAGGGCAGGATCATCGGCACGCGCCTCAAAGATCAGCTCGGCGTCCGGATTGTGGCGCGGGTCGGCGTCGAACATGCCGTCGCGATCGGTGAGGATCACCAGCAGGTCCGCCTCGACCAGGTTGGCCACCAGCGCCGCCAGGGTGTCGTTGTCGCCGAAGCGGATCTCGTCGGTGACTACGGTGTCGTTCTCGTTGATCACCGGGATCACGCCCAGATCCACCAGCGTGCGCAGGGTGTTGCGCCCATTCAGGTAGCGCTTGCGGTCGGACAGGTCATCATGAGTCAGCAGCACTTGCGCGGTCTGCAGGCCATGCACGCCGAAGCTGGACTCCCAGGCCTGCACCAGGCCCATCTGCCCCACCGCGGCAGCCGCCTGCAGCTCATGCATGTCACTCGGTCGGGAAACCCAACCCAGGCGACTCATGCCCGCCGCCACGGCGCCCGAGGACACCAGCACCAGCTCGACGCCCGCGCAATGCAGCGCGACCATCTGCTCGACCCATACCGCCATGGCGTCGCGATCCAGACCACGCCCATCGGCGGTCAGCAACGCACTGCCAATCTTGACTACCCAGCGCTTGGCGCCAGTGACCTTCTCACGCATAGCCTCAACCTTAACAATCAGGCGGTTCGGTTCATCCCCGCATCCACGGGGAACACTGGAGGACCCGGCAGCCTGGGCCGCCGGGCTACACGCTACAAACAGAGAACTGACCACGCACCCCGTCAGGGCACGTAGAAGATTTCCGGACCGTCGCCGTCGTCTTCGTCATCCTCGAAATCATCGTCATCCGCATCGTCGGCATTCTTCAGGCCGGCGCGACGCAGTGCGCGAGCATCGTCCAGCGCCTGCAGACGGGCGCGGGCCTCATCTTCGATGCGCTGATCCAGGGCCGCCAGGGCTTCGCCATAGGCCGGATCTTCTTCGATGCGCAGGGTGCGCTCGTCGAGGTATTTCATGATGTCCTGGCTCAGGGCCTCGGTGCCCTCGCGCTCCAGGGCGGAAATCACGTAGACCGGACCTTCCCAGCCCAGGCGATCCACCACTTCCTGCTTGCGGCGCTCCTGCTCCTCGGGCTCGAGGATCTGGTCCATCTTGTTCAGCACCAGCCAGCGATCGCGCTCGGTCAGCGCCGGGCTGAACTTCTCCAGCTCGTGGACGATGGTTTCCGCGGCATCGGCCGGGTCGCTCTCATCCAGCGGCGCCATGTCGACGATGTGCAGCAGCAGGCGGGTGCGCGCCAGGTGCTTGAGGAAGCGGATACCCAGGCCGGCGCCCTCGGCGGCACCTTCGATCAGGCCGGGGATATCGGCGACCACGAAGCTCTTGAAACGGCCGACACTGACCACGCCCAGGTTCGGCACCAGGGTGGTGAAGGGGTAGTCGGCCACCTTCGGCTTGGCGGCGGACACCGCGCGGATGAAGGTGCTCTTGCCGGCGTTCGGCAGACCCAGCAGACCGACGTCCGCCAGCACTTTCAGCTCCAGCTTGAGGTCGCGCGCCTCGCCCGGCTTGCCCGGCGTGGTCTGGCGCGGCGCACGGTTGGTGCTGGATTTGAAGCGGGTATTACCCAGACCGTGCCAGCCGCCCTGGGCCACCATGATGCGCTGACCGGCAGTGGTCAGGTCGCCGATGATTTCCTGGGTGTTGGCATCGATGATGGTGGTACCGACCGGCACCGGCAGAACGAGGTCCTCGCCCTTGGCGCCGGTGCAGTCCTTGCTGCCGCCGTTCTCGCCGCGCTGGGCGTCGAAACGGCGGGTGTAGCGGTAGTCCACCAGGGTATTGAGGTTCTCGTCGGCCTCGAGGAACACCGAGCCGCCGTCGCCACCGTCACCGCCGTTGGGACCGCCTTTCTCGATGAACTTCTCGCGGCGGAAGCTCATGAGGCCGTTGCCGCCGTCACCGGCTTTCACGTGGATGGATACTTCGTCGACGAATTTCATTGCGAACGCCTCCCGCCGAGCCGGCGGGTTGAAAATAAGAAAAGGAGCATAGGATACAGCCAAGTCCGCGCAAACGCCCGAACCGACGGCACCTCGCCTGGAAACGCCAGAAACAAAAAAGCCCCGTCGCGAGACAGGGCTTTTTCAGTGAGAGCTCGCTTAGGCAGCGACGACGCTTACATAGCGACGGCCAAAGGCGCCTTTCACTTCGAACTTGATCACGCCGTCGACTTTAGCGAACAGGGTGTGATCCTTGCCCATGCCAACGCCGTAGCCAGCGTGGAACTGGGTGCCGCGCTGACGCACGATGATGTTGCCTGCTTTGACAGCCTGGCTACCGAACAGCTTCACGCCAAGGCGTTTGCTTTCTGAGTCGCGGCCGTTGCGGGTACTACCGCCAGCTTTTTTGTGTGCCATGAGTCAATTCTCCTAAAAGGAATTAGGCCTGGATGCCGGTGATTTTGATTTCAGTGAACCACTGGCGGTGGCCCTGGCGCTTCATGTGGTGCTTGCGGCGGCGGAACTTGATGATGCGCACTTTGTCGTGACGACCGTGGGAAACCACTTCTGCGGTCACTTTCGCGCCTTCTACCACCGGCAGGCCGATCTTGACGTCATCGCCGTTGGCGACCAGCAGAACGCGATCCAGGTTGATCGCTTCGCCGGTGGCGACGTCGAGTTTCTCGACCTTGAGGAATTCGCCTTCGGTGACTTTGTATTGCTTGCCACCAGTAACAATTACTGCGTACATCTGGATGTCTCCGTTAGACCTGCTCACCCGACGCTTTATAGAAAGAGGAATCGGTCGGCATGGCTGCATGGGGCCGGAAAGGACGCCCGTGCAATTGCGTAAGGCAGGATATGCCAGGGAAGTTCGGGGCCGCGATTGTACGCAAAGCCCCGGTGCGGATCAAGCCCCATGGGGCCTTGCCTTGACAGCCCAAACAGCGGCACCTAGCATGCCGCGGCAATCTACGAGGAGCGCTGTCTTTAATGCAACCCCAGGCTTTCTATCGCGTGGTGGCGGACGACTTCACCGCCGTCGACGGCATCATCCGTCGCCAACTCACTTCCCGCGTTCCCCTGGTGGAAAAGATCGGCGACTACATCATCTCCGCGGGGGGCAAGCGCCTGCGCCCGCTGCTGGTGCTCCTCTCCGGCAAGGCCCTGGGCTATTCGGGCGACGACCTGAAGCTGCTGGCCGCCACCATCGAATTCCTGCACACCTCCACCCTGCTGCACGACGACGTGGTCGACGCCTCCGGCCTGCGCCGCGGCCGCGCCACCGCCAATGCCCAGTGGGGTAACGCGCCGAGCGTGCTGGTGGGCGACTTCCTTTATGCGCGCTCCTTCGAAATGATGGTCGAGCTGGGCTCCATGCCGGTCATGCGCATCATTTCCCAGGCCACCCGCGTGATCGCCGAAGGCGAAGTGCTGCAGCTGTCCAAGGTCCGTGACGCCAGCACCACCGAAGAAACCTACATGGAAGTCATCCGCGGCAAGACCGCGATGCTCTTCGAGGCCTCCACCCACAGCGCCGCCGCGCTGGCCAACGCCCAGCCGGAACAATCCGAGGCGCTGCGCCTGTTCGGTGACGCCCTGGGGATCGCCTTCCAACTGGTGGACGACCTGCTCGACTACCGTGGCGACGCCGCCAGCCTGGGCAAGAACGTCGGCGACGACCTCGCCGAAGGCAAGCCCACCCTGCCGCTGATCGCCACCATGCGCGATGGCACCCCGGAACAGGCTGCGCTGGTGCGCAAGGCCATCCAGCAGGGCGGCAGCCAGGACCTGGAAGGCATCCGCGCCGCCGTGGAAGCCGCCGGCGCCCTGGACTACACCGCCAACCTGGCCCGCGAGTACGCCGCCCGCGCCATCGACTGCCTCAAAGCGCTGCCGGACAACGAGTACCAGGCCGCACTGATCGAGCTGGCCGAGTTCGCCGTCGCCCGCACGCACTGATCTGCCGTTTCGCAAGAGCCCGCCCCGGTCCGCCGCGGCGGGCTTTTTGTTGCCGCTCCATTGACCGGGAACAACAGATCGTCGCCTGCGCGAAAAAATTATCCCATTAAGGCTTGCTATTGAGATAATAAGAATTATTCTCATTAAACGGTCTGCACGGAGGAACTCGCCATGACCTACATGATCGACGCCTGGCTGGATCGCCCGCACCCCTACCTGCGCATCCTGCACCGGGACACCGGGGAAGTCTGCGCGGTGCTGGAGGAGGACGCGCTGGACGAGCTGCGCGAACAGGGTGGCCTCGAGCTGTCCGAGCTCAGCACCAGCGAGCCGCTGGTGCTCAAGGAACTGGTGCGCAACCTGTTCCTGTTTTGCTACGCCCGCGCGCTGCGCTGAGAGCGACGCAGCCGACGGTAAGGGTAGGAGCGAGCTTGCTCGCGAACAGCCCAGCGCCAGAGCTGAGAGGTTCGCGAGCAAGCTCGCTCCTACAAGAGCCGATACGCCTGAGTGATTGCGGCGGCGCAGGATGCGCCGCCGGTGCTCCGCCGCCCGGGAGGCGGATGCACAAAGGGGCGCCTGAGCGCCCCTTTCTTCCTGCGCAGCCGCCAGGGATGGCGCTGCGCAGCGAACCGTCGGGAATCAGAGGATGTCCAGCAGCTCGACATCGAACACCAGCACGCTGTGCGGCGGGATGCTGCCGACGGCCTGGCCGCCGTAGGCCAGCTCGCTCGGCACGTGCAGGCGCCACTTGCTGCCGGCGTTCATCAGTTGCAGGGCCTCGACCCAGCCGGCGATCACGCCGCCCACCGGGAATTCCGCCGGTTGGCCACGCTCGTAGGAGCTGTCGAACACGGTGCCGTCGACCAGGGTGCCGTGGTAGTGGGTGCGCACGGTGTCCTCGCGGGACGGCTTGGCGCCTTCGCCGCTGGTCAGCACTTCGTACTGCAGGCCGGACGGCAGGACGGTCACGCCCTCGCGCTTGGCGTTTTCCACCAGGTAGTCACGGCCAACGGCGGCGGCGGCTTCGGCTTTCGCCTGAGCTTCGGCCTGCATGCGCTCACGGATCACCTGGAAACTGGCGGACAGGGCTTCGCCCGGCACGCGGCTTTCGGCACCGGCGTAGGCGTCGGACAGGCCGGCCAGGATGGCGTCGAGGGTCATGCCCGGAACGGGGTTCTCGCGCAGCTGGTCGCCCAGCTGACGGCCGATGCCGTAGCTGACGCGGGCTTCGTCGGTGGAAAGGTTGAGTTCGCTCATGGCGGGCGCTCCGCTGGGGGTTCGAAAAAGGGCCGCCAGCCTAGCACAGATGCTCCGCCTCCCCCACCGCGCGTGCCTCGCTCGGCGGGAGTCCTGGCCACGCTAGTGCAGCGGGATGGTCACGCCCGCGCCGATGTCGCGCTCATCGTCCATGCCGCACATCTCGTCGTGCACCACCGCATGCACCAGATGGAACGGAACGCTGGGCAGCGCCTTCAGCACTTCCCGCGCGTGGGCGACCGAACGCACGCTGATGACGTGCCCGGCCTCGTCCTGCACCGGGTAGAAGCGCGCGCCCATTCGCGCCTCCAGCACATAGATATCGCCTTCCAGCGACACCAGGTTGATTTCGTCGATGTCACCGGCGACGGAACGTCTGGTCAGTTCCTGCAGATTCATATGCTGCACCTCCTGCGGGTTGATCCACGCAGAAGTCTTGACCAGCCGGGGCCCACCGCAAGCCGAAAACACAACCGCCCGTCCGTTTTGCAACGGCCGGGCGGCGGGGACAGCGCGGGGAAACTTCAGTGATCGTGGCGCGTGGCCTTGTCCAGGTAGCCCATGGCAAACGCCGAGAGAACGAACGTGAGGTGCATGATCACGTACCACATCAGCTTGTTGTCATCGATGTTCTTGGCGTCCATGAAGATGCGCAGCAGGTGGATCGAGGAAATCGCCACGATGGAGGCAGCCACCTTGTTCTTCAGCGAACTGGCGTCCATCTTGCCCAGCCAGCTGAGCTTTTCCTTGCCTTCGTCGATGTCCAGCTGCGACACGAAGTTCTCGTAGCCGGAGAACATCACCATCACCAGCAGGCCGCCGACCAGCGCCATGTCGATCAGCGACAGCAGCACCAGGATCAGGTCCGCTTCGGCAATCGTGAAGATGCTCGGCAGGATGTGGAAGATTTCCTGGAAGAATTTGATGGTCAGCGCCAGCAGGGCCAGCGACAGGCCGATGTAGATCGGCGCCAGCAGCCAGCGCGCCGCGTACAGGGAGTTTTCGACGAATCGTTCCATGGTGTTCGTAGGAAAGGTCTTGGGAAAAGGGCGGCCGCAGTATAACGGATGAGGTTTACAAGTTATCCCGGATTTCTGTGGATAAATATGTGGGCGGCCACGGTATGAAACCGCAGCGTCCAGGCGCCCCGCGGGCTTCAGCGAATTGTGCAGGGGCTGCGCAATCGACCGTCAACCTTCCGGGCGGAACTGGAAATTGCCCACATGGCGCGAGCGTTCGCCGTTCAGGCGGCGCAGTTCGCCTTGCAGGTGCAACT
Organism: Pseudomonas sp. NY15437; assembly: GCF_048068435.1. Classification (NCBI taxonomy): domain Bacteria; kingdom Pseudomonadati; phylum Pseudomonadota; class Gammaproteobacteria; order Pseudomonadales; family Pseudomonadaceae; genus Pseudomonas; species Pseudomonas sp. NY15437. Next base: position 731,250 of record NZ_JBLUQC010000002.1, read on the forward strand.
GCCAGATGGGCGGGTCGTCTGCCACGATGTAGCCCTGCTGGGCCAGGCAGTCGGAGATCGCGTCGAGCACACCTTCCGCCACGAAAGGCCCGCAGAACGGGCCCTGCGCCTTGATGGCGGTGGGCTGCGCGCCGGACATGCCGGCAGCGCACAACAAGGTCCAGAGTCCATTCTCTCCGGCCAGCGGCCTGATCTCGCACTCGATGCGCGTGGTCAGCCCCAGACAGGGGCGGATGAGGCAGAGGTTACGCGGCATGGCGGCACCCTCGCGGTTGTCCTGAGTTCGAGACTACACCCAGGTTCCGACACGCGAAAGCGCGGATTTATCCCCGTATGTTGCAGGCAACGGTGTGTAAAACCAGCGGACAGGAGCGCCGCGGCGGCGCCCCTGCCCCGCCCGACGGTCAGTCGGCGTCCTTCTTCCGGCGGGCGCGTTCTTTTTCCACCGGCGGCTTCTCCGCCGGCACCTTCTCGGTTTTCGGCTTGCTGGCGGGCTTGGCGGCGACAGGCTCCTTGGCCGGCTTTTCCTTGTCCTCTTCGTCCATGCCCAGCTCGGAGATTTCCTTCAGGCGCTCCACCACGCGGGCGTTGACGCTGCCCGTGGGGAAATGGCCCTTGGCGTCCGGCGCACCGGCCGGCTCGCCGACCAGCAGGCTCAGCGCCTCGTCGGCCTGGCGCACGGCGTAGATGTGGAACTGGCCGTTGCGCACCGCCTGCAGCACGCGCTCGTCGAGCATCAGGGTGGCGACGTTGGCGCGCGGAATGATCACGCCCTGCTCGCCGGTCAGCCCACGGGCCTCGCAGAGGCGGAAGAAGCCTTCGATCTTCTCGTTGACCCCGCCCACCGCCTGCACTTCACCGAACTGGTTGATCGAGCCGGTGATGGCGAAGCACTGCCGCAGCGGCGTGCGCGACAGGGCGGAGATCAGCGTGCAGACCTCGCCCAGCGAGGCGCTGTCGCCGTCCACGTAGCCGTAGGACTGTTCCAGGGCGATGCTGGCGGAGATCTCCAGGGGGAATTCCTGGGCGTAACGGCTGCCGAGGTAGCCGGTGAGGATCATCACGCCCTTGGAGTGGATCGGCTGGCCGAGGTTAACCTCGCGCTCGATGTCGACGATGCCGCTGCCACCCGGGTAGACGGTGGCGGAGATGCGCGCCGGCATGCCGAAGGCGGAGTCGCCCACTTCCAGCACGGTCAGGCCGTTGCACTTGCCCACCGCGGCGCCTTCGGTGTCGATCAGGATGATGCCGGCGAGGATGTCGTCGAGAATCCGCGCCGACACCCGCCCGGTGCGGGTTTCCTTGGCCTTCAGGGCACGCTCGATGTGGCCCAGGTCGGTCACTTCCTGGCCGGCCAACTGGCGGATGAAGTCCGCTTCGCTGACCAGCTGGAACAGATCACCAATCCGCGCCGACAGGCGCCCCTGGTGTTCGGCCAGGCGGGCGCTGTAGGTGGCCAGACGCGCGACGGCTTCGCGGGTGAGCGGCGCCAGGCCCTCTTCGGAGGTGCGGGTCTTGAGCAGTTGGGCGAACTGCTCGAGGCTGTCCTCGGCGAGCGGGATGTCCTCGTCGAAGTCCACCAGCACGCGGAACATCTCCTGGAAGTCCGGATCGAGGTCCTGCAGCGTGTAGTAGATCTGCCGCGAGCCGATGATGATCACCTTGATATTCAGCGGGATCACCTGGGGCGTCAGGCTCATGGCGGTCAGGCGGCCCAGCTCGGCCAGCGGCGACTCCATCTTCAACTGGCGCGATTGCAGCGCACGCTTGAGGGCGTCCCAGACGAACGGCTCGCTGAGCAGCTTCTCCGCCTCCAGCACCAGGAAGCCACCGTTGGCGCGGTGCAGCGCACCGGGGCGCAGCTGGCGGTAGCTGGTGTAGAGCGCGCCCTGGTCGGACGCGTATTCGATACGGCCGAACAGGTTGTCGTAGGTCGGGTGCGACTCGAACACCACCGGCGCACCGCTGGTGGCGTGGTGGGCGATGGCCTGGTTCGGCGCGTACTGCTCTTCCAGGCTCTGCTTGCGCTGCGGGTCGGTGCGTTCGGCGTCCACCAACTGGTCGACCACGGTCTTCAGCAGGTTGAGCTGCATGGCCTGCAGGTAAGCGCTGACCCCGGAATTGTTGTTGTACTTCTCCACCAGCGGCGCCAGCAGCGGCTGCAGCGCCAGGGTGATGGTTTCCTCGTTGAGCTGGCGCAGCTGGTTGCTCGATTCGCGCTTCCACTGCGGCAGGCTGGACAGCTCCTCGTTGAGGTGCTCCTCCAGGTCGGCGATGTCCGCGTGGAAGCGCTCGCGCTCCTCTTCCGGCAGCTGGGCGAATTCGGCTTCATCCAGCGCCTTGCCGTCCTTCATCGGGGTGAAGGCGATGTTGGCGCTGTCGCGATAGAGGGCGACCTCCTTCTCCAGCGCCAGGCGCTCGACGGTATCCAGGGCCTTGTCGTAGCGCTGGTTGAAGGCGCGGTCGATGGCGCTCTTCTTCTGCTGGTAGGCGGGGTTCTCGAACACCGAGGGGAAGGTGGACAGCAGGTTGTCGATCAGGTGATCGATATCGGAACCGAACTCGGCGGCGCTGCCCGGCGGCAGCTCGATCACCCGCGGCTCGCGGGAATCATCGAAATTGTTGACGTAGACCCAGTCGGCCGGCGTCGGCAGGCGCTTGCCCTCCGCCTTCAGGTAACGCTGCACGAACGAGAAGCGACCGGTACCCGGCTCGCCCATGACGAACACGTTGTACCCCGGACGCGGCATCGCCACGCCGAACTGCAGCGCCTCGACCGCGCGCTCCTGTCCAAGCACGCCCAGGAAAGGCTCCAGTTCTTCGGTGGTCTTGAAGGGAAACTGTTCGGGGGTGAAGGGGCGGGTCAGTTCATCGGGCGCCAGGCGCAGGCCGGCAGCAACGGAATCGGGCATTGGAGGTCCTTGCTTCGGGCGGCGCGAGGCCGCGGAGATTCGTCCGCATTCTCGCGCCGCCCGCGCGCCACTGGCAAGGCAGTATTGGTGACAGTTTCAGTCCACCGCATCGGCGCAGCGCAGGCAGTGCTCGGCGGCCGGCAGGGCGCGCAGGCGGCGCTCCTCGATGGCCTCGCCACAACGCGCGCATTCGCCATAGGTGCCCTCTGCCAGGCGCAGGCGCGCCAGGCCCACCAGGCGCATGCCCGCCTCCGCCTCGGCCAGCAGGGCGCGCAGCACGTCGTCGTTCTGCCGCTGCTGGGCCTGCTCGGCGAAGTCCGGCGAATGGCTGCGACCGAGGTCGCGGCGGATGGCTTCGGCGCGTTTGGAATACTCGGCCGCCAATTGGTCCAGCGCTGGCCGTGGATCGAAATCGACCATGACTACTTCCTCGCAAGTGGAACTGATTCAAGTGTGGTCGGTTCCAAGACTTCCGCCGCTGATACCGATCAACTACCGGTCATTCGCGACGCTTGCGCAGGCCCAGCCGGAGCGGCTGCGGCAGCGCCTGCCTTGACACCCGCCAGGCAATGGAGAAAAGCTCTGGCCTGGCGCTGTTCTGCTGTCAGCGGCTGTTCAATGGTCCCCGACCTCAAAAAGAGAGAAAAAAGATGAAAAGGATTCTGCTCGGTACCCTCCTCGCCACCGCCTCCCTGAGCGCCCTCGCCGATGCACCCGGCAGCGACGGCTGCGGCTGGGGCAACATGCTGTTCAAGGGCCAGCGCGGCACCGCCACCCACGTCCTGGCAGCGACCACCAACGGCACCAGCGGCAACAACACCTTCGGCATGACCACCGGCACCAACGGCTGCCACACCAACGGCGCGCTGACCTACGGCGGCAAGCCGATGATCGTGCTCAGCAGCATGATGGACGAGCTGTCCGAAGACATGGCCAAGGGTGACGGCGAAGCGCTGACCACCTACGCCGTGGTACTGGGCGTGAAGCCCGAGGACCGTGCGCATTTCGCCCAGGTCACCCACGAACACTTCGCCCAGATCTTCAACAAGTCCGACGTCACCGCTGAAGACGTCTACGCCAACACCCAGGCCGTCCTGAAGCAGGACAGCACCCTGGCCAAGTACGCCGAACAGGCCTGATGGCCGACGCGAGCCCGCCCGCTCCGGGCGGGCTCCCCCTTTCCTTCCAGTAGCCCACTCGATGCCCAAACGCCTGTTGCCCTGGATGGCGCTGTGCGCCTGCACGCCACTGATCGCGGCCCCGCAGATCGACCCGCAACGCCTGCAATCGCTGGCTGACGAGCCCTACTGGCTGGCCCTGGGTCACTACGAACACGCCAAGCTCGGTGGCTGGCGCAGCTTCGTCGACGACCCGAAGTTCTTCCTCGCCGCGGACGGAGACCGCCACCCCGACGCGGAACTGGCCGCCACCGTGAACGCCCTCTACGCCCCGGCGAGCCTCGGCGACAAGCACGCCCAGTGCATCTATCCGGCGCGCACCCGCTGGCTGCGTCAGCAATTGCAGCTCGATGACCTGCCGGCGTTCGAGTGCAAGGAATTCACCACCTGGTACCACGACATCAACCCGCACAGCGCCGCGCTGGTGTTCCCGGCCGCCTACCTGAACAGCCCGTCCTCGATGTTCGGCCACACGCTGCTGCGCATCGACCAGGCCGACGTCGACTCCGACCACACCGCCCTGCTCAGCTACGCGCTCAACTTCGGCGCCTACATCGAGGGCATGGACAACAGCATCCTCTACGCCTGGAAAGGCCTGATGGGCGGCTACCCCGGCCTGTTCGCCCTGGTGCCCTACCGCGAGAAGCTCTCCGAATACAGCCGCCTGGAGAACCGCGACCTCTGGGAGTACCGCCTGAACCTGACGCCGGAAGAAACCGCGCGCATGGTCGAGCACGTCTGGGAGCTGAAGCAGATCCGCTTCAAGTACTACTTCTTCGACGAGAACTGCTCGTTCCGCCTGCTGGAGCTGCTGGAGATCGCCCGCCCCGGCACCGAACTCACCGATCACTTCCCCCTCACCGCCATCCCCACCGACACGGTGCGCGCGGTGAAGGACGCCGGGCTGATCGAGCGGGTGGACTATCGCCCGTCCCGCGAGCGCGAGCTGCTCGCCCGCGGCGAGCCCCTGAGCCATGACGAGAAGGTGCTGGCACGCCAGATCGCCGACGACGACAGCCAGCTACTGAGCCCCGCCTTTGCCGCCCTGCCCGCCGATCGCCAGGCACTGGTGCAGGACACCGCCTTCCGCCTGGTGCGTTACCGCGCCACCGGCCAGGAGCGCGACCAATCCACCGCCTCGCGCAGCTACAACCTGCTCAAGGCGATCAACCGCAATCCGCCGCCGGCACTGGCCGTGGAGCGCCCCGGTCAGCCGGAGGACGGTCACGAGTCGCGCACCTGGCAGATCGGCGCCGGCAGCCGCGACGGCGAAGCTTTCGCCCAGTACGGCCTGCGCATGGCCTACCACGACCTCGACGACAACGCGTACGGCTTCCCCCTCGGCGCGCAGATCGAACTCGGCCAGCTCAAGCTGCGCCAGTACGAAGGCAACCGCTGGCAATTGCAGCAGCTGGACCTGGTCACCATCCGCTCCATGACACCGCGCAACGAGCTGCTCAAGCCGCTCTCGTGGCAGGTCGCCGGCGGCTGGGAGCGGGTGATCGGCAAACACAGCGACAATGACCACGATACCCTCGTCGGCCACCTCAATGGCGGCGCCGGCGGCAGCTGGAAGCTGACCGACGACCTGCAAGCCTATGCCCTGGGCACGGCTCGCATCGAGAACAACCCCGACTTCGCCGCCACCATCGCGCCGGCCATGGGCTTCGACACCGGCATGCTGTGGAGCAACCCGCTGGGCAACCTCAGCCTGGAAGGCAAGGGCGACTACTTCCACAACGGCGAAGTGCGCCGCACCCTGAGCTTCGGCCAGCAGGTGGAACTGGGCCGCAACCTCGGCCTGCGCCTGTCGGCCCAGCGCGAGTTCAGCCACGAGGCCAGCCCGCGCAGCGAAGTGATGCTGGAGCTGCGCTGGTACCACTACTGAGGCGCGTGGCGCCTCAGTCCCGCAACGACGCCCAATCCAGCCCGAAGCGCGCCAGGTATTTGCGCAGGCGGTCGGCGTCGTTGGGGTTCTGCTTCTCCTGGCGCGAGACGGCGAACAGCTGGCGACCGGCATCGGACAGGCTGCGCGCCTGCCGGCAGACGTCGATCACCGCTTCCAGCTGCAGGCGATCGAACAGGTCCAGCGCCTTGGCACCCTCCCCCAGCCATGGATCCAGCGGCCCCTGGGCCTGCGCGGCGCCCCAGGAGCGGCGCAACCGGCCGATCTCCTCCTCCACCAGCGCCTCGTCGATCCGTCCGCTGTCGGCCAGGGTCGCCATGCGCGTGATGGACGCCGACAGCTCGCGGAAGTTGCCGCTCCACAGCGCTTGCGCCGAGTTGGCGAACGCCAGGTAGCACGTCCGCGCCTCGCGGTTGAAGCGCACCAGGCGGCCCTGCTCGCGGGCATGGCGCTCCAGTTCGAAGTCGATGTTCGGCTCGATGTCCTCTCGACGCCCGGCCAGCCCCGGCAGGTCGAAGGTCCAGAGGTTGATGCGGGCGAACAGGTCCTCGCGGAACAGTCCTTCGGCCACCCGTTCGCGCAGGTCGCGGTGGGTGCCGGCGATCAACTGGAAGTCGCTGCCCACCTCGCGGTCCGCGCCCAGGGGGAAGAAGCGTTTTTCCTCGATGGCCTTGAGCAGCATGGCCTGCTCGTCCAGGCCCAACTCGCCGATCTCGTCGAGGAACAGCATGCCGCCGTGCGCCGCGCGCAGCAGCCCTTCGCGGGCGTTCTGCGCGCCGGTAAAGGCGCCCTTGATGTGGCCAAACAGCGCGGACATGGCGCCGTCGCCGCGCAATGTCGCGCAGTTCACCTCGACGAAGCGGCCCTGGAACTGGTGCCGCGCGCGCTTGAGCTCGTAGACGCGGCGGGCGAGGAAGGATTTGCCCGCGCCGGTCGGGCCGATCAGCAGCATGGGCGCGCGGGAACGCCCGGCGACCCGCTCGATCTGCTCGATGGAACGATTGAACTCGGCGTTGCGCGTGGCGATGCCGGACTTGAGGAAAGCGAGACTCTCCTCCTGCTCGCGGCGAAAGCGCGTGGCGATGCGGTCGTAGCGCGACAGGTCGAGGTCGATGACCGCGACGGTTCCTTCCGGCTGCCGCGCCTCGTCCTTGCGCCGCGACGGCGATGCCTGCACCAGCCGCGCCGGCAGGTAACGCGCCTCGGTGAGGAGGAACCAGCAGATCTGCGCGACGTGGGTCCCGGTGGTGATATGCACCAGGTAATCCTCGTGCTCGGTATCGAAGGCATAGCCGCCGACGAAATCGTGCAGCGCGCCGTAGACCTCCTCGAAGTCCCACGGGTTGCGCAACGCCATGGGCTGCAGGCGCACCTCGGTTTCCGGGGACACGTGGCGCACGTCGGCAGCGATACGCTCGGCCAGACTGACGTCCCGCGCATCCAGCCCGTGGATCAGCTCCAGACGGTCGATCAGCAGGTCCTGCTGCTGGCACAGGCCGACCGTCGGCCGCCACTTCTGCCAGCGCGCCGCGCCCTTGCCGACGCGGTCCAGGGTGGAACCGAGGAAGCCGATGGCGACGGTTTTCTTGGCCTTCATATTTTATCCACAAAGATAAACAACGATCTCAGCATATCCATAAATTCCAGAACCGGCCAATCCTCAGACTCGAAAATTTACACCGAAAATAAAATTAAATCGTTATTTATCAATAAGTTGAAAGCACACCACACCCATCGAAAGCCAACCTGGCACGCCCCTCGCTATATCTCCCTCGACCGCATCGCTGATGCAGCCCACGGGCAGGGGTTCCAACCCCGCCGGTGCCCAAGCCCACCCCTGGTGTCGGCTTCGGGCATGCCGCTGCAGCAGTCACGGTCGATGGCGCGGTAGCTCAGCCCGGTAGAGCACTCCACGTTGCTGGAGCCGTCGCAGGTTCGAATCCTGCCCGCGCCGTTCGATAGCTCAGTCCGGTAGAGCAGCCATCCAAGAAATGGCCTGTCGCGGGTTCGACTCCCGCTCGAACACTGCCCAGTTAAGGCAGCTACTCATGAAGGCAACACCCCGCCGGTGTGCGACGGGGCAGGCGCAAAGAGGCCAGGAAGGCCGGATACGCCAGGGACCCGAAGCCACCGCCGACCCGCCCGGTACGAGGACCGGGCCCGCGACAAGGCAGATGCTGGCCGAAGGATTCGGCGCAATGGACAGGCAGTCCGCAGCACCTGGCTCTCGCGAGCCCCCGCCTCGCCACCCGACGGGCCGGCGGACACCGGCACCCAGGACAACAGAAGAAGGACGAAAAAGATGAAACTGCTGAAGCGCTTTACCGTGAAGAAGAACGAACGCGGCCTGCTGTACTCCGAGGGCGATTTCCTGGCGATCCTCGAGCCGGGCATTTACCGCCACCTGGACCTGTACAACCGCCTGAGCGTGGAAACCTTCAGCCTGAACACCCCGCTGTTCGAACACCGCCTGGCCGGCTACCTGCGCCAGTCCGAGCCGGCGCTGGTAGAGCGCCATTTCACCCGCATGGACCTGGCCGAGGACGAGGCCGGCCTGCGCTTCGAGGACGGCGTGCTGGCGGAAATCCTCGCGCCGGGCAGCCGCCGGTTGTACTGGAAGGGCCAGACCGAGCAGCGCCTGGAACGCATCGACCTGAGCCAGGAATACCGAGTCGCTCCGGCGTTGCTGCAGCAGATGCAGAGCAACCTGCGCGGCCGCAGCGTGATCGGCGCCGAGGCGCTGCTGGTGACCCTGGTGCCGGCCTACCAGGTCGGCGTGCTGAAGGTCGACGGTGCGGTGGTCGAGTTGCTGCCGGCGGGCCAGTACGGCTTCTGGCGCTACAACCGCCAGGTGAGCGTGGAGCTGATCGATACGCGGATCCAGGCGCTGGAAGTCAGCGGCCAAGAAATCCTCACCCGTGACAAGGTGAGCCTGCGCCTGAACCTGGCCGCCAACTGGCGCTACAGCGATGTGCTGACGGCGTTTTCCAGCCTGTCCAAGCCGCTGGAGCACCTCTACCGCGAGTTGCAGTTCGGCCTGCGCGCGGCGGTGGGCACCCGTTCGCTGGACGAGTTGCTGGAGAACAAGCAGCTCATCGACGACTCGGTCAGCGCCTACCTCAACGAGCGCCTGCCGGGCACCGGCATCGAAGTCAGCGGCCTCGGTGTGCGCGACATCATCCTGCCGGGCGAGATGAAGACCCTGCTCGCCCAGGTGGTGGAGGCGGAGAAGGCTGCGCAGGCGAACGTGATCCGCCGTCGCGAAGAGACCTCAGCGACCCGCTCGCTGCTGAACACGGCCAAGGTGATGGAAGACAACCCCACCGCCCTGCGCCTGAAGGAACTGGAGACCCTGGAGCGGGTCGCCGAACGAATCGACCGTATCTCGGTATTCGGCGGCCTGGATCAGGTATTGAATGGACTGGTGACGCTGAAGCAGGCCTGACAAGGGCCTGCACGGCGCAGGAGTCGGCAACGTGAAGAGCAACAAGCAGCGCCGTCAGGAAATCCGCCAGAAGCGCGAACGGCGCAAGGCATGGAAAGCCGAGCAGGCCAGGCGCCCCGGGCACCGCCCCGGACCGCCCGGCAGCTTCCCGGTCACGCCCTCGAACCTGGCACCCTACAACAGCTACGGAGACCCATTGTTCGTGCGCCGTGGCTGGTACGAGGACCAGGAGTTCACCTGCCGGGACTGCGGTGTCCGGCAGACCTGGACCGCCGCGCAGCAGAAATGGTGGTACGAAGACTGTCAGGGACAGGTGTATTCCACGGCGATACGCTGCCGCGCCTGTCGATTGAACAAACGCATCCGCGATGGCCGGGCGCAGCCCGCTGCCGGCCAGGTCGCCACGCAACAAGAGAGCATCGAAACATGAGCATCCAAACCTTCCAACTGCTGGAAGTCGCCAACGGCAGACCGATCAAGCTCTGGACCCAGGGCGTGCCGGTGGAGGACGACGCGAAGCAGCAACTGATGAACACCGCGAAGATGCCCTTCATCTTCAAGCACCTGGCCGTGATGCCGGACGTGCACCTGGGCAAGGGCTCGACCATCGGCAGCGTGATCCCTACCCAGGGCGCCATCATCCCGGCCGCCGTGGGTGTGGATATCGGCTGCGGCATGATCGCCGCGCGCACCTCGCTGGTGGCCGCGGACCTGCCGGACAACCTGCACGGCCTGCGCACCGCCATCGAAAAGGCCGTGCCCCACGGCAAGACCTTCGGCCGCCGCGACCAGGGCGCCTGGGAAGATGTGCCCGGGCATGCCGATGACGCATGGAAGGCGCTGGCGGGGCGTTTCAAGGTGATCACCGACAAGTACCCGAAGCTGGAGAAAACCAACAACCGCAAGCACCTGGGGACCCTCGGCACCGGCAACCACTTCATCGAGGTCTGCCTGGACGAGGCCAACCGCGTCTGGTTCATGCTGCACAGCGGATCGCGCGGCGTGGGTAACGCCATCGGCAACCTGTTCATCGAACTGGCCCAGGCCGATATGCGCCAGCACATCGCCAACCTGCCGGACCGTGACCTGGCCTACTTCGAGGAAGGCAGCCGGCACTTCGACGACTATGTGGAAGCCGTGGGCTGGGCCCAGGACTTCGCCCGGCAGAACCGCGAACTGATGATGCGTGCGGTGATCGCCGCGGCGCGGCAGGTCATCCGCAAGCCGTTCGAAGCGAGCCTGGAGGCGGTGAACTGCCACCACAACTACGTGCAGAAGGAGCGCCACTTCGGCGAAGAGGTACTGGTGACGCGCAAGGGTGCGGTGTCCGCGCAGAAGGGCCAGCTCGGCATCATTCCGGGTTCGATGGGCGCCAAGAGCTTCATCGTTCGCGGACTGGGCAACGAGGAGGCGTTCTGCTCGTGCAGCCACGGCGCCGGCCGCACCATGAGCCGGACGAAGGCGAAGAAGCTGTTCAGCGTCGAAGACCAGGTGCGCGCCACCGCCCACGTCGAATGCCGCAAGGATGCGGATGTGATCGACGAGATCCCGATGGCCTACAAGGACATCGACGCCGTGATGGACGCCCAGCGCGAACTGGTGGAAGTGCTGCATACCCTGCGTCAGGTGGTGTGCGTGAAGGGATAGAACGGTGCGGGCCGGACGGGCCCGCGCCGACAGCAAGACAAGGAAACGGAACATGAACAAGGAAGAACGCCATCCCCTCCCCGCCGCCATGCGCGAACGGGTACTGGAGGAACTGGCAAGACTGGAACAGGAGCACGGCGTGACGGTGCTCTATGCGTGCGAGTCGGGCAGCCGCGCCTGGGGCTTCGCCTCGCCGGATAGCGACTACGATGTGCGCTTCGTCTACGTGCATCAACCGGAGTGGTACCTGCGCGTGGACGAACCGCGCGACGTGCTGGAACGCCCGCTGACCGACGAACTGGACCTCAGCGGCTGGGAACTGCGCAAAACCCTGAGGCTGCTGCGCAAGTCCAACCCGACACTGCTGGAATGGCTGGACTCGCCGCTGGTGTACCGCAGCGAATCGGCGGCAGCCGAGGCACTGCGCCAACTGGCGCGGGACTTCTACTCCCCCGCCGCTGCGCGAGCGCACTACCTGTCGATGGCCAGGAAGAACTTCCGTGGCTATCTGCAGGGCGAGGAGGTTCGCTACAAGAAGTACCTCTACGTGCTGCGCCCGCTGCTGGCCGTGCGCTGGATCGACCAGGGCCTCGGCATGCCGCCGATGGTCTTCGAGACGCTGATGGAGGCCACCCTCGACAACGCCGCACAGCGTGCCGAAGTCGAGGAACTGCTGCTGCTCAAGCGCCAGGCGGTGGAGGCGGAATACGGCCCGGCGCGCCCGACACTGCACCGGCTGATCGAGGCAGAGCTGCAACGCGCGGAAGACCTCGGCGCACCCCGTGGCGGCTGCCGCGACACGCAGCGCCTGGACCACTTCCTGCGCGATCAGGTGAGGACGTATGCCCGATGAACAAGGACCTGATCGAACTCGACGGCGCCGACGGCGGCGGGCAGATCCTGCGCAGTGCGCTGAGCCTGTCGATGATCACCGGCAAGGCGCTGCGCATCGTCAACATCCGTGGCCGGCGTTCGCGGCCGGGGCTGCTGCGCCAGCACCTGACGGCCGTGCGCGCGGCGGCGGAGGTCTGCGGCGCGACGGTGCAGGGCGATGAACTCGGCGCGCGCAGCCTGACCTTCCGCCCCGGTGCGGTTCGCGGTGGCGACTACCGTTTCGCCATCGGCAGCGCGGGCAGCGCCGTGCTGGTGTTGCAGACGCTACTGCCGGCTTTGCTGTTCGCCGATGGGCCGAGCAACCTGGCGATCACGGGGGGCACGCACAATCCGTTGGCACCGCCAGCGGATTTCATCGAACGCAGCTGGCTGCCGCTGTTGCGGCGCATGGGCGCGACGGTCGACTTCGCCCTGCTGCGCCATGGCTTCATGCCGGCCGGAGGAGGTGAACTGCGGGTGCGCGTCGCGCCCGGCGAGCTGCGGCCACTGCATCTGCCGGAAGCGGGGACCGTGCTATCGCGTTCAGCCCGCGCCCTGCTGGCGGCCATTCCCGGTCACGTGGGGGATCGCGAGCTGGAGAAGGTGAAGCGGCATCAGGATTGGCGCGCGGCGTCCGTCCAGGTCGTCCGCCTGCCGGAAGACCAGGGGCCGGGCAACGCCTTGCTGCTGGAGATCGCGTGCGAGCAGTTGACCCTGGCGTTCTGCGCCTTCGGCCAGCCCGGGGTCAGCGCCGAGCGCGTCGCCAGCCAGGCGCTGCGCCAGGCCGATGACTGGCGCCGCAGCGGCACGAGCGTCGAGGAGCATCTGGCCGACCAGTTGCTGCTGCCCCTGGCCCTGGCCGGCGGCGGCAGCTTCACCACGCCGGTGGCGAGCGACCATCTGCTGAGCAACCGCACGGTGATCGAAGCCTTCCTGCCGGTGCGCATCGCATTCGAGGCGCGTCACGCCGGCGGCCAGCACATCCGCATCACGCCGGCTTGACGCTTTTCTCACCAGCCGCTGGCTAGAGTCGCGCCATGTCACCTCGAGTGGCGCTTCCTCTGCCGGCGCGTGTGCCCGCCTTATCGGTACACGGGAGCTCCCATGGCGCACCGCGCCACCCTCATCCTGTTCTGCGCCGCGCTGCTCGCCGGCTGCGAAACCACCCACGAAAGCCTGATTGCCCAGGGCTACCCGCCCGCCTATGCCGACGGCTATGACGACGGCTGCGGCAGCGGTCGCCAGGCGGCCGGCGCCATCGGCGGCGAATTCCGCAAGAACGTGCCGCGTTACCTGGACGAGCCCAGATATGCCCTGGGCTGGAACGACGGCTTCCAGCAATGCCAGGCGATGCGCGTAAGCCAGGAACGCCAGCAGTACGAGGAACAGCGCAACAGCGACCGGGACCGCGACTGGGAACAGGAAAAGGACCGCGCCCTGTCGCGCGCACTGCGCGCCAACTGAGACTGCGGCATCATTGCGCGGCCGACAAAGTCCCGCGCTTGACGTCGATCAAGCCCTCCCCCGCCCCACTGACCTCTCCTTGAACTCAGACAACAACCAATAGCCTGAGACAAGGAGACCCCACATGCAGCCCTTCAGAAAACTCGCCCTGGGCAGCCTACTACTGGCCCTCGGCGCGGCATCGGCAGCCGCGAATGCCGACGCCCTGCGTGACCAGGCCAATGGCATCTTCAAGCCCATCCCCGAGAAACCCAGCGACACGCTGAACCCCGACCAGGTGACGCTGGGCCGGCAGTTGTTCTTCGAACCGCGCCTGTCCGCCAGCCACGTGATCAGTTGCAACACCTGCCACAACATCGGCACCGGCGGCGCCGACAACGTGCCCACCTCCAGCGGCCACGAATGGCAGAAAGGTGCGCGCAACTCGCCCACGGTATTCAACGCCGTGTTCAACGTCGCGCAGTTCTGGGATGGCCGCGCCAAGGACCTGGAAGAGCAGGCCAAGGGCCCGGTGCAGAACCCGGTGGAAATGCACAACACGCCGAAGAACGTCGAGCTGACCCTGCAGAGCATGCCCGAGTATGTCGCGGCCTTCGGCAAGGCCTTCCCGAAAGACCCGCAACCGGTGAGCTTCGACAACATGGCGCGGGCCATTCAGGCCTTCGAGTCGACCCTGATCACCCCGGACTCGCGCTTCGACCTCTACCTCAAGGGCGACGACAAGGCGATGAACGAGCAGGAGAAAAAGGGCCTGCAGACCTTCATGAGCGCCGGCTGCATCGCCTGCCACAACGGCGTGAACCTGGGTGGCCAGGCGTACTTCCCGTTCGGCCTGGTGAAGAAGCCCGACGACAAGATCCTGCCCAGCGGCGACAAGGGTCGCTTCGAAGTGACCAAGACCGAGAACGACGAATACGTCTTCCGCGCCGCGCCCCTGCGCAACGTCGCGCTGACCGCGCCGTACTTCCACAGCGGGCAGGTCTGGAACCTGGACGAAGCGGTGAAGATCATGGGCAACGCGCAGTTGGGCAAACAGCTCAACGACGAAGAAGTGGGCGATATCGTCGCTTTCCTCAAGACCGTTACCGGCAAGCAGCCGACGGTGGAATACCCGCTGCTGCCGCCAAGCACCGCGACCACGCCAAAACCCGTGGATTGATAGCGGACAGGTAGGAGCGCACTTGCTCGCGAAACAACCTCCCGGCGGCTTCGGCGTTGGGCGGGTTCGCGAGCAGGCTAGCTCCTGCGAAGGGCAGCCCGCGCAAGGCGGGTGACATGAAAAACGGGCCCATCGGGCCCGTCTTTCATTTCCGGGGAGCGATCAGACCACGCCCTGGGCCAGCATGGCATCGGCAACCTTGACGAAGCCGGCGATGTTGGCGCCCTTCACGTAGTTGATCCGGCCGTTTTCCTCGCCATAGGCAACGCAGGCATGGTGGATGTTCTGCATGATGCCGTGCAGGCGCTGGTCCACTTCACCGGCGGTCCACAGCAGGCGCATGGCGTTCTGGCTCATCTCCAGGCCGCTGGTGGCGACGCCGCCGGCGTTGGAGGCCTTGCCCGGCGCGTAGAGGATGCCGGCCTCGAGGAAGATATCCACCGCCTCCAGCGTCGACGGCATGTTCGCGCCTTCGGCCACGCAGATGCAGCCGTTGGCCAGCAGGGTGCGCGCGTCCTCGGCATCCAGCTCGTTCTGGGTGGCGCAGGGCAGCGCGATGTCGCAGGCCAGCGACCACGGGCGCTGGCCCGCCAGGAAGCGCAGGCCCGGGCCTGCCATCTCGCTGAGGCGACCGCGACGGACGTTCTTCAACTCCATCATTTCGTCCCACTGCGCCAGGGTCAGGCCGGCCTCGAAGAACAGCGTGCCTTCGGAATCGGACAGCGAGATCACCTTGCCGCCCAGCTCCATGACCTTCTGTGCGGCGTACTGCGCCACGTTGCCGGAGCCGGAGATGGCCACGCGCTGGCCATCGAAGCCGCTTTCGCGGGCCTTGAGCATTTCCTGGGCGAAGTACACGCAGCCGTAGCCGGTGGCTTCCGGGCGGATCAGGCTGCCGCCGTAGGACATGCCCTTGCCGGTCAGCACCGAGGTGAACTCGTTGGACAGGCGCTTGTACTGGCCGAACAGGTAGCCGATCTCGCGCGCGCCAACGCCGATGTCACCGGCCGGCACATCGAGGTCCGCGCCGACGTGGCGGAACAGCTCGCTCATGAACGACTGGCAGAAGCGCATGACTTCGAGGTCGCTCTTGCCCTTGGGGTCGAAGTCCGAACCGCCCTTGCCGCCGCCCATGGGCAGCGAGGTCAGGGAGTTCTTGAAGACCTGCTCGAAGGCGAGGAACTTCAACACGCCCAGGTTCACCGAAGGGTGGAAGCGCAGGCCGCCCTTGTACGGGCCGATGGCGCTGCTCATCTGGATGCGGAAGCCCCGGTTGACCCGCACTCGCCCGGCATCGTCCATCCACGGCACGCGGAACAGGATCGCGCGTTCAGGTTCGACGATGCGCTCGACGATGCCTGCCTGCAGGTAACGCGGGTTGGCTTGGAGGAAGGGCCACAGGGAGCGCAGCACCTCTTCCACCGCCTGGTGGAATTCGGGCTGGTCGGGGTCGCGCCGCTTGAGGCGCTCGAGGAACGAATCAACGGATTGCATCATGTCTACACCGGTACTTTTCTGGTTATGTAACGCTTTTTTTTGCCGGCAGACTCTAGCAACCCACACCGCACTGAGATAGTGCAGCGTGACGCTTTTCTGAATCTTTATGGTGCAAAAAATATAATTCCCACGTCTGCCAGAGCGGCAGAAAACCAGATTCCTGTATACAAAATCAATAGATCATTGCATCCATCCGCTCACATCTTCCAGGATCACGACCATGCCCAGCCGCCCCCTCGTCGCCCTTGCCGCCCTCACCGCCTGCCTCGCCCTGCCGGCTCTCGGAGCCATGAAACTGGGCCACTTCACCGAGTCTGGCGCGCTGCTGGTGGCGGATACATTCGACAGCGAAGTGATCCACAAGTCGAACTTCAGCACGGACGACCTGCAGCGCATGGCGCGCCAACTGGAAGACCAGCAACGTACCCTGCAGGACCAGGCGCGGCAAATCGACACACTGCAGCGCCAGCTGGAGGAGCAGCGCCGCGCGCTGGATGATCTCAAGCGCAGCCGCTGAGCCGGCCGCAAAGCCGCAGAAACGAAAACGGGGCCCGAAGGCCCCGTTTTCCTGCAGAAGTGGCTTACGCCAGCTTCTTGTAACGCACGCGGTGCGGCTGCGAGGCCGCGTCGCCCAGGCGTTTCTTGCGGTCGGCTTCGAACTCGGTGTAGTTGCCTTCGAAGAAGACCACCTTGCCGTCGTCCTCGTAGGAGAGGATGTGGGTCGCGATGCGGTCCAGGAACCAGCGATCGTGGGAAATCACGATGGCGGCGCCGGGGAAGTCCAGCAGCGCTTCTTCCAGCGCACGCAGGGTTTCCACGTCGAGGTCGTTGGACGGTTCGTCGAGCAGCAGCACGTTGCCGCCCTGCTTCAGGGTCAGCGCCAGGTGCAGGCGGCCACGCTCACCACCGGAGAGGTCCTTGACGAACTTCTGCTGGTCGCCGCCCTTGAAGTTGAAGCGGCCGACGTAGCTGCGCGACGGGACTTCGTAGTTGCCGATCTTGATCTGCTCGAAGCCGTCGGAGACCTGCTCCCACACGGTCTTGTTGCCTTCGAGGATTTCGCGGCTCTGGTCGACGCTGGCGATCTGCACGGTTTCGCCGATTTCGATGGTGCCCGAGTCCGGTTGTTCCTTGCCGGTCAGCATGCGGAACAGGGTCGATTTACCCGCGCCGTTGCCGCCGATCACGCCGACGATGGCGCCCTTGGGAATGCTCAGCGACAGGTTGTCGATCAGCACGCGCTCGCCGTAGCCCTTGGTGACGTTGTGCAGTTCGATGACCTTGTCGCCCAGGCGCGGGCCGGCCGGAATGTAGATCTCGTTGGTCTCGCTGCGCTTCTGGAATTCCTGCGATTGCAGTTCCTCGAAGCGTTGCAGACGGGCCTTGGACTTGGCCTGGCGACCCTTGGCGCCCTGGCGTACCCACTCCAGTTCGGCCTTCATGGCCTTGGCGTGGGAGGCTTCCTGCTTGGCTTCCTGGGCCAGGCGGTTGGCCTTGGATTCCAGCCAGCCGGAGTAGTTGCCTTCGAACGGGATGCCGTGGCCACGGTCGAGTTCGAGGATCCAGCCGGCAACGTTGTCGAGGAAGTAGCGGTCGTGGGTGATCGCCACCACGGTGCCCGGGAAGTCGTGCAGGAAGTGCTCCAGCCAGGCGACGGAGTCGGCGTCCAGGTGGTTGGTCGGTTCGTCGAGCAGCAGCATGTCCGGGGCGGACAGCAGCAGGCGGCACAGCGCCACGCGGCGCTTCTCGCCACCGGAGAGGTGTTCGATCTTGGCGTCCCACGGCGGCAGGCGCAGGGCGTCGGCGGCGACTTCCAGCTGACGCTCCAGGTTGTGGCCGTCGGAAGCCTGGAGGATGGCCTCCAGCTTCGCCTGCTCGGCAGCCAGGGCGTCGAAGTCGGCGTCCGGCTCGGCGTAGGCGGCGTAGACCTCGTCCAGGCGAGCCTGGGCTGCCTTGATCTGGCCGACGGCCTCTTCGACGATCTCGCGCACGGTGGCCTGCGGGTCGAGCTTGGGCTCCTGCGGCAGGTAACCGACGTTGATGCCGGGCATCGGGCGGGCTTCACCTTCGATCTCGGTGTCGACGCCGGCCATGATGCGCAGCAGGGTGGATTTACCCGCGCCGTTCAGGCCCAGCACGCCGATCTTGGCGCCAGGGAAGAACGACAGGGAGATGTCCTTGAGGATTTCACGCTTGGGCGGCACGACCTTGCCGACCCGGTGCATGGTGTAGACGTAAGAGCCTGTTTTGCCTGTTTTGTCACTTTTGGACATGCTTTGATTCGCCTTTAGTCCTGTCTCTTCAGTGCTTGAATGGTAGCGACAAGCGCTAAAATTCGGGAAAGTAAAACGTTAGGTTTTGCGCTGACCAGTCGATGCCCATGACTATACTTAAAAAAGTTATGTTTTATGAGAGGGCAACATGGGTTTCCAGGTCACAGAGCAGGTGGTGAATGCTGCTCGAAGAAAGCTGCTGGTACAAGACTACATCCCGATCTACTACCCCAACCTATACATCACCATGGAGCACTCGGGCAGAGCCCTCGAAACGACCAAGAAGTACCTTGAGCATCTGGCTGTGTTTGAGGAGTTTCTGGCCTTTTCCTCCATTGATTTGATTTCTCACCTCGAACAGTGAATCGCCCCGGCTTTCCTAGACACTTTCCAAGCTCTGGAAATAGCGTTTCTCAAACTCCACTGGCGATAGCTGCATAGCGCTGCTGTGCCGGCGTTTGGGGTTATAAAA